>CALVZE010000001.1 GCA_944372445.1 uncultured Clostridia bacterium
CCAAATCCAACTATAAAATTAAAACTCCATAGGTCATAGTAATACCACACAAGCCCTATATTAAACTTTGAGAAAGAGGAATAATATTTTGTGGTAAATTGTGTAAAGTATCTATCTTTATCAATCCCAAGAAAACCATCAGTGCTATAACTACAAGAGTATGTGTCATTTAAATGCAAGAAATTTGCAAAAGCCGTGTCAACCATTTCTGCCGCTTCGTCAATAGTTTCATAATTGCCAAACAAAGACAATTGTCCACCACTATTCGATGGCTCAAACCCCGACACATTAGGCTTAATGGTGTTATTATCGCCAACATACATACCTGTTCGTATACGATTGGCGTTATATGCAGCAACTTTAAATATTGTGCCGGAATAGGTCTGCGACCGTGCTGCCACTCTCGCCATATCTTCCTCATCCGGTTGGGCAATATCCGCTATATCTAAAACTAAATCACCATACTGAATTTGAGCCGTATAGCCAAACATATCATAATATAGATAAGTTTCCTCAGTTTCGCCATTCTGCTTATACTGGACAGGCTTCAACAAATCTTGCTTATCTTCGCCATATAAAGCAACGATATCGGAAGAGTTTGTTGACGTTATTGCGTCGAGCGCGGTTAAAATTGCCTGACTGAGCCATAAACCTAGAACTATGATGACCGGAACAGCCACCATGTTTATCACAGCTTTGCCGGCAGCTGCCACGATTGGCATTGGACCTTTCGCCGACTTTTCGTTATAGGAATAATGGCTTTTAACAATGGCGATTAAGGTTGATACAAAGCAAACAACCAAACCAAAAATGACAAAAGCCCAAAAAACTGTGGAGAGGGCAGAATAATTTGTTTTATCGACATATTCACTTCCGCCATAGCCCGCGCCAATTCCTAATATACCTTGAATAAAATTTGTTACAATGTCACCGCCGACAGGCTCCCCGTCCACATAGTAAACATCAAGACCTGCAAGCTTTCTAAATAAGAGTTGTAATAAATCAATGAGGCTGGCAAGAGAGGTGTATAAAAGATATACTATTTTTGGTATTAAATTAAATAGTTCTTTAAAGAATTGCCCTATCCAATCAAACATTACATTCTCCTCTTTTCTCTTATTTTTCTCATTATAACAAATAAAATTACTTTTTCCAACAAATTTAGAAAAAAATTTGGAATAGGCAAAAAAATTTTAAGTGTGGATGATTTTATAAAAAGCGAAAGGGCTTGAGATGACAAATGCCTCTTAATTACTCATTTTGAAAATGATTAACAATGTTTTCCGCTAAGCTTTGATGAATGCCTTTGACAAGCGAAAGCTCCTCCACGCTTGCTTTTTTAATGTTTTCCACAGTTCCAAATGCAGACAAAAGGTTGGCGATTTTCTTTTGCCCGAGCCCTGGAATTTCGTCTAACTCCGTTTCCGTCTGCGCCTTTGTTCGTGTCTGTCTATGGAAAGTTATCGCAAATCTGTGTGCCTCATCTCTTATTCTTTGTAAGAGTTTAAGCTCTGCACTGCCATATTTTAAGATTTTCGGCATACTTTCGCCCACCACAAAGACTTCTTCTAACTTTTTTGCAAGAGAGATTATCTCAATGCTGTTTTCAAGTTGCATCTCTTTTAAAATCTCATAAGTGGAAGAAAGTTGCCCTTTACCGCCGTCAATGACGATTAAATCTGGCTTTTCCTTAAAACTTTCGCCATCGCAATTTTTTAATCTTGTTAGGCGTCTTTTTAAAGTTTCCTGTAAACTTGCAAAATCGTTTGAACCCTTAACTGTTTTAATCTTAAACTTTCTGTAATCCTTTTTAGATGGTTTGCCGTCTATAAAAACCACCATGGACGCCACCTTGTTCGTTCCGCTTATATGCGAAATATCGTAACATTCCATACGCCTAGGCAGATTTTTAAGCTGTAATTTCTCTTGCAAAGCACCAAGCGCACCGAGGGTGTTGTTATAGGTTAGTTTTTCTTTCTCTAAGTGCTTTTCAAGATAGTCTTTGGCGTTCTCCTTTGCCATTTGAAGAAGTGTTAGGTTTATGCCATGAGGTTTAGAAGTTGCCCTTATCTTTTTGCCTAAATACTCGGAAATTAACTCGTCATCCACCTCGTGACTTGTGATAATCTCGCTTGGCGGAAGCATGTTTTGATAATATTGCGTAATAAAATTTGTCACCGTTTCGCTTTCGTCTATATCGCTTTGAACATAGTTTTGAATGCCTAAAATCTTTCCTCCGCGAATAACCATTATTGTCACAACGCCACTAAGCCCGTCTGTGACATAGGCAACAACATCCTTGTCAACCTCCTTAGGCATGTTCGCAACCACTCGCTGTTTAAGTTTTGTCACCATTTTGAGCGCCTCTCGAAGCTCTATCGCGCGCTCAAAATTTTCATTATTTGACGCTGTTATCATCTTTTCAAGCAGTATTTTTTCAATCTCTTCATCATTGCCGTTTAAAAAGTTGATAACTTTTTTAAGCTCTTCCATATACTCTTCCTTTGTCACCCTGCCCGTGCATGGCGCAAGACAAAGCCCAAGCGAATAATTTAAACATTCACGCTTCAAGTGTTTTTCTGAGGAAAATTTCTTACTGCATGAGCGAATTTTGAAGGCAGAAGCAATCGTCTTAACAATCGCACGCGGGTCGATGCCAGCAATATATGGACCAAAATATTTCGCTCCGTCATTCTTAATCTTTCTTACAATTTCAAGGCGCGGAAATTCCTCTTTCATGTCAATCTTTATATATGGAAATGTCTTTCCGTCTTTCAAGAGAATATTATAAAAAGGTTGATACCTCTTAATTAAATTGTTTTCAAGCGCCAATGCGTCAAGCTCACTCACAGTGATAAAATAGTCAAAGATGTCCACATTGTCCACCATTGCCTGTACCTTTGCTGGCTTTTCAGTATGACGAAAATACTGCGAAACACGATTTTTAAGATTTTTCGCCTTTCCAACATAGATAACCTCGCCCTTTTTGTCGCGCATGACATACACGCCCGGATTTGTCGGCAAAGTCTTTATTTTCTCTCTTAGTCTTTCATTCATGCCATTATTATACTCCAATTTTAAGATAAAAACAAGCAAGAGATTGTATTTAACAATTACATTTATATAGTTTAGTTTTAACTTGGTTCCACTTTTTTGAAATTTTATTAAATATATTTTACAATCCTCTAAAAAAGTAGCAACGGCGTCACAAACAGCGTTCCGTTTCGTGGTTTTATAAAAAACAACTTATCACTCACTTGTTTATTCCTTTTCCCAAAAAATGACAAGCATTTTTCGGGGGCTCTTGAAAAGTGAGAGTTGCGTTTGGTCACTAAAAAGAAAAAACAAGCGAAAAGCGATGCTTTTCAAACTTGTTTTGAAAACGAGCAAAAGCGCAGTTTAAAATTTATGTTTACGAAGCCATGCTAAAAAGTAGCGACCAACTCGCCAACGTAGTGCGAGTTGCGTTTGGTCGCTGAAAAGAAAAAACAAGCGAAAAGGCGAAGCTACGTCATAAACTTCACTTCATTTCGCGTTTTAATATAATATCAAAACGCTTACCATTCGTTTGTTTATTCCTTTTCCCAAAAAACATAAATATTTTTCGGGAGCCCATAAATGTTTTGAAAACGAGCAAAAATTGCAGTTTTTTCTTTTGGTGGGAGTTATAGGGCTCGAACCTATGACCCTCTGCTTGTAAGGCAGGTACTCTACCAACTGAGCTAAACTCCCTCAATGCTTTTTAAGTTTATCATAACCTTTATATGTTTGTCAACCATTTTTTAAGAAAAATTTAAAAATATTAACTAAAAATAAAAAAACTTTGTCACACCAAAGCCTTATCTCTTGTCTTTTTGTATGCTGGCTCATATTTATACAAGCCTAGATTATAATATTCAGCAATTAGACCAATAAGTTGTCCGCTTGTCGGCTTTTCTTCAAACTCCACAATCTTAGAGTGAAACAGGTCATTTATTTCAAGCAGACTCCGACATTCAAAGGTATCATCTATGCTCTTTCTTATACACCTGTCAACAGCAATCTCACTTCCAACTTTAAAATGTTCACTGATTTTTATGTATAAATCTTTATGTAAATTGTAGATAAGTTTTGGCTCACTAACAACAAGCTCCACAGCATAGGTTAGATAGGAGAACCCTAGGAGGTTGACCTTGAAGCCCAGCTTGATTAGTGCAAACTTTGCGACCCTTCTGACGTCCATAATTCCTCCTTTCCTCGATACTTAATATTATATCACAAACAACCATTTATTCAAAATAAAGTTTATGATAGTTAATCCTTATTTTTGCCTACAATCTACTACATTCATCGAAAAACAAAAAAGCCAGCGCGCCAACTGACCTTTTTGTCAAGATTTTATATTTCAAAAACATAATATTTGCTAGCACAAGTGTTTCGATAATTATTGTAGGCTATTCATTATTCTCTCTTTATAATCTTTGGCGTAATGGGAAATACTCCTTTCAAATTGTTTCTTGTTTATTTTTCCATTACTATAAAGTTCAAGTTCCACGCATCCAAATAGTCCATATTTTGCTTCAAACTTTTTGACAAAATTAGAACATTCTAGTAATGCATCGAATGTGCCTGTATCTAAATATTTACACTTTTTAGGTAGCGGGCAAACTTTAACCTTTTTCTCTTTCACATATTTGACAATGACATCTGTAAATTCATACTCCCCGCGCGGAGATTTTTTTAGACCGTCAATCTCTTTCATAGCCCTGTTATTGCAGACATACAATCCTGTCGAAGCAAAATTAGTCTTTGGATGTTCTGGCTTTTCTTCAATTGATATAACATTGTTATCTTTATCAAATTCAACGACACCAAATCTTTGAGGATCTTGCACCTCTTTTGCAAAAAGTGTCAAACCAGCATTATCTTTGATTGCCTTGCTTAAAAGCGTATGCATGTCTTTCATCACAAAGATATTGTCGCCAAAGAGCAAAACAAAATCATCCTCACCCACAAAGTCTTTCGCGTACTTTATCGCATGGGCAGTTCCTAATGCCTCCTTTTGCACAAAAAATGATATTCTATTTTTATATATCTCATCAGAAAACAACTTACAAAAAGTGGAACGGTCGCTTTCGTTACAAACTATCGCTATTTCATCCACACCTGCACCAAACAAGAGTGAAACGCCGTAAAAAATCATTGGCTTGTCATATATTGGCACAAGCACCTTTCCATAACAATCGGTTATCGGCCTCAACCTTGTCGCCTTACCTGCTGTTAAAATTACCCCCTTCATTTTTCCCTCCTAATATTTTATATGTATTTTATCTTATTGCTCCTCTTTGACCATGTCGCATTTCAAAAAGCAAAGAAATAAGAGATGGATAATATTCAATAAATTCACCATTTCCTAACATCATTAAGATTTCTTTCTCGGACGCCCATTTTACATTTTGAACTTCCTCATCAATAAATTTAATCTTTTTTAGTGAAATATCTTGTTCTATCAAATAGTAATCGTCAAAACCGTTATCAAAGTTAATGGTAAAATATGCCCTCTCATCGGAGCAATCATATTTTATGCCAAGCTCTTCAAAAAGCTCCCTTTGGACAGCTTGTTTGGAGGTTTCTCCTGCCTGAACACATCCACCAAGCGTCAAGTCCCACATATTAGGCTTTGACTTTTTCGTTTTACTTCGCTGTTGAATTAACATCTCTCCTTTTTTATTAAAAATACATACATGGACAGTTAAGCGACAAAGTTTTCCTGGACACTTTTGCCCTCTTTCAATGATTTTTGTTGTGATTTGCCTATCTTCATCATACAAATTCCACTTTTCCATATCTTCCCCCTTTTTTAATATACAATAAAATTAATAAAAATTAAAAGCAATTATGAAAATATAATAAAAAAATTAAAAAATAGCCGAAAAAATCACTTTTTTGCGTTTTTTTGCTATTTTTCATATATTTTTTGATTGTTTTTAAAAAAGTTTTTCCAAGCATCATTTTTTATATAATTTTTATAATTCAAAATGTCGACGTCGCCAGGCTTAATAACGCCTAAATCTTCCCACCTTATAGGCATGGAAATTTTAGCTCCCTCGCGCGCTCTAAGAGAATACGGACAGACACAAGTGGCTCCTTTCCCGTTGCGTAAGTAGTCGACAAAAATCTTCCCTTTTCTCTCCTTCTTTCTTATATTCGTGATAAAAGTTTGCGGATGCGTCTTTTCTAGAACCTTCGCCACATTTAAAGCAAAATTCTCAAAGGTGTCAAAGTTGCAGTTCGCTTTAAACGGCACAAGAATATGATAGCCCTTCCCACCGCTTGTCTTTAAAAAAGATTTTAAATTTAAACTATCTAAAACATCTTTAAGTTTCATGACGGCGTCACATAGTTTTTTGATATCTAAGTCTTTGTCTGGGTCAAGATCGAAAGTCATTATGTCAGGCTGTTCAACTGCGATTATCTTGCTTGCCCAGATATGAAACTCAATAGTTCCCATTTGAGCCTGATAGACAACATCTAACTCTTTGGTTAAATAAAAATAGTCCTCTTCATCAGTGCCAAATGAAAAGGTTTTTAAATGTGACCTTTCTGTTGTTGGATGTTTTTTGAAAAAACTTTTACCTTGTATTCCATGATGACACCTTATGACGCTCAAAAGTCTTTTGTCTAAAAATGGCATCATATATTTTGCCACATCTTCATAATAACGCGCAACATCAAGTTTCGTTATATTCTGCTCAGGATATAAAACTTTTTCAGGGTTTGTTATCTCAATTTCACCAACTCGAACGCTCATTCTTCCTCCAAAACAACCTCTTTTGCCTCTTTGTCTGTGCGAAAGGCGATAAAACTCGCTTGGCGAAGTAGTTTCGCGCTTGTTATCTCGGCATATTGCACTTCCACTACATACTTTGGCAAAACATATATAGCTTCTTTTTCTTGACAGTTTGAAAAAGGAGAGGTTTTTGTTTTTATCTTACTTAACTTACGCTCAATCTCACTTTTTAACCTCTCGGAAAAGCCTGTGCCAACCTTTCCTATATAAATCAAACTGTCGCCTTTGTAATAGCCAAGCAAGAGCGATGACAACTGACCGCCGTGTAAAGAGTAGCCTCCAACCACAAACTCCTGCCTGTGATAGCATTTGATTTTTAGCCAATCATCATTCCGCGTTCCGCTATATTTTGAATCTATCTTTTTTGCAACAACACCTTCAAGCCCTAACTTTTTCGCCACCTCAAAACACTCCTTGCCGTTCCCTAAAACGTATTCGCTTAGAATGATATTTGGCGTAAAAAATTTCGATAAGGCTTCTAGCAGATTTTTTCGCTCCAAAAGTGGTATGCTTCTAGTGTCCTCATTAAGCGCCAAAATATCAAATACGACATATGAAAAATTATTTTTCCCTTTTTTGACGCTGTCTTGTAGCATTGAAAAATCACTGCGCCCGTTTTTATCGAAAACAACCACTTCTCCGTCTAAAACAATAGCCTTATTTTTAAATGATTTTTCCAAATCTTCGGCGATTACTGCAAACTTCTTCGTGAAATCTTTGCCATTCCTTGATTTGAGTTTTACTTTGCCCTTTTCAATATATGAAAGCACTCTATAACCGTCATATTTGATTTCAAAGATGTAATTTTTCCCACTTGGCACACGCTTTGTCAAGCTCGCAAGTTGCACAGAAACATTATCAAATGGTAACTTGTTTTGCGCCTCTTTTTCGATTTTGCCATCTTCACAAATTGCAAGAAAGTTGTCTTCTTTAAAACGAACAAAAACCCACCTGCCTTTTAGTTTTTCGCCAAACAGCGTGACTTTGAACTCGCCTTTTTCTATTCCGTCACTTATCTTTCCATCCGCCTCATAATGTCCTTTGTCATATATTATTGCTATGCCTGCGCCATATTCACCCTTAGGTATTCTGCCCTCAAAATTAATATATTCTAATGGATGATCTTCAACATGCACCGCCAATCTCTTGTCATGGCTGTCATACGAAAAGCCCTTAGGCATGGCAAAGCTAATCAATACTCCATCCTCTTCTAATCTAAAATCATAGTGGTCACGGCGGGCTCGGTGAAATTGCACCACAAATCGGTTGTTTTTCGACTTAACTTTCTTACCCTTCGGCTCACGGGTGACAGCAAAATTCCGCTTTTTGTTATACTCACTAAGCGTCATTTTTCAATTTTCCTTGCTTCAAACTCATTTTCAGCGCTTCCATAAGATTGATAACCTTGCCAGGCTCCTCTCTCTCGGCACTAACAACAATCTCATTGCCGGCAATCTTCGATTTTATCGCCTTTTTCAGTTTCACATTATACTCGTCCTTGAACACTTCGGGCTTAAATTTTTCGGTCATTTCTTCTATGAGCGAAACCGCAAGCGACACCTCTTTCTCTAAAACTTTTGCCTGTTTAATAGCGGGCGCTTTCATCACTTCATCATAAAAATATAAAGTGTTCACAAGCATAACGCCGTCCTTTCCTCTAATTAAAACAAGCGCTTCCTTTGTGCCTAGAACCACCTTGGCTATTCCCGCCTTGTTCTGTTTTTCCATGGCGGACAAAAGCACCATAAATGCCTTTTCACCGCCCGTTGGCTTAACGTAATACGCCTTATCAAAGTAAATCGGGTCAACCTCTTTTAAATCAACAAACTGCTCAATTGTGATATTTTTATCTTTCTTTGTTTTAATCTTTTCAAAATCTTTGTCGGTGAAGATGACATACTTGTCCTTTTCATATTGATACCCTTTCACAACATCTTCGTTTTTAACCTCTCTATCGTCACAATCAACGCAAGTTTTCTTATACTTCACCCTGCTCATCGTTTTTTTGTCGATAAGATTAAAGCCTATGTCATTGTTTTTTATGCAAGCAACAAGTTGCACCGGAATATACACAAGTCCAAAAGTTATCGCCCCTTTATATGAATACATATTAACCTCCAAAATGATTATTGCAAAATTCATATAAGACTAAACATTTTTGGAGATATTGTTTTATAAAAAACATAAAACAAAAAACAACACAAAGCTTGTGTTGTTCCTACATAAATATTGTTTATTTACAATTCACTTAATGATTAATTGGTGCACCCAGAGGAGTTCGAATCCCCAACCTTTCGTTCCGTAGACGAACGCTCTATCCAGTTGAGCTATGGGTGCATATTTAATTTAAAATTTATTTATGTTTATCGTTATTGTAAAAGTTTTAAGAGCGTCGGTGCTCTAAGACGAGGAGAAAGCGAACGCCGTTGCTTACGAACAATGCAAATATTCGACGAATTCGCAACAAATCTATAATATGTTTAGACGAGGAAAAGTAACTGCTTGCAAGCTTATGCGCATTCGTCTAAGTTGGTTTAACCGCTGTTTATTATAACACATTAATTTATTTTTTGCAATAATTTTTAAGTAAATTTAAAGTTTTTATGTAGATTTTGTTAATTTACTTTACACTTTTAGTAATTCATATCATATAAATAATTGACATATAGTTTAAAATATTGTATACTAATAGAAGTAGGAGGGAAGTATGGCAGAGAAAAAGTCAAGTTCAAAATCAACAAGTTCAAAGTCTTCTTCAAGTTCTTCTAAAAAGACAATGTGGGGACTTAACAAAATTTCATTTTGGACCATTGTTGCTGTAACTATTCTCTATGCAATCGCTTTGATTTTATCTGCTTGTGGTGTTAGCGCTACTGCTGTTAGTGCTTTGCAAGGTATTGCAACCGCAATCATGATTATCATTGTTTCGATTTTAGCATGGCGTTATGTTAAGCCAAAACAAATGGTTTGGAAGGTGCTTTACTTTGTTTGCTTGTTGATTGTAATTGCCGGAATTATTGTTCCATTAGTTCTTGGTTAATAAAAAAGTCGCAATTAAATTGCGATTTTTTTATGTCATTTTTTATTTATTAATAATTATATTAAAAACTTTATTTATTAGATATTATCTAACTAATAAATATTTTACTTTTTCTAATTAATGCATTATTATTTTGAAATAATAAATTTATAATTTTAAAACTTTATTAGCATAAAATTTTAATAAATTCTAACGAATTTGCGTGCTTTGACTAACTGTTTGAATAATTATTTCTTTCATCAAAAGCCATTATACTTAGTGACGCTTTCCAATAAACAAAAAAATAACAGGCAAATGCCTGTTATTTTTTTAACTACTTATTCAAAATGCAGTGTTATATCTTCAATTGTCAATGCTGTTGTATCATTTGGCAATCCACTATATATAATGTTTAAGAAATTATAAATTGAATAGTCACCATTCATAGCTTCAAGAGCAAAACTTCTTCTATCTCCATTCAAAGCGTAGCTAAAGGAAACCGGTTTAACAACCCCATAGTCATCTGTAAATGTGCTGTTTAAATCAATGGCAAATATACCATTTTCATTCATTATTGATATGTTGAAATTTGTTAAAGTGAATTGATTTGGATTGTCCACAATATCTTCGCCATTAGCTTTAACACCATCTTCATAGGTTATTCCGTTAATAGTTAAGGATGTTATCTTGTTTGTCACTTCACTTGTCAAAGTAACTTGTTGACCGGCTCTATAAGTGCCTAAAATGTAGTTAAATAAAGCAGATTCACTACTAAAATCATTGCTACCTACTGAAACTTTTCCAGACCATGTTTGAATATTTAAATATTTAACCCAATTATTTTCCACAAATAGCGGAGCAAGTTTTGAAGAATAGTTTTGGATGGTCAAATTCTCTATTTTGGTTGTTCCCGCGTAATTGCTACTTGAAACTGTGGCTGTAAATTGAATAGGTGTATAATTTAAATCAATTGATTTTACTGTGCTTCCTGTAAACACGCTTGAAGGAAGAACGATTGAACCGCCTGAGGTGGTTACATTTCCGTTAGAATATGAGTGAGAATAATTTGAATATGAAAGCGTTTGTCCGCCTATATATGCTCTTGAAATTTGGTAGCCTTTTTTACGAGCATCCGTTGGCAAATCAACCATACTTGCCATATCAGTAGCTGTTGATCGTCCTAAATATTCGTTTCCGTCATAGAAATTAAACGTATATGTTGTTGCCACTCTTGAAAAGTTTACATTGACATTTATAACGCTTGCTGGTGCGCTGTCTGGATTTTTGGAAATAATCGCATTTGTAAGACTTTTTGATGTTTTGTAGGTATCGCCGTTATACACAAAATTATTAAACTCCCAATCATATTGACTGAATGTCCAGTTTGACGCATTCATAGCACTGTCAAAGGCTGTTGTGTTCACATCGCTAACTGTGAAAGTTGTGCTGTTTCTATAAGTTGCTGTTGCTCCAGAAGCAGAGCCTGTGATTTTAATGTTGTAATTGATTGGTGTTTCCGAAAGTTCTACATTGATGTAATTTACACTGTCATAGTTTGGATTTGAAATCATGTCCGCTGTTACTTCTGTGAAAGCTTCTCCGTTATGAAGCCACTTTGCAGTGTAACCGCTTGTGTTATGGTTCATAGCATTTTCAATTTGAAGAGAAGTGTAGGTGTTTCTATTAAATTCAGTACTTGTTTCTACAATTGCCTCTTCCTTGTAGTATCTAACCTGGAAGGAAGGAATTTCTTTCCAAAGGGCAGTAATTTTGATGCTTTCTCCTTCTTGTGGCACTGCAAAGGTTGCATTGGTATAGATTTTTGACTCATCGTTGTTTACAATAAAGCCGACAAAATCATGTGTTGGTGTGTTTGCAAGCTCACCAAATACCTCTGCAAGTGGTTGACCATAAGTTAAAGTTTTGCTTCCTGTTTCTTGTGTGCCTTCACTTGGATTTTTTACAATGCTATATTCAACATCATATGTGATGACGCTGAACACTGCTGTGATGTTTTCATAATCGCCTGTCTTAAATGAGAAAACTGCACTATCAGAAAGCTTCTTTGCGTCAAGCTCGGCAGTAAGTTCTTCTTTAACTGTTTCGTCAGTTGCACTTTCAATGTCGCCGATTAGTTTGACATATTCTTCTCTCGAACCGTTGAACCAATAATCAAAATTGAAGCCCTCTGCGTTATATTCCACACTGGTGTTTTTTGAGTGCCCATTGATAACACGATATGAGCCATTCTCTGCATCATACTCAATCGTTGCGCCCGATGTTATTGTTGGCGCCTCTATATTTTGGCTGTCAGTATAAATCTCAAATGTTGTGACAGCATTCATTGAATAGTATACAGCAATAACCGTGCCTGCAATAAATAAAGGCAAAACAACGGCAAGCGCGCAAATAAGCAATACTTTTGCTAATTTACTAGACATAATAACCTCCTAAGTTTGAGATTATTATACCACATATTTTAATTTATTTCAATACCCTTTTATAAATTTTGTGAAAAAGTTGTAAAAAGATTAGCAATCCATAAGCATTTTGTCGGCAATTAAGGCAATAAGTTCGCCATTTGTCGGCTTTTCGTTGCGGTTATAGATTTTAAGTCCAAAGATGTTATTGATGTTTTCAATCTTACCTCGGTTCCATGCGACTTCAATGGCGTGGCGCATACCACGCTCAACCTTGCTTGAACTTGTTTCAAAACGCTCAGCAATGGTTGGATAAAGCTTTTTTGTGATAGAGCTTATTATCTCTGGCTCTTCGACAGCAAGCTTAACCGCCTCTCTAAGAAATTGATAGCCCTTGATGTGCGCCGGTATGCCTATGCTTATGAAAATATTAGAGATTTTTTCATCTAGTTGCCTATTTTCTTGACTTAAATTATTTGACAAAATCTCGTTTATTCTGCTTTCTAAATTTTCGGCGTTTATCGGCTTAATCATGAAATAGCTTGCTCCCATTTGAAGAGCTTTTGTGACAAAACCGCTGTGTGAAAGACTAGAAACAAAGATGACTTTTGGCGTCTTTTCTTTTAACACCTTTATTTTTTCAAACACAGCAAATCCGTCTAACTTTGAAAGCATGACCTCCATAACAAGCACGTCAGGTTGAAGTTTGATGACGCTATTTACCACTTCTTCGCCGTCACTAGACGAGCCGACCACTTCAAAATTTTCTTTCCCCTTAAAATATTCAAGTAGGTTGTCTTTGTCAATATCAGCTATATAAATTTTTTTATTCATTTCATTCTCCTTATTATTTTTGCACTACTTGCAAGATAGTGCTTGTGCCTTGCAAAACATTATTAAGATAACACAATTATTGCCAAAACTAAAAGAAGAAAATACCTACATTATGTCGTCTTTAAGAGATTTTTGTCGAATTTTGACTGAAAGAAAAAATATAATGTAAAAATTAAAAGAATAATCTTTTCTTTTAGTGTATCTTGAAAGAAAATTGGTAAAAGTATAAGTTCAAAAAGAATTAAAAAGAAAAATGGAAATGGACAAAAAGGCAAGAGTAAAAAAGCCTATAAACACATTATGAATAATAAAAAAGCACCTACATTAGGTGCTAAAATTTATCTTGCCTTGATAGCTAAACCATTCACTTACTTTTTGTAAACATATGACGAATGTCTTTCTTCGTAATCTGTAACTCCAAGAAGTTGAGTGTTACATGTTGCTATGCTAACTCTATATAGATATGTGCCATCATCAAGAGAGGTTATATCTTCCTCCTCGTCTTCGCTCACTTCAATTCCTGCTTCCTCTTTTTCGCTATCTATAAGTTCTTGCTCTTTTTCTGTGAGTGCCTCTAAGCCTGCATAGAAATAGATATATTCGCCGTCATAGCTATAAAGAGTTGTGTTGATAGATGTCATTGTTGCAACCGTCTTTGTTGCGGTCAAAGAAATATCTCCGTTTCCTCTTGTAAGACCGGCGAAATCAACTTCAAAAACACCCGTTGAAGAGATAAGATAAGCAAGCCTATCGTCAACCACCATAATAGTCGCGCTTGAAATATCATTGCCTGCATCATCCGAAATAGTCACTCTTCCGCTCCCATTGTTAGCGTTCTTGTAATAGATAGCGCTGTTTGCGGAATATACAATTGTTTCAAAAGGTGTGCCATATTGAAGGACAAAGACATTTGATATTGTCGCGCTTGAAAATTCGTGTTCATTGTCAACCAAGATGATTTCATTCTTATAATATTCACCGCTTAAATCTTTGACATTGTTATAATATGTTCGAGTTGTTGAGCCAGAGGTATAGGTGTAGAAGATAAGGTCATTTTGGCGATATACAAATGAAACTGTGCCGTTTTTGTCGCCTACAACTTCTGCGTCCTCTGTTCCACCAGCAGTCACAGCCACTTCTTTAATCTTGGAAATGTCATTTTCGTCTGTGTCAGTGAAATATATCTTGCCATTCCACTCGTCAGAGTAGCCGTCAAGTTCTGCGCCCTGAGTTTTTGGAATAGCAACACTTGACACGCCCTCGCCTAAAACTTTTGTGCTTCCTTTGCCGTTGTTTAATTTTGTGGCAAAGAGCTTGTCGCCAGCAAAAGCTACAACATAATAATTTCCGTCATATTCAAGCACTTCGATTTCAGAAACTTCGCCTTGATAGGTGTAAATTTCTCGATTTTTATCACCATTGAGTTTTACCGAGCATAAAACAGAGTAACCAAATTGGTATGACGCTCCCTCCTCAGAAGTGTAGCGGTGAACATCTGGCTTTAAATAGTAAATATAGTTGCCAATCGCGAACATAAATTGATTTTCTTGTGCGACAGCCTCGCTGTTGACTTTTTCTACTCCGTTTGGTGTAAAATTCTGTCCTTTCGCATTGATGTTTTCAAGATTAACACGCGCAAGATACGAGCTTTTTCTTGCATCCTTTAAGCCTGCCATATCAGAAAGAGAGGACACTTCATTATAGCTGTTGCCAAAATAGAGATAATCACCGATTGTGACTCCCGCATTACCATTATAGATAAGTTCGTTGCTATCATTTTTAATCATGGACACTGTGGAGCATCCCGCAAGCACAAAACCAAATGATAAGATGCAACAGATTACCATTAAAAATTTTTTCATATTCAAAGCTTTCTTCATACTAACTCCATTTGCATATTTTACTATATAATAATTAGAATTGTCAATAATATTTAATTAATTTACGCCCGCTAAAATCATGCAAATATCGACTTTTTTAGACTTCAATCGGAATAAGTGTGTTTTTGACGATGTCACATGAGGTAAGATAATAGGTGACAGAATTTTTTTTAAGTATTAAACTTTGACGACAATATGCATGAATATGTCCATATACGACAGCATCAACCTTGTATTCCTCCATTAACTTGGTGATTTCATTGTCCTCTTCTTTAAAAGAATATGGCGGATAATGTAGCATGCAAACAAGCTTATCTCCCTCTTTTTGAAGCATTTTGGCGCTATCAAGCGTCAGCCTCAGCCTGATAAGCTCGCGGTTGTATATTTTAATATCTTCCTCGGTCGCCTTTTTTAAATCTGGTATATTCCAAAGCCTAGTTCCCGAGATGACCACATTATCAAATTTTATAGCATCGTTTTGAATGGCATAAAAATTAGGTGGCAATATCTTTCTGACAGCGGTGATACTTTTCCACCAATAGTCATGGTTGCCTCTTATTATCACTTTTTTGCCCGGCAAGTCTTTTAGCATATCTAGGTCTGCAACAACCTCGTCAATTTTCATTGCCCAACTCAAATCTCCTGCAAGAAGGACAATATCTTCGCAAGTCACCTTTGCGCGCCAATCATCAAAGATTTTTTCGATATAATTTTCCCAGGTGGGACCAAAAATATCCATAGGTTTAGGATTGTTGACCGACAGGTGCAGGTCGCTTATCGCAAAAATTTTCATACAAATTCCTTTAAGACTTCTTGCACAAGGCGCATGTCAACGCGTCCAGCGAAATTTGCCTTAAAGTGCTTCATAACATTACCTATCGACTTGTCTGAAAGCTTAGAAATCTCCACTTTTATCTCTTCGCGCGTTAGTTGTTTTGGAAGGTAAGTGCTGGCGATTTCCATTTGGCGTTCGATATTCTTAACTTCCGCCTCATTGCCTGCTTTGTGATAATTCTCTTTTTCGTCGCCGAGTTCTTTAATCATCTTTTGAAGAATGGAAGCAATATCTCCGTCTTCGAGAAGTTGCCCCTTTTCACGCTTGTTTATTCTTTCAAGCAAAATTTTATTCATCAAGACGCTGTAAAACGCACGCGCCACCGTGTCCTTGTTTTTAATCGCTTCAATATTGGCTTTTTTTATTTGTTCCTCAATCATATTTAACTCCTTAAACTATTTAAGTATAGCACATTTCTCTTTAAATGTAAAATAATTATCAAAAAAGCTCTATTCATAGAAATAGAACTTTTATGAGATAATTAAACGATACTAAGAAAGATGTTTCGCCCGCGACCAATAACGGATAACTCAACATATCAATTTAAGTCTATATTTATCATCTTATGCTTAGAATGACAAGTAGAGGCGAGCTTCTGTCATCCTGAGCGTAGTCGAAGGATCTAAAAAACATAGCTTGATTTCTGCACACACAGTTCTGTCAGCCTTGTGTTTTTATTCATTTGCGGTTATCACGATGTCTGCGCCGGTGTTTAGCACATTTTTGATTACCACTTCGCCGAATTTGACAGATTTTAGGCGGAGTTTTTCTATCTCTTTCATTACCTCGAAAATCATTGATTTCGGCACGGGTTTTGAAGTTTTGCAGGCACGCACACCTTTTTCGGTTTTGACCGAACTTGTGACAATACGCATAGGGCAAGTCACTTCCTCTTTACCAAATACTTCGCCACGCTTGCAGTTGTTGCCAGTGACCGTTATATTGTCCCCGTCTTTTAGAACAGTGAGCTGACAACCAAGCGGACACATAATGCATGTGAGATTTCGCTTTTCCATTATTGCACCTCCAAAGCTACTTCATTTTTTACGCCACTTTTGTTAAACTTCATTGTCATCATTTCACCCGGAACACCAGCAAGCACAAATTTCTTAGCAACTTCTCTGCCTTCGCTTTTGACAACAAGCCACTTTCTGACAATCTTGTTTTTTAATCTAAATTTCATTTCAACATCTTCCTCGCCCTCAAAGAGAGTGTATGGAAGGACATAGGCGAAGTCTTTTGAGTGCGAAACTTTGATTAAATTGCCACCATATAACTTCTTTTGCGCGTAAAGTGAAGCGAACAAGCCAACCTGTTTTCCTTCAAGCGCCACATTATCGACAAGGTCATGCACATGCAAAACATTTCCGCAAGAGAAAAGCCATGGCTGTTTTGTTTGATAATGCTCGTTGACAAAGACGCCGTTAGTCTTTGGATTGATTTCGAAATCTGGAAGAATTTGTAAATCTGGCACTAAGCCTACCGACAAAATGACGGTGTCACACTTTAAAAATTTCTTTGTGCTTTCAATTTTGTTAAAATGCTCGTCAACCTGTCCGTAATATACGCCCTCAACTCTGTCGCGTCCGACCACTTCGAATATGGTGGTGTTATAGTAAAGTGGAATATTAAAGTCATCTAAACACTGCAAAATGTTCCGCCTTAGTCCGCTTGATGTGGAGTTTATTTCTAATACCGCATGCACTTTCGCGCCTTCTAGTGTCAACCGCCTTGCCATGATAAGTCCGATGTCGCCACTGCCTAAGATGACGATGTCTTTGCCTATCATCTTGCCGTCGATATTGACCATCTTTTGTGCAGAGCCTGCCGTTATCACGCCCATCGGTCTTGTGCCGTTGAGTGATATATTGCCCGCCGTTCTTTCACGGCATCCCATGGCAAGCACGCACGCTTTAAACTTAATCTCTATAATTCCACTTCTAGAAAGCACAGTCGCCACTTTTTCTTTTAAGTCGGTGACCAAGGTGTTTGTTAAAACTGTGATATTTTTGTCCTTTTCCACCATTTTTCTGAAACGATGCGCAAACTCTGGACCTGTCAGCTCTTCACCAAAATAGTGAAGCCCGAAGCCGTTGTGTATGCACTGGTTGAGTATTCCGCCTAGCACGCCGTCACGCTCAACAATCACCACCTTACTTCCATTTTCAGAGGCAGAAAGCGCCGAACTCATGCCAGCAGGACCTCCGCCAATAATCAAAACATCAGTCACCATTTGTCCACCTCCCGAATACTTCCGACCGCCACTTCGCTCCCGCGATTTTCTTTCAAAACTTCCTCATATTTAATCTTTCTGCTCTTCAAAATGAGCTTAACGACCTTTGTAAAGCAAAACCCTCCTTGACACACCCCCATGCCAGCGTTGGTTCTACGCTTTATTCCGTCAACGGAACGAATTTTAAGAGGTCTATTGAGTGCAGATAAAATATCGCCCTTTGTGATTTTTTCGCACTTGCAAACCACTTCGCCATAGTCAGGATTTTGTTTTATTAACTCTTTCTGCTTTCTTATAGGAAGATTTTTTAAAAGAGAATAATCTTTTAATTCCTTTAAGCCCTCTTTCTCTTTGAGGTCATAACCTAAAAGCTTTGCCACATATTCAGCAATCGCTGGCGCACTCGACAAGCCTGGCGAACAGATGCCGGCAAGGTTGATAACGCCTTTTTGCTTTTGACTTTTTTCGATGATAAAGTCATCACCACTTATCACTCGCACACCTGAAAATTCACGAATGGCGTTTTTGAAGTTGATGTTGTTAAGCATCAAACCAGCCTTATTTTTGATGTCATTAAGTCCGTTGTCGGTCGTCTTTGTGACATTTTCCCCGTCCTCGCTTGTTGGTCCGGCAAGAAAATTTCCGTCCACTGTCGGCGTAATCAAAACGCCCTTGCCAAGTTTTGTTGGCAGTGGAAAGATAGTGCATGGCACATCTAACTTTGTTGTGTTTGCAAAGACAAAATACTCTCCGCGCCTAAAAGTGAGCGGGTATTCTTCGCTTTTTAAAAGTTTTGCCACTTCGTTATAGCCAGCACCTGCACTGTTTATGATATTTTTTGCAAGAAAGACATTTTTCTTTGTGGCTATCCTAAATATCTCGCCGTTACGCTCTACCTTTTCAAGGTCCTCTTCTAAGTAAACTTTCCCGCCATTTAAAACACCTTCGTCAGCAAGCGCAATAGTAAGTAAGTAGGGACTGACAACTCCCGCCGTTTTGGCGTAAAGTGCATAGTCGTTGCCTTCCTTTAAGTCTGGCACCATTTTTAAAAGCTCTTCTCTATTTAATATGGAAAGATTTTTAACGCCGTTTTGCTTTCCACGCTCAAACAGCCTTTCAATCATCTCTCGCTCTCCGCCAACCACAAGCGCTCCTATTCTTTTGTAAGGAACATGAAGCCTTTTAGAAAGTTTGGGAAAAAGCTCGCTTCCTCTGACATTGAGTTTTGCTTTAAGACTGCCTGGCTCTGGGTCATAGCCCGCATGGACTAGACCGCTGTTTGCCTTGCTTGCACCTGTCGCTACATCGCTCGCTTTGTCGATTAAAGCCACCCTTTTACCAATGCGAACAAGCTTATTAAAAATTGCCGTGCCAACAACTCCGCCACCGACAATTATAGCGTCATAAATCATTTGTCCTCCTTTTGAATAATTTTAACTATATAAAAAATGTTTGTCAAACAAAAAGAAAAAGTGACAAATTGTTTCTTATTTTTTTTAGAATGTGTTAGAATAATGTTATGAGGAGCTTATGAGAAGATTTATCTTAGGATTAGATGAAGGCACAACAAACCTAAGAAGCGTGCTATATGACGTTGACTTAAACAAAATTGTCGATATCAATCAACGCTCATTTCATCAATACTATCCAAAAAGCGGATATGTAGAGCAGGACGCCACAGAGATTTTAAACGGCATAATCTCCACCTCTAAGACGGTGCTTACAAGAAACAAGGTAAAAAAAGAGGAACTGCTTGGCGTTGGCATAACCAACCAACGCGAAACAGTGGTCGCGTGGAACAGAGAAACCGGCAAGCCTATCTACAACGCGATAGTTTGGCAGTGTAGGCGCACCACAAAATATATGAAATCTTTACCAAACGAAATAAAGGAAAAGATTAAAGAAAAAACAGGACTTATTCCTGACCCGTATTTTAGTGCCTCAAAGATGAAGTGGATTATTGACAATGTCAAGGATGCCAAAAAGCTTTTAAAGCAAGATAACCTTTGCTTCGGCACGATAGATTGCTATCTTGCCACCATGCTAACAGGAAATTTTGTCACCGATGTCACCAACGCCTCTCGCACCATGCTTATGAACATCAAAACCCTTGACTATGATGATGAGCTACTTTCATATTTTAAAATTCCTCGCTCGTCACTTCCTAAAATCTTGCCTTGCGACAGTCATTTCGGTAAGATAAAGAAATTTCTAGACGCTCCGCTATGCTCAATCATCGGCGACCAACAATCCAGCATGATAGGTCAAGGTGCAGTTAATTATGGTAGCACAAAGGTGACTTTTGGCACAGGTGGATTTATTCTGACAAACATCGGCAAAAACATCGATAAGTTGCCAGAAAAACTATTAGTCACAGTCGCCTCCTCACTGAACGGCGAAACAGAATACGCGATTGAAGGAAGTATTTATAGCGCTTGCAGTGGACTTAATTTTTTAAAGCACAACCTTTCGCTCTATGATGATGTTAAAAAGACTAGCGATATGGCAAGGTCGCTCCCTGACAACGAAGGTGTCTATTTTGTGCCTGCCTTCACCGGGCTAGGCGCACCTTATTGGAACAATGACGCCCGTGGGGAAATTAGCGGTATAACCTTCTCTACCAAAAAAGAGCATATCGTGCGCGCAATGTTAGAGAGTATGGCATATAATACAAAGGCAGTATTTGATGAAATGAAAAAGGAAGGGCAACGCTTTTCACACATCTCTGTTGACGGTGGCGGAAGCAACAATGACTTTTTGTTACAATTCCTTGCTGACATGCTCAACCACGATGTTGTGCGAAGTAGCACAAGCGAAGCTACCGTTATGGGTGCTATATATGTTGCCATGCTATCGCTGAAATTAATTGATAAAAACGGAATTATAAAGTTGTCAAGCGGAAAAGAAGTGTTTTGTCCTAATATGACAGACGCTGAACGCAAAAAATATTATGACGGTTGGCAAAAAGCCATCAAAAAAGTTTAAGGAGGGAAAAATGGCAGAAGAAAAAGTAACAAATGAAACAAAAAAAACGGCAAGTGAGAAGAAGACGGAAAAAGTTGTAAGCGAAAAGAAAACGGCTAGCAAAAAAAGTAAGGAAACAAAAAAAACTGTCAAAAGCACCGAAAAAGTGACAGAAAAAGCTGTGGCTAATAAGAAAAAAGAAGAAAAAACTAAAAATGAGACTGTGACAGAAAAGGCAAAAAAGAAAAAAGAAATCTATGACATATTGGAAGTAGAGGGTTATCATCACTTAAAACTTCACACCTATGTCTATGACAATGTGGAAAATCCAAAGGCTGTCGTTTTAATTGTCCATGGCATGATGGAGCATGCTTTAAGATACTACAACTTTGCCAAATTTCTAAACGAAAATGGCTACATAGTGATTGCCAATGACCTTCGCGGACATGGACACAGCGCCATTGATAAAAAATACGGCTACGGCGAAAAAGATATCTTTTTTGAGAGCGTTCAAGACGAAATTATCATACTAGAAAAAATAAAAGACGCCTATGAGCTTCCTGTCTATCTCTTCGGTCACTCATACGGCTCAATGCTCAGTCAAGCGATAATACAAAACACCAATGTGGTAGAAAAGTGCGTGCTTTGTGGCACAGCCAACGGTTCAAGCTCCATAATGAAAAGCGGAAGTGGACTTGCAAAATTTCTTTCCTTCTTCAAAAATGAAAAATCTGGCGGTGGCTTTATTGAAAAGATGTGCATTAAAAACTATGGTAAAAAATTTGAAAATCATAACTGGCTGACAAGAGATAACAAAGTGTTTGAAGAATATTGCAAAGACGAATTTTGTGGTGGTTCTTTCCCATTCAGTTTCTATAAAAGCATGCTCACCAACATGAGTAAAATGAACGCTGGTGTGAATAAGATAGGCAGAAAAAAGGTGTTTATAATAGCTGGCGCTTGTGACCCTGTTGGTTCAAAAGGCAAACAAATAAATTCGCTTAACAAGTTCTATCTTAAAAACAATATAGACTCACGCTGTAAAATCTACCCTGATTGCAGACATGAGCTATTAAACGAATTAAACAAAGAAGAAGTGTATAACGATGTCTTAGAATTCTACAATAACTAATCATCATAAAGGAGGTATAAAATGGTTGGTTCAATTATATTTATTATTTTGTCAATGCTTCTATGCGTGTCCTTCTGTGTGCTTAGAGCTGAAAAAGCCACCGGCTTTTCACTGACGCTTAAAATCTTGTCATCGCTGGCTTTCATATTTGCAGGCATCTTAGCCATGCAAATCAACGGCTTTTCAACAATAGGCATTTTGATTTTGATAGGGCTTGTCTGTGGACTTGCTGGCGATATACTGTTAGATTTAAAAATTATGTATCCTCAATATAACAACGCATATTTCTACTCTGGCACAGCTTCCTTTGCCGTCGGACATGTCTTCTATTTTACTGCCACGCTTCTATATATTTTAAAAATCAATTCCTCTATGCTCGCCTGGGCAATACCTGTCGCACTTGTGCTTGCAGGACTTGCCACACTTGCCATTATGCTCGTTTCAAAAAAGATGAATATGGAGTTTGGGAGCGTTAAATGGGCAGTTGTCTCATACAGCATAATCTTAACCTTTATGTTCTTCTTCACTGTGTTTGTGGCAATATACTCGCCTATCTTTTGGATATTTGCTGGTGGCATGCTCATCTTTTTGCTCTCCGACCTTGTGCTTTCCATGCAATACTTTGGAGGAAGAGGCGAAAAGATATTCATCTATATCAACCACATACTTTACTATCTAGCTCAAAACATGTTTGTTCTCTTCCTACTTCTCGGACTATAAGAGGGAAAATATGACGATTAGAAATGTAAAAGAATGTGACCTACAAAACATCAAAGCATTATTACATGATTTTAATATAAACGATGAATTTTTTGACAATCTTTATGATTCCTCTTCATATATAAGCGAGCTTTCGTTTGTGCTTGAAAATGAAGAGAAAATAATAGGACTTATGATATTCTCCAAAAATAAACTTGCAAAAACAGTAGGCTTAACCCTTGCTCCGCTTTTGATAGAGCCAAAGTTTCAACATAAAGGTTTAGGTAAACATCTTTTAAGGCGAGGGCTAAATATTGCAGAACAACTTGGCTACGACTATGTGATTTCTTTTGGAAATAACGAATTCTATGAAAAATATAACTTTAAATCGCTTGATAAATTTGGTGTTATGGGTGACGAAAATTCTTTAATTTTAAGCTTAAATAATGATGATGAAGAATTAAATTGTGAAGTTAAATTCCCTCGCGCAATTAAATATTTAAAAATAAATATTGAAAATTAAAATGTGGAATTGTGGATAATTAATAAACTAATTTTATTTATACTTAGAAAATTACTAACTAAAAAATAATAAAAAACGCAATAAAAATTTGCGTTTTTTTTAATTTTTTTTATATTTATTAATAATATTATTATTTTAATATTATTATTTTCTTAATTTTATTGCCAAAACTTTTAAAGCTTTTTTATTTTGATAAATTTGATTATAAACTTTAAGCGCTCTTGCCTTAGTAGAAAAACCCAACTTTTTACAAGGCAAAAAATTTAACATTTCTTCAAATGTGGAAAAAATCAAAAGGTTGTCTACATAAACTCGAATTTCTCTTTTATCACATTGAAAAATAATCATATCACCGCGCTTAATATTTTTTCGTTTTTCATCATAAAGCCTTATCTCATAAGTCTTTTCACCGCTTGAAATCTTATTGAAATATTCTTCCATAATATTCATCTTATGAATAAATCGCTTTTCAAATTCTTGTATGATTGTTTTTGATATTTCTTCTACGCTCTTTGTGGCATCAATGACAACAAATCGCTCTTTTTCCTCTCTCGCTAGTTTTAAATAGCCCTCTCTCACTGCGTCATGATACGCTTTTCCTTTGCTCTCAATTCTGTCTAAATTCTTCAAATTTTCATCCATACTCTTTCTTTCGAAGCCATCTTTATAGCTTATATCTAGCAAAAACACCAAATCAGGCTTGCAATTTGATATCGCAAATTCTGTTATTGCTTTTAGTTCGTTTAAGTTTTGTTTGCCAGCATAGCCCTGATAAGCATAAGAGGAATGATAATATCTATCTAAGACAACCAGCTTCCCCGCATCAAGATTAGGTTTGACCACCTTTTCCACATGTTCAGCGCGCGCAGAAGAAAACAACAAAAATTCCGTCTTTGCACTCATGTCCTCTTTATTTTCAAGTAAGAGCTTGCGTATCTTTTCACAAAGCGATGTGCCTCCCGGTTCGCGCGAAAGAATATAGTCAATATTTTTCTCTTTTAAATATCTTTCAAATAGTTTTATTTGTGTGCTTTTTCCGCAACCTTCTCCGCCTTCAAATGTTACCAACATAACACCCTCCAATTTTCAATCTAACTTACTTGAAAAAAGCATTGTCAAAAATGATAATGCTTTTTATTTTTCTTATTTCTTGCAGTCGCAGTCGTCGTCGTGACATTCACAACCGCCTGACATTGCTTCCAAATATTCGTCCATATCAAAGAGATATTTATCTAAACTCTCTTGTTTATAGATGTTTTCAGGCATCATCTCAGTTGTGATATAACCCGCTGGCGCCATTAACACCTCAGGAATTCTGTTTACCACTGACGCGCAGGTAAGTTCAACTGTGCTAGGTCTATCGATGACCACACGCGTAGAAGGCTCGCCCTCAATCGTCCAATCGTTACGGTCAAATTCTGTCTTGTCATAAACTTTGCCAATGCATTGACTTTCAATCGTAATGCCCTCTTTGGTTTCCGTTGTGACAACTGCACTCATTCCTGTCGCATAGCCCTTTGGAATGGTCATGTCAAGGGTGGAAGAATACATCTTTTGCTTAGCAATTTGTGGCACGCATTTTTGAGATTGTTTTGTCACATGCAAGCCTAATTTACTGCAAAGCCAACCATTCACATTCCACATATAGCTAGGAGTGTATTCGCCTTTTTTGATTATTTTTTTGAGTGCTTCTTCGCTTATTCTGTCAGCCGAAGCTATCTCTTTGTCAAAATCTTCAAGTGAAAGACCTGCGCCATGAGCCCTAGCAAGCGCAATACCATAATCTTCAACATTATAAGAAGAACTACCTATAATTTTTGTTATTTTGTGAGTAGCTCCTGCAAGCACGCTGATTAAGTTGCCCCAGAAAACATCTTGATAGCCACTGCCTGTTATTGTGCAACCGTTTTCCATGGCAAGAGCATCAATCATTTTGAATATCTTTGGATTGCTGTTTTGTGGAAAGAACGCCTCTTCCGAGGTGGTAATCGCATTTACGCCACACTTAGCACAGATTAAAAGTGGCTCATACATATCTTTAATATAGCTCATAGTGGTGACAATGACGATGTCAACCTTATGCTTTTTCAGCCATTTTTCAAAATTTGCGCTGTCTTGAATTTTGATGTTATATTCTTTGCCGTCACCTATAATTTCTCCGATATCAAGACCAAACTTTTTCTCATCACAATCAAAAGCTCCGACAATTTTAGCGCCCTTTTCAAACACATAGCGCATAGTATATTTACTCATCTTGCCACAGCCATATTGAACAACACTTATTTTACTCATATATATTCCTCCTAAAAATATTGTATATCAAAGACGAAAAAATATCAAACAAAATAACGAAATTTTTTATTTTATGTATTTAAAATAGTTTTTGTAACTCACCGCTTTTTGTCTTGCTTCTTTTAAGGCAAAAATTTCGTCAGAATACCTATCTTCATCCACAAAGAAAAATACTTGCGAACAATTTTTTAAAATGATTTGATTGGTCCGCTTGTTCATATCAAACTCCTCTATCTTTATAACTTCATCATAAAGCCCTTCAAGATATTTTCTCTCTGAATCGCTGTAAATATTGTTATAACCATGAACACCTATTATCTTCAACCTTTTATTTATATTTTTTCGCAAAAATTTCAGCACGAAATTTGAAAACTCGCCATAAAAATTTACATAAATAGCATCAAATTCTTCGGCTATCTCAATTAAATCCTGCTTCAAAATTTTCTCCATATGTGCGGACATGTTTATGCCGAACTGTCCGATAAAACCACACGCTTTCATAAAAAACCTCCTGTTAACACATTATATCATAGAATTGTCATAACACCAAGCAAATTAACGATTAATCGTCAACTAATTTGTTTTATGCGATGCTAGAATGAATTTAGGAGCAAATATGAGATTGTGTGAAGCTATAAGACTAAGGATGATTAATTTAATAAAATCTAAGAATATATCGGTAAACAAGATTTGTGATAAGAGCTTTATGACCACTTCAACTTTAAGCTCTTACCTAAACTCAAAAGATGTGTTTTGCTCCACGAGAACACTTGGTAAATTTTGTCAAGGCATAGGCATAACAATCAAAGAATTTTTTAACGACCCACTTTTTGATAATATCGAAGAAGAAACTGTCTAGAAAATAAACTTTGTGACTTCTCCTTATATTTCAGATTTTGTTAGTGCAACCTTTGTTGTGTTTTAATATACAACTCCCAAATTCTCCAAAATTCAAAACTATTTTACATCATTAAATGATGTATGTCAAATATTTTACATCATTAAATGATATATTTTTTATATGAATATATCAAAAATGGTTGGTGAAAATATAAAAAGAGCTAGAAAAGAACTTGGACTTACGCAAAAAGAAGTTGCAAGTATTTTACGAATGACTCAGCAACAATATAGTAGATTTGAAAATGGCGTCTTTGAATTAAACTATCAACAAATAATTGAAATATGCAAAATCTTAAAAATTACGCCTAACGAAATTTTTAGTTTTGAATAAGCTTGTTGACTTTATTTATCAAAAAAAATCCTCTCAATAAATCCTTGTTGGATGTTTAAGATTAAACCCTTCGACCAAGCAATGCTTGGATGTTTGATGTTTATAACTCAAACTGCACTCTCTTAGATCCTTCGACACGCTCGCCAACGCTCACGGCTCAGGATGACAGAATTATCAATCAAACCCTCTTCAAGTCGCGACAGCGTCGTTTGTTTATTCCTTTTCCCAAAAAACACAAATGTTTTTCGGGATCCCACAAGTGTTTCGAAAATGAGCAAGAGTGCAGTATGGTTTCTGAGATGACGGCAAGATTAGAAAACAAAAAAACACCCTTAATCGTTTAAGATTAAAGGTGTTCTTTCTTTATCTAGCAGCCATCTTCTGTTTTTCTTTGTTTTTCTTCTTTCTTGTAACAATGATAATAATTATTATAATTATTATGAGAAGAAGTATGCAAAGTCCAATCACAAGATAAATCCACCAATTATTTGGAGTTGCTTTCTCCCAGACAGCATATAGCGTTATTGAATTAGTGATGGTTAGTGTTTCGCCTGCCCGGTAAGCAACGCCCTCTTCGCCAAGCTCTGCTTGTTCAGGAGATAATGCCCAACCAAGGAAGGTATAACCATCTTTTTCAAACATGGTATCTCTAATCGTCACTAAGTCGCCATAGAAGTGTTCCTCTGAAACGCCTGCGCTTCCGTCATTAGGGTCATAGTAGATAATAATGTCGCTAGCTTCTGTTATCAAGGTCATCTTGAACTCTTTTGCTGGAACGCTGTAACTGTAAGAGCTAAGTGTTAGCGAATCTTGTTGAATTTCGCCTTCTGTCCATTCGTTGTCTTCATCTCTAAACGACAAGCTTATACCGCGATAGGTGAAGCCACCTTTGAATACCGCATTGAAGCTTTGCAATATTTCACCATACTTCGCCATATAAGAATGAACAAGTCCGTCAGCACCATTGTCTTGAAGAGAGCCATATCTTGATGATACGCTGAACGACTCAACACCCTCAGTAAGCTCAATTTCAAAGTAGATAACTTGAAGGTTGAAGTAGATATTGATAACGCTAGACTCATCTCCATTGATTAATGGTTGATCTTCTTCGTTAACTTCGCTATCAAATTTAACATCCACTAAGTTGTAACCCTCAGGAGCTGTTAAGTAGTCTTCATAGTTAATAGCAGTTCCTGTTGTTCCACTGAGTGTATGAGCAGTAGGTTCGCCATAAACATTAGAGGTTCCATTTAGCTCAATCTTTTCAAGATAGATGTTGATAGTGTAATCTGCTTCGCCTGCAACACTTGTCATTTCAACATCAATCTTGTATGCCTTGGTTTCTTCATCAAGCACGATATTTTCTTCGGAAATTGTGAAGGAGTAAGATACAATCTCTTCATTGTTCTCGCCCTCTACAACTTCATAACCGCTTTCAACAGGCGTGCCGTTCACTTTAAGTGCCACAAAATCATAGCCCGGTTCTGTTGAGACATTGATTGTAACTTCGTCACCGTAAACATACTTGATGTTGTCTTCGGTGTCTGCAAAGTTGTCGTCAAGGTTAAGGTTGATGTCAATTATCTGTCTGTTGATATAGATGTTGATAACTGTCGAGCCGTCACTTGCAACCGTGATGAAGCCTGTAATATCTTCCTCACTGCTGTTTGTTGCCTTATACCAATACGAAGCAATGTTCATTCCGACAAATATTTCTTCATTGTAATCTGGAAGTGAACTAATTGCGTCAATATATGTCTGTTTAATGAAGTCTGCTGTCAAGTTGTTGTTAATAAGAGCAGAGCCTGTTGCTTCAAACACAGCTTCTTCACTGTAATTTTCAACCACTTGATCATTTGCTTCTTCATAAGGAACGACATTTTGTGTGAAGTATTTAACTGTGTAATTTACTTCAATAGCTGTCACTGTGATGCTTATCTTGACATCTTCTAAGCCATGAACATAGTTGACAACCGTGCCGTTTTCTCTATATTCACCGACTTTGAGAGGTTCATCTTCTGTTTGAACTTTATTAAGTCCCGTCACTTCAAAACCGTCAAACTCAAAGAACTCAGCAAGGTCAAAGCTTACTTCAACCGATTGACCGTATGCTATTGAGTAGGTTCTTGTTGTGATAATCACACCGCTTGAACCTTCTTCTGCCTCATTGCCGTCAACGACAACGCCATTTACTTTAACTTGCAAGTTGCTTAGTCCCATGTTGTCGTCAGTATATGATACTTGCATCTGTTTTCTAATTCTATTGAAGTATACATTTACAACAGTTGAGCCATCGCCAGCAATTTGCGTGTTATCGATAAGGTCGTTTCTTGAATATTCAAAGCCTTCTTTTGGACTTACCATGGTTCCGTCTACCATGCCGATCATCTCTTCGGTGATAACCGTGCCTGTTGTGCCTTCCTTATCTACTGTTTCACCCTCATCGTATTCATTATTTAAAGTAACCTTTTCATAATGATATACAACTGTGTATGCGGTGTCAGTGTTTGCCGTAGTATTAATTTTGATATTAACCTCATACGCTGGCATTGTGAAGGTAATCTTGTAAGTTAAGCTTCCTTCTTCGACAGGAGTTGCTGTTACAAAGTCTTCTAATACTTCGTCTTTAAGTTCGCTCTCTTGCTCGCCAGGAACCTTACGCGTTGCGATAACGCTGTCAAAGGTGTAACCTGCTTGCATTGTGAAGGTTGCTTCTACCGTCTTTCCGAATACCACTTCGCTTCCAACAGGTAGAGCGTCAATAGAGTCTGCATAAGTCACTTCATAAGTCACTTTGTATTCATTTCTTAAATAGTAGAACTTAATTACAGAAGAGCCATCGCCTAAGATTGTTGTAACATCTTCACTTTCTGCGTTTTGTCCATATTTGAATTCGCTATAATGATAGGTTGAAAGGTCAAATTCTTCTTCAATGATAGATTGTGCGTCGCTTGTCGGAATTGCCTCATCGGTTGTTCCTTTGCCTTCTATCTCATAGGTTGCCTCATCACCATAGACGCCAAATTGGTCTGCCAAATATACTTCTATTGTATAAGGTGTGTCTGTCTTAGGAGTTGCCGAAGCGTTAACTGTCACTCTCATCTGCTCATTTAATGGCATTGTGAATGTTTTATTAGTTATTTCAACATCGCCACTTGTAAAGGTAGCATCGTTGTAGCCAGCCTTAGATGTGGCTGTAAGAGTTACACTGTCGCCATGAAGCACTGTGTAGTGTTCGCCATTCTCTTCTGAACCTACATATGTGATGTTCGTGTCGGCATATACAACTCCTGCACTTTCTAAGCCTGTTCCAACTACGACATAGAGGTCAACTCTATCTCTTTCAAAGTAAAGCTTAACAGTAGTTGAGCCGTTTGGCAAAATCTCAATGCTTTGTAAGCCTTCATCCTTATCGAATGTAAATCCGTCTTTAACTTCTACATTTTCAAGGATGTAGTTATTGTAGATTTGTTCAGGAGATACGATTGAACCTGATGTCATTGTGAGAGGTTCTCCGTCAATCTCTGTAATCATTGTGTAGTTATCAGAGGACACCATATTCTCGTCATAGGTTAAATCAACAAGTTGATATAGAAGTAGTATCTTGAATGCAACTTCGCCCTCTGTCCAGTTAACATAGATATCAACTGTTCCACCATCAACCTTTGTAAGTTTAGATAGTTTTAGAGTGTCGCTCGCATTTACACTAAGAGGTATCTTGACTTTATTATCATAATAATACCAACCATTAAATTCATAGCCTTCAATCGTCCAGTCTGTAAAGCGAGAGTCGGTAAATGCAGGAATTGTAACCTCTTCATCATAGTCGAATTCGCCAAGGCTTATAGTCTTAGTCTTGTCCTCATCGATATGAAGATTTACAGAATATGTGTTAATCTCCCAAGCTGGATAGAGTGAAACACTTCCGCTCTCTGCCAAGTTGTAAGCATAATACATGCTTTCACTTGAAACAAAGTAAATTCCGCTTTCATCTTTCGTCTTGATTTCTTCCACTGTTTCAACTGTGGAGATATCTGCACTGCCACCTTGTGACAACGCCCAACCTGTAAAGTGATAGCCTTCTCTCTCAAATGTGTTAGCGTTGAGTTTTGTAGGTTCGTCATAGGTTGCAGGAGTGTCGTCTATCTTGTTTCCGCTTTCGTCAAGATATGCGTTATATTTAATTGTGTAGGTATTAGGTGCCCATATAGCATAGAGATGTAGGTCATCAGCCACATCGTAAACTTCTATTACATCGCTAGGCTCATAAACTTTAACTAATGGCTCGTCTTCGCTTGTTGCCCAGCCTGTCAATGTGTAACCATTTTGAGCAAATACGCTTTCAATAGTTACCTTTCCAAGATAGGTTATATCTACCTCTTGTGTAACTTCACTACCCTTGAAGTTTTCATGATAGATAAGTTTATAAGTTTCAGTTTCTGCCCTCACTTCATAAATGTAACCGCTTTCTGTGCCAGAGTTTGTTGTGATTGCTCCGTTTGAGGTCTCTTCAAAAGACCAGCTTCTTACAGGCACTTCTTCACTTTCTTCATTAAGCTTGTAAGCTGTAATCAAGTTATATTCATAGCCCTCTTCAAAGGTTGGAGTGATTGTTACATCCACGCCAAATGCTACGTCTTGAACTGTTACAGGGCTTGTTGTAACTTCCACGCTCTTTTCTTGCTTATCAGTTACAGAATAGTAGGTCACTGTAATCTTTTCAACGCCTTCGCCTGCCGTGCGGAAGGTGTAAGACAAGTTCTTGCGTGAGAAGGTTGCATGAACAGTTGTTTCTCCGTCAGCACCAATTGTTGGAGTTTGTTCTGTGAAGCCGTCAAAAGTAAAGCCGTTTTCGGCACTAGGAAGTTCGATGCCAAGGTCATCAAGAGCATCATTGAGAGCTTCCCAAGCTTCATCCTCAGTGATTTCACTTGCTGTTGTTCCCGTCATTGGAACGGTCACTTCAAGAACGTTATCTTCTGTTGCACTTGGAACACTGACAACAATGCTATATGAAGTGTCTGTGTTAGGTGTCCAAATTGCAGTTGCTTCAAGGTTCTTTGCAACATTATATTCAAAGCTGTCGCCGTCATTGTAAGTTTCAGGCTCGGAGTCTTTGGTGATTGACCAACCGCCAAAAGTGTAGCCCTCTAAACTATACTTGTTTTGAGTTAAGTTGTCTATTTGTGTGTAATAGAATTCTTGTGTATATGGCGTGCTAACCATAGTCCCATCACCACTGTCATATGTTCCGCCATTGCCGTTGAATGTCAAGATGTATGTTTCATATTCAACATCAATCTCAATTTCAACATTAACTAAGCCCATTGTGAAGGCATTTTCAGTGATGCTAATGCCACCACTTACAACACGCCAATCTCCGAGCTTATAACCTTCGGCAGGGGTAGCCGAAAGTGTAACTGTTGCGCCATACTTAACGCTTGCTGTGTAAACTTCGCCTTCAAAATTGCCACTAAACTCAAATTGATTGCTTGTTGCAGTTATATTTGTGATATTTTCGCTCTTAGCAGTCACTGTAAGCACGCTTTCAACAAGGTCATAGTAAACATTGAGAACATTTCCTGTTGGAGCAAGCACAATAGACAAGTTAGACATCTCTCTGTTTAGAGCATAACCCTCTGGCATATTCTCTTCTGGATTTTCAACGGTTATAGTTACACCCGTTTTGCCGGTTCCAGTTACAGGCTCGCCAATAGCATCATATCCGCCTGTTGTCAAGTTTTCTTTATAGTAATTAATTGTATACTCGACATCACCAGCCGACCAAACTGCATAAAGATTGATTTCAAAGTTATAAGTTGCAATTGTTTCGTAGTCGAAGTTATGTGCTAAGTCATTTTCGTCAGCAAATGTGAATACTACTCCGCTGTCAGTGGTGTATGCCCAACCAACAAATTCATAGCCAGCTCTTGCCCAACCTGCGAATGTGCTGTTAGTGATATTCTTGATTGTTTCTTCAACATTGTATGTCCAGGTTTCAAGTTCAGAAATCTTTTCCGTTTCTTCGCCCTCTGCGACATAGTTAGAATGGTATTGAACAGTGAAGTTAATTGCCTTTGTTATTGCCTTGATGCTTACACTGTAATTTGGCATTGTTTCAAGAATATAGCCCGTTTCGTCTTTGGTTATTGTGAAGAGGAGATTTTCATCTGCCACAGCATCTTTATAATACCCAATTACACCTTCTTCGATTTCCTGAGCGATTAAGTCGATGGAGCCTGCAAGATTTTCGACATTGCCAACTGCCTCGATTGCGCTAACTTCAAAGCGGTCAAGTTCATAGCCGTCTTCTAAGTCAAGGCTGAGACGAACGCTTGTTCCAAAGGCAACTCGATATTGATTAGCTTCAGGTTGAGGAGCCACGTTGTTACTTGGAGAGCCTTCCGCTGTTGCTGTGAAGCTCACAACGCCCTCGCCATCAGTGGAGAGTGTAAGAAGTCTTGCGTAGCGTCTATACAAGATATAAACTGTCGTATAAGTTCCCTCTTCGCTCTCTGCAATATTAGTATTGTAGATAACAGTGAATGCCGTGCTTGCTTCATTTTGTAAGTTGTTGGTTATTGATGTGTAATAGAAGCCTTCATATCTATCATCTCCGTTTTCACTGTCAATAACTCCAAGTTCCACCATAAACTCAGCTGTGATAGGTCTTCCAGTTGCAATTACCAAGCCTGAATCTGGACCACCGATAATCTGTTCATCTTCGACAACAAATTCGGTGTTTTCAAGATTTCTTGTTGCATAGATAATTTTAAGTTGAGCATCCGTCTTAGGTGTTGCATTAATCTCTACTGTTGTGTCACCTGCAAGCTTGAAGGTGTAAACTTGTGCTTCTTCTGTCGTTTGCGGTTCACTGTTTACAACGAAATTGTTAAAGTTATAACCAGCCATCACTGCATTTGTGACATCGACTTTAATGACATCATCATATTTTACCGAACCAATATTGTCAATTGAAACACCTTCTTCGCTGTCATTTACATAGACTAAGATGTTATTTCTGTTGATACCTGTGCTTGTTGTGATGGAAAGCGTTACTGCGCCTGCTTCCCAAACTGCATAGAGTTCAACTACATCTTGATATGTTCCGCTCATGTTGTATTTTGCTCCGCCTGCATATTCTACGCCACCTTCACGAGAGGTCGACCAACCAAGGAAGCCATAGCCAGAAAGTTCAAAGCTAAGCTCTTCGGCGGTTTTTAGCGTTTCATCCTGAGCATAGGTTCCTGTTGCTGTTTTATAGTTTGCATCTTCTAAGTTGTAATTACTATAATAGTGAATCTCATAAGTTTTAGCCTGAGCGCCAGCATTGATTGTCACCGCGCCATCAATCATTTTGAATTTGTTGTCCACAATATCATCTGCTTCAATACCTGTTGTTGTATACGAAGTAAACTTATAGCCTTCACGCTCTGTTACGCTAAGCACGATTGTAGTGCCATATCGAACTTCTCTTGAACCATTTGACCCTCTTATATACTCAACAGAGCCTGTGTTAACGGCCTTATCATAATCCATATCAAAGTTTTCAATGCCATTGTCAGCAGTGAGAGTTAAGCGGTTGTAGTTTCTGTCAAAGTAAACATTGATTACTGTGTTTCCGTTTACGCTGATTGGTGTTTGATCAAACTTATCAGCATAGGTAAAGCCAACAATATTTGGATATTTTTCGTTGATATATCCTAAGATTGCCTCTTCGGTTGGAACTGCATCAGTTGTTCCCTCTGCGCTTATTGTTTCTGCATAATCTGAATTATTTGAATAGTTTTCAGTGTCAAGTTCTTCAAATTGAAGGTTAATCGTGTAAGATGTATCTGTTCTAGCCGTCCACTTAGCAAACAACACAATGTTGGATGTGGTGTTTACAACGGAGTCAGCTGTAACTTGTGTTCCTGCTTGATAATTTTGTGTTGTCCACCAGCCAGCAAAGTCATAGCCAGCGCGATCGCCATTAACAAGACCTACAACTTTTCCGTCATCGCCAGGAGTTTTTGCCGTCGAGAACGCATAGTCATATCTCACAACAAGACTGTCATATTCAAACTTAGTTGCAGGAGATGCTGTGCTATCCATATAGTTGAATGTGATTGTAATTTCTTTTGCAAAATATTCAACAGTAAGTATAACATCATTATCAGGCATTTTGCCAGTGATTGTCGCATCTTCCGCACTGCATGAGTAGCCTATGATGTCTGTTGGCGATGTGATAGAGTATTCCTCATCATAGTCAAAGTTTCCTGTGTATGATTTAATAACCTCGTCATGTTTTGGATGGTCTTCATCACCATAAACATAGTTAATTGTAAGCGTATGAGTGTTAATCTTCCACTTAGCCTCTAAGGTAACATCGCCGTAGAGCGTGCCTTTTGTATATCCAGTATAATCTTCAAAGAGCACCTCTCCGCCGAATACGCCCGTCCAAGTGCTGTTACCACTTATCGTGTAACCAACAAGTGTATGGCCCTCGCGTGAGATGTCGGTTAAGAATGTAATATCGTTTTCAATTGTGTAAGAGAAGATGTATTCTTCGCCCTCTGCTCCTACTACGCTAGCACCGAATGTTCCTTCGTTTGCAAGATATGTGATGTTATAGGATGTTGCCGTCCAAACAGCATAGATATTGGCTGTGCCATTTGCCTCGGCAGTTAAATTGTAAGCATAGTAGGTTCTCGCACTGTTTTCACCGACAATATAGTAAAGTCCGCTTGTTTTGATTTCGGAAATAGCTGTAACTAAGGTTGCATTGCTTGTTGTTCCGTCTTCTACTGTCGTCCAACCAGCAAAGGTATATGCAGGTTTAACAAATTCATTTGAAGACAATTCTACAACCTTGTCATAGACAGCAGGAGTAGCTGTCATTGCTCCACTTCCGCTATTGCCGTTATAAGCAATGTTGTAAGCGTTTGCTGTCCACTGAGCGTAGAGCGTAACTTCGCCGTTATCTACGCTTGTTAAACTCCAAACTTCTTCGCCCGCTTTTATCCATTTTCCAGAGCCGTCACGCTCAGTGTTCCACCTATCAAAGCTGTAACCTGTGAGAGCAAAGCCTGTGGCATCAACAGAAAGTGCGTTGAATTTAGCTGTGTAGGTGTAAGGATCTTCTATTCCAAAAGTGTCGTCTTCCGCGTCTGCGTGTTTACTTTTGTAGTTAGAATTGTATGTTACTGTGTAGGTGTGTTCACGCCATACCGCATAGAGGATGACATTGTCACCTTTATTTGATGCAAGATTGTATGCATAATATATGCCGTCAATAAGGTAGATACCCTTTTCTTTTATTTCTTCTTTGCTTGCAACATCGGTTCTAGCCTCACTTGTTGTGCCTTTTTCGTCAGTTGTCCAGCCGATGAAAGTGCGACCTATAAACTTAAAGCCAAGTTCGTCAATCGACTTTAAGGTTACCACGGTGTCATAACTGATTTCTACGCCGTGTGCAATCTCAGTTATTGGGTCGCCCTCTTCTTGTTCAACGCTTCCGCCTTTGCCGTTATAGGTTATGGTGTAAGTGTTGTTGCTCCAAACAGCATAGAGGTCAAGATTTTCATAATTTCCATATTGCTCAAACACTTCGCCGTCATGATATACAACTCTATCTTCTAAGAGTGGTTTATCCTTAGTTGCATCGGTTGCCCAACCCTCAAAAGCATAACCCGTTCTCGTGAACGCATTAGACATGAGCGTCACGCGAGATAGATATTTAACAGTTTGAGTGTATGTTGTGTTATCATCGCCTTCAAGGCTATGCGTTCCGCCTTCACCATGGAAGGTAATTGTGGTTTCAACAGTGTCAGCCGAAGCTACAAGGTTAACAGTGTTTGCAGGAACTTTAAATGCATCGCCTGAAACTGTCACACCCGCAAATGTTATGTTTGTATAGCCTGGTAGTAAGTTGCAAGAAATTTGAACATCTGCATTGAATTTAACTACCATTTCGCCGTCAGCATCAAATTTTTGCGATAATGTATAAACCGCTTCTCCGTCCTCACTTCCTGCCGTTTCATTAACAGTGAGCGTCAAGTCTTGAACGCCTGCGCCAAGGGTCACATTGATTGTAACAGGATTTCTTGTCAAATATACTTCTACCTCAGCCTTTCCGTCAGCTGTCACCACCACATTTTTCTCAAAGTCGTGATATGTGAAGCCTTCAAAGGTGTTGAGTTTATAATCATCCATACTGTCGATTAGTTCGCCGGTTACGGTATAGTTTCCGTCAACCTTTTCGCCAAGCGTTTGTGTTGCGCCGTCTGGATGTAGTTCGTCAACCCTTGAATATACGCCATCTGCGAAAGTTTCAAACATGAAGACAACTATAAAGTCTGCTGGAAGAGGTGTGACTTCAAGGTTGATTATGAGATTTTCTGCTGGCATAGAGTTAATTGTGCCTGTGCCAGAGAGAGGATCGCTTGTGCCATTAGTCACAAGTGTTGAACTCCATTTCTTGAACGCATATCCGTCTGCAAGAGTATAGGAAATTGTCACGCTTGCGCCGAATTTTACTTCGTATGCTGTTGTAAGTCCACTTTCCACGCCTTCGCCAACATAATCGCCGTCAGCTGTGAGTGAGTTAACACCAGCAACACGCGTGAGTGTCAAAGTGAAGTAATCTCTATTGAAGTAAATTCCGACAACTGTGCTATTGTCAGCAGTGATTCTCTTACCTTCGTCAATATGGTCATATAGATATCCTGTCATTTCAAAGGAAATACCTAAACCTTCAAGAACTTCCTTAGTGATAAGTTGGTCAACCTTGCCTGAGTATTCTTTGTCATCTACGCCTGCAACAAGGTCATAGTCACTTCCGTCAAGTTTTTGAGCATAGTATGCTACCTTAAAGGTTGCTCCACCAGCATTGACAGTGATATCAAAGTTCATATTATCTTTAATATTAAATGTATATGGATTTTGTTCAGAGAAGTCAGAATCTCCTGAGCCATAGGTGTATCTACCAAATGTGTAGCCCTTACTAAGGTTAGTTGTGATTGTCACTTGTTCGTTATACTTGAATGTATTTCCACTTGCAGTCACAGCGCCAGTAACTGTCACACTTTCAACACCAAACTGAGGAGTTGTGTAGTTCACAGTGTAAGTGTTTCTTGTGTAGTAAACTTTAAGGGTTGTTTCGCCGTTTCCGTCAACGGTTGCGGAAAGAACTTCACCCTCATGGCCTCTGCTATAAGTAAAGCCATCGTATGTCACAACGCTGATACTTACTTCTGAGCCTGTAAGTCTTTGAACTGTTGTGCTATTTACTGTGTTTCCAAGATTTTCCTCTTTGAATACCTCGTCACTGTCAAGCTTAAACTCTCCGTCAAGCGTTTCAAGATAGTATTCTAGTGTCACATTGACTTCATGAGCATTCCATACGATATATATGGTTTCAGAGCCGTTAAGTGCCGAAGTCAAGTTGAAGACATAGTAAGCATTGTTGTATTTATAGATACCTCTGCCTTTGTTTTCGCCAAGTAGGTATTCTTTAAGTCCGCCATACTCGCCTGTCATCTCTTCGGTAACTTCTTGAACATCACTTGTGTTGTCATCATCTAAGGAATAGCCACCAAAGGTATAACCAGCGCGAGTTGAAGTTCCTGTGATAGCCATTACATCGTCATAAACAACATCGCTAAGGTCAGCAATATCGCTTCCGCCTTTTTCATCGATGGTCACACTATATGTGTTTGCTGTCCAAACAGCATAAATTGTCACATTTCCGCTTGTCGCAAGGTTAAATGCGTAAGTTTTTCCGCCAAAGCTGTAAAGTCCCTTTGAAGAAATGTTGCCAAGACTCTCGACAGGTTTAACATCGCTTGTTGTTCCGTTAGGCGTCAAGGTCCAGCCTGTCAAGGTATAACCGGTCTTAGAGAATCCGTCACCTGTTGAGATTTCTGTTGCGACATCATAAATTGCATTTGTGTCGCTTATAATTCCTGTTCCGCCATTGTTGTTATATATGATTTTATAAGAATTAGCAGTCGCATTTGCTGTGATTGTCAAATCGTTCGCAGTTATATAGTTAAAGGTATAAGTTGCGCTCGTTGAAAGCACTCCGCTTGAAGAGAAGTTGGTAAATGTGTAACCTTCGCTTGGAGTTGCTGTCAAGGTAACTGAGCTATCAAATGTCACCTTATATCTTCCATCCTCTTCGGCTGTCAAGTCTTGCACTTCAACTGTCACTTTACCCTCAGGATTTGAAACTATTGTGAGATAGAATTCTTTTGCTGTCCAGTTGGCAAGTACCTCAATTGGAGTTTCGCTTGCAAACTTAGTGCCACTTGTGATAACTTCGCCATTTAAAGTAAAGTTAGTGAAGTTATAACCAGATCTCGTTATGCTTGTTTCGTTCACAAAGTCAGCAAGTGAGATATATTTGTCACTCTCTTCGCCGATATATAACTTGCTGTAATCTCCGTCATATACCGCATAGACTGTGAGCTTGCTATCTGTGAAGTTAACAGTAGTTCCACTTGTGCCACTCTCTGTATCATTCTTTGTTGTAAGAGTTAAGTCCGCTCTTGTTGAACCTGTAAGGTCATTTGCGTTGATTGTGACTTGAACACGATTAGCTTTCCATTGAGCTTTGATAGTCGCATCGCTATCAGCAAACTTAAAGCTAAATCCTGTTTCAAGCGAGCCGATGATTTTGCCATCGCCGTCGGTTACTGTCCAGCCTGTGAATGAGTAGCCTGTCTTACCAGTAGGTGCAGATAGAGTATATGTAGCTTCAAATGCTCTTTCTACATATTGTAATCCGCTCGTCTCGTCTACTCCCGTAACTTCGCCGTCATAGACGCCACCATTAGGGTCGATTGTAAGACGATAGATATCTCTTGTCGCATTGGCAGTGATTGTCACTGTGCCAAGGCTAATTGTGATTGTCTGTTCTTGATCTCCGTTAGGTCCAATTACAATATCAGACGGACTATCACCAGAAACTGTCCAGCCGTTCCATACCCATCCGCTTGTAACCTCAGCATTGATGGTTATTTGTGAGCCGAAGTAGTATTGTCCGCTTCGCGCGCCAGTCAAGATTGTGCCTTCACCAGCCACAATTGTAACATTCGCCTTTTGTCTTGTGTAGTAAAGATTGATAACTGTTGTGCCATTTGCATTAACAATTATTTCTGTATCTAAGTCAGTTCCGCTTTCATGTTCACCGTCAAATGTGAAGCCTGTGAATGCGTATGGCTTATTGTTGATGATTGGATTGCCTGAGCCGTCATAATCTACAAGTATTTCGCTGTTAGCAAAGCCTTCACGAGGATCGCTTGTCATTGTATAGTTAATGCCATCCGTATTCATTAAATAGGTGTTTACTTTGTATGTGACATCGCCACGAGCTTCCCATCTAGCATAGAAGTTGTAGGTGTCTTGTCCGTCGAAATTCCATGGATCAATTGAAGCACCGTCAGAATAGCGAGTTGCACTTGAACTTGTAGCGTCATCAAACCAGCCAAGGAAGGTGTAACCTGCCACATTCCAAACACTATTTTCAGAAATCAAGGTTGCAAGTGTCTTGAATGTGAATTTAGCGTCATAAGTTGCCGTTAGGCTAGTATCTGTCACATTTTGAAGTCCAGTAGCAGTAGGGAAGTTAGAGTTAAGCACGATGTTGTATGTCTTAGGTGAATATGTTACAGTAATTTTCACATCTTCTGCCGGCATTGTGCCTGTAACAGTTGCAGTTTGAGGTGTGTAACCTCTGATATTTGCTGGTGACTGAACTGTATATGTTGCGCCAAACTTAACTTGTTCAGTGTGAGCTGTTGCAATCTCTGAGCCGTCTGCCTTTTGATATTTGATAGTTAATGTGTAAGAGTTGATTGTGTAGTATGCAAAGAAAGTTGTGTTTTCAATTATATCGACAGTATCTGTTGCTTTAACTGGTGTTGCCGTGGAGATATCTCCATCAGCCACAATCTGAGTTGTGAAGTAGCCAACAAATGTATAGCCGTCTTTCACAGTTGGAGCGACAAGCGCTTCGCCGTAAAGTTCGTTATATGTCACTTCGCTTGTTGTTGTAGGTAAGTTATCTCCAAAGTTACCGCCGTCATTTGCGTTCAAGGTAATTGTAAACTCGCTTGCAGTCGCCGTTGCGGTGTAACTTGCCTCGCCTGCAGCCATGGTAAACTCATCACCTGAAATATCAGGAGTTGTGCTTGTGCCAGCCGTCTTACTCCAAGTGATTGGTGCTTCATAGCCGGTCGCAGGAGTTGCTGACAAGGTTACGGTGTCATTGTAGTAGATATAGCCGTCTGCTAGACCCTCTGAATTTGCGCTTTCGTAACTTGTCGTTGCCACGCCTGTGCCTAAAGTTAAATTGAGTTTATAAGATTTTCTTGTATATGTGTAAGTCACAGTGGCGTTCCCGTCAGCACTGATTGTTACATTTTGAACAACAGGCATGTTGAAGCCGTTGATATCTAAGTCTTTTCCAGCAAAATCTTCGCTAGTTAAGAGTGCAGCCTGAACAGATGTGTCAGTTTCGCCGGTTCCAGACTTTTTAATAGTCACTTTATTAGTTTCGTCACTAGCGCCGAAGCCTTCGATTATATGGATGACCTTATAGCTTGTATTGTCATTTGTCGTCCAATAACCATAGACAATCGTGTTATGATCATAAACTTCTTGCGTGGTCGCTGATGAGATAGGTGTGGCATTTTCAATATCACCATTTACCTCTAATTCTTCTTCATAGAAGCCACCAAAGATATAGCCAAGTCTTGAAATAGCGTCTGTAAATGCCTCAAAGTCGATTGAAGTGTAACCACCATCTTCACCTAGAACATATAGTGTTGCATAGGTTGCTTTATAGGTTGCATAAAGCTCAATCTTGCCGTCAGCGATTGTGAGAGCGGTGCCATTAACTGTCACGCTTGTAACCTTAGTTGAGCCGTTAGGCGCGTCATTAAGGTCAAAGGTCACCTTATATTTATTAGCAACACCATTAGCTTCAATAGTCACATTGTCGTTGATGACATTTGCCTTAATTGAAATGTCGCCCGTTTCAGCGTTATAGGTGTAATCTTTACCTGCTACAAGCGGTTCTGTTCCGTTTGTGATTGTAATCGTGCTTGGAATACTATAACCATTTTCAGCACTAATCTTTGCGGTGTATGGTTCATCTGTGTTGACATTGTTTGCGCCCGCATCTCTATTTAAGTTTTCAAGGTCAAAGGTCACATTATTATTCTTCGCAACTGCGGTTGCGGTCACAGTAAATGTGTCTGTGAAGTTTGAGATAAGCGCACTGAATGTTCCATTATCCTCAGGTTGAGCACTCACTGTTGCTGAGCCACTAGTTACTGTAAATGTCACATTCTCATAGCCTTTAACTGCTTGAGCATAGACTGTGAAAGATATTCCTGTTGTTGCGTTATAGGTTGCACTTGTTTTATATTCGCCTTCTGTTCCAACTCTAACAAGAGCATGAACGCCGTTCACTGTGATGTTGTAACTCTTTGCTACTGCTGAGCCTGTAACGATCACATTGCCGTTGATAACGCCTTCATTTATTGTCACAACGCCTGTTTCGGTGCTGTATGTATAGAAAGTATTCTCTTCGGTGTTTGTGATAACCTTGCCGTTGATATTAACAGTGATTGTTGTTGGCAAGTCGTAACCAGCATTTGGTGTGATTGTAAAAGTAAGCTCTTCGCCACTTGTCACGCCACCAGGAGCGTTATGTGTGGCATTAGAGATATTAACCGTCACAGTGTTATTTCCAGCCGTCCAAACTGCCTCTAACTCTACATCTCCCCACTTGCCAGCAAGCACGGTGTCAAGAGCAACGATTGTGCCTTTTGTCCAAGAGCCAACGCTTTCACTTAAAACACGGAATGATGATAGAGTATAGCCATCTCTTGTTATCGATGTCACGCCGTAAATATTTTCTTCGCTTTCAATATCATAGTTTTGTGTAGCCTCAAAGCCACTTGCAAAGCTTTCGTCAGCTTCGAGAGTGTAGGTTACTGTGTATGGAATTACATTCCACACAGCCACAAGTGTCACATTGCCATACTTGCCTTGAACCTTGTCGCCTTGTTTATAGTCCACTTCTTCGCCGTTATCGACTGCCCAATTGCTTTCTTCTTCAGCGGTCTGAACATTCCAGCCAAGGAAGGTATAGCCGTCACGAGTTGCACTGCCAAGAGTGAGTGTGGCATTTTCAATGTTATATTCTATGGTTGCCGGACTTGGAAGTGTCACACCACTTGCCGTTCCTGCTGAATATGTGATTGTGTAAGGAATTGTGTCAAATTTAGCGGTAAGCGTTGTAGGTTTATCAATTGTCCAAGTGCTAAGAAGAGCACCTGCATTTGAAATGAGTGAAGTATCCTCATTATTTACAAAGCCCTCAAAGTCATAGCCAGGCTTTGCTGCTGTTGGATTGACTTCTCCGCTTAAAACTCCGCTTGTGTTTACACTATAAAGGGTTTGAGTGTCAAATTTAACATAGACAGTGCTGTTTGTTACTGTTGCACCTTCACCAGCTTCAAGTGTTATTGTGATTACATGAGCTGTATAGTAAGCATAGATGACAGTTGTGTCGTTTGCAGTTGCAAAAGAAGTGGAAGCTGTAACCACAACAGCACCGCTTGCAACATTGTCTGCTTCATAGCTTGCAGTATAGAAGTTAACAAAATCATAACCTTCTCTATCAAGCGTTGTTATTGTGAAGTCTGCAAGGCTGACATATTCATTACCAGTTTCGCTCGTGTAAAGTTTAGAGTAATCTTCGTTATATACAGCGTATAGAGTGATAAGTCCGCCTGATACGCTTAAAGCACTTGTAGTATCATCAACATCGTTCTTTGTTGTGATATTGACGCTTGCATTTGTGCTACCTTTTCCGAAGTTTGCGTCATTAAGGTTAATAGTTACCATAAATCTATCAGCAACTCCGTTAGCGGTGATTACAATATCACCAACAACCGCACTGCCAACGATGGTTATAACACCTGTTTCGCTACTATATGTGTAGGTTGTTTCGCCTGCTGTAAGCACACTGCCAGCAACACTTACCGTTATGCTTGTTGGAAGTAGATAGCCTGTCTCTTTCGATAAGGTTGCTGTGTATTCTTCACCAGAGGTAGCAGAGCCTTCACCTTGAACTTTAAGGTTAGTAACTTGGAAAGTAACTTTATTATTACCCGCCGACCATTCAGCTTTGAGTGTTACATTGCCGAATTTGCCTGCTGGAATGGTTGCGTCACGGAATTGTTCTGCCACAGACCAGTTTTCAACAGCCTCTGTTGCATACCAATAATCTAGTGTGTAACCTGCTCTTTCAATGGTAGGCAATTTGATAGCCTTTTCAATGGTATAAGCGCTATCGCCCGCCGTTGTGATTGTTCCGTTGTTTTCTTCGTAAGCGATTGTATATTCGATAGGGTCATAATAGATATTTCTTATGTTTTCACTAGCCACTGCGCTCACAACGATTGTTTCGCCTTTTTCTGCGATGTCCTCACCTTCGGCATCCACAATGTTGTAGCCGTCAAAGGTTGGATATGTCACAACAACGCTTTTGCCAAATCTAACTCTTTCATGAATTTCTGCGTCTGTTATTGTTCCATCGTTGAGAGAAGCTTCACTATATAGATAATTGATTGTCACAGTGTAAGTGTCGCGTGTGTAGTAAACATAGATTGTGCTGTTGCCTTCGCCTGAGATATATACAGGGTTCAAAGTGCCGTCACTTGTCATACTACCAACACTTGCATATACATAACCTGCCTCTGAGATAATCTTATCTTGTCCTGCAAGAAGTTCTCTTGTGATTAGAGCATCAGTTGTGCCTTTTCCGGTTGTTTGTGGATGAGCTGTCAGAGTTTCATATCTTGCACTACCTGTCAAGCCTTCAACCTCTAACCTTTCAAACATATATACGATATTGAAGGATGTATTTGTGTTTCTAAGCATATTTGCTGTGATTGTCACATCTTCATAAGGCATATCGAAAGTATAGGAATAGGTCGAATCTGACGCCGTTCCATCATTTTCTGAAACTTGTGAGGAAGAGGAGGTGAAGCCGTCAAAGCTGTAACCCTTTCTAACAGTGACTGAAACAGTTACGCTTGTGCCGTAGGTCACATTTATATTTGATGTTCCCTCTTGTCTATTGTCGCCGATTGTGATATAGATGTCACTCAACGCCTCTTGAATGTTTGTTGTCAAGGAGAGTTTGATGTCATCACGTCTATCGTAATAGAGTTTAATCACTCTTGAACCATCACCATCAATATTGAGAGATGTGCCCTCTGTTGTATCTGTGGTAGATGTTGAACCATAATGGTCAAACAAGAAGCCGTTTATTTCGATTTGTTGTTCGCTGTAATCAATATTAGTGTCGGTTGTGCCAGAAAGAACCTCGTCTTTATAGTTTTCTAAATCTTGCTCATAATCAGAGCCGTCCACCTTTTCAAAGTAATATTTGATTGTGTATTTTGTGTCGGTGTTAGCATGAGCCGAAATTGTGAAGTCAATTCTATTTGTTGCGGTCATAGTGAAGGTCGATGTGATTGTTGTGTGTTTTCCGCTTGTTGGAGTGTAGCTGTTAGTTAAAGTAACCGTTGAGCCAACTGCACTCTGTGACCATTTTACAAGGTCATCGTTGTCAATACCAAAGTTGTAACCAGTTTTTACGGTTGCAGAAATTGTAACCTCCGCACCATACATAACATTGTAAGCATTGGTCTCGCCTACTCTTGTTACGCCCGTGCCACTTGCCGTCATACTTTGAACGCCGTTTTCAGAATTCAAAGTGATTTGATAGCTTTGACGCGCATAGAAAGCAAAGATGATTGTTCTGCCACCTTCAATAACATCGATTTGATCACCAGCAAATTCATATGTGCTATATTTAAATCCTGCATATTCCTGAGTAGATAGATAGTTGACAACAGCGTCTGCCGTGATACCATTGACATCAGGCACTTCTTGTTGAACTCTATATGTCTTGCCGTCATAGTTGACAAATCTCTCTTCGCCATCTGTAACAAACAATTCATTAACGTTTGGATAAGTAGTGATATTTCCGCCTGCGCCATCAGTCTTTTCAATCTCATGCCCTTCACCTAAATCTCTATGTGTGATTTCTTCTTGTAAGTAGTAAACAGTGTAAGGAACATCATTTCTACCAATCCAGATTGCATAGAGGTTTTGACCTGCTGTAAGCTTAACAATGTCTCTTCCTTCAACGATGTCAGCCTCTTCACCCTCTACTGAGCCCTTTATATCAGCGCGTGTCCATAATAGGTCAGTGATATTTTCTATATTTGCCCAGCAATCATTAGTAGGAACAAAATTCTCTCCGATTGCCGAAACTTTTACAAAGACAAAATCAATCGCTTCTTGTTCTACCGTTTCGTCGTCATCTTCATTTGTTCCTAAAACATATGAGAAAGTATATGCACTGCTATCGCCAAGCAAAGCACTAAATTTGTTGTTGGTATACTCATTGAATAGTTCAAGCGTGAGCATGAAGTAGTCGTTTCTTGTTGACCAGCCATAGAAGAGGAAGCCCTCATAGATAGGTCTTGGCCAGTAAACGCTGTTGGTGTCTTCGCCGTCATATCTATGGTCATAGTAAACAGTCTTTTCAACTGATTCGTTTGCACCATGACCTTGAATATATGGTTTTGCCTGTTCATTATCTGTCTTATAGTCAGGCCTTTCATTGACATTGAAGGTAACGGTGAATGGATTTGGGTCATACACTGCGATAATCGTGATGTCTTTTGGATATACCCATCTGCCAAGTTCAACAATCTTATCGTCATTGTAGTTGACGGTTTGAATCAAGTTGCCCTTGTTGTCAATAAGCATTGTTGTTGAGGCATTGCCCTCAGCGTCTGCAATATAGAAGCCTTTGAGTTTCCAACCTGTCTTCTTGTAATTGACATAATTAGGATAGAATTTGTCACCATTTTCTTCAGCATAAGTTATTGGATAATTAATATCTTTTTGACTACCATTAGGGTCTTTAATAGTAATATCATATTCTAATGCTGTCCATTGAGCATAGAGAGTTACGCTACCATTATACTCATCAGTAAGATTGCTATATTTTTGACCAGCGGTATAAGTAGCACCACTGCCGTCAGGATTTTCTGACCAATGGTCAAAAGCGTAACCAGCAAGAGTAAATCCATTTGCGCTTGCCGTAAATTCTTGGTCATAGAAGGTCACTGTTGGAGAAGTTGAGCCTTCTGCCACGCCGTAGTGATGCTCGTTGTTTGCGTTTGCATTGTAGTAAACGGTATATTGATTTGCTTTCCATTGAGCATAGAGGTTGATGTTGTCAGCGGTTTCATACTTAAAGCCATAGCCCGCGTTATAGAGAACATAACCTGCTTCACTTTCCGTGCGTCTTGTTGCCCAACCAACAAAATGGTAACCCTTCTTAGAGAAGTTTGTCACAGTGTTTTGAAGAGTGATATATTCAGAGTCAAACACTGCCTTTGTTGTGTCAGTGTGAGTTTGTTCATCTTCTGCGCCATTATTTGCATAATAGGTCACAGTATATTCATTTGCTTTCCATTCTGCATATAGGCTGACACTACCAACTGTTGTATAGTGATATGTTGCTCCTTCGTCATAGTGAGTGCCATTTCCGTCTGCTTGCGTGTTCCAACCAGTAAAGGTATAACCAGGTCTTGAAATGGTCACCTTTTCTTTAGTTAAGAGTGTTACATTTTCATTGAATACAACAGGAACGGGGTAGGTCGCACTACCATTGATTGTTCCCTCATTTCCTTGATAGTTAAGTTGATAGCCGATAGGTCCAGCAACAATTGTTAAAGTGGTTTCTTGTGCAGGCATCGTGAATATACTATCTACAACATTGCCACCTTCCCATTTAAGGAATTGATAGCCATTGTTATAGGTCACATTGAGAGTAACCTGTGTGCCATAGACAACGGTGTAAGTGCCGTCATCGTTCGCCGTTACGCCGGTCGTTTCTGTTGCAGTTACGCTTGCAACACCTTTTACGCTACCCTCGTCAGTGCCTTTTGTAAGAGTGAGCTTGAAGCTGTCTATCTGCCACACAGCATAGAGTTTTGCCTCTCCGCCAGCGGTAGCTGTAAGATTAAGCACAACTTCCTGTCCTGCTGTGTAGGTTGTACCCTCGCCGTCTGCTCTTGTGTTCCAACCAATCATATGATAGCCGGCAAGTGTGTAGCCATATTGTGCGATTGTGGTTTCAACATCATACTTTGCAGTGACGCTTGTTTCAAAATCTTCTGCGGTTTGCACATTTTCAGCGCCGATAAGCCCTGTCACATTTGCGTCATAGTGAAGCGTGTAAGAGTTGTTCTCATATTCTGCAACAAGTCTAACATCACCAAATCTTCCTGCTGTTGAGAATGAGCCAGAATTAATCTTTTCGTCTTTTGTCCATGCAAATTTTTCACCCATATCACCAACATTTTCAGCAACCTTCCAATTTGTGAATGTGTAGCCGGTGCGAGTTGGTGTCATCAAGGTGATGTTGTCATCAGTGTAGTAGTTTTGAGTTGTTGTCTGAGTTCTACCCTCAGAGTCGATATATTCATAGGTTATTGTGTATTGTTCTTTTGTGAACTCGGCGGTTAATGTGCAATCTGTGTCTGAATAGTTCCAAACATTGTTGATTGTTCCGCCTGCATTTATCACCGTTTGAGAGTCGTATGTGAAGCCTGTGAAGTTGTAGCCATACTTCGATGCTGTCACACTTGCGATAGGTGAAGATAAAGTATTGTCACTTCTATCTGCATAGATGACAGTTCCGTCAAAGCGAACATGAACTTCTGTGTCAGCAATAGTTGCATTTTCGCCTGTAAGCGTCAAAGTGATAGCTTTTGCTTGCCAGATAGCATAGAGCGTCTGACCGTCAACTGCGCTTGTTGTCCAATTAGCCTTTAATGCACCACTTGCATCAATCAAGCATTCGCTAGCCTCAGTTGCATTTCTATTTGTTGACCAACCAAGGAAGTTATATCCACGTCTTAAAATTGTAGGGTTAATTGTGCTTCCAACAGGTTCATAAGGATATGTTGTATGCCCTGCTACGGTTGTTCTTGAAGCATAGATATTAGTTGTGTCATATGTGATATAGATTGTGCCGTTATTTGGTAATGTGGTACTCTCGTCAACCGTGCCAACATCATCATTCTTGACAAGTGTCACAGAAACGGTGTTAGCCTTCCACACTGCGTCAAGTGTGACATCACCAAATTTTCCTGCGTCGATAGTTGCCGAAGTAAATACATCTCCTGCTGTCCAAGAATATGAGCCATTTCCAAGGTCACCAGCATTTTCGCGAACACGCCAGCCCATAAAGGTATAGCCAGTGCGTTCAACAACCTTTAAGGTAATAGGCTCAGTTACGATGTAACCTTCTTCGGTTATATCATCTCTATCAACATAGGTGATTGTGAAGTTCTCTGTTGTGGCAACAGCAGTGAGAGTTACATTGCCATTTGCCATAACAATAGATTGATTCATTTCTGTGGATGTAAATTTGCTTGGAGTTGTTCCAGCCACCGTCCATTGAGAGAAGGTATAGCCGTTTGCTAAGCTAGCGGAAATTGCATGTGTAGCACCAAATACAGTGGATGTTGCTCCATTTGGCACAACGCCCGTCACGCCTGTTCCAGCATTAACTGTTAGCGTCACATTGTTTCTTGCAAAGTAGAATCTTAGCACGGTGCTTCCGTCTGGTGCGATAGTGGCACTCATTGTGTTTGCCTCACTATCGTCAAAGTGGAAGCCCTGACTATAATAGTTATACTCGAATGTATTTGTGCTGTCAGTAACTTGCACACCATACTCGGTTTCAACAATTGTAAGAGCTTGATTTGTTGTGCCATATCTTGTGATTGGCTCTTCTGCTTCGCCATAGCTTAATTTATTGCTACCGTCGATATTTTGTAAATAGATGTTGATTGTATATTTTGTGTCAGTGCTTGCTGACCAAAGAGCCTTCAAGGTGACATTGCCCCACATCTCTTTAAGTTCTACTCCATTTTGATAAGGAACAGCTTCATTCCAGTTACCTTCGCCTGAAAGTGTTGCTTGCCAGCCTTGGAATGTAAAGCCGTCTTTCTCTGGAAGAGGAAGAGTAATTTTGTCTAAGATATCGTATGGAAGAGCCTCGATAAGGTCACCACCGTCAGTATTATATGTGATTGTGTATGGAGTTTCTTGCCACATAGCTACAAGCGTAACATCTCCGTGTCTACCAGCAGAAACTGTCATTTCATCATCAGCCACAAGGAATTCTTCATTTGTTGTCCAAGAATAAGTAGAGCCGTCAAGATTGAGTCCCGCATCAGCTAGAACTCTCCAACCAAGGAAAGTATAGCCTTCACGCTCAGAGGTTGCAAGTTCAATTTCATCTAAGATAGTGTAGGTGTCACTAGATAGTGTTGGATTGCCATAGCTATCTTGATATGTGATTGTATAGGTATGTGCTGTGAAGCGTGCTGTCAAAGTTGTTTCGTCAGCATATTTCCAAGTTGATACAAGCCCTGTTTTTGAGATTACAAGGGTTTCATCAAGATAGAAGCCGTCAAAGTCATAACCCACTTTGCTAGCCGTTGGCATAGTGGTGAGTGGAGCATTTCCAGCCTCGTCAGAATAGAGTGTTGAGCTATCATATTTTGCATAGATTGTGCTTATGCTTACACTGTCGCCTTCGCCTTTGTCTAAGGTCACCTTGATAATTTTTGGTGTCCAATTAGCCTTAACAGTGGCATCGGTTGCGCCAAATGTGAAGGTATTTCCACTTACTGAACCTTCTCCGCTTTCCTTTGTCCAGTCAGCAAAGGTATAACCTGTCTTTGTAACCGTAGGTAAAGTATAGGTGGATTGATATTTACCACTTACTTTAATATTTTCTTCTTCGTTGTCCTTATCGATTGTTAAGGTGTAAGAATTTCTTGTGTAGTAAAGTTTAACAACAAGTTGGCCGTCACCACGAATGTTGAGTGAGGAGGTATCTGTGTTGTTTGTTTCATATCTACCAAAAGCAAAGCCTTTGATAGCAATTTGATAAGTGCTGAGAGTTACATTTGTGTCAACAGCACCTGTTCCCGGGGTTGTTCTTGATGTGTCTTGTGTATATTCATCACCAAGAACATTTTGTAAGTAGTATTCAACAGAGTATGAAACACTTGTTTTCTCCCAGATTGCATGGAGTGTGATTGCTCCGTCATTTGTGGCATTTGTGAAGTCAGAATTTAATGCACCATTAGCGTTAATAAGACACTCGTCAGCTGTCGTAGCATTTCTATTTGTCGACCAACCAAGGAAGGTGTAACCATCACGGTGTGCTGTTGGTGTGATTGTTCCGCCAATATTTTCCCAAATATTTTCATCGCGCCCAGCGTAAATCTCTTTTGAGTTGTAGCCGATATAGATTTTGTCATAGGTTAAAGCATCAGCCTTTGTTGCGCCAGCGTCATCGTTAGCATCAAGGTTAACTAAGATTAAGTTGTTGTCCGAATTTAATTTAAGTGTAAAGCTATATGCTGGCATTGTGAATTCATAACCACCCTCATTAGGAGTGATAACAAGTCCGCTTGGAGTTGTTACAAAGCCTGTGAAGGAATAGCCTGGCATATTATTGAAGGCAATTCTCACTTCTGTGCCGAAGTTTACACGATAGGTATTATCAGTTTCTTGCTCAGTTGCATCACCTGTAATGCTGAAATCTATTATTTTTGCGTCAGTTAAATCTGTGGTGATAACAAATGTGCCTATTCTCCATACTGCATATAGAGTATCCGCTTCGCTGAATGTGGAATTGTTGATAAGTTGTCCACTAGCGTTGATAACGCATTCGCTAAGAGCTGTTGCGTCTGCGCTTGTTGCCCAGCCGATAAAGTCATAGCCGGTGCGCGTTGCCTTAGGAGCAACTATAACTCTTGAAGAAGTATCCATAGAGTTATAGATATTCTTCGTGCCATAGGTGATATATACCTTATTGTCAGTCACCGTCACATCGCCTGTAACAAGCGTTGCCGAAGAATCTCCGCCAGCATTTAAGTCAAGCGTGATTTCATAGTCATTGACTGTGAAGTATGCAAATACCTCATCGCCAGCAAGCTCTGTATATGGAGCAAGAAGTTCTCCCTCTGCGCTTATAAAGAGAGTGTCTAAATTGTTTTGAGTTGTTGTCCAACCGTTGAATGTATAACCGACCTTAGAAGCGGTAGGATTTACAGTTGTTGTAGATGTTTGGTCAACATAAAGATTTTGTGAGTCAAATTCTGCCCAAACGGAAGAATCAATAATGCTATCTCCGTCAAGCGTTCCTGTGTTGACATTGAGTTCGATTTCATACCTATTTGCTGTCCAGTGAGCGTAAAGAGTGATATCGTTCGTGCTAGCCCAACCGCCGTTAGAGTTGGTGTAGCCAGAAACGTTCGAGAGTAATCTTCCCGACGCTGAAATAACTTGCACGCCCTCACTTGTGAACCAGCCGAGGAATTCGTAGCCGTTGCGCTCTGCTGTTGGATAGACAGCACTGCCAGAAACTTGCTCATGAATTCTGCCGTCCTCATAGATTGAGCCGTATAAAGATGAGCCGTCATAGTTTGCGTATACTTTTTCGTGTGTTGCTGTGATATTGGTTGAAGTGCCTTCCTCTTTTTCCGCACTCAAAGTGATTTCGCTAACCATTGGCAACCAATTAAGACTAATAGTAACAGTGGTTTCATCTGCAAGTTGTGTGAAGGCGTAGGCACGGGTATTAGTATTCTGTTGCGAATCAGAATACCATCCTGTCTTGGTTTGCGAAACATCAAAATACTTAGAATATCGATAAGCTCCTTCTGACACTCCTTTCAGAAGATATATTAAATTTTGCCATTTGGCATTGACTTGTTCATTACTACCAAACACATAACCCGTTCTGGTTGGATTTGTGCCTTTAAGTTCGGCGTAGGTTTCGCCTGTTGGAGTTGTAGAAACGCCGTTGTCAGTGGTGACAACAATATCAGTGAATTTTACATTGATTGTGTAGGAATGCGAACCTTCTGTGCCGTTAGCTGGAATGGTCACAGTTTTTGCATTTCCACCATTTTTATCTGCCACAATCACATTGAATGAGTTGTAAACATTTTCAAAAGTGATGTTGTAAGAATTTTCGCTCCAAACCGCGGTCAAGGTGTTGTCGCCAACGCCAAAAGTGAAAGTGAAACCGTCTGTTGTATTACCAGAGATTGAGCCATCGCCGTCACCGCTCAGTGTCCAATCAGCCAAAGTATAACCGCGACGAGTTGGAGTTTGAAGTTTGTAGGTGGTGCCGTAATCCTGCGTTATAGTGGTTGAGCTTGGATAAGTTCCACCATTTGCATTGATTGTTAAAGTGTAAGTTTCAAGCTGTGTGATAATGTTAAGAGTCACATCACCAGCGCCCATAATAAGCCCTGTTTGGTTCATAACATTTTCGTTGAAGTTGCCTAATTTTGTGCCTTCCACAGTCCATCTAACAAACTCATAGCCTGTTGCTTCTGTAACAGTTATGTCAAATGTTGAACCATAGATGTGAGAGCCATTGCCTGTAAAACTCTCAACTCCTGTGTCGCCAACGATTGTCACATTGAACGAGCGTCTGTCGAAGTAAAGCTTAACAGTGGTTGACTCGTCGCCTTCAATCTTGATATTTGCAAGATTGCCACCATTTTCTTCTTTTGTCTTATCTTCGTTATAGCTAAATCCTGTATATTCAAATTTAGTGCCATTAAGTGTCACGCCATATGTGGACTTCACAAACTCAACAAAGGTGTCGGTGGTGCCACTTGAAGTCGAAGGTTCTGCAAGTTTTGTGTAGTTATTGTCATCAACATTTTGTTGATAGATTTCGACATTGTAGTTGACAACTATTGGAGTTGCACTAACTGTAAATGTCTTATTCGTGTTGATTTGCATGGAAGAAACAATATCTTCGCCGTCCTTAAACACAGGGTTGGTGTAGCCCGGTTTTGTGGTTGCGCTGAGAGTTATAGTTTCGTCGTAATAAACCTTGTAAACATTGCTTGTAGGAGTTATATTAGAGTTTGCATTTCCAAGCACTGTAACTGTGTCAATACCAGCGCCGATATTGATTGTCACATCATATGTTCCGCGCAAGAAGTAGATGTTGATAACCAAGTTTCCGTCACCAGCAACCACATAGCTACCGTCACTATTGGAGGTTGTGCTTGTATGCATTGTTGCTTTAAGTGCTGGATTTGAAGAAATGAAAGTGTTAGACAAGGTCGAAACCTCTATTTTTGTTCCCGCATGTTCTTTGGTTGTTGTGTAACTATGTCTTGTAAAGTCAGTTTCAAGGTTGGTTGTTCCTGCTCTTGCTGCTGCCACCGACTGATACATATAGTTAACAGTGTAGGAAACAGGTTCGCTACGCCAAATTGCATAGAGATTATATGTTCCATCATCAACTGCAGTAAGCGTAGAAACAATTTCATCATTCTTGATCATGCCGTCAGCAATTCCAGCGACATCAGTATTGAAGCTGTCTGCTGTTGCAGTATCTTTAAGCGCTTCTGTTACCCAGCCAACAAATTCATAACCAGGCTTATTGAAGATATCTCTAAGCGTAAATTCTTCTGTGTAATCAAGCTCAACGCTTGCGCTTTGTCCGCTGATGACACTAGAAACGCTTCCCGGATAACGATTGTCATTCGAGTTAAATGTAAGTGTGTATGTGTGTTCTGTCCATACCGCATAAAGCGTGATGTTAGAGGTGTGGATAAATGGAGTTGTATAACCCTCTGTTCCAAGTTGCTCAGCAGTGTAAGCTATTGCACCGTTTGGAGTGAGCGACCAGCCAGCAAAAGTATAACCAGTTTTAACAAAGTTAGTTTCATTCGTTCCATCATTTGGACGATAAGTGTAATCTACATCAAAGGTTGCGCCAGCGCCTTGAACGGTTGTTGTAGATCCGTCACCATTCACAGTTCCGCCATTGCCGTCATAGGTTACGGTGTATGGATTTGCCGTCCAGCGAGCGTAGAGAACGATAGCCAAGCTGTCAGAGTCAACAATGTTTTCTGCCACTGTGCTTTCTGTCACATTTTCACCACCTGTTTTATTGGTGAACCAGCCAGCAAACTCATAGCCTGCTCTTCTAGCAGAAGGCATACCGATGATAGAGTTTTCATCTGTGATATATAGTTCAGAGAATGCCTCTGAGAATTTAACAAACATCTCTGCGTTCGTGTTAAGAGCGTCAATAGTGAAGGTGGCTTCTGTTGAGCCTGTGCCGTCGGTAACATCGTTAAGGTTAAAGGTTACTGTAACCGTCTTTGGCTCCCAAACAGCATAGAGATTGAATATTCCATTTGGTTCAGAAGTTAAGTTTTTTACCTCTGCGCCGTCCTTATATTTCACTCTTTTTTCGTAAGTCTCGGCATTCAGTGTTTCGTTTGTTGCCCAACCGCGGAAGATATAGCCAGGGCGTTCATAGGTATTTAAGCTAAGTGCCGTAGGCTCTTGATCGTATGTGAACTGTTGATTTGGCATCAAAGATGTATATGGCGCACCATTAGGATTGAAGCGAACATAGTAGGTGTTTGCCGTCCATTTTGAATACAAGGTGTGATTTACTGCCGTTGCAACAGTTGAGGTTGAAGTGATTGGTGTTTCAAGCCCTTCGTCCAAATACCAACCATTGAAGGTGTAACCAGTCTTTGTTGGAGTTGGAAGAGTGCCATAGCTTTCGTTATATCTCACCGTTCGACTGCCGATTGCATGGTCAGCTTCGATATCGCTAACCTTCTGCACGGACACATTTTTAAACTCAAACACTTCGCCAACGGTCCAATCGCCCATTATTCTAAAGTCGCTTGGATTTTCTGCTTTTTTAGTATATCTATGAGTAACTGTTACCCATTCGCCTTGCGTTGTATAATTATAATCTATAACGCCATCTAAAGGTCCAATTTCAAAGTTATGAGCCTGTGTCGATTTAATATCAATTGTCCAAACATATTCTTCTCCAGCAATTAGGTTTGCGCCTGATGCAAAAGTAATGTTGGTGTTTATATTTGAAGAATCAAAGGTTACTTTAACGACCTCTTCGTTTCCTACGATAGAAGATTCAAAGTTCTCCAAACTTCCACTTATTCCGCCCAAAATATAATGATACATCACATTATTGGAAGCATCAAATCTAATAGTATAATCATTCTTTTCCCATTGAGCGTAAAGAATATCGTTGGTTGTTATGGTGTCAATATTTTCATAGGAATAATAAGTTCCTTGTCCGTCCGCTTGCGTGTTCCAACCAACAAAGTGATAGCCTGTTCTTTCTGCATAAGGAAGAGGTTGTGCCTCGCCATAAGTTATATTTTGCTCTAATACAACATCGTTTTCTTTATAAAACCCTAGCGATATCTCTAGATTATTAAAGCGATAACCTTGACTAAATGTAATTGAAAATGTTCCTTCAAAAGTTTCGTTAAGTTCAAGGGTAAATGTGCCAGATGTATTATAAACAGTTTCAACATCTTCACTTACAGCACCAAATGCAAAAGTAAGCACGGCACTTGACGCTCCCATTTGCCTTATAAGAGAACCACTTTGAACAAAGTATTTACCAATATACGTCCCAGCCTCAAAGGTGCCAGCAAAGTCAACGAGTGTGATGTCGCCTGTTGAGGTTCCGTCCAATGTGAACACATTGGTGCCAGCATCATAGTCAATTGTCACACCGCTTTGTGTGGTTGACCAATCTTCTTCACGAATGGCATAGTTAAGGCCTTTGACACCTGCGTTGCCTGTGCCATAGTTTTGATTATATTGAACAGTATAGGTGTTCACTTGCCACTCAGCCGTCAAGGTGACATTTCCGAAAAGTCTATCGCTGTTGTTTGCAGAATCTGCGTCAGAAGAGATAACAGTGCCAGGAAGTAATTGCGTTGTGGACGCGAACCACTTAGAGCCTCGCGTTAAGTCCTCTGTGGTGGAGACTGTAAACTTGGACAAAGTGTGTCCTGTTTTTTCAATTTCGGTTGTGGATGGAAGAGTGAAGCCCTCGTATTGATTTGTCACAACTTGATTTGCATAGTCAACTCGTCCATAAACATTGTAATACATGGTTGCGGTGTTAGCTCCGCCGTTAGCGAAAGAACCGTCATCGCCAGCGTTTACCGTTGCCGTGTAGACAACATAGTCATAGTAAATTTTAATTTCAAGAGAGCCGTCACCAACAACAGTCAAAGCGTTGCCTTCTAAGTTGGTGGTGTAGCCATTTGTTTCGCGATATTTAAAGCCGTTTATATTGACCTTCCCGCCTGCAATTGCATTCTTAACAGCCTCAATGTCAACTGTTTGACCTGCGAGATAAGTTTCATTATCGCTATATCTACCAAGTTCAGTATAGCCTTTTTCTGCTGTTTGAATGTAGACTATAACTTCGTAGTTTGTCTTTAATGCTTGCCATACCGCCGTGAGAGTGACATCGCCATAGAGATTTGCCTCTGTTGTGAAGGTTTCTCCCTGAGCAAAGCTGATGCCGTCAGGGTAATTTTCTTCCCAGTTACCTTCATCATTGGAGATTGTGTAACCAACAAGAGCATAGCCGTCACGAATGATGTTTGTGCTATTTTTTAAGCTGATAGCATTTGGATAAGTATAGCTTTGTGTTGCGTCATTTTCAGTGTTAAATCTACCTTGATTTGCGTCATAGGTGATTGTGTAATCATTGGCATCCCACTCAGCGACAAGGGTGATATTTCCATACTTTTTAGACACGTTTTCGCCTTTCTGATAGTCAACAGTCGTGCCGTTATTAACGCTCCAATTGTTTTCCGTGTCGCTTCCCTCAGCCTTATAATTCCAGCCGACAAGCGTGTAGCCCGTTCTTTCAATATCAGCGTCACCAAAGAGTGTAGCTCCACTTTCAATAGTGTAAGAGTCGGTGCTTGCGTCTGTGAAAGTTCCGCCATTTGCCTCGTAGGTTATTGTGTAGCCCACCGTGCTAAAGATTGCCTTCAAAGTTACATCACCAAAGAAGCCCGTTCCGAAACCAGCTGTTACACCGGTTCCAAAGATTGTTGATCCCCATCCCTCACTTTGATTGACACCGCTTACGAAATCCCATTCGGTGATTGTGTAACCATAGCGTTTAAAGGTTTCATTGCCAAGGAGTTTTAAGTTGTCTTCAATCGTGTATGCCTCTTCGATTGTCACAGAGCTTTGTGCAAGGCTTTCGCCGTTATACTCTACTTCTTTATACACGCTTTCATCGAAGCTGTATGTGATGTCATATTCAATCGCCACGAATTGAGCGGTCAGGGTGGCGTCGCAGTTTAAAGTGAAAGGTTCGCCCTTTGCGATTATTTCGCCGTTATAATCTCCTGCATCAGAGATAACCCAACCTGTGAAATTGTAGCCATTTGGAGGAGTAGCGGAGAAAGTTTCGTTTTGGTCGTGAATTTTCTCTTCAACACTTGTTGCGTCATTAACCTTTAAAGTAATGTCGTAGATTTCTCTAACAACAGCGTTTTCACTGGTGTTTTTATTTGGTGTCCAAGTGAAGGAAATGCTGTTTCTAGCTCCGCCAGAGGTTGGGACACTGCCAAGAGCAAGATAGTAGTTTTCCGTGCCTGTTCTTGTCAAAGTGATAGTGATAGCATCATCATCAAAGTCTTTTGTTATAACAATACTGTTGCCATAGGTGAGAGATTGTGAGTAGCCAGCGTCATCACTTCTTGTTACTGTCAAGCTTGTTGAGTTCATTGCGCCAAGAGCAGTAATGCCTGCAAAATCGGCAAAATTGATTGTTAAATTATATTCAATCGGGTCATATTGCGCAGTCAAAGTATATGACGAAGCGTCATATCTATTCCATACTGCGGTTAGACTTCCGAGATTGTTCGTGATTAAGGTTCCATCAAGAGCCCAGCCTTTGAATGTGTAACCTGTAAGATTAGATACCACTGGTGTTACAACATTAGAAACTGCGTAATCGCTTTGAGATGAGCCAGTTCTCGATGAGTAGATAACATTTGAATCATACACCACATAAACTGTTGTAGGTGTAGATAATGTTGGACTTCCACCATTATTAATAAGTGGCGAATAGTTTGTGTCAAGAGTTACGGCATATACATTAGCCTTCCAAACAGCAAAGAGTTCCACTTGCCCATTAACTGAGCTTGATAGGTTTTCAACTTCTTGTCCGTCAGTGTATGTAGGAGTGCTAGCACCACTTTCTCTTGCCCAGCCAAGGAAGGTGTAGCCGTTTCGTTTGAATTCATTTAATGAAAGTGCTTGCGTAACATCATAGGTAAATTCTTGTGGATCCATTTCACCACTCGATGCACCATTTCCATTAAAAGTAACGGTGTAAGTATTATTTGTCCATTGTGCAACAAGAGTTACATTGCCGTATTTACCTAGCACGCTTGTATTTGCTTGATATACCGTATCCATATCCCAAGCATAGCCACCTGAGGATAATGGACCAACATCAGCTGTTGGCTTCCAGCCTGCAAAGGTGTAGCCAACGCGTGAAACATTGTTTGATAAAACTTCTGTTGATTCAAAGGTATATCCAAAGGATGCAGGACTTGGGAGCGTTACACCCTCAACACCTCCTGCTGAATAGGTCACTGTGTAAGGGTCAGCCTTCCAAATAGCATACATTACAGCGTGATTTGCTATTTGAGAGAATAGACTGTCTGCCTCTTCGCTGGACTGAACCACCATGCCAGCGTCATAAATGCTGTCAGGGTCTGTTTCATTTTCTTCAAACGCCCAACCAAGGAAGGAATAGCCTTCTCTTTTTAGGTTTTCTGCGTCATGCAAAGTGAAATTTTCTCCAACTTTCATTGGCAATTCATTTTGGTCAGCCGAGCCTGTTGTAAATCTACCGCCGTTAGCATTAAAGGCGATTTGATAAGCATGCACGCTCCATTTAGCGTTGATTGTGACAGGGTTGTCATCGTCAGTCTTGTCATAGATTGTCCAAGAGCTGAAAGTAAGCTTACTGCCGTCATAATTTACAACAATATTGTTTTCGTTATCGTAATAATAGCCGTCAAAATCATAGAGATTTCTTTCTGGAACCTCTAAGCTTGCCGTGGTTGTGCCACTTGACGCTGAGTAGATTTTGTTGCTGTCAAATTGAATATAAACGGTCTTTTGTTTTTGTCCGTCAGAGAATTCGCCCTCGCCAGCGTCTTGAATAACTTGTATACGCTTAGCCGTCCAGCTTGCGTTAAGAGTTGGGAAGTTGCCACTTGTGTAGTTTATGTCCCAATTCTTCGTCAAAACGCCGTTAGAGCCAGTGTAAGAGTTGCTTGCCGTGTTATAATACCAGCCGTTAAAGGTGTAGCCTGCCTTTGTTGGCACCAAACTTTCAATTTTGTTTCCGCCAACCCATGCGTCATAGACATCTTTTGTGCCGTAATCAATGTAAACTGTTTGATAGTCGCGCTCTGGTGTTGTTGACGCCGAGCCTTTGTTGTGATTTAAGGTGACAGGAATACGCTTAGCTTTCCATTGAGCGTAAAGAGTGACATTCCCACCGGTAAGCTCGCCGATATTTCCTGCGTTATAGGTCTTTCCACTGCCGTCTTCCTCTGTGTTCCAGCCAGTGAACATATAGCCCTCACGCTTTGCGATAGGAATATATGTGTTTTCATCGTGCGTGATAACCTGTGTAGTCATCGGCGCGTTGTAGTAAAGATAGAACCTAATTTGGTAGTTGTTGAAGGTTGGCATGGTGTTACCTTCACCAGGGAGATAATTCATAATCAAAGCTCTCGAATTTTCTAGATTTTCCTGCGTGATATTAATAGTATTTTCATAAGCAGAATTCCCTATGTAACTCGTGCCAAAAGTTCTAGAATTGCCATAATCAGTCTCCTTATTTAAGAAAAAGGCACCGTAAACATTTGTTAAAGTATTGGTTTCTTCTACTGTTCCAGGATTAGCAATATCGCCCGATATTACATTATAGCCAAAAGTATATGACCCCGCTGAAAGATTTAAATTTGTGAAGTCTTCATCATAAAAACCTACAAAAACACTGTTATAATCATGATCATTCGTGTCATATGTCCCATTCAAAGTAAATACATTTGTTTCTGCATCGTAGTCTATTGTCACACCATGGCTTGTTGTTGACCAATCTTCAAGGCGAGTTGCATAGTTTAATCCGCTCATTGTTCCGCCGTTTGGATTGTAGGTCACTGTGGTTGCGTTTGGCGTCCAATAAGCATAGAGAATAACACCGTCTTCTGCCTTATCCCAATTTCTTGCGCTTGTGCCGTCGTTGTTATAGTATTTTGTGCCGTTTGTCTGCTTGTCATAGAAGCCGGCAAAGGTGTAGCCTGTGCGTGTTGGCAAGCCTTCACTAATGATTGGCATAGCCTCGCCATAGGTAGCCGTCACAGTTGTTGTTGCACCAAGCTCGCCACCATTTGCGTTTAAGGTCACCACATATTCTTTTGCTTCCCAATTTGCCGTGAGGGTCACCGCGCCGTATTTTGTGAAAGCTGAAATTGTTTGACCCGGTGTGTAAGTTGAAGTTCCCCAATTTCCGCTTGCGCTGTTTGAAGCGGTAAAGCCTGTGAGTGTGTAACCCGTTCTTGTCACAACATCGCCAGCCAAAAGACTAAACTCAGCATTTACATTGTAATTATAAGGAAGATTATTTGTCGAGTTGTTGTAACTTCCACCTGCAAAGTTATATGTGATAACATTGCCGTCAGAGTCATGCTCCCAAATCGCGTAGAGAGTGGTGGCTTCGACTTTTGTCCAAGGGCTTTTTAAGTTGCCATTTGCGTCAATAATGCAATCGTCAGCACTGACCGCACTTTTGTCTAACGCCCAGCCGAGGAAGTTGTAGCCGTTTAAACTTGCCTTAACTGCGCCAGAGCCTGAACCTGTGGTGTTATCGGTCTTGTTGGCATAAAGCGTTGCTGTGCCATAGACAGCATAGATTTTTGTAGTATTGGCAGGGTCAAGAACAACCGTCCAATTGCACGATTCCGGTAAATTTGTATCTAAATTGATTTCACAAAGAAGTGGTTTTGCTTGCGCCAAGAGAGTTACCGTTCCCCATTGTTCGGTCAAGTTTTTGCCGTTGTCAAATATATCGTTAGCCGTCCATGAGCCAACAGTCGATTTAACCTTCCAGCCTGAAATTTCATAGCCCGTAAGATTTATGTTTTCGCCTAAAATGAGAGTGGTCGTTACATCGTATGCGTATGGTTCGCCAAGTTCCTGCTCGGTTGAGCCATTGTTGTAAACATAGATAATGTTATATGACTCTTTCGTCCAGTGAGCATAAAGTGTGCCACCGCTGTCTTTCGTCCAAGTTCTTGAAGTTGCCGTGCCGTCAGCGTTAAAATATTGAAGTCCTTCTGTCTTGCTGTCAAAGAAGCCGGCAAACTTGTAGCCTGTGTGTGTTGGCAAGCTAGTGCTTGGGATGTTTTCAAATGGTTTGTCAAAGGTTGCTGTGACCTGTGTTTTGTTGCCAAGCGTTCCGCCATTAGCGTCCAATGTGACGGTGTATGTTTTAGCCTCCCATTGAGCGTAAAGGGTGTCGGACGCGTTGACTGAATATGGAGCTTGGTCAGCGTAATCTGTTTCTGAACCACCCGCCTCAGTATTCCAGCCGTCAAAGTTATAGCCTGTCTTTGCAAAGCCATTAGCTCTAAGGTTAACACTTGCGCCATGAAGTTTATAGGTGCTTCCCATAGTGCCAGAGCCTGTATTTTGGTCATAAGATATAGTATATACCTCATATAGATATACATTTATAGTTAAAGTATTATCAGATAGTTCATCCACATCAGTAAACGCCTTGTCAAAGCTTATTTGATTACCACTTGCAGACAAATCGCTTGGATTATCAGAGAGAGACGTGTTGGAAATATAGTAGTTTGTTGGAGCGGTGAAGTTTAAGCTTAAAGTCTGTCCAAAAGCCACATTGGAAAGAGTGACAGAGCTTGTGCTGTTTGTTAAATCGCCACTGCCAAGACTTGCTCCAACACTGCCTGTAACGGTGTAAGCGACAGAAACCGCGCTTGTGCTTGCACGATTGATATTCATATTTATTTTCACGCTATATGTTTTAGCCGTCCAGCGTGCGTATAGTGTGGTGTTTCCAACCTTGTCCCAAACTTTTGTGTTTGCACCGGTTTCGTCAAAATAGTGATTTCCACCTGTGGCGTCTTGGGTGTCATAGAAGCCGGCAAACTCATAGCCAGGGCGTTCAGGAATTTGCTCCGCTGTCAAAGCCGTCATGCTTGCACCATAAGTAACATTGTTTAACACCACTGTGGTGCCTGAGGCGAAGCTTCCGTTGTTAGCATTTAGCGTTACATCATATTTAAGTGGCGCCCAAATAGCATAAACGGTTATCTGAGAGTTATTTCCAGACGCCGTCCATGTTCCTTTCACTGTTCCGTCAGCATTGATTACATAGTTTGTGCCGTCTGATGTTGTTGCCCAGCCTTGAAGAGTGTAACCAGCAAGTGTCGCTTTTGGCGTTCCACTTAAAGCGCTTGTGCCGTAATCAATTGTCAAAGTGTTTGAGGTGCCTGTTCCTGTTATACTTGGCGTTCCAATGAGCGCATGTCCCAAATTGTCCACCGTATTAGGAGAAAAGGTTATTTCAACATTGATTGGCGTCCATTTTGCATAAAGTACATCGTGGCTTGTTGTATACGTCAATCTATTTTCAGCAAACACACCGCTGTCAAGTATAATTTGCATGCCACCGCTGTTGGTATCAGTATAGTAACCACCGAATGTATAGCCCGTTCTTGTTGGAACAGCAACACTTGCTATTGCTGATGTCGCTGCCTCATTCGAATACCAGCCCGTTTCATATTTCAAATATACAGTATTAATTGTGTTTGAACCTTGTTGATGATTAAGAGTAATAGTGTAAACTTCCGGAGTCCATTGAGCAAAAAGTGTAACCGAACCTTCGTTCACAGTTGTCATATTGCTCACGCTTTGCCCGTCACTATACGATTGTCCTGAGCCGTTTCTTTCAGTGTTCCAACCTGTAAATTTATAACCTTTCAATTGATATTTATTTAGATTTAAGGTTTGAGGAGTGCCATATTTAAATTCTTGATTTTCCATTGTTCCGGTCGCTCCGGTAGTCATATTATCGTCGTTATTGTCAAACACAACAGTAAAATTGTTGGCTTGCCACCTAGCTGTCAATGTTACATTACCATACATATTGCTTATCTCTGCGCCCGAAGCATATGTAGAATTATGAGTCCAGTTTCCGTCCGCTGTTGTCACTTGCCAAAAAGCATCAGGGTCAGGATTATAACCTGTCTTTGACACTTCTGAGGCTAGGAGTAAATTGAATGTTTTATCATAATTATATGAATAAGTATTAGAAGAAGAGGATGTTCCTCCATTGAAGTTATATGTTAATGTATAAGGAATGACTTCCCACTCAGCATATAAAGACATAGAACTTGTCACTGAAATCTCTGTTGCAAATTCTCCACTAGGATAAACTTTCCAACCTTTTTGCCTATAACCTGGTCTTGTAAGAATATATTTGTTTGACAAATCTATTTTGCCGGTGTCAGGCATTTGCATTACAACCTTGCCTGTTTTGGCTTCTGGTTGTTGATGGTTGGCATATAAAGTTATGGTATGTCCGTCGAAGTTTTCAAGCACATAGTCTCTTGGATATGGATAAAGAGCGGTGCCTTGAAGAGTGCCATCAGCAGCATCCACTTCAATGGATGAAAACATCCAGCCTTCATTATTCTCTCCTAGCGTTTCTCCGGAGAAATTCCAATCACCAGTCCAAAGAGTTGTCTCTTCTGTGCTTTCTAGATTGATAGGATAAGCGCTTTGTGCATAAAAACCAACGCGATATGCAAGACCAACATCAGCCCCCTCTTTTGGATCACCAAGCTGAATATTGCCCTCTATTATCTCCTCGTTGCCCTCTTTGTTATTCGGTCCATAACCCTTTATTCCGTTTGCAGTATCATAGTAGAATGATGCGTAGGAAGGCGTCGTCGCCGTCGGACAGTTAACCGCAGAACCATTGCTTGCAAAAAAGATAGAGTTGTTCGCAATCAAACTTGTAGGCGTTCCCGCATACATATTGATACCGCTTGTTGATGAACCGGTATAAACAAAAATTGAGTGATCGAGAAAAAGCGATACGCCTGCCAAATTATCAAAACCTGATGCGTCACTAAACTCAATTAACGTGTTTGTGATATGTAGTTCATCACCATTCGTGATACCTAAGGCACTCAAACTTGTGCTACCCATTTGAGAGGCGCCATCTTTGTAGTAATCGTTAGTGATGTAAATCACATTGCCGTCATCTGTTACTGCCGACATCGACACTTCGTCTTCGTCACTAACAGTTGCAGTGATTGTTGCTGGCTGAGCAACCAAAACATTCGCGCCAATGCCAAACATAGAAGCAAACACGCAAAGCCCCGCAACCAGCATAAGATTTAATTTCTTTTTAAACTTATCCATTTCATTCTCCTTGTAACCGCGACCGCATACGCGACCTTCTATTACTTGAAAATATTATAATATATATGCGCAATTGTTGTCAAATTTAATCATAAAAAAATTAAATATTTTTTGATATTTTTCCTTAACATTTTTAGGTTTTTAACAAAAATTTATCTCAAGTGCTAAGCGTATTTACGCACCAATAAATCTTCCAAAATCAATTAAAAAATCTTGTATTTTTATAAAAAATGAAGAAAAACAGGGTATTTTTTCAATTTTTTTTGCATTTTTAACGCATTTTTTTAACTTTTTTATTTTTTGTTTTATTTTTAAAACTTAAAAGGTTATTTTTTAGATTTTTTTCTTGATGAAAACAACCACCGTTTTGCCACCTTAAAACTTTTTAGAACAGCAAAAAAAATGCAAATTTTTAACATCGTCACCCACTCTTTTGTTTGCAATTTTTAAAATATAAAACACCATTTTCCCAAGCAAAAACAAAAACGTTTAAAAAATCCAATCTGGACAATTGTTTATTCTCGCCAAATTTAATTCAATAATCTTCACAAAAACAATTATGTTAACCTAATTCAAAATTTTACATAGCATGTATTTAGATAACACAAAAGAGGTTGTTATGTCTTCTACACTTTTTATTGTTTTAGGATTTAGTATAATTTTCATTATGACTACCTTAGGAGCTCTTTGCGTTTACTTCCTTAAAAAGCCCTCTACCTTCGTAAATATGCTGACTATCGGCTTTGCCTCTGGCATAATGCTTTCCGCTTCTATTTGGTCGCTACTTATTCCGTCTATTGAATATTCAGAAGAACAATATCAAGACCTTTTTATCATCCCTGTTGCAGTAGGTTTTTTACTCGGCGGGATGTTTATGGTGCTTCTTGATAAGATAACGGGTCATTTCAGCAATTTAAAAAAAGACGAAGGAAAAAATAAAGCCTTTAAACTTTTTACCGCCGTGACAGTTCACAATATACCCGAAGGTCTTGCCGTAGGTTTTGCCTTTGGTTCCGCATTTGCCACCAACAGCCCGATGTTTTCCGCTTTTCTTATCGCCCTTGGAATTGCTTTACAAAATTTCCCCGAGGGGTTAGCTGTTGCCTTGCCTATGCACAAGACCCTCAACAATAAGCATAAGGCCTTTTTATACGGCACAGCTAGCGGTATCGTCGAACCTATCTTTGCCATACTAGGCTTCTTTTTAGCAAGTCAGCTCACCTTTCTAATGCCATGGCTACTATCTTTTTCCGCTGGTGCTATGATATATGTGGTCGGCGAAGAGCTTTTGCCTGAACTACATATAAACGAAAAAACAACCATAGGCACATGGGCATTTATGATAGGCTTCATAATAATGATGCTTTTAGATTTATGTCTTTAAAAATAAATTAAAAAATAATTTTTATTATAATTAAAAAATGAATTTTTGCATTAATAAAACAATTTAAAATAAAAATAATGAAAACAAAATTTTGCTTATAAAAAACAATTTTAAAAATTAAATTTGTCAAAATTTTTTCATTCCTTATTTAAAAGCAAATAAATGTTTAAGAATTATAGAAAAATTATTTTAAAAATTAATTTAACCGACAAAAAATAATTAAAAATTATAACTTTTAAAATTTATCAAAAAAATAATTAAATAACATTAATTAAATAACAAAAAAACTGATAAAAATCAGTTTTTGAAATTATTTTTAAAAATAAAATTGATTTCCTATAAATATCTTTCGTTGACTTAACAGCCAATTACCGGCTCTTCCCAAGGTTAAAACTTTTGTATTTCTCAATAAATTAGAAAGAACTTAGCTATATTTTTACAACTCTAATACCTTGCACAATTCATCCATTTTTTTATTATGCTCATTAACATTTTGCTTTGCTCCCATGTCTAGTCCACGGAAGTATGGTATATAAACATTTTTCCCGGCAATTTTATTAGGCAATTCTAATTTCTCAGAATTATATGTCCTTGCAATATACCCGCTTGTTGGGTCAACCAGAACCCATTCGCTATTAAAATAACACTCGCAAAAGGTATGTCCAAAATGCATCCAACTATCCTCTCCATTCTTCAACCTTTTCAACCAATCGTATTCTGCGGTGTGCAAAACTGTCGTAGGTATACCAAGCGTTCTAGCAAATGTTGCATACAAAATTGCATAATCAGTGCAACCACTAGACTTTTTGCTTTCCCAAATTTCTTTAGCGGTTCGCATAAATTTTAATATTTGTATATCTTCTTCCTGCGAATACACAACTTCTTCCTTTATCCACAAAAGCAAGCTATCCAAAAAGCGTCCGCTGTTCACTTCTTTTTGCTTATCTTTAAGCCCAGCTACAACCTTGTCATAGAAAAATCTTTGGTTAAAAAAGGCTGTGTTAGAGGACCATATAGTTTAAAATTTTCAACATCTTCTGCTTTATTCAGCGATTTCATGAATTTCCTTTTAAAAAAAATGCACCAAATGAAATTTGATACAAAAAAATAAATATGGCGGAGAGTGAGGGATTCGAACCCTCGCTACCTGTTACAGTACTACTCCCTTAGCAGGGGAGCCTCTTCGACCTCTTGAGTAACTCTCCAAATCGACTATTTAAGTATAACATTATTATAAATTTTTGTCAATGTTTTTACATGACTTTTTTGTCATAATTGACAACATAACAAACCAAACTCTCTTTCTTATTGCATAAAACACCAAAGTGACAAGACTATAGTTTGTAAAATATAGTTATTTTTACATAACTTTAATCTTATACATAAAACAAACACACCTTGCTTATATTAGGACTATAATTATACAAACATAACTTAATAAAACTTGAAATATAAAAAATAAAAGACAGGTCAAGTTAGCCCATCTTTTATTTATCTACAAAGTTTCTATTAAAATTCTTCCACTAATACTTCAAAGAAAGCTTGTGGGTGATTGCATACAGGACAAACCTTTGGAGCCTCATTGCCAACATATACATGTCCGCAATTTCTACATACCCAAATCTTCTTATCAGTCTTTTTGAAAACGGTTTTATTTTTAACTAGGTCTGCAAGTTTTCTATATCTCTCTTCATGTCTTTTTTCTATTTGAGCCACGCCTTCAAATTTAGCTGCAATGGCAACAAAGCCCTCTTGACGAGCTTCCTCAGCCATTCTTTTATACATCTCAGTCCATTCACCATTCTCACCAGCAGCTGCATCTAATAGATTACTTAATGTATCAGGAACATCTCCTCCATGTAATTCCTTAAACCATAACTTAGCATGTTCCTTTTCATTGTCTGCTGTTTCTGTAAATATAGCAGCAATTTGCTCATAGCCTTCTTTTTTTGCTTTTGAAGCATAGAAAGTGTATTTATTTCTAGCTTGACTTTCGCCAGCAAATGCCTCCATTAAATTCTTTTCTGTTTTTGTTCCTTTTAACTCTTTCATGTTTACCTCCATAATTATAATACCACAAAGCAAGTATCAAAGTCAAATATTTAACGGTCTCTATATAAAAAATCTAAATTCAAAATTTGGACCAGACTACTTTTGCCAATTTAATAAAGATAATCACATTGTGTTTATATTATAATTTACATTGCTAAACATCTTTGGTATAAAATGGCTTTTTTTGAAGAGCATATAGACTTATTATTACAAACACTTCTAACGCTTTTCATCAAAATGTTTCACGTGAAACATTTTGATATGACTTAAAGCCAGCATACCATATAAAGAAATTATAACATTATCATAAAAAGCATTTTAAAGTCTTTCTTTAATACGATTTGATTTATAATATATGTAACCAAATCCTTTAATCAATTACAAATGTAAAAATGTTTCACGTGAAACAATTTTTATGTTGCCAAAACAAACCATGAACATTAAATGTATTAAATTTGCGTATAATACATATACATTAATATCAACCATCTTTTGCCTATATTGACCGTTAATATAAATTATAAACAAACTAAGTTATTACCATTTGACCACAAATTGTTTCACGTGAAACAATTTCTTTAACTCTAATATATAAAAGGTTCGATTATTATATTACCCTTATGTTAGCAAATGAACAAAACAATAAAACATATCGGCCTCTCGCGGTAATGTAATGCAATTAATTGTAGTCTTGCCAACTTGTGCGTATTCACGATAATGTCTAATTGTTTCACGTGAAACAATTAAAAACATTTAATAAACACATAATACACGCTTTTACATTATTTACTACATTATATTGCTGAAAATTTTTAATTATATTGGTTTAAATCACTCTCTTTGCACAAACTCAATATACGCGTGGTAATTCCTGCTGTATTATACGAAAAAAATAAAAGAGATTGTTTTTAAAGCACAATCTCTTTCTTTTAAACTATTGATGTCTTTTATTATAGTTTTGTAAATCTTGCAATGTCATTTCTTTCTTATTAAGTAATTCAAGAAGTTCTGCAATTCTATCTAAATCATCTCTTGTATAATAGTCAATATATATTCTTCCCTTGTTATCATTTCCTATCGCACTCACTTTTGTTGCAAATGTCTTTTGCATTTGAATTATTAGCTCTTTCAGTTCTAACGACTGCTCCGGCATAACTATATGACGCTTTTGCGGACTTTCCAAGTTTTTAACCGCCTTTTCTAGCTCTCTAACGCTTAGATTTTTGTTTATAGTCAACTGTGCAAGTTTTATCTGCTGATTTTTATCTTCTATTACCACTAAGCATCTCGCATGACCAGCTGACAGCTTCCCATCTTCCACCATTTTGAGAACATCAGGATACAAAGACAACAATCTAAGAGTGTTTGCAATGCTAGAACGACTTTTACCAATTCTATCAGCAACAACCTCTTGCGTTAATCCATATTCATCCATCAATTCCTTTATCGCCTTAGCTGCTTCTATCGGATTTAAATCTTCACGCTGTAAGTTTTCTATAATACTTATTTCTTTAACTTGCTTATCGGTATAATTTCTTACAACTGCAGGAACTGTCTTTAATCCACATATATTCGCAGCACGCCATCTTCGTTCGCCCGCAATTATCATGTATGAGCCATCGCCCATATCATTAACCACTATCGGCTGAACGATGCCATGCATCTTAATTGATGAGGCTAGTTCGTTTAAAGCTTCGGCGTCAAAGTTTTTTCTAGGCTGATTTGGATTTGGTTTTATCTTTCCTATTTCTATCTCTGTCACTCCGCCACTTTTTGGCGCCACATCTTTTTTCTCTGGCGTTTTGGTAGTTATATTATTATAACTTTCGTCCTTATACACGCCAAACAACGCATCTAACCCTCGACCTAATCCCTTTTTGTTATTTATCATATTTTAATCCTCCGAAAACCTTATTTTTCTCGTTTTAGAAATTCTTTTAAAAGGCGTTCCGCTTCTTTTTAATATTTCCTCAGCCAAACTTAGATACGCCTCGGCACCCTTAGAATTAGCATCATACAGTGCCACAGGCAAGCCATGACTTGGCGCTTCCGCCAATCTGACATTTCTAGGAATAGTTGTGACATAAACTTTTTTGCTGAAAAACTTAATAATCTCGTTACTTACCTGATTTGTTAAATTATATCTTTTATCCTTCATAGTCATAACAACGCCCTCAATGTCGATATCAGGATTGAGATATTCCTTTACAAGCTTTATTGTGTTCATAAGCTGTGTTAAGCCCTCAAGTGCAAAGAATTCACATTGAATAGGTATAATAACACTGTCGGTTGCGGTTAAAGCGTTGACAGTGATAAGCCCTAGCGATGGCGGACAGTCAATTAAGATAAAATCATAACTATCTTTTATTTCAGACAGCAAGTTCTTAATTATTTTCTCTCTTTGTGGTATTTGGATTAATTCTACCTCAGCGCCAGCCAAGTCGACAGTCGAAGGGATTATAAAGAGGTTGTCTACGATAGTCGGCTTTATAACCTCATCAAAGGAACCCTCTCCATCTATCAAGTCATAAATCGTCTTTAAATCTTTCGCCTTGCGTATGCCAACACCGCTTGTTGCGTTCCCTTGTGGGTCCAAGTCAAGAATCAAAATCTTTTTGCCCATCATAGCCATATAAGCAGCCACGTTGACGCAAGTTGTCGTTTTTCCTACACCACCTTTTTGATTTGCAAAAGCTATAATTTTTCCCATAGTATCTTCCTTTTACCTAATTATACATTAAACTTCAAAAAAAATAAAGAAAATTAATGAATAAATTAAAATTTTATGCTATTAAAATTCTAATATCGCGTAATTTTTATTTTTTTTATATTATTTTTAGTTTTTTTATATGTTTTTGTTATTTTTATAAATCGAAAAGTTATAAAGGTTTTAATTTAGGCAAGTTTTTTCCACGAGGATATTTTTCGTTAGTCTTTTCTGTCTTTTCAACAATCAATATCTTTCTAGAAGCGTCACCAAGCTCATATTCCAAAACTTTTACTATTTTGACCGATAATATTTCCATAGCTTTTTTTGCTTCAACAATTTCTTCTTCTAGTTTTTGCGATTTATAAATTAAACACCTACCGCCCACCTTTAAATAGGGAACCATGTATTCAAGCAATGTGTTTAAAGGAGCTACCGCCCGCGCAACCGCAAAATCATAACTTTCTCTATTCTCTTTAATGAAATCTTCTGCTCGTGCATGCACCGCTTTTATATCACCAAGATTAAGCAATATAAAAAGTTCATTTAAAAAATTAACTCTTTTATTTAAACTGTCCACCAAAGTAAATTTAAGGTCAGAACGAACAATTTTTAACGGAACAGCAGGGAAGCCCGCCCCACTTCCTATATCTATAATTTTTGCGTTTTCTGTAATTTCGCTTTCGGGCAAAACACTATCTAAAAAATGCTTGTAAAAAACTTCTTCTTTTGAGGTGGTAGCGGTAAGATTATATTTTTGATTTTCGCTTACAAGAAAATCATAATATTTCAAAAACTGCCTTTCTTGTTCTTCAGATAAGACGATTTTGTGTTTTTCAAATATCTCTTTTATTTCCATTTTCTACCCCTTCTTTGCCTTTTTAACATATATTGACAACACAGAAATATCTGCGGGAGAAACGCCGGAAATTCTTGAAGCTTGCCCGATATTCAAAGGTCTAATTTTCATAAGTTTTTCTTTCGCCTCCTGCCTCAATCCTTTAATACTTAGATAGTCAAAATCCTCTGGAATTAATATTTTTTCGCTCAATAGCGCCTTTTCAATATCTTCTTCTTGCTGTTTTAGATACCCCTCGTATTTAATATTGATATTAACCTTTTCTAAGATGTCATTGTCATAATTTTGAAAATCGCCAAAATAATCTTTTATGTCAAATATATCAATATTCACCCTTTTTAGCATATCTCTATATCTAACACTCTCTTTTGGCACGCTTTCGTCGTGGTTTTTATAAAATTCTATAAGCCTATCGTCCAGCTTGACCTTTGTAGATAACTTGTCTTCAATCTCCTTCATTTTTCTCTTCTTTTCCAAAAAAATGTTATACCTTTCATCGCTGACAAGTCCTACGCGTCTTCCTATATCGGTGAGCCTTAAATCTGCATTATCTTGCCTAAGCTTTAAGCGATATTCCGCCCGACTCGTCATCATTCGATACGGCTCATTTGTGCCTTTTGTGACAATATCATCAATTAACACGCCGATATATGCGTCACTTCTTTTTAGCACCAACATCTCCTTGCCTTGAAGGTAAAGCCCGGCATTTATACCCGCCACAATACCCTGCGCGCCCGCCTCTTCATATCCACTTGTTCCATTTATTTGACCGGCAAAAAACAAGCCTTTTATTTTTTTAAGTTCAAGCGTTGGATTAAGTTCTGTTGGATTTATGCAATCATATTCGATAGCATAGGCATCACGCATAATCTCTGCATTTTCAAGACCTATAACACTCTCCACCATTTCCTTTTGAATATCGGCTGGCATAGAAGTAGAAAAACCTTGAAGATACATCTCGTCTGTGTTTTCTGCCTCTGGCTCTAAGAAAAGTTGATGCCTGTCTTTGTCTGCAAATCTGACAACTTTTGTTTCAATTGACGGGCAATATCTCGGACCCACACCCACTATTTCACCAGAAATCGCCGGCGCTTTATCAAGGTTATCTCTTATTATTTCATGTGTTTTTGAGGTGGTATAAGTGAGATAGCATTTTTCTTTGTTCTCAATTTTTCCCTTTTTTAGATAGGAAAAGCCACAAACATCATCTCCTACCTGCTCCTCCATTTTAGAAAAATCGACACTGCGCCTATGCACTCTCACAGGCGTTCCTGTCTTAAATCGCATAAGTTCTAGTCCTAGTTTTTGAAGCGATGAAGACAAACCTTGGCTATTTTTAAAGCCATTAGGACCTGTCTTTTCTCTCGTCTTGCCGATAATGATCTCGCTTTCAAGATAGACTCCTGTTGCAAGCACAACCGCTTTTGCCTCATATTTTAAACCTACCTTTGTGGTGATAATTTTGTTTTCTCCGTCAAGCGAAATATCAACCACCTCGCCTTGTCTTAGCGTTAAATTCTTTTCCTTTTCAAGCGCTTTTTTCATTTCCATGTGATACGCATTTTTATCCGCCTGCACACGCAAACTTTGAACCGCTGGACCTTTCCCGCGATTTAGCATTCTTATCTGCAACGCCGTCTTATCGGCAATAATTCCCATTTCACCACCGAGCGCGTCAATCTCACTCACTAACTGACCTTTTGCTGTTCCACCAATGGAAGGATTGCATGCCAAAAAAGCGACAGCATCTAAACTTATCGTCAATAAAAGTGTTTTGTTTCCCATTCGTGCAAGAGCAAGCCCAGCTTCGCACCCAGCATGACCAGCACCTATAACAATAGCGTCAAACTTTTCCATATCATTTCCCCAAGCAGAACTTTGAAAAGATGAGGGTGATTATATCCTCATTTTCCGTATTTCCGGTAATTTTTCCAAGTTCATTCCATAAATTTTTCACCAGCATAGCGATGACATCGACAGACAAATCTTTGGCATTCAAAATCTTCTGCATCCATTCGTCACACTTGTTTAAAATGTTTAATTGTCTTTCATTGGTAAGCACAAGCGCATTTGTGTCTATTCCTTTTCCAATAATCTCCTCTACTATTTTATCTTTTAAAACTTCTATGTTTTTCATTGTGAGCGCAGAGATTTCAAGTTCATTTTCTTTATGTTTTATTTTACGCGGTTTGTCAGACTTGTTTATGAGATTTATAACAACTTTGCCATTAATCTTCTTTTCAAGTTTCAAATCTTCCTCAGTTTCCTGCACGCTTCCATCTCGCACGAAAAGCACTAAATCCGCCCGGTCTATTGACGACAAACTTCTTTCAATACCTAATTTTTCCACGACGTCTTGAGTTTCTCTGATACCCGCAGTATCTATAAGATTGATTTTAATCCCCTTATGCATAAAACTTTCTTTTAGACTATCTCTTGTCGTTCCCTCGATGTCTGTGACGATGGCGCGCTCCTCTCCAAGTAACGCATTTAAAACAGAGCTTTTCCCAACATTTGCCCTGCCAACAATTGCCACATTTATACCATTTTTTAAGTATATTGCACCCTTTGAATTTTCAATAATTTCCTTATTTATTTTGCTTATTTTGCCGATTACATCAAATATTTTTTCTTTGACAATTTCTTCATAATCGTATTCAGGGTAATCGAAAGACACCTCTATTTCTGCCAAAAGTTCAGTTAATTTTTCTTGCTCATTTTTAACTTTCTCTGCCAATTTTCCATTTGTGATTTGCAGTGAGGAATTAAGTTCAGCTTCACTCTCAGCATTTATCTCTCCAATAATCGCTTCTGCCTTGTCCAAGGTGATTTTTCCATTTAAAAAAGCACGCTTTGAAAATTCTCCTGGCTCCGCCATATGACACCCATATTTTAAGCAAACTTCTAAAACTTTTTGTGCAAGCAAAACTCCGCCATGAATTTGAAATTCCACAATATCTTCTCCCGTATAAGAAAAAGGAGCTTTAAAATATACCATCAAACACTCTTCAAATACATTATTTTCAATTTCCAATTTACCAAAGTGCATATATCTAGGTTTAATTTCCTTCTGTTTTGTATGAAAAAATTTAAGCGCTATGCCCAAACTGTCTTTACCGCTCATTCTAACAATACTTATTGCTCCCGTGCCAAGAGGGGTAGAAATTGAAACTATACTATCCATATGTTTATTATATCATCTTTTTCAATATTTTGCAAGAAGTTAGTATTGACAAATAGATGGAAGTTTTATCTATAATGAGAAAATTTAAAATTTATATTTTTTACTCTAAAATTTATAAAAAATAAAAATATATCAAAAAAATAATAAAAAACGCATTTTTTATTATTTTTAATTAATTTTTTATTAATTTTTCTTCTTTTTAATATTTTTGTGTTTATTTTTAGTTTTATTTTAAAATTTATTTAATTTTTATAATTTTTCCGTCAGAAATTAAAAATTCTTTTCCTATTAGATTTTTATTTTCAGTGGTAGAGATGAATGTTTGAGTTCGGCTGGCAAATTTAAGCAATCTTTCTTGCCTATCACTATCTAATTCACTAAACACATCGTCGAGCATAAGAATAGGATATTCTCCCACTTCGTTATACATATTTTCTAATTCAGCAAGCTTCAAAGAAAGTGCCACCGTTCGCTGTTGTCCTTGCGAACCGAAGTTTTTAACTTCCACACCATTTAAAAATATATCTATGTCATCTCTATGCACTCCGAGCGAAGTGTATCCAAGTTTAAAATCTTTTTCCAAATTCTTTTTTAATAGTTTGTTAAAATTTTCTTCAAATTTTTCATCAAGATTGACCCCACAGCCAGAAATATAGCGAAGTTCTACCTCCTCCTTTCCTCCACTTAAATAGCCCTGTGCCTTTTGCGTGTATGGAGCAATTGACCTAACAAACTTATCTCTTTCAAAAGCTATCTTTTTTGCAGACTGAATGAGTGCTCTATCCCAAATATCCACCGTTTCTTTAACAACATTTATATTGTCGCTATTTTTTAAAAGCTTATTTCTGTTTCCTAATATCTTTTCATATCGTGAAAGTTGATAAAAATAACGCCTGTTCATTTGTGATATGTCTATATCCATAAATTTTCGTCTTTCTTCCGGACTTTCTTTGACGAGTTTTAACTCGTTTGGAGAAAAAAAGACAATATTTATCTCACCGATAAGTTCTCCTATCTTTTTAATAGGTAAATTGTTAACCAAAACCGTCTTTTTTGACTTTTTAGAAAATTTTACCTCCACTTTAAGCGTTCTATACTTTTTTTCTGCTTCTAAACAAATATAAGCCTCTTCACTGTTCCATTTTATAATATCTCTATCTTTTATAGATTTAAAACTTTTACCTATACAACAATAATATATACTTTCAAGCAAATTAGTCTTCCCTTGTGCATTCTTTCCAACAAATATATTAAGCGAATTGCCAAAATTCACTTCCAAATCGTCATAATTTCTAAAATTCTTTAACTTTAAAGTGTTAATTTTCATACCTTAACTATTATACCATAAAATTTACATATATAAAAGTGTTTTCAATAACTTTCCTATTATATTATATATAATATATATTATATAATATATATACATATATATAAGGCAGTATCATTTCATAAATTTTAGAAAGCTCAATTAAGTAAGCCTTGAAAATTAAAAATATATATTTTTGTTATAAAATTTTCAAAAAAAGTTGAAAAAAAGTTATAAAATTGATATAATTTACTTGAATAACAAAAAGAGAGGTGTAAAATGCAAGATATAGAAACAATATGGAAACAAATTTTAGAAAAGCTTGAACTTAGAATTTCATCTGTTTCTTTTATGCTTTGGATAAAAACTATCAAACCTCTTGAAATTGATGAGAATGGAAATTTTATTTTAGTTGCTCAATCAGTCACAGCAAAAAATCAAATACTAAGAAATTTTCTAGACAAAATTGATGATTGTGCAAATGAAGTAACGGGAAAAAGTTTTAAAATTACCATACTTGACCAAAACGAAGAAGTGGAATATTTAAAAAATAACAAAGTTGATGAGAAAAACACTTCAAAAAATGAAGAAAAATCGCCTTTTAAAGAAAAATTTACTTTCGACAACTTTGTTGTCGGTAAAAGTAACCAATTCGTCTACGCAGCAGCGCGCACAGTTGCAGAACATCCTGGAAAGAGATATAACCCTCTTTTTATATATGGCGGTGTTGGTCTAGGCAAGACACACCTACTTCATGCAATTGGAAATTATATACACGAATTTTCTCCAAATCTAAAAATCATGTATGTGACATGTGAACAGTTTACAAACGACTATATCGCTTCATTGTATTCTCCGACCAAAAACAAATCCATAATGGAATTTAGAGGAAAGTATCGAAACCTTGATGTATTGATGGTGGACGACATTCAATTCATCTCACGCGGAAAAGAAACGCAAGAAGAATTTTTCCACACCTTTAACGAACTCATTATGAATAATAAACAAATTATCATATGTTCTGACCGTCCTCCTAAGGATATAGAAACACTTGAAGACAGACTTCGTTCGCGTTTTTCCTCTGGACTTATTCATGACATACAAGCACCTGACATAGAAACAAGGATTGCTATTCTTCATAAAAAGAGTCAGCTTGAAAAATACTACGCCGAAGATGAAGTTATCAACTACATCGCCGAGCGCGTAGATACAAACATAAGAGAATTAGAAGGAAAACTTAGCGAGGTTTATTTTTTAGCAACTTTAAACGGTAAAAAAGTTGCCACCATGGAAGAAGCAAAGGAAGTCTTTACAAAAGAACCAAAAGAGGAAATCAAAAACGACCTCAACGTAGACAAGATTATAAGCACGGTTTGCGACTATTTCAATATCGGCTACCAAGACATCATCGGCAAAAAGAAAAATAAAGAAGTTGTCGAACCTAGAATGATTGCCATCTACCTTATCAGCGAGCTTTTAAATCTTCCCCTTGTCAATATTGGTAAAATCTTTGGCGGGCGTGACCATACCACAATTATGCATTCGCGCGACAAGATAACTGAGGAGTTAAAGACAAACAAGAAGATACAAAACTTAGTGAGCGACATTAAAAACATGTTATAAATGAATTTTTATTCAAAATCTATAAGACTATTTCTTATAGGTTTTATTTTTACTGCACTATTTTTTATAAAAATTTTGATTTTTTTAGATTTTTGGCTATTTTTTTTACATATTTTATTCTTTTTTTTATTTGTTGCTATGTATTTTTATGCACTAATATACAGAAATCTTGTCAAATCTTATGACATATTTTAAAACACAGGCACTGCCTGTTTTTGGCCATATATTTTACTGCATTTTCTTAGATCCTTCGACAGGCTCGCTAACGCTCACGGCTCAGGATGACATCAAACTATATTGCAATATTTTTTGACATAAATTCTTTATCTTGTCTTTTTACTTTGTTATAATAGAACTCTTCTTTACAGCTTTTTACCTTATCCACATAAGTTTTCCCCAAAAAGTCCGCCTTTTTAGTGGACTTGTGGACAACACTTACCACATATCCACAAAAATATCCACATTAATTAAACACTAAATATTGAGGGTTTTCTTGTTTTTCTTCAATGTTTTAATCTAAATGTGGAAAAACTAGAAAAGTTATCCACATATCCACAGCCATAATTAATAATATTATTATGCTATAAATTAATTAATTTAATTATTTTAGTTGCGCACACGCGGATTTTATGATATAATACTTTAAACTAAAAAATAAAGGAGATATCATGTTAGTAAGTTGTCATGGAGTGGAACTTTCAGATGCTTTTCTGAGCGTCAGCAAAGCAATTTCTAATAAAGTTACCAACCCGATTTTAGAAGGTATTAAAATTACAGCCGAGGATGACACTTTGACGCTAAGTGCCACAGATAGCGACCTTTCCATTGAAAGAAAGATTAAAGCAAACATTAAAGCGGAGGGTGAAGCAGTCGTTCCAGGTAAATTCATCACCGAATTTATTAAGAAGTTGACAAATGAGATGATTGAACTTGAACTTAACGACAAAAATCAGATGCTTATTCGTTATGATGACAGCCATAGTATCATACAATGCTATAATGTTTTGGAATATCCATCTTTCAAAAAGTTGGAAAGTAGCGATTATTTTGCTATCAGCAAAAAAGATTTGAAAACGATAATAAATAAAACGCGCTTTTCTGTTGCCATAGACGATTCAAGGCCGATTCTTAAAGGAGTGCTTTTTGATATTGATAAAAATGAGTTAAATGCGGTGGCTCTCGATGGATATCGTCTTGCCAAGGTTAAAAAGCATATTCGTTCAGATTTGAAGATGAATATTGTTATTCCTGCTAGAAGCTTAGATGAAATTTCAAGACTATTAGACGATAGCGAAGATTTAATAAATATTTATGTGGATAAAAGCACTTTGATGGTGGATTTCGGCGAAACAAAACTGACCACTCGTCTTATTGAGGGCGACTTTGTCAATTACAAGCAAATAATTTCAGCCAACTATGAAACGATATGTATAATTAATAAATCTCAGTTTGAAGATGCCTTAGAGAGAGCTTCTCTTCTTTCGAAAGTCGGGCAGGGAAATTGCGTTAAATTTGAAATAAAAGAAAAAAATCTTTGCATAACTTCAAATTCTGAGATAGGTAACGTGAAAGAAAATGTGCCAACCAACACCAGCGGAAAAGATTTAGTTATAGCCTTTAATGCTAGGTATTTTATTGAGTCACTAAGAGCAAATCAAGACGAATTTGTTAAAATATGCTTTAATTCTCCAGCCAACCCTTGCGTTATTGTGCCTGTTGAAGGCGATGAGTTTTTGTATCTAATCCTTCCTGTTCGAATGATAGGGTAACTTTTAGTCAAGCCAAAATATTTATAAAATAAATGCTACAAAATACAAAAAAATTAAATAATAATTTATAATAATTTATAATAATAATTATTTAATATATAATATTATGTTAATATATAAATATTATTTAATAATTTTTTTGCTTGCAAGAGGAAATTATATGGTTATTTAAAAATAACTTTGACATTTTGCTTATTTTAGTTATATTTTTTTAGTAATTGAAGGAATTGTTTTTATTGATTTTTAAATAATAAAGGATTGCTCGAAATTTCGACATCCTTTTTTTATTTTTCCAGCGTTTTAGAGTTGACAAATATCATAAAATTTATTATAATAACTTTCATAGCATTTCTTTGCTAGAAATTTACACATAAGGAGAGGAACATGAAAAGAACATATCAACCTAAGAAAAGACAAAAAAATAAGGTTCATGGTTTCCGTGAAAGAATGAGAACCAAGGGCGGTAGAAATGTTTTGAAAAGACGCAGAAATCGCGGTAGAAAGAAAATTGCGGGCTAAAAATGCATAGCTTAAAAAAGAACAAAGAATTTAATTACATCTATAAGAAAGGTGAACGTGTAAGCAGTGATAACTTCACCTTATTTGTTGTGAAAAGTAAATTTTTTGATTACCGCATAGGCTTTTCAATAAACAAGAAACTAGGTAAGGCAAACAAACGCAATTTGCTTAAAAGGCGTTTGAAGGAAATATGCCGAAAGGAATTAAAAATAGCGCCTTATAGAAATTATGTTGTGCTTGCAAGGAATGAGGCAATTAAATTAGAGTATAGAGAACTCTTAGAAGAGATGAAAAGGCTTTTTGGTAAATATGAAAAAAAGAAAGCTTTATAAGACGATTTTTTTAATTCCTGTATTTTTTTATAAATACTTAATTTCGCCACTACTTCCTCATAGTTGCCTTTTCACTCCTACATGTTCAAATTATTTTATAGGATGTGTGGAGGAATTTGGCGTTTTTAAAGGAACAAGCCTAGGACTAAAACGCCTTTTTAGATGCGTGCCGTGGCAAAAAAAATCAGGCTATGACCCTGTGCCAATAAATTTAAAAGGAGAGAACATATGGATACTTTGATGATTGTGCTAACAGAACCGCATGGTATGTGGGAAAGTATCTTAGGTGCTTTTAAAGGCGCTATGGGCTCTTATATTTTAGCTGTTATTCTTCTTGCAGTCATTGTGAGAATTTTATTTGCTGTTGTCGATGTTGTAAATAAGCGTTTCAGCACAAAAAACATGCAAATCAACGAAAAGATGAAGCCAGAGCTTGAAGCAGTGCAGAAAAAGTATGGCCATGATAAAGTTCTTCTTCAAAAGAAACAACAGGAAATTTATAAGAAATATCAGTTTAATATGGTGTCTTCTTGCTTGCCTATGCTTATTGCTATGGTTTTGCAATTAGTAGTGTTCTTGACCTTGTGGACAGGACTTCAAAATGTTTCTAACTATAACATTGTTAAGTCCTATGAAAACACTAAGACAGTCTATTATAATGTTTTACTTTTAAACGAAGATGAAGAAATCAAAAATTGCGTAGAGGGTTTGATTGCCTCTGGCGAAGAATATACAATTGATGTCAATGTTGACTTTGAGAATATGAACATGAACGTGATAGTCAACGATGTTAACGGTGAAGAGGAAATTAATAAAAATATAACTATCATAGCGACCAACCCAAGCGTTGAGGGACAAGAGGGCGTTTCAAATGCAACAATATATAACCTAATAAAAGAATACGTTATGGAAGAAGTGCCTGTGGAAACGCCAGAGGAAGGAGAGGAAAATAACGAAGAAGAAACTCCAACCACTGTTCCAAATGACTTAACAGAGTATAACAAAGCGATTAAAACTCTTGCTGAAAATGTGACAGCAGATTATTATATCGATAACCTTGAAAGCTTTTTGTGGATAAAAAATATTTATAAGGCAGAGTCTCCTCTTACAAGTCCGATATTTGAAAAGAGCGAAATAACAAATTATCTTCAAAAATTCTACTCTGACGAAGAAAAAGAAATTGAGAAAACAAATGGTTATGAAGGGCAAATCTTTGACTATGTGGTCGCAGGATTAGAAAACCGTGATTTAGGCGTAAATGGTTATTTCATCTTGGTTATACTTGCGGTTGGAACAAGTTTTCTCTCTATCTTTATCAACAACAAATTGACAAAAAAGGTAAGTGGAACACAGCCAGGCGGAAAGATGATGTATTTTATCATGCCGTTGATTTTAGGTATCTTTACATTGATGTATACAAGCCTTTTTGCAATTTACATCATAATAGGTCAAATCATGATGATTGCATTGTCACCTCTCACTAACCTTATCGTCAAAAAGTGGATAGATGCAAGTGACAAACGAAAGGAAAAGAAAAAACAAGAAGTTATTGATGTTGATTATCGTAGAAAAGATATGTAAAAACGTTTGTATAAAACTTAAAGCTTTTAAATAGCCCAAAAAAGGAACTTTACAAAAGTTCTTTTTTTTGTTAGAACGGCTGAAAAAATGAAGAGTGAAGAAACGCTTGTCGCGTTTAGTGAAGAGTGAAGGCGAGCCGACTGCTCGCAGTGAAGAGTTGTGGAAAAAATATATAAATAGGTGCCATCGCTTGGTTTCTGAAATGTTTCTATTATAATTTTATATAAAACCTGTTAGGTTTAAAACTTTTGGATTGAATTCAGTCTTTTTCGACAAAATATTGTAATTATATCAAAAAACCGCTTGTAAATGTATTTTGAAATGGCATTCGCTATATGGTATAATATCTTTGTTTTGCTTAAAGGAGATAATTATGAGCGAAGTGGAAAGATTGAAGGTTAGAAAGGTTATTAGATATGCGCTTTTGCGGATTGGTTTTAGAATGGACCAAACAGGCTTTCAATATCTTTCAAGTGCGATAGAGCTTGTGATTGTCGAGCCTATGCTTCTTCATAAAATGATGAACGGCTTATTCAAAGAAGTGTGCTGTTTGTATAATATTGAAAAGGTGGCAAGTGTGCAGGGAGCGATAAGAAATATGATAGACACAACTTTCAGCAATCATAGTTTTTTAGAGGTCAATAAAATGTTCAATACAAACATTTTTACTATCGATGATAAGCCGTCGTGTGGACAAATAATAGGACTTATTGCCGAATATTACAATCTTAGGCTATATAAAAGCGAAGAGTTTTTTCAGTTTTGACTTTAAGGAGTTTTAAATGAATAAGAATAAGTATGTTCCTGTTCGGCTGGCGGAAGATGATTTTCAAAAACTGACAGAGTTATCAAATAGGCTTAAAAGAAACAAAAGTGAAATAATAAGGCTTGCTATTACCTCTATGTATGATAAATATTAAAAACATAATCAAATTATTTGCTTTTTTAATGGCAAAAGGGTATTATGTAAATAGAGGTGAAATATGATTAAATTTTTTAGATGTAGTCATTGCGGAAAGGTTATTGTTAAGGTGGTAGATTCAGATGTTCCGACAGTTTGTTGCGGTGAGGCGATGAAAGAATTAGTTGCGAACACAACTGACGCTGTCACAGAAAAACATCTTCCTGTTGTAGAAAAAGGAAGATGCAAGACGACCGTGAAAATCGGAAGTGTTCCTCATCCAATGACGCCAGAGCATTACATAAACTTTATTGTCATGGCAAATGCTAACGGATATGAAATAAGATTTTTAAATCCAGGCGATAGCATAGAAGCAACTTTCAAAAATGATGACTATACCGAGGTGTATAGCTATTGCAATCTCCACGGTCTTTGGATGACTAAGCTCAAATAAATTGAGATTTAATTTGCGCAAAATTTTTGTTGCCTGTTTGTTTTGGCAATAAAAATGAAAACACATTATCGTCCAAATCAAAAGGGATTTCTCAGAAAAATGATATTCTAACTTTAAAAATGACAAAAATCAACTTTAAAAAATTTTAACAGATAAAATGTTGACAACGAGAAAGGCAATATGTTATAATCATGCCTGACGAATGGCGGAAAAGTGCTTGTGGTTAAATTACAAGCTTGAAACTTATTCGTCAAGCAAAATATGGAGAGTTGGTAGAGTGGTCGATTACACCAGTCTTGAAAACTGGCATACCGAAAGGTATCTGGGGTTCGAATCCCTAACTCTCCGCCAGAATTTTAAGCACTATATGTAGTGCTTTTTTTATTTTATAATTGTCATATATGCACAATATATTGAATTTTCTAAGATTTTAATAAAATGTTATATTTCAGGTTTGTTGCGAAACTTTAAGAGGTCTTTTGATAAAAAATTTGAATTAAAAGCTTCTTGAAGAATGAAATAAAAGGAGCCTTTTTAAAGCCCCTTTAAATTTTTTATTATTCTATAACTTCTACCGTTCCGTCTTCTGAGATTTTTATTTTATCTCCTGTTTTAATCTCTGAAAGAATATCACTCCCAAGTTTATCAATGGCGATAATATTAGAGTTTTCCCAATTTTTGGCTAAGATTACACCGCTTGCGGCAAGACTGTCTATCTCTTCGCTAAATAGAAGAGCGGAAGGGTTTATCTTCATCTGACAAATCGTTTGAATGACAAGTCCACCGGTTGTCGAGCCGATGGTTTGAGGTAATATTAGTGCCACTCCCGTCAAATTTTTTCCATAGACATCAGGGTTGTTTTGGTCAGAGCCGATAACCTTTTTCTTGTTCATAAGTGCCGACTTTTGAAAGGTGGCAAGGGTGTTAAGTCCCTGACGCGACACCACACATTCTCCTTCATAATTTCCTTTGCAGATAACTCTGCCTTTAAATTTCTTTTCCATATTATTTCACCTCGCAGATAATTTTTACGATGTCATCGTCTTTATAGTATCTAGCCTTTGAATAGGTCCTAAGTTTATTGCTGTTTGTAATTATCGGTTTACTGCCTGCTAGCGGATTGTTGGTATACATAAGAGGACAGATAGAGGAAAGTTTTACGCCATAACCTATAAATTTTTTATAATCGTCGGTCTTTTTAAATTTTGCGGCAACATCTGGCGCGCAGGTCATGATTGTGCGAACTTTAACCTTTTTTCTTCCGCTCTTTTTAAGATTTTCTCCTATTTTTTCAGTCCAATTTTTGAGTTGGTTGAAAGAAAGGTGAGGACATCCGATAAAGCATAGTGACGGCTTGGCATCTTCCTTTTTCCACATGACAGGGTAGCTTTTGTATACTCTTTCAAGTTCCGCGTCATCGATTACATAGCGTATAGCATTTTCGCGCCAAAGTTTTTTGCCAAACTTTCTAGCTTCTGGCGTTAAATTGTCGATATGGTATAGTCCTACCGCACCATTTGAGGCGGTGGCGGCTCCGAAGTCTTTTAAGTATGAGATAGTGTCATCATTAAGCTCAGTGCCTAAAAATTTGTCTAAGCCGACAACATATGGCACTTTTTCCATGACTTTCATGCCGATAGCCGAGCCTAATATTTGTGCCTCAGGCAAATGTGTTGTTTTAATTTCCACTATGTAATCAGCTTTTCTTCCGTCATCGGTAAGTAAGCCAAACTTTGGCACTTTACCTAAGATTGCTCCAAAGATATCAAGCATTCCGCTGTTTCGGTTACATCTTGCTCCAAGCACGGAGTTGGCAAAGACAACTGCGGAGCTTTCTGCCCAAGAGAGAATATCGCCATACTTTGGAGTGTTTCCAACTTCTTCAAGATAGCAAGTGCAGGTGAAGGCGTTTTTGTTTTTTAGCCCAATCTTTGAAAGTTGCTCCTCATAGTGTTTTTGTTTGGAATACATAATTTTTGAAAAGATAAGCTTGTCTAAAATACTACATTTGACATTTTTATAGTCAATCGGGCGCGGGTCAACTGTGAATGGATACGGTGTTTTTAGTCCCGCTTCGATTATTTCATCCATAATTCGATAGACAGGTTTTAAAAGCCCGATACCGAACGAAGTGACCAAATGCCCGCTTGTGGAAACAGGAACAAATTCTGTTGCCCCGAAAAGTTCGCCAAATTCAACAAGTGTTTGCATGATTTTGGCTTTTGTCTTTCCTTCGCTACCAGAAAGAATAGCCTGTTCTTCTTTTGTTAGTTTCATTTTAACCTCCTTTTAAACTTAGTTATATTATAGCAACAATTTAATTGAAAGCAAAATAAATTCTAATTAAAAAATAAATGAAAAAAGCTTATTATACAAAAAGTGTTCATGTGAAAAAAATATTTAAAAATTTTGTAATATCGTTTTGTAAATTTAAAAAAATGTGCTACACTAATTTTGTTGTTATCAATGGGAAAAACAAAGGAGTTATTTGTGGAAGATAAAACTTGTTATGAGATGCTCAAAGAGAATGCCGATATGAAGAAAGGCAATATCATCTTTAACGACCATAAAATCTCCATGAAACTCTTTTTGAAAAATATTGAAGATTTTGCCATTTCTCTCAAAAAGTTAGGGTTTAACAAAGGCGATGTGTTAACAATCTATCTTCCAACCTGCCCGCAAGCCCTTGTGGCTTTTTATGCCTGCTCGAAACTAGGAGTGATTGCAAACATCGTGCATCCGCTTTTACCACTTGACCAATTGCGCGAAAATTTGAAGCAGACAAAATCGAAAGGTTTGATGTATTATGACATCTTGATAAGAAATCATAAGGACTTAGCCTCTCTCAATCAAATTTTAATAAACTGTTCCATTTCAAATTATGTCATTTTAAGAAAGATTTTCTTTTTACTGTTTGCGATATACAAATGCCGAACCTATAAAAAGGCGATAAAGTATTCAAAATTAATAAGGCATGGCAAAAATGTGACGCCGACAGAGGTGGAAGGAAAAGGTGGCGATGTTGTCTGCACCATGCATAGCGGAGGAACAAGCGGACAGCCAAAGATTATCGAACTTCAAAATAACGCGCTCAACGATTTAAGTGTGGCATTAGAAAAGATGTATACCCGCAAAATTCGCGGAGGAGGGAGTGAATACTCGCTCGTTGCCTTGCCGATATTTCATGCTTACGGCTTAGGCGTTTCTGTGCATACCTGTTTGACTAACAAATATAGTTTAATTTTGGTTCCAAACTTCAAACCGAAAAAATTTAATGCGATTATAAAAAAATACAATGTCACTTTCTTTGCAGGTGTCCCCGTTATGTTCAAGAAGATGATTGAATACAAAAACTTTTACGGCAAACATCTTGCAAAGCTAAAAGACCTGTGGTGTGGTGGAGATGTTCTCACCGAGCCGTTCGTTGAACATTTTGATATGATATTAAAAAAATACAAAAGTTCGGCACGACTTTTTAGAGGCTATGGACTAACCGAAGTTTCCAGCGTGTGCGCGGCAAACACTTTTGAGCATTATCGCCCGTATAGCTGTGGCAAAGCCATTCCTTACACCAAAATTGAGATTTGGGATGAAGAAAACAACCTTTTATCTCCAAACACGATAGGTGAAATTGCCATAGGCTCGCCGTCAGTTATGAGAGGTTATCTAAATGAGGTTAACGGCTTTGTCCACAAAGAGGGAATAAAATGGGTAAAGACGGGCGATATGGGCTACATGGACGAAGACGGCTACCTTTACATATTAGATAGGCGCAAGCGTTCCATAAAGATTAACGCTATAAATGTCTTTCCTTCTGAAATTGAAAATTTGGTTAAAAAAATTGATTACATAGATGAGGCGTGTGCAGTGCCATATCACTATAACGAAAAGACCTATATCAAACTTTACATAACCATGAAAGAAAAAGAATATTTGGAAGAGAAAATAAAGCGAGAAATTATTACGCTTTGCAAGAAAAATTTGATAAAATATTCCGTTCCGCGTGTTATTGAGATAGTTGAAGAAATGCCACGAACTAAGTTCGGAAAAATAGATTTTAAAAAATTAGAATTGGAGAATAATTAAATGGAAAAAGTTGAAGAAGCAATAATTAAAAACGATAGGATGTTACCTATTGACGATACTGATGCGAAAGAAAGTAAGCGTATTAAAAGCATAGACAGATTCCGCGGATTTTGTGTCTTTTGTATGCTAATCTTTCAATTTTTAAAAAACTTTCCTAGTCTCGGAATTTTGTCTAGGCTTGCTGACCATTCGCTGTCAAAAGGCATAATCATCTTGCCGGGCATGACACTTGCAGACATAATTGCACCAGCATTTATCTTTGCAATCGGCTTAACCTTCACGCTGTCTTTCACTAAGTGGCAAAGGTTATATGGCACAAAACATGCCATTATTCACTACTTAGAGCGTGCGCTCTCCATTGTTGGACTTGGCACTTTTCTTGATTTATGCAACAAGGTCCTTGACAGTATGAGCGGTTACACCTTAAATGCGTTTGACTACACAGTGCTTGCCTTCACTATTGTGGCAATTATCGGCTTGGTTTTAAGACTGCTTGCACTCATCCCTGCGTGGAAGAAAAAATTGTCAGTGCCAGCAGAACACATCTTCTATGTGGCACTTTCTTGCATGGGCATTATGAACATCATAATAACCACCATTGACTTCTTTGCCATTCAAAACAATTTCAGTGCGTTTAGATATGACTATTGGGTGACCTTGCAAGGAATTGGATTTGCTATTTTAGTTGCCTTTCCGTTTGTTAAATCTAAATGGTGGGTTAAACTTATCGGAGCGTCTGCAATTTTTGTTGCCTTCACTGTTTTCCACCAATTAGGCAACAATAAGGCATGGCTTGATGTTATTGTGCATGGCGGAACGATAGGTGGCTTCGGTTGGGGTGCAATGTTAATCTTTGATATGATGATAGCCGATTTCTATTTTATGAAGAAAAGGCATATTTCACTTGCACTTTCTGCCATATTCTGCACGCTAGGCGTTTTCTTGACGCAGTGGCTTGGAGTGATAAATCTTGGCAGTTGTTCGCCAACGTTTATCTTAGTAAGCGTTGGGCTAAGTGGATTAATCTTCTTCATCTTTGATTATCTTGATAAATACATAACGTGGAAATTTGAATTTCTCGTTTGGTGGGGCAAAAATCCTATCATCATGTTCTTAGTGGAATTCTTCGTCATCGGTGTTTACACCACGGTCATGCCAGAAAGCGCCTTATCGGGTGCAAGTTGGTGGCTCGCGGGAATTCAAGGAATTTTGGCAATAGTGCTGTTGACAGCATTTGCATATCTTCTTGCAAGGAAGAAAAAATCAATTAGTTTATAAAGGAGGAAAAAATGAAAAAAGAAAAAAGTGATGTAATTATCGAAGAAGTTTTAAAAGACGAGAAACTAGAATATCGTGCAAAAACTGACGAAACATCAGAGAAAGGCGAAAGACTATTATCTATCGACAGATTTAGAGGACTTTGTATGTTCTTAATGGTATGCTCTTTCATTCTTCCAATTTTCTCTTGTTTCAACTTTTTAGCACCGATTATTGAGCATGGTGCGGATGGCTTCCAAGTTTTGCCAGGAGTTTCGTTCGCGGACTTGTTTGCGGCTATGTTCATCTTTGTTATAGGGCTGACAATCTGTAAAAGTTTCAAATCGCGTGAAAGAAAGTATGGCACGCGTAGAGCTTATTGGCAACTTGCCATAAAATTTTTGGCACTTATAGGCATAGGTATTTTAATTAACGGCTTTGAAAATGGCTGGGTCGATGTTTTTACAGGAGCTAAAAAGTTTACTGAGCTTTCCATTAAAATTCAAATCTTTGCGGTAATGTTTTGGATTGCCTTTGCTCTTTTAATCGTCTTTTTAATCAGTCTTGCTGTTAAAAATGAAAAGTTTAAAAAGGTTTCAATATCAATGCTTCGCTACTTCCTTGCAATAGCAGGCGTTTTAGCACTTTATTTCATCTTAGTAAACACCGCAGAGAAAATCACAGTGCCAACAGACGGAGAGCGTTTTGGTGGTTGGGAATGGGACACTCTTCAAAACATAGGACTTGCAGGACTTATGGCACTTCCATTCGTTAAGTTTGACAAATGGGGCAGATTGATTATGGTGTCAATCACCTTTGTTGTTATGACAGTATTGATGCAAAACGGACTTTTCCCTCTTGCAAATAAGATTTTGGAAGGAGGTATATTTGGTGGTTTCAGCTGGGCAGGTATACTTCTTTTAGGTTCAGTTTTTGCCGAACTTAAAGACGACAAGCGCTATTGGATCATGTCCTCACTTATGCTTCTAATCTCCGTAGTTTTAATTGTTGCCTTTGGCTTTACCGCAGCAAAAAGAGGATGCACACCAGTTTACGCTCTCTTCTGCGCAAGCATATCTTCTATGATTTGGGGCGGACTCAACTTCTTAAACAATTGGAAGCCTAAGTTCAGCTTCTTCGCAATTTGGGGAAGCAATGCCATTTTGACATATATACTGACCTTGGTGATAAGCATGCTTTTCGGCGGACTTTTAGAGACGCAGATGGCATCACTACATCCAGCCGCAGCGGTGGTTATCGTGCTTGCAATTTTAGGACTATTTACCTTGATGAATTGGTATCTTAGAAAGAAAAATCGCTTTGTTAGAATTTAACTTGCTTGCAAAAAGAAGATATTTAAGTAAAATTTCTCGACTTAGGTCGGGATTTTTTATCGAGAACAAGGCGAATTTTGCGGTCCTTCGACCAAGCATTGCTTGGTCGAAGGACCTAAGAGAGTGCAGCGTGTCTTTATGAGATTCTTCGAGAAACTTTGCGAATATTTAGGCGCTTACTTGGTAAAACTAAAAATTGGAGGTATATATGAAATTTAATCCGTTTTTAGAAAAGCCAAAGAGTTTGGAAAGCTCGTTGATGGACTTTAAAAAGCTTTCCGGCAAGCCTTATAACAAGCTTGAAAGTAGTCCATACACGCGTGTGCGTTGCATACTCATGAACGGCACTGAGTATGAAGCGGTGTGGTTTTCACATCATTTTCATAGACACATAGATGACAATGACTTAAAGCGCTCGCTAGCCCTTGTTAGGCGCAATGAACAGCAACAGCAAAAGTTAATTTCTTCGTTAAAACCTATCGATGAAAATCTGCTTGAAACAACAATCGGCTATGAACAACTTGCGGTCGATTTGACGGCGTTTTTAGCACAGCATGTGAAAGACAAGAATGTTAAAAGTGCGCTTGACTTTGCACTATTAGAGGACTTCGACCACCTTTATCGATATGCAAATATGCTTGAAAGTGATATGGGCTGTCATGCTGAGGACTATGTTGGTGACTACACAGAAATCATGCCGGCACGTCCAACAATTGCTCATCACAGGCACCCGTATGACAGCGTAAAAAATCATATCTGCAATAAAACTGCGGATCCGTTCGACAAGTGCGCTGTGAACATCATCACCGCTGCCGAGCAACAGACGATGAACTACTATATGAACCTAGGCGCGTTTTATAAAAATCAAAAAGGCAGGGAACTATATACTGAAATCGCCATGGTGGAAGAACAACATGTTACGCATTATGGTTCTCTTATCGACCCGTCGGCATCGTGGTTTGAAATGTGCTTGATGCATGAATATATCGAGTGCTATCTCTACTACTCCATGCTCTGCGACGAAAGCGACGAGGGCGTGAAAAAGGTGTGGGAGATGTTGCTTGAACAGGAGATAGCACATCTTCACAGCGCCGTCAAAAATTTAAGAAAATATGAAAAGAAAGAGTGGCAAGAGGTCATTCCAAACGGCGAATTTCCAGAGCTCATTTCCTTTAAGTCGAATAAGAACTATATTAGGAACATCTTAAAAGACACCGTCTATAACACCGCAGAGCGCGAAGGCTATATAAACATCAACGACCTATCTGAGGACGCCGACTTTTTCAAGTATCAAAGAAAAGTGATAAAAAAAGACAAAGATATGGCGTCGCATAAAGTGATTTTAGAACATATAGATAGATACGGCGAGGACTACCGCGTGGAAGATAAAGAAAATCCGATAAAGCCTCTTCAAGATAGAATGACCGACAACACCGAAATCGGAAGAGTTAAGTTTCATCCACAAGACAAGTAACTTTTACATCGAAAAATTTAGCAAGTTTGAATAAGGTTCTTACATGCATCATAGCATGTCCGCACTCATATTTGGAGTAACTTCTCAAACTTATGCCATTCATCTTAGCGACCTCACTTTGTGTGAGGTTTTTCTTTTTTCTAAGCTTCCTTAAATTGTTTCCTATTTGTTTCATAACTCTCTTTCGCTCTTCATTGTTCATTTTTTACTCCTTTTAATTGCCACAAATGTGGAGCGTTTTACATAACAATTGTTATGATTAATATAACATAACAATCGTTATGTGTCAAGCATTTTACAACAATTGTTGTTATAATATTAAAATAAAGGTAGAAAAGTAAATGTTTTCAGCAAGATTAAAAGAGTTGCGAAAAGAAAAAGGCTTGTCAGCCACGCAATTAGGTAAGGAGTTAAATATTTCATATCAAGCAATCCTTTTATGGGAGAACGGCGAGCGTGACATAAAATTAAGTTACGCCATAATGCTGGCTAAGTATTTCGATGTTTCGCTGGACTATCTTGCCGGTCTTTCAGATGAATACAAAAAATAATGAATTTACAAATTTTAAAAAAGCCATATTTCAATTAGAAGTATGGTTTTTTAATGTGGAAATGTGGAAAAGTGAGCTTGCGAAAAAAATAAAAAGAAGAATTTTTCTGTTTGTCATATAAAAATTATCAAATTTATTAGCGAATATGATATAATAGACTTGTTAAAGTGGAGGTATATGTGAATAACTATGATGTTGTGATTGTTGGCGCTGGTCCTGCTGGGCTTTTCACCGCGTATGAGCTTAAAAGGTTAAATAAAAATTTAAAAGTATGTTTAATCGACCAAGGCAAACGGGCAAAAAATCGTAATTGTCCTATGAAACAGGGGCATAACTGTGTTAACTGTCAACCATGTCAAATCTTATCAGGTTTTGGCGGTGCTGGAACATTCAGTGACGGTAAACTCAACTTTATTCCAAAGCTTGGGAAAAGCGACCTATTTAAATATATGTCGGAGAGTGAAGCCTATAAAATCATCGACGATACAGAGGAAATTTTTAATAAGTTTGGCATGGACGCTGAGGTATATCCAAAAAGCACGGAAAAGAGCGAAGAAATCAAGCGTCAAGTGACCTTAAAAGGTGCAAGACTTCTTCTTATCAAACAAAAACATCTAGGTTCTGACACATTGCCAGAGCATATCGAAAAATTTACAACCTATCTTGAAGATGAGGGCGTGGAAATTATTGAAAGTGGAAACGTTTTAGATATAGAGCAAGATGAAAACAATCTTAATTATGTTACATACGAAAAGGCAAACAGCACAGCAAAGATGAGTGCTAAATATGTCGTTGTTGCGCCAGGACGAACGGGTGCAGAGTGGGTGCAAAAATTACTTGATAAGCACAATATTCCATATAACTCTCAAAGCATAGAAATAGGTGTTCGTGTGGAAGTCAGAAAGGAGATATTAAAGGCTATCACCGATGTCATCTATGACCCGACGATATTTATTAAGACTAAGACTTATGGCGACGAGATAAGAACTTTCTGCACAAATCCAGGTGGCTATGTGACAAAAGAAAATTACTATGGCTACATCTGCGTAAATGGCCATGCGCTCAAAAATATTAAGTCAAACAATTCCAATTTCGCTTTTATCTCCAAAGTCACCTTGACTCAGCCTGTCACAAATACTCGACTTTACGGCGAGTCCATTGCACGCATTGCTAATGTGCTTGGAGATAACAAACCTATCATTCAAACGCTAAAAGACTTGAAACAGGGCAGGCGCAGTGAGTGGCACAGAATTAACAAGGGCTTCATTGAGCCTACTTTAAAAGACTGTGTGGCGGGCGACCTTGCTCTTGTCATGCCATATCGAATTATAACCAACATTTTGGAGGGTTTAGAGGAGTTAGACAAAATCATTCCTGGTGTGAACAATGATGAAACGCTCTTGTATGGTCCAGAGATAAAGTTCTTTTCAAACGAGATTGAAACGGACAACAAATTTAAAGTCAAAGATAAAAATTTATATTTTATTGGCGATGGAGCAGGAAAGGCAGGCAATATCGTTGTGGCAGCCGCAACAGGGCTTATTTCAGCGCGCGATATTATTGAAAAAGAAAAATAACGCGTCACTAATTTTTGGCTTTTTATTAGATGTTTCGACGGCGTAGCGTTCCGCTACTTGCGATAGCATGACAATGTTTTTTCTAAAAATTGAGATTGGTAAGTGCATTCCAAGTGTTATTGCCGACCAAGCCGTCAACAGCAAGGTTGTTTGCTCCTTGAAAGGCGCGAACCGCACTCAGCGTGCGACTGCCGAAAATTCCGTCAATTCCTCCGACAAGATAGAGATTGCTCTCTAAAAGTTGTTGTAAAAGAGTGACATATGCTCCGCGATTGCCCTCGCGTAGGAGTGGATACGGCGGAAGCGTGAGCAGGGTTCTCCATGTGTTTGTGCCGACAAGCCCGTCGACCGAAAGCGAGTTATTTCGTTGAAAATCTCTAACCGCATTTAGAGTGCGACTACCGAATATGCCGTCCACCGTTAGATTGTAGCCATACTCGTTTAAAATAAACTGCAACAGATAGACAAAGTTACCTTGGCTACCAGAGCGAAGAAGTGGGTAGTTGTTTAAATTGTCGCGTGAGAGGTATGAAACGCCGAGATAGTTACACACGCCGTGGCAAGCCTCTTCGCCGACCTCAGTTTGAAAGAGAGGATTTATCATAAGGCGCGCTTCGCGTAAGTTTGTCATAAAGCCAGCCTCTATCAAGCTTGAAACACAGTTGACGCTAGAAAGAACTCCGACATCCAGCGTTTTCACTCCTCTGCCGTTTTGCGATGTTCCGCCTATGAGCTCAGCGTATAGGTTCTCAGCGAGATTTCGGCTTTGATTTGCCTTTATGTTTTGTGGTGAATAAAACACTTCTAAGCCTGAGGCGCTTGAAAAAGTTTCGCCATAAGCGTTATAGGCAAAGGTGACAAGCAAGGTTAGATTTTGAGAGTTAATCCTTCTTATTCTTTCATTAATGGAAACATCTTGTAATTCTGGCTTTACATCAAACACCGAAAGGTCTTGACGCATGCAAGCCTCAATAAATCTATTTTTTGCCATCCTATTAAACTCATTTTCATATATTTGCCTATTTAAGCCAGGCACAACAGGTGTTCGCTTTCCAGAAGTTGGCGGATTGACACCATGTTCGTCATTGGCGCCGATTAAAAAATCTTCATTTGCCATAAAAACTCCTTTTATAGGTTTTTATGAGATTTGTCTATTTATTGACACAAAGTTATTATATATTTAAATGATTTTACTAAAACTAGTTTTAATTTTTGACCGCTTTGTGATATTATATTTATATGGAAAGTAGTTTAAGAAAAAGAAGAACAAAAATAGCACTTTTATTATGCATGTTCATGCTCCTTGTTTTTGCACTGTCTGGTTGTGGCACAACGATTGAAGAATTTGTGCCAGAGTTTGACAGTGGCTACTTTTTTAACAATTATGAAGTCAATATTGTCATCACGGAAGATAACAAATATGAAATTAATGAGAAGATAACAGCTACCTTTTTTGAAGAAACGAATGGTATTATGCATATACTTCCTATCGAGCAGACTATCGGCGTGCCGAACGACAACGGCGACAGAAAGATTAGAAATTACAAGTTTGAAGTGTCCGATTTTCGGTTGAATAACACTGACGGCGCCTTTGTGCGAGAGGGGGATGCTGGCGGGTATCCTGTGAGCGTGCATGAATTGCATTTGCCTTATGCCATGGGAGGAGATGAGTATGAAAGTTATACTTTCGACATTTCCTATACCTACGACATAGGCGATGACAGAGATACGAGTAAAGATTTTGTATACTTTAATATCATAAGCTCAAATCTTGACACGCATGTAGGTAGCGTAAGTTTTTCTATTACCTTTCCTAAGGAAGTGACTTCGCAAGAAAAGTTGATGTTTTATGTAGGTCGCTATGGCGAAAACACTGACGGCACAAAAATAAATTATACCTATAACGAAAAAATAAACACTTTGTCAGGCGCTCTTCTTCCAACAAAAGTAGGCTATTTTGACTTTTATGACTACTCGGAAGAGGGCGAGATAATCAAACAGCACACCGAAGAAGTGGCGCTATATTATGGCGAGGCGCTCACGATATATCAACCTCTTGAACAAGGTTATTTCAATATTTCTAGAAGTTACACTTTTGATATCGTTCTGCTTGTTTTATTGTTTTTGCTTATAGTCGTTCTTGTTGTCTTCTTTGTTAAACATAGACGAAAGCACGACATCATCGATGTTGTGGAATTTAAGGCGCCAGACGGCTTAACGCCTACTGAGGCAGGTTACATCATAGACAAAACTATATCTGGTGACGATATTTCAGCTCTCATCGTTTATTGGGCGTCAAAAGGCTATGTCGAGATACAGGAGAAGGAAAAGAAAATTTATGTTAAGAAACTGAAAGATTTAGAAAACGCTAAGGAGCATGAAAAATTCTTCTTTAATGCGATTTTTACCTCCGACCAGCCGATAGATACCTCAGCGCTCAAATCTTTTAATCCGCTGTTTGGTCAGAAGATTTCAAACTCTGTCAAGAAGGACGGCAAAAAATATTTCACTCCTGCGGTAGATAGGTATTATCACATGACTCTCATAGCTATTTTTGTCGCATTGGTGCTGACTATTATAAGAATTGACCTACAAAGCTTAAACTACCTATTTATGCTCTTAAAGATTTTGCTTGCGGTGGTTGGTGTGGCATTGCTATGGCGACTGCCTAATATTGAAAAGTATAAGCACAAGCAAAAAACAGGCAAGTTTTGGACAAAAAAGATAATTTTGTTAATCTTGTCATTGGCTTGCTTTATAGGTATCATGCTTATGAGCGAAGCGTATTGCGACCCATTCCTTATTAGAATATTCCTTCCGATTGTGCCGATAGCTCTCTTCTTTATCTATCCATATTTTGAGCAATACACTCAAAAAGGTCGTGAATATTTAGGTAGGCTCCGCGGACTTAAACAATACATTGAAGTGGCAGAGAAAGACATGATGGAGGCTATGGTTAAAGAAAATCCAACGTTATTTTATGATGTGCTTCCTTATGCCTATGTGCTTGGCGTTAGCGATGTCTATATGAAGAAATTTGAGGGAATACCTCTTCAAAGCCCGACTTGGATTGTCGCCGACAATGCTCTTTCGCTTTATATGACCATTTATCTAATGAACAGAAGCATGGCGACCTTAGGTGTTATGGTTGGACGAACTATGGTAAGTGCGATAGTTAAAGAAGTGGCAAAAATCGCCGTGGCAACCACCATTTCAAATATCGGCGATGGTGACGGAGGCTTCTCAGGTGGTGGCGCAGGCGGTGCTGGTATAAGAAGATTTTAGTAAGGAGGAAAAATGAAAAAGGGTTGGAAAATTGCAGGAATTAGTTTGTTGCTTGTAATTCTACTTGTTTTAGTCGTGCTACTAAGCTATGTTGCTTATCTGTCGGTAGGTTACTATCGAATTAAAGACAATCTAGAAGTGGCGGTTAATAATAACACCGAAGAAGTGGTGGAGCTAAATAAGTCGTATTCCATTTCCACATACAATATCGGCTTTGGTGCGTATTCACATGATTTTTCCTTCTTTATGGACAGTGGCGAAATGCTTGACGGCACAAAGGTGTCGGGCAATAAATCACGCGCAAGCAGTGAAGAAGTTGTTTTATACAACACAAACGGCGCAATAGAAACCATCCAAAAGCTTAGCACCGATTTTTCCTTTTTTCAAGAGGTGGACATAAAGGCGGACAGAAGCCACTTTGTCAATCAATATGAAATGATAAGTGAAAGTTTTTCGGCTTATTCAAACAGTTTTGTAGAGAACATGCACACACGCTATCTATGTTACCCTTTCAACGAACCTATCGGGAGTATAAAATCTGGGCAGGTTACTCTTTCTAAGTATAAGATTGACAAAAGCGTTCGCCGTTCTTTCCCGATTGACGAAAGTTTTATCAATAAATTTTTCGATTTAGATAGATGCTTTGAAGTTAATTATCTTCCAATTCAAAACAGTGACAAAAAGCTTGTGCTCATCAATTTACATATGAGCGCGTATGATGAAGGTGGAAAGATAAGAGAAAAACAACTTGACATGCTCTTAACTTTTATGGAAGGCGAATATAATAAAGGCAACTATGTGATTGCGGGTGGCGATTGGAATCATGACATCGCAGACAGTATCAACACCTTTACTTCTAAACAGAAAGTGCCAGAGTGGGTAAAAGAAATCAATGAAAGCGAACTCCCTGAGCATTTTTCCTTTGCAAAAAACACAAGCGTAGCCACTTGTCGTTCCACAGATATGCCTTATGAAAAAGGCGTCAATTATACCGTTGTTTTAGATGGCTTTTTGGTTTCAGATAATATTCAAATTGACAGCATAGAAAACATCGACACCAATTTTGAGTATTCTGACCACAATCCTGCTTATATGACATTTACCTTACTTCAAGAGGAAGAAACAGGAGAAACAATTGAATAAAAAATTAAATAAAATATTAAATAAAAAAAACAATTAATATCAAACAAAAAACAAATACTTTAAAATAAAAATTTTATTTATAAATTTATTTGAAATATTTTTCGGCATTATAAAAAGCAATTTTAATGAATTATTTTGATATTTTATAAAAAAACAATAAAAAAATAGCAAAAATTTTAATTTTGCTATTTTTTGTCAAGAATTTGATTATTTTCGTCATCCTGAGCGAAGTCGAATTGATTATTTTTGTCACCCCGAGCGTAGTCGAAGGATCTCAAAATATCAATTTATTAATTTTAAATTTATTCTTTATATTCTCTTGGAAAGACAATTAAATATCTTCTTGGTTCTTCGCCTTTGCTCATCGTTGTCACTCTGTCATCATTTTGAAGTGCGGTGTGGATGATTTTGCGTTCGCTGGCATCCATAGGTTCAAATTTATAATATCTTCCGCTTTTTGCCACCTTATTGGCGATTCGCTCTGCAAGCGTTCTTAATGTTTCTTCACGCTTTGAGCGGTAATTTTCAACATCCAAAACAACTTTTTTGCCATTTTTGCATACTGAGCTTATGAAAGATGAGAGTGCGTATAGACATTCGCCGTGATGTCCGATTAAATCGTTGAGATTTTCTCCTGTAAGAGAATAACGGATAAACCTCTCGTCTTCGCTGACAGCAATATCTGCGGTTAGGTCAAGTGCCTCTAATATGTCTTTTATAAGTTTTTCTGCGTTTACCGTTTTAACATTTTTTTCTTCTTTATCTTCATCGCTTTTCTCTGCCACAATGTATTCTTCATCAGTGATAATTTGCACTTGCGGTCTTTCGGCTGAATGCTTTGGCTCTTCAACATCTACTTTGACTTTCGCCTGCTCCACTTTAACCTTAGGTTCGTGAACATTGACTTCAATCTTTGTATCTTCTTCTTTTTCTTGTTGTTTTAACTTTTCCTTTTTTTCATATTTTTCTCTGGCGTCCTCAGAGATAGTTACAAGCACCTTAGCTTTTTTTAAAAATCCACCTGGATTTAAAATTTTAATATCGACATCTTCTCTTGACGCTTTAAGTTCAAATAGGGCGTTCTCAACCGCCTGTTCGATATTCTTTCCTGTTCCTTCACATGATAGCATTTTTTCCTCTCCTTTTATTTGTTTAAGGCAATAGATAGGGCAACTTTAACGATGTCATCAAACGCAACTGCTCTTTCAGCTGACGATAAATCTTTTTTTGTCACTACATTGTCAGACACGATACACATGGTGAGCGCATTTTTTTGAAATTTATTGGCGTTCAGATATAGACTTGCACTTTCCATTTCCACACCTAAAAGATTTTTTTCTTTGGCAAGTTTTATTTGGTCGAAATCTGTATAGAAATTGTCAGAGCAAAATATATCGCCACGAAAATATTTAAGACCTTTTTCCTTACACAAATTTTCCGCCTTGTCTAACAGAGGCGAAGAACCGCAGACGAACGAAGCTCCATTTTTGATATAAAAATCGTCAAAGTTCGTCTTTGTGTAAGAGCGGTCAGCAATTATTATGTCTTTTAAACCTATTTCCTTTTTAAGTGCGCCGATTGTTCCAACACGAATAATTGTTTCCACACCATAAAATGCAAAAAGTTCATAAGAATAAATTCCCATAGACGGACAGCCAATGCCATGCGCCATAAAGGTTATTTTTTTTCCGTTGTGAGTGCCGGTGTATGCAAGCATGCCTCTTGTGTCATTGACGCATCTAGCATTATCAAGAAACTTTTCCGCCATATTCTTTATGCGGACAGGGTCACCAGCCATAATCACTACTTTTGCTATATCACTTTTCTTTGCATTCATATGTGGCGTTGCCATACCTCCTCCCTTTACAAGAAGATTATAGCACAGAAATCAATCTTTTTACAATTTTTTTATTGAAAATATAAATAAAATTGCTTTTTTCTTTTTGAATGGCTATAATTTAAGTTAATACTGACGAAATATTTAAATCTTTTGACAGGAGGAAAGATGATTATATCTCTTACAGGCAAGCCGTGCAGTGGGAAAGGCACGCTTGCAAAGGCATTAAGCGAAAAATATGATTTTAAAGTCTATTCAGTTGGCGAGATTTTTAAAGAAGAGGCGAAAAAACGCGGACTTTCCAGCGAAGAATTTAACAAGCTTCTTTTAAGCGACCCTAAATATGACAATCTTCTTGACAAGCGCACGATTGAGCTTGGCAAAAAGTGGAAAAACGAGAATATTGTTTTTGACAGTCGTTTGGCGTGGCACTTTATACCTCACTCTTTCAAAGTTTTTCTTGACCTTGATGAAGATGAAATGGCAAAACGCCTAGCAAACTCCGACCGCGAAGGAAAGGAAAAATATACTGATATAGAGGAAGCAAAACGCACGGTGATAGAGCGTTTTAACGCTGAAAATGTGCGCTATAAAAAGTTCTACGGCGTTGACAACACCGACATGTCGAACTATGACCTAGTCTTATCCAGCAAGGACAAAACGCCCGAAGCACTTGCCGACATTGTTTACAACGCCTACAAAAAGCATTTTAAGATAAAATAGTTTTATATCTCAATTAACAATCTCCTATTTTAAGGTCAAAAATAGGAGATTAGTCAAGAAAATAGGAGAAAAAGCCTAATAATTCTCAAATAATTCTTTTAAAGTTATGTTGTAAAACACACCGACATTTTGTTTATTCGGCAGGAAAATCTCCACAAACTCGAATTATTACCCCGGAAAATCTCCATTTTTTAAAAATATTCGGTGGAAAAATCTCCACGTTTTCAAATTATTCCCCCGGAAAATCTCCATAATGGTTGACTTTATTGTTGTTTTATGATAAAGTATTCGTATAAAAGGAGTGTTTATGCTAAAAAGAGAGATAGAAGAAAAATTAAAAGAATGGAAGAGAAACAGTGACAAAAAGTGTTTAATAATAAGTGGTGCAAGACAGGTAGGTAAAACATATATTGTTGAAAAATTTGCGAAAGAGAATTATGAAAACTTTATTGAGATTAATTTTGTGGAAAATCCAACCGCAAAAAAAATATTTGAGGGCGATTTAGACATTAATTCTATTCTTGCCAATATGTCTTTGTATGTTCAATCGCATTTAGTTCCAAATAAAACTCTTATTTTTTTTGATGAAATTCAAGCTTGTCCTAATGCAAGAACAGCATTAAAGTTTTTTGCAATTGATAAAAGGTTTGATGTAATTGCTTCTGGTTCTCTTTTGGGGATAAATTATGAACAAGTTTCTTCTTATCCGACTGGTTATGTTGAATTTTTAGAGATGAACCCACTTTCGTTTATAGAATTCCTTTGGGCAAATGGTGTTGAAGAAAGTGTTATCTCAATTATAAAAGAATGTTATGAAACTAAAAGCGTTGTAAATGAAGCAATGAATTTTAAACTATTAGAATATTTTAAACAATATATTGTTGTTGGTGGTATGCCTAATGTTGTTAATACCTTTATAAATAATCACAACTATGAAGAAGTCTTGAATCTACAAAAAAACATATTAATTGATTATAAGAACGATATTGCGAAGTATGCTGTTTCAACGGAAAAAGTTAAAGCAAGAGCTTGCTTTGAAAGTATACCAGCGCAACTTGCAAAAGAGAATAAAAAGTTTATGTATAGCACTTTTGATAAAAACGGCAAAAGTCAAAAATATGAAGGGAGTGTAAATTGGTTAATTGATGCTGGAATAGTTAATATTTGCAACAATATATCGACCCTTGACCTTCCACTTGTTGCATACAAAGAAGAAAATTATTTCAAACTCTATATGGCAGATACCGGGCTTCTTGTATCTATGTTAGATGACGGAACAAATGCGCAAATTATGGAAGGAAATCTTGGAATTTATAAAGGTGCAATATTTGAAAATATCATCGCACAAATTTTGCATGCGAGTGGAAATAAACTATACTTTTATAATAGAAATAACACACTAGAACTTGATTTTGTTTTATCAAAAAATGCGAAAATAATTCCAATTGAAGTAAAATCAAATAACAGTAAGGCAAAATCATTATCAACAATACTAAAAACTAATCCTGATTTGCAAGGAATTAAATTAATATATGGCAATGTTGGACAGGTTGGAAACATGCTGACATTGCCTCTATATATGGCAATGTTTTTATAATCTTATTAAGGCAAAAGTTGCCTAATAATTCTCAAATAATTCTTTGAAAGTAATGTTGAAAAACTTAACTAATTTTAGTAATGTTCGTAGTTGTGGAATGACTTTGTCGTTTTCTATGTTTGACAGCGTTGACTGAGAAATGTTAGTTTTTTGTGATAATTCTTTTATTGTTAGATTTTGCTTTTCTCTTAATCTTGTAAAATACCTTCCATTTGTTTTTATTTTTGTTTTCATTTTTAACCTCCGAAAGTATTTTAAAAGATTTGAAAAGAAAAAGGTTGCAATGGGTAAAAGTTACACATTCTTTATATTGAGAAGGAAAATTATATTGAACTTTGCGTATTTCTTTGGAAAACGGGAATAAGTTTGATATACTAAAATATGGAGGGTGCTATGGAAACTTTGGTGACTATTCTCACTATTTTTATTGTCCTTTTCTTTCTGGCGGTGATTTTAATCTTTTACTATCGTGATAAAAAAAACAAGGGCGTTTCAAAATATATTTCAAAACTCATCTTTGAAAAATATAATGCAAAGATTGATAAGATTATAAAAGAAGTTGGAAATGAGGAATTTGAAAAAATCTCAAATGAAAGCAAACTTCAAATCGAAGAAAAAGATAAGCCTAATGAAAACTTAATCTTTGAGAACATCCGCTCAATAGATGCGGTTGAAGATAACTTTGAACTTCTTAAAAAGGTGAACACAAAAGAGATAACTAGGTCAAAAGAAATTTTGAATCTTTTGAAGAAGAAGATAAAAATCTTTGACCTTTCAAAGTTTGAAGCTAAAACGCATGGCGCTAAATGTCAAGCATTAAAAAAGTTTGAAGAAAAGTTAAGAAAGGTGGAGTTAGAAGCGGACTATAAAAAGGTGCTGTCAGCTACACCGTGCTATAAGTTTAACTATGTATTTATGTTTTTAAATAAGTGCGCGCTCAAAATCGACCTTGAAAACATCTTCGCGGTGGAAATGGTGGACTATAAAAATATCGGCGTTCGGGTGTGGATGAGTGATGAAGGCTTTGTGGACTTTGACGGCACTTACGACCTAAACGAAACAAGACACGAATTTCCAAAGAGCGAGGACGAAAACAATTTAGATATCAAAGAACAAGTTTGGCAAAAGACCTATGTGCTTTCCTTTACCTACAAGGAAATGACCTACGATGTGACAAAAAGTGTTGTGCTTTTAAAAGAACAGCAAGAGTTTGATAAACTTACCACTAAAAAATTTTAAAATAAAATCCTTTTAACTTTTAAACTAAAAGGATTTTTTGTTTTGCGAATAGATAGCAAGTTCTAGGCGAAAAATTTTTAAATGGCACTTTTGTTATGAAGATATAACCTACTTTTAGACCGCTTCGCGCGAGCGTGATTTTAAAAAATATTTTAAAATTTATGGATTTATGAATTTTATTACTTTTTTGTTAAAAACACAATATCTAGTTATTTTTGGTTGACAAAAACACTATATATGTTTTAAAATAGGGGTAGAACTTGTAACAGGAGGTTAGAAATGCAAGTAGTTAAAAGAAACGGAACTATTGTTGACTTTGACCAAACCAAGATTGTCAATGCTATCGGCAAGGCCAACAATGAGGTTCTAGAAGATGAAAGAGCGACAGAACAGGAAATCGATGATATTATCAAAGATATTCTCGCCCTAAAAAAGAAAAGAATTCTTGTGGAGGACATTCAAGACTTCATCGAAGAAAGGCTTATGGCGTATGGACACTACGAACTTGCGAAAAAGTATATTATTTATAGATATACGCGCGCGCTTGTTAGAAAAGCCAACACTACCGACCAGTCCATCAAGGAGCTTATCGACGGCGAAAGCGAATATTGGAACACCGAAAATTCCAACAAAAACGCTCGTATTGTCACCACGCAACGCGACTATCTTGCAGGTATCACCAGCACTGACATCACAAGAAGATTTTTGCTTCCTGAGGATGTTGTTAAAGCGCATGATGAGGGTGTTATTCACTTTCACGATGCCGACTATTTTGCGCAGAATGCTCTTCACAATTGCGACCTTATCAATCTTGAAGATATGCTTCAAAATGGCACAAACATCAACGGTGTTATGATTGAAAAGCCACACAAATTTTTGACGGCTATGACAATTGCCACGCAAATTATTACGGCGGTGACATCAAGCCAATATGGCGGAGCAACCGTCACCATGACGCACCTTGCGCCATTTGTTCGAGATAGCTACAACAGATATCTTGATATGTATAAGAGGCGTGGACTAAAAGAGGAAGAGTGCGTTAAGTTTGCAAAAGAAGATGTGGCGCGAGAAATTCGTGACGGCGTGCAGACCTTTCAATATCAAGTGAACTCCATGACCACCACCAACGGACAAGCTCCATTTTTGAGCGTGTGCCTATACCTTGGCGAAACGAAAGAGTATAAAGAAGAGCTTGCTATGATTATTGAAGAAATTTTAAAACAGAGAATACAAGGCATGAAAAACGAGAAAGGCGTTTACATAACCCCTGCTTTCCCTAAGCTTTTGTATGTGCTTGAAGAGGACAATATTCACGAAAACAGCAAGTATTATTATCTTACAAAACTTGCCGCAGAATGCACAGCGAAGCGCATGGTTCCAGACTATATCTCTGAAAAAATGATGTTGAAATATAAAATCGACAAAAATGGCAATGGAAATTGTTATCCTTGCATGGGTTGTCGCTCTTTCCTTACTCCATATGTTGACCCTAAGACCAACAAGCCAAAATATTATGGCAGATTTAATCAGGGCGTGGTGACTATCAATCTTGTTGATGTTGCACTCTCATCAAACAAAAATTTTGACGATTTTTGGAAGATATATGAAGATAGATTAGAGCTTTGCCACAAGGCTCTAAAAATCAGGCATGAGCGTCTTAGCAAAATCACCAGCGATGTTGCTCCAATACTATGGCAACACGGCGCACTTGCAAGACTTGAAAAAGGCGAGAGCGTTCATCCACTTTTACATGGCGGTTATTCCACCATTTCGCTCGGCTATGCAGGGCTTTATGAGTGTGTAAAATATATGACAGGACACAGCCACACCGACAACGGCAAAGGCAAGGAATTTGCTCTCAAAGTTATGCAAAAGATGAATGATAAATGCAAGGAGTGGAAAGAGCTAGAAGATATCGATTACAGTGTTTACGGCACTCCGATTGAGTCAACCACATATAAGTTTGCTAAATGCCTTAAAAAACGCTTTGGTATAGTTAAAGGTGTGACCGACAAGGACTATATCACAAACTCCTACCATGTCCCTGTGTTCGAAGAGATTGACGCCTTTTCAAAACTCAAACTTGAAAGCGAATTTCAGCGTCTTAGTCCGGGTGGTGCAGTTTCCTATGTGGAAACGCCGAACCTTCAAAACAACCTAGAAGTTGTAATGCAAGTTATCAAGTTTATCTATGACAACATCATGTATGCCGAGCTTAACACAAAGAGCGATTACTGCCAGAAGTGTGGCTATACCGGCGAAATACTTATCGATGACAATTTGGAATGGTATTGTCCAAACTGTGGTAACCGTGACCATAACACTCTTAATGTCGCAAGAAGAACCTGTGGCTATATCGGCACAAACTTCTGGAACAAGGGCAGAACGCAAGAGATTAAGGAAAGAGTTTTACACATCGACAATAAAGATGACGAATAGGTGAAATTATGAGATATGCTAAAATAAGGAAAATGGACATCTCAAACGGTCCAGGCGTTCGCGTGTCACTTTTTGTTCAAGGTTGCACTTTTAATTGTAAAAACTGTTTCAATCCTGAAACGCATGACTTTAACGGCGGAAAGGAATTTACAGACGAAGTTATAGACCATATTCTTGACCTGTGTGCAAACGAAAATGTGGAAGGACTTTCAATACTTGGCGGAGAACCTATGCATCCAAAGAATATTGAAGGGGTGACAAAACTTGCCAAAAAATTTAAAGAGCGATTTCCTGAAAAGAACCTATGGGCGTGGACGGGCTTTCTCTTTGACAGGTATTTAAAAGACAAGGAAATCGTCAAATATCTTGATGTTCTCGTCGACGGGCAGTATGTTGATGAACTTCATGATTTTACTTTGCAATGGCGTGGCTCGTCAAATCAAAGAGTTATTGATGTGCAAAGGTCGATAAAAGAAGAGAAAGTGGTGGAAAAACAAACGCAAAGCGTTTGAGTGAAGAGTAAAAAATGAAGAATGAAGAGTTGCGGACAAATACTTTATATTTATTAAATTTTCATTCTTATATAAATTTCGAAAGTTATTAATAACAAAATAAAAGGAAAAATTATGAACTATATTGATGTTAAAATTAAAAAGTTAAATGAAAAGGCAAAAATGCCAACTTACGGCACAGAGTTTTCTGCTGGCGCTGATTTATATGCTTGTCTTGACAAGAGCGTCACAATCGCACCAGGGGAAACGGTGTTTATAAAGACAGGTCTGTCTATGGAAGTAGGCGAGGGCTTTGGTATTTTCATATTTGCACGCTCTGGACTTAGTATCAAGCAAGGACTAGCTCCTGCAAATAAAGTAGGTGTCGTTGACAGTGATTATCGCGGAGAGGTTGTGGTGGCACTTCATAACCACGACAGCGTTGAAAGAACGGTGGAAAATGGTGACCGTGTGGCGCAAATGGTTGTTTTGCCGTATTACAAAGCAAAGTTTGAAGAGGTTGACGCTCTTTCTGACACCATACGCGGAGCAGGCGGTTTTGGCTCGACAGGGAAGAAATAGGAAAATTTTTAGGTTTGTTTAAACGATAAGCATAATTTAAATATCTTTTAAAAATCAACTTAAAACGCGAAAACTTATCCACATTTTTGGATAAGTTTTTTAGTTTATAAAAAATTTTTTATGACAATTTTATGTGTCTTTTGCCATAGATTGCTAGAAAAACACAAAAATTAAACAAAGATGTCCACATATCCACAAAGGCAAAAATTACACAGGCATTGCCTGTTTTTGATGTTTCTTATGTTTAACTGTGTTTTCTTAGATCCTTCGACTTCGCTCGCTGACGCTCACGGCTCAGGATGACGGCGTCGCAAACTGCACTTCATTTCGTGATTTGCTTTTTATCAAATCACTTATCATTCGTTTGTTTGCTCCTTTCAGCGACCAAACGCAATTCGCACTTTGTTGGCGAATTGGTCGCTACTTAATGAGGTTTTGATTTGTCATGTTGAGCCAGCCGTTAAGGTGCGAGCGAAACATCTCAGAGAGTGCGGTTTAAGTTGTAAAACAACAAACATCCAATCGATGTTTTGGTCGAAATATCGGTCAAACGGGCGACCCGTTTGAGATTTTATTTAAAAATTTAAAAATTTTTTGTTATTTATTTGACATAGACAGAAACAGAATTTTTATGCATTAATAATTAAAAGGAGGATAAATGAAAAGAATAAAAACACTAATTGCTGGAATTTTAGGCACTGTGGCAAATCTCGCTTGGACGATTATGTATGGCTACACTCTAATTGTGCTTATTGCGCTTCTTGGAGGTGCAACCGGCGCGACCGGAGCAGCAGGAGGAATTGTCATCTTTACAAATGCTATAATCTTTTTGTCAGCGCTTCTAGGACTTATCTTTTCCATTCTAAGCCTTATATATTTTAATTCAAGTGCCGAAGTTTTTGAAAAGAAAAAGAAGTTTAATGTAACTGCAATTGTTTTCAACTTTATTTCAGCGTTTTTCTTCTTGCTTACTTTCTTTGGCGATGGAGTGACTGCGGGAACGATAGTCATTGCAGTAATCGCAATTGCTGTATATGTTGCTGCAAATGTGCTTTATATCTTAGATATGAAGAAAGAAAAGACAGCAACTGTTGAAAAGCAAGAAAAAGTTGTAGAAGCGCCAAAAGCTGATGAAGTTAAACCAAACGAAGAAAACAAAGAAAGCAAATAAATATAAAGCCTCAAAACGAAGAAATTGCTTCAAATTGAGGCTTTTATTTTTGCTTTTTGATTGAAATTTGAAAATTATTCGACAAAATCTTTTTGTCTAACTATAAAATAATTGTTTTTGTTTTGATTTTTTAATTAAAGTAGGCTATAATTAAACTAGATTAGTTTAAAATAATTAAAAGAGGGGAAGATATGGCAACTTATTTTTTATGGGGTAGCATTGGGCTTATTGTAGTTTTACTATTAGTCGGCTTTTTGGTTGGAATGTATCGCGGGCTTAAACGAACCTCACTTCACATTCTTTTTGTGCTTGTCAGCGTCGTTATAGCTTTCTTTGTGACGCGACCTATCACAAATGCAATTTTAAATGTCAACATTAACTATGAAGGCTCTTTAATCACAATAAGCGACTATATCGTGAGGATGATTTCAGAAAATGTTGTTGATTTATCACATTTTGATAGTGCTTCTGAGTTTATCAAACAACTACCGGGTGCAATAGCAAGCCCTATCGTGTTTATTGTCGTTATGCTTGTGATGTTTTTAATCTTTGAAATTATCTATCTAATCACGGCAAGAATAAGTTTTGGTTCTAAAAAGAAAGATTTTTCCACCAACAAACCACACAGACTTCCAGGCGGATTTATTGCTATGGCAGAAACCTTTATGTTCTTCTTGGTGCTTTTCGCTCCGATAACCTCTTTAACGCACACTTATGAGGAGATTGTAACTTCTTCCTCTTCGTCAAGCACAAGCGAAACGGTTATGCCAACCTTAGGCGAAGAACTCTCTTCTGCAATCCCGCCGAAGGTGCACGAAGCAATACTTTCTTTCAATGATAGTGCGTTTGGTGCTATCTGTTCTGCGGGTGGATTTGATGACGCTCTCTTTGACGGGCTTTCCGATGTCAAGATTGACGGCGAAAAGATAAATGTAAGATATGAAATTGTCACCCTTGCAGGAGCTTACGATGATGTGGCAATTTTCGTAAATGAAGTTTCGGCAAACAACTTTGAAACATTAAACTTTGCTCCATTAAAGGCAAGCGTCACAGAGATTGTAAAAAACAACCTCTTCAAAACAGTGATAACCGACACACTCAAAGACTTTATTGTCAATTTTGACACCCTTAAAGAGGAATTAGCTCTTACAGATATTCCGAATGAAGTTATTGAAATTATACATGACTTGCAAGCAAAAATGACAGAAGGTTTTGATTTTTACACATATCTATCTTCTGATATTCTTGATGTCTTGGATATAGCTGACAGCGTCATAACAAACGGAGTTCTTGAAGAATATATGGCACTTGAAAATGTTGGAGCGGAAGAGATATTGAACCTTGTAGTCAACAATGATGAAACAGTTTCGACTTCATTAAAAAACGCTCTCACTTTAAATCTTGTTTCCGACACCTTGCCACGCTTACTTGAACTACTTTCATCTGAGTTGCAAAAGAATTTTGAAAATGCCGAAAATATCGGACTAAACACCACTCTCACAAGAGAGGATATGGAGAGCATGGTTGATAGTCTTATGAGTATAGCAACCGAACTTAAAACCTTAAACGACCAAAACGATATATTTGGACTAATTGAAAGTGAAGATATTGTTGATAGCATCTTGAACCTAAACGATATCGGTGGTGTGCTTGACGGCTTAGGCGGTGTGCTTGATGAGGCTCACTCTTTGAAGATACTCAACTTTGAGCGCGAGAGCGTTTCTTATAACACGCTTGACGGCATTATTGAAAGCATGGGCTTTATACTTCTAGGCGACGATGTTCATGTAAACGGCACATTAGACACCATTGACACGTATTCCGATTTCTTCAACCACATCAAAACGCCTATTCTCAGCATAAAAGAGGCAGGTCTTACTGACATCCTAAATGAAAACACTGATTTTGATGCGATTTTAGATATAATCAAGACAGAAGTGCAAAGCGATGACGAATTTTTGGCAAAACTTCTCATGCCTTTCTACGATTTAGACCAGACATCCTTTAACGGTCAAACTTTAAAAGCAATGGTATTCGACACTGTCATCGACCAACTTAGTGCTAATCTTGACGGTTTTATAAAACTTAAAGACGGTGAGGACACTTATGAAAATTATTACGCTAAACTTGCCTCAATCGGAGAACTGCTAAATGAACTTTCTTCAAATTCGATTACAGTTACGGAAGATAGCGGAGAAGTGACATATGACTATTTCGATTACATCATGCTAGATAATGCTGATTATTTCGCATTAATATCTGATATGCAGGAGAAGAATGTAATAGACAACATCTTGACGCTCCTTTTTGAAAACAACATGTATAGCCCGCTTTACGGAAAGATATTCCCTCAAATTGACAGCGAACTTGGCGGTATCACAGGGGTAACACCAACAACCGATTATAGTAATATTGCAGAAAAGAGCGAAGCATATATTGAAGTTATCAAGGCACTTCTTGATGTTATCAATGATGAAAGCATGAACAGCGAAGAAATTACAGATAAACTTCCTGTTATCGGCAAGGTGCTTGACACTTTGAAAGTTAGTGCAGATAGCGGTGTGTTTGACGATGTGTTTGTCAATATCATTTGGTATTTGACAGGTGATGTCATTGATGAAAATCCTATCTACACAAGCAAGCCTGACAGTGAAAACTTACCAAATCCAAACACTGAATACGCAAGAATTAAAGAATACTTAGGCGTTGAAGATGTGACAACAGGCTACTATGAGATTGCGTCTTATGAGAGTGTTATGAACGAAATTGTCGAGGTTATTGAACTTGCTGACAAATTAAACACAAATTTAAGCAGTATTGAATTAAATAGTTTAGAAAGCGTTTCCTCTTTCGTGGCAACCTTAAAACAAACAATCGATGAACTTTACGGCGAGGATGTTGCCTCTGCAACAAAGGTGATAGGAAATGCTTCTAAGCTTACAAACGACCTATTGACAGGTGACGAAGTGTCAGAATATGGTGATGCGATTGCTTCTGCAATCGACATCGCGTTTGAAAGTGATGTCAGCGATGAAAATAGAGAACTAGCAAATGCCATTAAGACGCTTTTGGGCGTAACAAATGGAGCTGAAAGTGGAATTTAAACATATACCTGTGATGCTGAACGAAGTTGTTGACGCGCTCAACATTAAACCTAATGGCACTTACATAGATTGCACGGTCGGCGGTGGTGGGCATTCATATGAAATTGCAAAGCACCTAACAAACGGCAAATTATATTGTTTTGACCGAGACGGCGAGGCAATAGCAACAAGCAAAAATCGATTAAAGGAATTCGGCGATAAGGTTGAGTTTGTTAAAGCGAATTTCAAAGATGCGCCGAATATTATAACCGAAAATGTTGACGGCATATTGATTGACCTAGGCGTAAGTTCTCATCAGATTGACGAGGGTGAGCGTGGATTTAGTTTTCTTCATAATGGCAGGCTTGATATGCGCATGGGGCAGGACGAAAAGATAAAGACCGCCTACGAGATTGTCAACTTTTCAAGTGAAGATGAACTTAAAGAAATCTTCTTTAAGTATGGAGAGGAAGAATTTTCTAAGACGATTGCGAAGAATATTGTCAAAGCGCGGGCAGAGAAGAAGATTGAAACTACCTTTGAACTTCGCGACATCATAGAAAATAGTATGCCAAAAAAAGTTGTCTATTCGCGTGGTGGTGCGTCTAAAAAAGTTTTTCAGGCGCTCAGAATAGCTGTAAATGGAGAACTAGACGAACTTGAAAATACATTGTATAAGTTTATCGATATGCTAAATAAAGGCGGTAGGCTTGTCGTTTTGACCTTTCACAGTTTAGAAGATAGGATTGTAAAAAATGTCTTCAAAAAAGAGGCAACTGATTGTCTTTGTCCGCCAAAGACGCCAATATGTATCTGTGGACACAAGAAAAAGGTCATCCTTGTGAATAGAAAGCCAATTACAGCAAGCGAAGGAGAGCTAAAAGCCAACAGTCGAAGTTCTAGTGCGAAGCTAAGAGCTGTGGAACGGGTGTAGGCATATAAAACCAACAAGCAAAAACCAAGCCGACTTTCTGAGATGTTTCGACGGCGGACATTTCACTGAAGTATCTAAGTTAAAGTTTTTTTAAAAGTTATCTTTTTAAAAGGAGGTTAATATAATAATATGGACAAGGAAGTCTTAGAAAAGGTTGCCACAGAGACTAAAAAAAAGGAAGACTACATCTGTGCCTACCCTCCTATTTCAAAAGAAAAAGAGGCTATAAAAGAAACACATAATAGTCTTGAAGAGAAAACCGCGCAAAATTTAGACAAAAAGACATCAAAGCAACAAGACTTAAAAAATGAGCCTTTGTCAGAATACATTTCAACTTTTAAAGACTTAACCCTCAAAGATGTAAAAAAAGAAGAGGTGCAAGAGGAGATAAAGGAAGTTGAAAAAGAAGAAGTGGTAGACATTGCTGAAAGCATAGAGCCTGAGGCTGAAGAACCCCCAAAGGTGAAAGAAGAAAAGAAAAAGACCACCCTTGTCATAAGAAAACCCAATTATGATTTGATGCCAAAAGAAAAAGGGGCTGTCAAGAAAAAAAAGAAGCTAAAAACAGCACTTCTTGCTTGTGCGCTCGCAGTATGTTCGATAGGTTGTGTAGCTGGTGCGGTTGTATGTGACAATATGAACTCTCATTATATGCAACTAGAAGATAGTTACAACTTAAATCTTATAGACTATTTAAATAAGATTAACAACTTAAATGCCACCAATAAAGGCTTTGAATTTATCGAAACATACCCCGAGGAAATAAATGAAATTTCCTCCATAGGCGAAAGCACAAATTGGTTCGACAATTTGACAAATTTCATAACGGGGATGTTTGGAGGTTAAAATTGCGAAAGCCTTATACCTTATTTTCCTTGCAAAAGAGAATAATAACTGTTGGATTAGTTTTAATTCTCCTTGCATGCGCGTTAGGTGTAAGGCTTTTTATAGTGCAGATAATTAACGGCAAAGATATGCAGACGCGTGCGCTTGATCAGTGGACGCGAGATTTAGCGCTTGTGGCTCCACGCGGAAATATCTATGACGCAACAGGTGACACGCTGGCTGTTTCATATACAACTTACAATGTCTATGTGCGCGGGCGTGAAGTTACGAATGCAGAGGAAACGGCAAAAACGCTAGCGGAAATTTTAGACTTAAACTACGAAAACACCCTCAAAAAGGTTAAAAATAAAAATATCAGCGAAAGTTTATTGAAAATGCAAGTAGAGGGAGATATAGCAGAAAAAATCTACTTAGAGGCTTTAAGAGGTGTCTATCTTGCGGAAAATGTCGGACGCTACTATACCTACGGCGATTTAATGACGCAACTACTTGGTTACACAAGCCTTGACAATGACGGTCAAAGTGGTGTGGAAGCCTATTTTAATACCTACCTAAAAGGCGAGGACGGTTATAGTTATGTTCAAAGTGACCTCTTAGGCAAGGAGATAGGTGGAAATTTGAGATATTATGTCAAAGGTGTTGCTGGCGATGATATGACGCTGACTGTCGATAGCAAAATTCAAATAATTCTTGAAGAAGTGCTAGAAAAAGCGTATGAAGAGCAGAAAGCAAAGTCGGTGACAGGTATAGTCATGAAACCAAAGACAGGAGAGATACTTTCAATAAGCACAAAACCGAGCTTTGATTTAAATGAAGTTCCGCGCGATGACCTTGCTTCGCTATTCTCCATGTCGAAAATGTCGGTAGTCACCGATACCTACGAGCCAGGCTCTACATTTAAAATCTTAACCGTGGCAATGGCGTTTGAAGAGGGAGTGACAAGTCTTGATGACACATTTTATTGTCCGGGCTATCGAATAATTGACGGTCAGCGCATCAAATGTTGGAAGACAACCGGTCACGGCAACCAAACACTTGCAGAAGCTTTTGCCAATTCTTGTAACTGTTGTTTTATGGATTTGGCATTACGGCTAGGCGTCAACAAGTTTTATTCCTATGCGGAAAAATTTGGCATAGGTCAAAAGACAGGCATTACAATTTCTGGCGAGAGCGCTGGAATACTCATGAAAAAGGAAAATGTCAAGACGGTGGACTTGGCGCGAATGGGCTTTGGTCATGCAATAGCAGTCACTCCAATTCAGCTACTCTCTATCGTCTGTGGCATAGTCAACGGCGGTGTTTATCACACTCCAAGCATAGTCTCTTCCGCAGTCGATGTCTATGGCAACACCACATACACCCCGATAGTGCAAGAAAAAAGGTTGGTTTCCAAAAAGACAAGTGAAATAATAAACTCATTTTTGAAACTCACCACCAACAAGACGGGCGATTACACTTTTGTTGAGGGCTACAACATCGGAGGCAAAACAGGAACGGCTCAGAAGTATAATGAAAATGGACAGATAGCGCAAGGCAAATATATTTCGAGTTTTATAGGAACATATCCTGCGGATGACCCAGAGTATATCATCATGATTATGGTGGATGAGCCAAGTGCTGGCGCATATTATGGCTCGATTGTGGCTTCACCTTATGGCAGAGAGTTTTACGAAAAATTATTTGCCTATTACAACCTTCCTAAGGATGACCCGAGTGCCTCACGAAAGGAAATTATCATGCCAAATGTGGTAGGTAAAGGTATTGCGGTGGCACTTGCTGAGTTAAAAGTTTTAGGGCTATACGCAGAAGTCGAGGGCGAAGGCACAATTGTTACCTCTCAGCTTCCGCCCGCAGGCACAGTTTGCTATGAAGGAGAAACGATTTTAATTTCCACTTCATAGTGTTTGTAAAAATTTAAAAGATGTGGTATAATTTTCCTATGTGGTTGTATATCGTAATAGGTATAGGAGTTTTATTCTTCCTCATAATTTGCTTTTGTTTAGCGGTTGCTAATTTTTCTTTTGATAATTTCAAGGAGAAAAGAAAAGAGGCGATGAGTTACAGGGCCTCTAATGGCATGGACATTCGTGACTTTGTGGCGATTATAAACGAACGCTACTTAGACGGAGCTTTGCAAGTTACTAGGTGCGAGGAATATAGGGACCACTTTTCGCCAGGTATCATTGCGTTAAGTTCTTCTACGCTTGGCTCTAACAGCCTTGCCTCTTTTTCAACGATTGCGCATGAACTAGGTCATGGCTTGCAATTTAAGAAAGGAGAACTAAATAAGCATTGGCAAAGGAAGAGCAAAAATAGAATATTTGGCAGGTTCTTTCTTCCATTGATAATAGTTGGAATAGTCCTTGCGGTTTTAGGGCTATTAAACATTGTTCCGTTTTTTGTGTTGTATATAGGCGTTGGCGTTTTTGCGCTTGCCTTTCTTATATTTTTGATAGCGTGTTACACAAAGTATCGAGAAATCAAGATAGAAAAGGGCGCGTCTAATTACGGCTTAGAATTTTTGAAGGAGTGCATGACTAAGGAAGAAGTGAAAATTTGCAATGAATTTTTAAATTCGGCAAGGCTGACCTATTGGGGAAGTCTATTTCGGACTATGTTAGGTTGGACCATGCTCACTCAAAAAGAAAAAATGTTTAATTAACAGGAGAAAATATGAAAGATTTAATTAATGGTTTTGATAATTTACCACAATGGCTAAAAATTGTGCTAGCCTTGCCGGGGTTAGATATTGTTTGGGCGGTTTACAGGCTTTGTCGTTCGATAGACAAGCAAAATGTGCTAGGTATCGTGTTAGGCGTTCTGATGATTTTGATATGCCCTGTCATAATGTGGCTTGTGGACATCATTACTCTTGTTGTCTATGATAAAGTTTTGTGGATAGACTAAAAAAAAGCATATTGATTTTTTCAATATGCTTTTAATAACCTCTTTAAAACACTATCTTTAAGTTTTATTTCACAATGTTTTGCTTAGGAGAAGAAATCACATTCATCTGTTCTGTTGTGATTTTGTTGTTTTTTGCAATTGTTTTTAACACCATATTGCCATGTTTTCCTATACAACGCTTAAATGTGATGGTTCCGTCTTTATTAAAGGTCAATTCTTTATTGATTGATTTTCTTCTTAGTCCACCAATGACCCTTTCGATTGTTTGTTTAATGGTGAGACCGTCAGCAGACTCATCAACAAGTATAGTTGATGTATATGTTTTGTTTCCATTTTCCCATATCGAATTTAACTCACCAGAAAAATAGCCTTCTACAAGGTTTAAAATATCATTGTGAGCATAACTCATCATGCTTTGAGGGTCCTTGCATTTATTTCTTTCGTTCGACAACTTCTCGTAAATAGTTTTAAGCCTGTCATATTGTTTTTTATTCATTTTCGCTCCTTTCTTATACATTATACATCAAACAAATTTTAATTTCAATAGCAAATCTAAATATTCTTGTAAAATTTTTGTTGTTTTTGGCTTATGAATTTGTTTTTAGAGAGTGGTTGTGTTATTGTATGCATTTGTCTACATGTTTGTGTGAAAAATTATTGACAAAAAATTTTAAAGTAGCTATAATTAAGTTAGCAAAGATGGAATTGGCAACTCCGGAGCGAACGCGTGTCGGCGAAAAGACAATGAACAAGGCAGGTTTTCCTGTGAAGTAGGGTGGAACAGCGGTTTAGGTCGCCCCTATGCGAAAGAGCATAGGGGTTTTTAATTTTCCGTGCTTTTTGGATATGTCTCAGCAAATAACGAGGGTTGCAAATTAACGTTGTTAAAAAAGGAGAGAATTATGGATAAAAAATTGACGATGGACAAGCTTGTAAATTTATGCAAAAACAGAGGTTTTGTTTTTCAAGGTAGTGAAATTTATGGAGGCTTTGCCAACACCTGGGATTTTGGACCTGTTGGTGTGGAGCTTAAAAACAACATAAAGCGTGCATGGTGGAAGAAGTTTGTGCAGGAGGATGTCAACACTTACGGTGTGGATGCTGCCATACTTATGAATCCAAAGGTATGGGAGGCAAGCGGTCATGCTCAAAGTTTTTCCGACCCACAAATGGATTGTAAGTCTTGTAAATATCGTTTTCGCGCTGACAATTTGATAGAAGAACATTCCAAAGGCGAAACTTCAGCTGAAAAGATGACGACGAAAGAAATGGAAGATTATATCGTGGAGCATAAAATCAAATGTCCGCACTGTGGAAATTTCAGCTGGACACCAATTCGTCAATTTAGGCTGATGTTTGAAACAAGCCGTGGAACAGTTGAAGGCGAGAAAGATGTTGTATATCTTAGACCAGAAACTTGCCAAGGTGAATATGTCAACTTTTTGAATGTTCAAAGAACGATGCGAGCAAAAGTGCCTTTTGCTATTGCACAGATAGGTAAATCGTTTAGAAACGAAATTACACCCGGAAATTTCCTTTTCAGAACGGTGGAATTTGAGCAAATGGAACTGCAAATGTTTTGCCATGAAAAAGACAGCATGGACTTTTATAACACATACAAAGAGAGAGCGATAAAATTCGTGGAGAGTTTAGGACTCAAAGAGGACAACTTGCGTTTTCACGACCATGATAAGCTTGCTCACTATGCAAAAGCGGCGTGTGACATACAATATAATTTTCCGATAGGTTGGCAGGAGCTTAACGGAATACATCATAGAGGCACATGGGATTTATCTCGTCACAGCGATTTTAGTGGGAAGACGATGGATTATCTCGACCCATTTACAAACGAGAGATTTACACCAAATGTCATAGAGTATTCAATAGGCGCAGACAGGCTTATGCTTGCAATCATGTGTGAGGCGTATGAAGAAGAGGTGCTAGATAATGGTGAAACAAGGGTTGTCATGCATTTCTTGCCAGCAATTGCACCGTATAAAGTGGCAATTTTGCCTCTTCAAAAGAATTTGAGCGATAAGGCGAAAGAGGTTTATGCGAAACTTTCCAAAAAGTTTATGTGCGACTATGACGAAGCGGGTTCAATAGGCAAGCGCTATCGTAGGCAGGATGAGATAGGCACACCTTTCTGTGTGACAATAGATTTTGACACTTTGGAGGATGATACTGTTACTATTCGTGATAGGGATAGCATGAAGCAAATCAGATTAAAAATTGACGACCTTTCAGACTATATTCAAAAAGCGATTGAGTTTTAAAGTTAAGCAAAACCAACATAGAAATTGACAATAAAAAATTAATTAAAAAAATAGAAAGATTAATAAAAAAACACATTAATTCAGCAAAAAATGCATTTTTAATGTGTTTTTTATTTATTTTTCTATTCGATATACAAATATTTTAAATTTATTTAGTAAATATATTTAATTGATTTTTTATTTTTATAAATTTTTTAAGTTTTTTAATTGCTTTAAAATTCCAAATTTAACTAGGATTATTTTAATACAGCTTATAGACAATATAATTAATTAATTTTAGCAATACAGCTTATTAACAATATAATTAATTAACCTTGTTGGCAAAATTCTCGGAAGAAACACAGCGCATTTATACCAAAACCCGACCGTCTTTCTAAGCGGTGGGTTTTTCTTTTTTAAAATTTTTACCACCATTTTGCCGACACTGTCAGGACTTTTTCCTGTCTGTTCGTCTTTCTCAACTTTCTTTATCGACTTTTCAACATTTTTACGATAGTTATCATCTTTACCATTATTTTCAACAATGCGGTTTTTCGTAAAGCCTGTTTTGGTGTCGCCAGGTAGGACTGAGGTGACTTTTATATTAAAAGGTTTAACTTCGTTTGCTAAGGCCCTGCCAAAGATTTCTACACCAGCCTTTGTTGCGCTATATGTTGCTTGAAATGGGAGAGGAATAATTCCGCCAACAGAGCAAGTGTTGATAATTCTGCCACCATGAGAGCGTTTTAAATATTTTATGGCTACACCGCTTAAAGCAATCACAGCGGAAAGGTTGGTGTTTACAAGGCTATATATTTTTTCTGAGCTTGCGTCTTCAATAGCGCCAGCAATACCGAAGCCGGCATTATTGATAAAGATGTCGATATGACCATTTTCGTTATATATTTCCTCTAATATTTCTTCAACCTTTTTTGTGTCGTTGACATCGGCAGAGTAATTCTTTTCAATTTCGTCATGTTTCTCAGCGACGAGAGAGATATCATAAACCTTGACACCTTCTCTATAAAGATATTTTGCCATAGAATAACCGATGCCTCCGCTGGCGCCTGTGATAACTGCAACTTTACCTAAAAGTTTCTTTTTCATTTTTCCTCCCTTTCTTTGTATAAAAATTGTTTAAAATTAATTTTAATAATTTTTAAACGCAATTATTATTATTTAAATAATTAAATTTTTTAATTTTTAAAACCATTTTTTGATTAGATTTTGTCGCTAAAACCGATTTTTTTAAGTTTTTTATTGATTTTATGCTTATTTTTTATATTTTTTCTTTTTTACTTATTTTTTTTGCAATTAATTATTTTTAATTTTTAAATTTTTCCATATATTCTTCATACGACATTTGTTTGTCGATTATGGTGTTTTCATCCACGATGTCGATGATTCTGTTTGCAACTGTGTCGATGATTTCTTGGTCGCCCGTAGCAAATAGAATTGGTCCTTTGAAGTTTATCATTCCTTTGTTTAGAGAGGTGATGCTTTCAAGGTCTAAATGGTTGACCGGCTCATCTAAAATTAACAGATTTCCTGCTTCAAGCATGAGTTTTGCCAGCATACATCTCACTTTTTCTCCGCCAGACAAAACAGAAACATCTTTTAAGCTTTCTTCGCCAGAGAATAGCATGCGTCCAAGCCAACCTCTGACATAGCTCTCTGATTTATCTTTGGAATATTGTCTAAGCCAGTCCACGATAGAAAGGTGGCAGTCGTCAAAATATTCATTGTTGTTCTGAGGAAGATATGAAGGCTTAATTGTTTTACCAAAAAACACCGTTCCGCCGTCCTGTTTTTCTTTGCCCATGATGATATTAAATAGCGTGGTTAGAACTAGGGAATTAGAAGATAGAAAGACGATTTTTTGGTCAGGCTCCACGTTGAAAGAGAGATTTTTAAACATGCCCTTTTTAGTTAAATTCTCCACCTTTAAAATTTCCTTACCTATGGCTTGTTCAAATTTGAAGTCCACATACGGATATTTTCTTGACGAAGGCTTCAAGTCCTCAATGGTAAGCTTTTCAAGTTCTCTCTTTCTGCTTGTGGCTTGTTTACTTTTAGAGGCGTTGGCAGAGAAGCGTGCGATAAATTCTTTTAATTCCTTAGCTCGCTGTTCAGCTTTCTTGTTTTGGTCCTTTTGTTGTCTTAAAAGCAGTTGACTCGTTTCATACCAAAAATCATAGTTACCTAAAAACATGTTTATCTGTCCAAAATCGACATCGCAGATGTGAGTGCAGACCTTATTTAAAAAGTGACGATTGTGCGAAACGATGATGACGATATTTTCAAAATCCAAAAGGAAATTTTCTAGCCATTTAATCGTTTTGAAATCGAGGTTGTTGGTAGGTTCGTCTAAAATTAGTATGTCAGGATTGCCAAAAAGGGCTTGCGCTAGCAAAACTTTCACTTTAATTTTTGCGTCAAGTTCGCCCATGAGTTTATAAAAATCCTCTTCCTGTATTCCGAGTGATTGTAAAAGACTCTTTGCGTCGCTTTCAGCTTCCCATCCGCCGAGTTCAGCAAATTCTGTTTCAAGTTCGCCGGCACGAAGTCCGTCCGCCTCACTAAAATCAGGTTTTGCGTAAATGGCGTCCTTTTCTTTTTGTATTTCCATAAGTCTTTTATGACCTAATAGCACTGTGTCAAGCACTGTTTCGCCGTCATATTTATTTTGGTTTTGTTCAAGGACCGACATTCTTTCGCCCGGTGTGATTATCACTTCGCCGGTGTTTGGCTCTATTTCCCCGGTCAGTATTTTTAAGAATGTGGACTTTCCCGCACCATTAGCGCCGATGATTCCGTAGCAGTTACCCTTTGTAAATTTTAAGTTGACTTCTTTATAAAGTGTTCTTCCGCCGAAAGCAAGAGAAACATTAGTGGTTTGTATCATATACCTCTCCTAAAAGTTTTAAATTAAAAAATCTTTAAAAATTCACCTAAAAACAACTTTTTATTGATTTTTTGTTAAAAAAATTTAATTTTTAAGATGTTTTTTATTTATTTTTAGATTTTTATCAATTATATCAATTCAAATAATTTTTGTCAAGAAAAATGTGTATTTGGCGATATTTTGAATATTTTAAGAAAATAATTTATTTATATTTTTTAATTTTAAAATTATTTTTTAAATCTTCTCTTATTTGTTTGCGAATTACAAAAAATAATTGTATAATTATTTTGATTATATAAAATATATATTTAGGAGAGTGGTTATGAAAAAGAAGAGAAAAGCGATGGCGCTTTGGAAGGTCATCCTAATCACAATATCTTCGATAATCGGACTTATAGGCGTGACAGTGCTTGCACTTTATATCAAAGGCGATTTCAATGATAATCCTATATACCCTGAAAGCGGTATCTTTTTTGTTTTGGATGGAAACGAAAAGTATAACCAAGACCTTGGAGTGTTGGAAACGGCAGAAAGTTTTTCGCTTACTCTTTCCACCTCAACAGAGGATGTTAACAGAAAAACAGTCAAGCTATCTCTTCCAACAGGCACTCGCGAGACGATAAGAGAGAATGGATACTTAGACAATGGCATAATAAGAGTGCCTGAAACTGTTCAACTTGACAGAGCGTTCACGGTTGAGCTTTCCACTTCTCCAACAGATAATCACATTGCTGGCGGTTTAACCTCTATAACTGCCACTTCTACATATCCAACCATAGACCCTCAGACCGTCTATATCAATGTCGATGTTCCTGTCGAGTCAATAGAAGTTTTTTGCTATGATGCAGAAGATGCGACAAAGGAGCCGTTAAAAGATATTTTTGTTGGCTCTTATTTCAATGTAGGCGTAAATTACTCGCCAGAGCGTAGCGAAAAGGTGTTCGGCAGAGAAGAAACGAAGTATGTTTTCTATGATTTCACCACGAATAACCTCGAATTTGATTATATTTCTCAAACTTTCCATGCAATCAAAGTAAGCAATGGAGCGTTTGATGATATTGAAGTTCGTGTCTTCTCCAACTCTGAATATGAAAAGGAGTTTTTGGCTGGGTTCGAAGGCAATCCTAGCGAGTTTAAGACGCAAGAAGAGTATATTGAGTTTAATACTGCTGCCTTAAATTTTATGAAAGATAAGGGCGAAGCGTCATATAAAACTGCGACAATATCTAATATAGCCGTAAAAGAAATTTCGGTCAATAGTTTTGTTGTGTCGAACGAAAACTTTAACGCAAAGGTTGATAAAAAGTTTAATTTGGCTCTTAACTCTGCCCTGCCTGAATTTGACGGAAATTTAGGTGTTGTCATTCGCGATGAAGAAGAGAATATCTTAAACTCTGTCTATGCGGGCGGAGTTGGAATTGCGCTGTGTTCAAAAAATGAAAACAATGAATATATTGACATCTCAGGAGGCGAAGTTTTAGAGGTTGCAATTCGTGCAATTGGTGACTATAACGAAGAAAACGGCACATATTCCTATATATATTCCTACGACTCGGAAGGGAATTTAGAAGGTGCCACAATAACAAGAAAGACAAGTGAAGAAATTGAGGCTCTCGGCAACTTTACGCCAAATCTTCCAGAAGTCACAGCAGACGGACAAGAAGTGGAAGTTGTATATTACTTCTTCTTACCTTCAAGAAATGTTGGAGCGGTGGCTGGAAATTATAATTTTAGCCTTTCTTCTAGCGCAACGACCTCGGCAGATTTCATAGTCGCACTCTTCCTTGAAAAAGAAGGAAATTATCAACTCTTCCTTGCAGAAAACCAAAAGATAGAGACGCTTTCGCATATCAATGTTAATTTTGAAAACAGCATTGAAAGCGATATCTCATGGAAAGAGGGCACAGACATATTAAAGATTGTCTATGACAGCGACAGCAACCTTTCAGACAGCATTGAATTAAGCGAACTTATCAATCTTCCTGCCGAAAATGTCTATCAGACGACAAGGTATTTCTTGATGTTTGAAAATGGAGCATCTCAACCTGACGGCTTTAACGCTATTGCGCTAGGCAATGGTTATAGTTATACGAATGGCAAAGATTTTAACATCACCGTGCCAGGCGGAGCGACGGCTGGTAATAATGTCTACTTATACGAACTTCCAAGCACCAACCTTAGCGCGCTTAGTGGCTATGATAAAACTCTCTATCTTGTTTTTGCCACGGTTAGGACAAACGCGGACGGAGAACTTACTGACGGCAACGGCAACATTTTGACAGACGGGGCAAGATATAAAATTATGATGATAAGCGATGTTAAGAGTTTGGAGATTGAAGCGACGATTCCTTTGGAACAAATTGCCAGCTCGTTGTCTTTAACATCGACCGAAAATGAGATTTATCTTGACAACAATCAAATTCTTTTGCCGTCTGTGCTCGCTGAAGAAGAGACATTTAAATTTATTATCTCTACTAATAACGAAGATAGCTTTGCTCAACTTAGAGATTTATATAACGCTGGCGACCTTAGAATAGAGTTTAGGCAAACTGCCAACGGCGAGGTGGTGGATTTTATCGTGGCGTCCTCAGATATAACCGCTTCAAAAACAGAGTTGTCGGGCAATATAGTGGTTTATGAGAATTTCAATAACATAGAAGGCGTTTCTCTTACTCCATATCTTGTTTACAACAACGGAAAGAGAGTGCAAGAAAGGGAGATTACAATAGATTACGGCGGAGCAAGAAATTCCTTTACGCTATATAAGCAAAGTGTGGCTGACGCAAAGTATGCCTTCCAGACGGCAGAAGAAGCACCAACTTTTCCAAATGATGAACAAAATACGATAGATGTTGTGTTTAATCTGACAACAAGAACGATATTATGGACGGACGAAGCAGAAGCTATTGAACTTGAAGAACTAAACAATCGCCTTTCAGTCATCCTTTATGACACAAAAGGAAAGGTAATTCGCACAAATGTGGCTTCTTACACTTTGACCGAAGAGCCTGTTTCTGGCGATAGAGTGATTACGATAATCAACAATGCAATAAGTCAGTTTTTATCTACTGACGGAAAGGAAATAACAACAACTGTTAAGGCTACTTACAGAAATGCAGGCATGGCTGACAGTGCCGAACTTGACGCTATCTATTTCACTGTTCAAAGTGAAGGTGTGTCTAAAATTGAATATGATAGCACCGATGGCGCAACCCCGCCAACAGAAGACCAATATGTTGAATTCAGCACACAAGCAGGCGGAACAATAAAAATTGAAAAATATCTTGTTGATGATAGCTTTATTAGTATGAGCAATCTTGTAAGAGTTTATAGAAAGAACGAGAATGGTGAAGACCAACTAATCGATGAGGGCTTGAAATTCACTTTAAACCGAGCAGATATGACCGGCTTTGACACGAAGGATTTTGAAAGTTTGTTCTATATTGACGCCGATAAAAATTTAGAAAAATCAAAAAATGTAACTAATGCTGGTATCACTAATGGCATTATAAAACTTGGCAATAAAAGTGCCTACGATACAAACACAATAGACAATAGCCTTGTGGCAAGCTATACTGACCCTATTTACAGTTTTAAAATGATTTCGGCGCTTGCAAAAGATGTCAGACTTGTCTTTGATATAACAGACGACAGTGGACTTGTCAACCTTAAACTTGAATTAACTTTAAAGAAAAACATCGATTATTCTCCACTCCTTGAAACGTATGCCAATGAAAAAGGCTATTCCGACTATCTTCTTTACGGGGATGACGATGAAATAAGAATTTTTGGAGCCGAGGGAACGAACACCCCATTTAGCCTAGACACATATTTGAAAGTATTTAATGTAAAAAATGGCAAAGAAGGAGCAACAACATGGAACGGCAACCTTCATGTTAAAGCCGATACAGGTATCGTTGTTCCGTCTAATGGTGAGAATGAGAGTGATGTTTGGATAGAATCGGGCGGAAATATTCTCTTTAAGGATGTCACAAAGAGAGAGACAGGTTCAGCAACTTTCTATTATAAAGGTGAAAATCCTTACGGTCTTTCAATCACTATTGAGTTTGTTTTAAGCCCGAATTATGCCTATGTGCAAAGCAAGGATTATATCAACCTTTATTCGCTAACGGGTGGTGAAGAAAATTTAAGTAACTACTATGTGCTTTATAGGGCGACCGATTTAATTGATTATATAAGAGGCGGAAGTGATATTGACGAGGCTCCTACACCAATAAGTAAATCACCATTTAAATACTCAGATGAAAATTCTCTTATACATATAGAGTTGTCAGATGGCACCATAACTCGCATTACAAGAAAGAACTTTGAGGCTAGTCTTGGAGCAACCGTTTCTAACGACATTCCGCTTGCACCAAATAGAGATGACGCGCCAATAAGTGAAGAAGCCTATGCTTTGATGTTTAAATTGGCGGATGATTCTTATGAATTGTTAGACAAAGAGAATAAATTTGTAAGCGATTTACCATTTAATGTTGGCTATGGCGGTCGCGGTGCCGAAGGAGTAAATACTCTTCTCAATTCTATCATTGATGGCGCAAGTAGCACAGATTATAGAGTTCTTGCCACAAGCACCGGTTATGAACTTGTCCTTCTTGAAGGTGGAGGGTATGACCTAGTTGAAAATGGAACATACAATCTTGGTGATTATTGGACCTATGAATATCAAGGCGAAGGCATCTATAGTCCTGATAGTAAATCAATTAAGGTTCAAGCTTTAAACAATTTTAATATTAACGGCGAATTGACTTTTATAAACACAACAGAAAACAATGTGGATAAAATAAAGGTGGCAACCAGACTAACAAAAATAGGCTTGGAATATGTTGTATACAGCGAAAATTATCCTTACAATATCATCACAGGCACCATGAGTGACCTTGTCGAGAATGACATAAAAGAAGAGATTGAGGCAGGTCAAGAGTTACAAATCTTGTATATTGGGACCACCGAAGAAAATGCTGAAAAAGTAGGCTTCCACTTGCTTAACAGTGACAACATAAGTTCCTGCAATCTTGCTATTGAACAAGTCACAGAAGGCTATGAAAATTTAATTTCAATAGTTGAGAAGGCAGATGAGACAGGCATCAATGATACAATCAAATTAAACTCTATGATAGATATCAACAAAGATGTTTATGCTGTGTTAAAACTTACTCTCACCATTACTACGAATGGCGGGCAACAATTAAGCACTGATATCTTTTACAGAATAAGAATAACTCCAAATTACACCTTTGTCAGTGATGTCACATATCCATATAATAATAGTGCAGAGTATATCACTTCCTTTATAGATAATGAAGAAGGCTTGATGTTTAATGTGGATTTTGAAGAGAAATTCACAAGCCAGAATGCCTCACTAAGTGTTGTTGGCAAGACACGTTTCCCAGATGTTAAAGACATTGACAATGACAATATAATAGGAGAGTTAAATTATATATATACAATCTATAGTGTTAAGGTAAACGACGAGGAACTTTCAGATTATTCTGCATATTTAAGCTTTAATCTTGAAAGAATTGAAGACGGCTATCTTGTCGGCACGCTTACAGAGCTTGGCAGAAATGCAATAATCGAGGTCAAGGTCGCAAGAACGATAGAAAATGTCGCAAACTCAGAGAAAGTTTACACATTGATACTCAACAATTCTCCGTCCTATGATGCTACGATTGTCAACACTGAAAATAAAGAACTTGAAGAGGATGAAAACGGCAACTTCAATGACAATATAACAGTTGGCAAAGGCTATACTTATTCAATAACTCTTCTTCAAAATGAGGGCGATATTCAAACACCTGTTGTGTCAGGCGTAAATGCTCATATCACTTCTGACGATAGCGAAAAATTCTTAAAGCCTTTCTTGCGTGAAACTTCTGATGATAATCCAATAAATCTTTATACTTCAAGTGGCACCGCATTGCCTATTTCAGATACAAGTGGCTTTATAGACATGACAGTGGAGGACTTGACGGAAGATAAAAAAGTTACAGGCGCGACACTTTCAAAGGATGAGTATAAGCTCGTAACTACCACTATTGACACTTCCTATTATATTAAAAACGAAGATATAAGGTATTTTACTTTCACTCAGTCTGGCTCGCAATATGAATTATCTTTCACAACGGTTGCTTCAATTGAGGAGGACGCCTCATTCTCTATCGGTATTTATACAGCATACGCAAATATCTTTGACATCTTCTTCAATTTAGACGGCGGATACGATATAAAATTTAGAGACGAATTAAGTGGAAGCTTTGCAAGTGGAAACGACTATAATATTTCTTCCTTTATTGAAAGCGTAATGCTCAAAGCTGACGATATTCCGGTTGATATTGATAATATTAAATATGTTGTCACAACAATTACAACTGCTTCTAATGTTGTTTATGATAATGCCAGTGAAACATTCGTAGCTTCTGACTTTATTTTGATTACAGATGACAACAACTCAAATAAAGTCTTCCGTGTGACAGGCTTTAATGAAGACTTTACAGCTTTAATTACCGCGACAATTGAAAATAGTTACAGCTTCACTTTTGAGATTAAGTTCTCAAAGAGCTTTGATAATTCGGTTATAGAGAAAACTAGCACCTTGAAAATTTATGCACAAGACAGCAATGTTCTCAAAGTGAAAGAAGGCGATATTTATGACGCACTTGGTGTCTTTGGAGTGCGCGAATATCTCAACAATGGTGTAGCGGGCGATAGTCTAAGTGAAATAGATGAGTTTGCTTTCTCAAACGGCAACACTGAATACGAATTTACAGCAGAGAATGTTGCAGAGATAGAAAATTTTGTTTTGGATTTGACACTATCATATAGCTTTGGCGGAAAGGAGATGTTTACATTTACCATAGAATACAATTACACAGTTTTGCCGAATGTTGACCTTTCATTTAACTATCCAAATCCAGAGAATTTAGAAAAAACAACATTTACAAGCGAATATGTTGACAACAATGAAACGATTGACAACTACTTTAATTCTGTTCCTAAATTTTCGGACAGCAAAACTATAATTGATAACTCAGAATATTATCGCGTGCATATAGACAAACTTGGAGAAGGCTCAGATTATTATTATGATATTGCAATCTACGTCGAAGAAATCAACAATGCCGTTCTAACAGTCAATAACACAACGACAATATCGAGCGCAGGGCTTGTTGGAAGCGCAACCAACAGAACAGGCGAAATGCCAAATTATAGCTTTAAATTCAGTTTGAATAATCTTAGTCAGGTTGGAACAATCACCTTCTCAATTGTTGTAAACGAAGTGACTGATTACTACTATGTCACCGTAAACAACAATAATAATGTGACGGTGGAAACGAACGCTACCAACCTTGTGGAAAATGAATACGAAAGAATTTATGTTGAAGATATTGCTGGCTCTACCGACAGTTACCTATACTCTTTGAATAGAATGTTGAAATATGAGTTCGGTGAAAGCGCAAGCGGAACATATTATCTAAGATTTGAAAACGGAGTGGAAAATTTTGTTCACGAAGTGGCTGTGGAAGATACCGGCATTGTGGTGGTGGAAGATATGGGAAGGTCTTACACAGGCTTCAACTTGCAAGGTGTTTATTTAAGTCAAGAAGATGCCGAAAACAAGACAAAGGTTATCACCGATACCTCTTCTATCTTCTTAACAAGTCCATATTTAACAAACAGAATTGTGCTTAAATATGCAGGCTATGTTGTCTCAAAGGATGTTGCGTCCATATACCTACGACAAGGTAATACAGGCGCTTCTACTCCAATGGAAAAGGTTGAAATCAATACAGTTTTGAACAATAAGCAGGAGTATAATATATTCTATCAATATTCCTATAATGAGTCGGCTCAATATAGCACCAACTCCACATATGCCACCAAACTTACCGTTAAGTTTGATGTGACGAGCAGTGTTCAAAATCATTATGAAGAAATTATTACAGGACAAGATGTTTCGCTACTTTCCTTGACAGGCTTTGGAATTACAAACACCGAAACAGGCGAAATTTACACCGCAAGTGAAATAGAGGCAAACAACGCCTTCTTAACTCTTCAAATCTATGGATTTAGTGGTAATGAAATTGTAGAGGGAAGCGACCTTGAAGCTTTACACAATGATTTAATCTCTGGAACAGCATTAGTAGCACAAGGACAACGCTTTAAAACAGGGCTTAATCCTCGTTATGGCATGAATTTAAATGAAACTTCGGGCAGTATCACTTCAAACTACCTAACGCTCACCACAGTGGGTTCAACACAAAGACCTAATGATTACAAAATTACAGCACAAGGTGCTGGAAACATAGGAAACTTTGTGGCTATGAAATTGACTTATACAACCACTGTTGGAGAAAATTCATACAGCGAAAGCGCAGATTTACTCTTCAAAGTGCTTCCAGCATATCAGGTTGAATTTACGGCTGAAAGCTCCTCAGGCGGAACGGTGTATGGCAACGATATGATGATAGGCAACACGAATTATTCCACCAATTCCAGCAACAATCCATTCAACATAGTCAACGCTGACACCAAAGGCAACGGAAAAACAGGACAATTCTATCTTTATTCCACCACCGGCACTCCTGTGCTTAGAGTGTATAGAATAAACAAAAACGGAACGGTGACCGACAACACTAACCTTTCAAATAGATTTACTTATACATTCTGCGAAAATGCTGAAAGTGGCTATAACACCTATGAAGAAGATTCGTTAGGGCAGGGACTATATTTAAGTTTGTCGAAAGAAAGTTGGTCGAAAAAGGCTGACGGGTCACATACTTACTACGAAACAAACACCGAATTATCTAGCCCAGCTACTTCCATTTCCTTTACCGCAAACAAGATCAATATCGGTGCAAGATATTACTATATTGATGCAGTTGACAGCTTTGGCTACAACATTCGTTTCTACTTTGTGATTAAAGCTGAAATAAATCCTGTTGTGCAAGAGGTAAATACCTATGATGTAAAAGAGGGCGATGTCATTCAAATCGGCGCGCAATATAGAACGGTGACCATGCAACAGGGAAAAGTAACCGCAGACTATGCAGGGGATGGAACAGAAAAAGCCGAGTTTGATTATTATTTTGCCTATGAGTTACAGAATGTAAATATTGAAAATAATCCACCACAAATTTCAGTAAACGGCAAAGTAATAAGCTTAGGAGGTACACCAGAAGATATAGATGAAGCAAAGGCAGAAGGTTATACATATTCTTATTATTATATTGATAGTGAGGGTGAAAGCCATTTGACAGATAATTACGATAGTGTTAGCGCAGATTCTGCAGACAACTCCGCAACTTTATACCTAAACACTGCCGGTATGAGTAACACAAACACAAGCAAGATATTCAGTGTGACATATAACAATGCTACATTATCACCTCTTCACAGCGATTCTGAATATAACGACCCTGGCTTTAACAAGGATAAAGGCGGTCTTAATGTTACCCTTTCTGGCTTTGAAGCATACACATTCTATAAGCCTGAAACTAGTGTGGCAATACCATATATTGAAGGGCATAGCATATTTGGCAAGCATACCTCTAATGTCAACGATGTTGAAGTTGCCTCGATTTCGTTTGAATATAATGGAACAGAAGTAAAACTTGATGGTTCTAAATATTATAACTCCGAACAAAGCACACCTGGCAACACAGACAAGACAGGTTCTAAAAAATTAATTACAACCGAAAATTATATGATTGACAATGATAATAACATAATCACAGGTTGGAGTGCTATAACAAGTGACAACAAAACAACCTACACAGTTCCAACCTTGCCAGGGTATCTCTATGGCACATCTATGGTTGTTGATGGCGTCACAATGGTAATTAGGCTAGAAAAAACAGGGTCGGATTCTGATACTGACTACGCCGAGCTTAGAATTAACTTAAATGTTTCAAGAAGTCAACAAACAACTCTAACAAAAAGCAACTATTTAGATACAGACAGTATTGACGATTCTTCGTTTGGAGATGATGGAAAAGTTTATAACGACACTTTGGAAATTGTGCTTGAACCAAACGCAGAAGTGTCCTATGCTATAAGTGCCAAAGATACTACTCCTTCAAAATCAGAATTTAAAACTTTAAAAAACAACAGAAATTACACTCATGTTGAATATGTAAGAATTTCGACAATCGGCACAGAAGGAGCTAAGGGCAAGACATATTATGTTCATATAGATTCTTCTGAAAAGCCTGAAGGCGTGACATTTAGATATGGTGGCTCTACTATAAATGTCAACACAAGTAATACGGAAAGTCTAACAGGCTTTACATTAGACACAATCTCAGGCAAACCTATAACCCTTAGAATTGAAAGTGCAAGCGAGCTTAACTCTCAAAACTACACGACGAGAAACTTCTACACAATTATAGAAGAAAACGGACAAGACTACCATAACAACCATAGCGTCAGATTGTATACACTTGCAAACAGCATAACAACCACTGCTGAGTATGGAGTAAGTCACTATTACAGTGTGTCAGGAGGAACTGATAGTGACGCATATACCTACTATGTCATCTCTGCGTCAAGCTGGGCAAGTGGTCTTGCCTATTCAAGTGGCAATGAAGGCGGAAACTTGTCAAATCCACATCCTATTTCTAGTCGTCCATACTATTACTCTTATTCTATAAACACGGACGGAGGTTCGGCAAGAGGCGCAAGTGTCGATAAGATGGGAACGATAACGACAGGCACAAACTTCAATATTCAAACAAACTATATTGAGGTAGATATCACGCTCCATGTTGCAGGCGCAGATGGCTTGTTCGAGGACGAAATAGGTATTGAACTAGGCACGGTTAGGTTCCACTTGAATGTTTCAACTGGACGAGGTATAGTATTAAACAATGCGACAGGAATATATGCGCTTGGCAGTAACACACTTGTGACATTAAATGGCGACACTGTTCAGGCGTTTGGAAGTGCAAGCACAGGCAATTTTTCTGTTTCTTCACTTCCATCAAGAACAATTGTTGTTCCTGCTGGCGAAAAGATTAATTTTACCGACTACTTATCTTCAACCGGTTCAAATAGCTCATTTAGAATTGTTAAGGAAAACACAAGTGACAGATATAGCAATTGGAACAACGAAGACAGCCACACCTACTCTAACAGCGGACAGTATAAAAGTGTGTATGTTGAAAGCTATGTTTCAGGGACAAGCATAAATTATGAAGTTATCAATGTCACAGTTATTGCTTACAACAAAAACAATGTTGAACGCAAGGCTCTTGCAGTGGATGTAAATGGAGGCGAGAACAAGACTCTCGGAGCTCTTCTTGGAGGAACGATATATCTTGCCGAAGATGTTGACGCAGGAGTATTTGGAGATAGCGCGCTCTCAAACGGCGCAGTTGTAACAGATACTAACCTTAATTCAACCACATCAAAAGTAAAGACAATTAAAGTTATAAGTGTTATCGATGACGCTGTAAACTATTATGAAGTCACCTTGCTCTTCTATTCTTCTACTGAAAGTTATGATGTAGCTTTGACTTCGCGCACAAATTATGACCTATTTACCTTATTCGAAAACGCAAGCTCTGTCTATGCTATCAATAATAATAACAAACTTGTCGATATGAAAAATGAATCTCTCACCGAAACAAGTGGCTTAGCAGAGAGAGTTTACTATGTGGTTGACTCAGACGGAAAGGTGACTAAATATGAAGTAACCTACTATATCTACAATAGTAGCGAAAATCAAGATGCGATTTATTGGTATCATGGCGAAGTAACGCGTGAAGAGGTTATCGCGAGCATGTTGGGAGATGAGTATAGTGAAGGGACAAGTTATGATGAAGCTAACTATACGCTCTATCAATTATCTTCAAATAACATGATGACAAAAGTGGATGTTTCAGATAACATTGAAATGGGCGAACTAAATAACAACCGCGCGAATATCAACTTCTTACTTGCTACGAAAAATGAACAAGAAGAAACAAGCTATAAATACTATATCTACACATTCTACTACTACACAGCTTCTGCAACCTTTAATGTGGCAACAAGTTACTCTTCTGGCTATGCTCTTTCAAACCTTAACGACTTAGTTACAAATCACTTCAACCTATCGATGATAGGCTCAGCTTCATGGTATATCTTTGAAAACGGCGACATCATTTCGCAACCTGTCATCGAACTCACTGCAAGTATAGCTAATAACGGCGTGATAACAAAAGCCTTCTATGTAAATATCAACAACACCTATTATCTAGTAGAAGTTAATTTCCACTGCTCACTTAGAACATATAATGATACTATGACAACATCAAATGACGAAATTGGCGTAAGCACACTGCGAGGGCGGTTTAATGAATTGCTTGGAGAAAATGGTGTGACGATTTCAGAATTAGGAACAATTTATGAGATTTCAGATGATAACAGTATAACACCACTCACCTCTATAACTCTTCCTTCCGATGACACAAGTGCTGTAAACAGCAGATTGCTATATCGAGTAACAGTAGTTGACGGAACTATAAATAACTACATTTTCAATATGACAATTTTGAAGGATAAGGCAAATCAAGATATCGAAACCGAATATGTGTTCAACCTTAATTCTTCCACGCTTGGCACTTCTGGGGAAATTAGTTTGCCTTTAAGCGGGCTAAGAGCAGAGATTGCTTCTAAATTAAACATCTTGCAAAGAAATCTTGTGTTATCTACGGGAGATGGAGTGAATATTGTGACATATTCCTTCACTCCTTTGGAACCTATCATCAACTACGACTATTTCTTTATCAAGTTAATTGCGCAAGATAGCTCAAATCCTGATTTTGAAAAAACGATTTATATACTTGCAAAAAACACGATAAACATAAGAACGAACACCCTAACTATCATCATCAACAATTTCAACGGTTCGTCAATAAGCGCCAACACTTTGAAAGAGAAAATAAATGTAGGCTTAGGCTGGACCGATGTAAAGAGTTCAGCGTTGTATCTTATCGAAAATGATAGAGCTAATGTTAAACTCAGCGAATTATCAGTGTCTAGCACAACTTTTGTTTTGCGAAATGAATTTTACTATGAAGCGGAAAATTCTGCTGGAATCATCACAAGAGCGGTTATATCGGCAACTATTGTAGGCTATCCAACGGCTGATGTGATTGGAGATGAGAACATTATCAATGTTGATTACAGCGTTGTCAATGAGAACGGAACAGTTAAACTTAGTTTTGACAAAGATATGCTTCATGCAAAATTGTCAACTGTTATTGGAACGACCGTTGACAGCGTGAAAAATCTGACAAGCATTGAAGATAGTTATCAAGTGGAGATTTCTGGTGACGGCGACTATGCATTTATGGTTAAAGCAGTTATTAACTCTCAAACAGACACACCTGAGGAGAGGAATGTCATAATTTTAGCTCTTAATGTTGAGGTGGAGGAATGAATGCATGGTTTTGGGTATTCGTTGCCACCTACTCATTAAATTTTCTCCTCTTCCTTTCCATGGTGTTTTTGGAACGAAAAAAATTTACCACCATTGTCTGCTGGACCACCATTCTCACCATTCTTCCGATTGTCGGTTATGTCTTTTATATCGTGATGGGCAATGGACTTTCGATAAGAACAAGGCGAATGATAAGAAAACACAAACTCTACTATCTCGACTACAATGATGAAATCAAGCGAATACTTTCCATGCAAAATAATGTGAGAAATGAGCTTAAAGATGACATAGGGCTTGTTAAGTGTTGTTACAACTACGGGAGCATACTTTGTCCAAACAATAGCGTGAAATTCTATCGCTGGGGAACGGACAAGATAGCGGACTTAAAAAAAGACCTCATGTCTGCCAAAGAAACGATTAACATGGAGTATTATATCTTTGCTGACGATGAGGCAGGACAAGAGATTATGGACATCCTTATAAAGAAAGCGAAAGAGGGTGTTAAGGTTAAGTTTATTTATGACTCAATCGGTTGTCTAGGCGCTCCAAGACGCTTCTTCCGAAAACTCAAAAAAGCGGGCGGACAAGTGGCAGAGTTTTTCCCACCTTTTGGGCATATCAGACTTCTTAATTTAAAGATGAACTACCGTAACCACAGAAAGATTGTCGTAGTTGACGGCAAGATTGGCTATACGGGCGGGATGAATATAAGAAACGACCATATATATGGCACAAGCAAAAAAACTTCTCCATGGCGCGATACTCATGTGAGGATTGAAGGCAGTGGTGTCTATATTCTTCAAAATATCTTTTTGAATGACTGGCGTTATACACAAAAAGAGGTCAAGGCGCCAGACGAGTATGTCAAAGACGGATATTTTCCAAAGGTTAAAAAGAAAGGAGATGTGAATTTACAGATTATCGACTCGGGTCCCGACCTTCCAATACAAAAGATTAAGGAAACCTATATCAAGATGATAACAAATGCAGAAAAACATGTGGTGATTGAATCGCCCTATTTCGTTCCTGATGAAAGTTTCCTCTCTGCCATAAAAATCGCACTTGCAAGTGGCGTGAAGGTGGCAATAATAATTCCGATTAAGCCTGACCACAAAGCTATCTTTCATGTGTCAATCTCATATCTCAAAGAGGTGCTGGACCTCGGCGCAGATGTCTATCTTTATAAGGGCTTTTTGCATAGCAAAGCACTTCTTGTCGATGACAACAAACTTTCAATTGGAACTTGTAACACAGACAATCGCTCCTTTGCGCTTAACTTTGAAGATACAGTCATAATGTATTCCAAGGAATTAACCGCAGAATACGGACGAAGTGTGATGGAAGACATGAGAAATTCGGTAAAAATTGACGAGCAGTATTACAAAGAAAGACGCTGGTATACTAAGTTTTTGCAGGCTATATATAGGCTAGGCGCACCGATTTTGTAAAAGTGATTTTCTTACGTAAAAATAAAATTTTGGATGATAATGTGAATTGTTAATCCAAAATTTTTTAATATATTATTTTAAATGTCTAGTTTTTGCACACGCTTCTCATATTGTTGACAATAATTGATATAAAAGTCGAAAGCAATGTGTAAATGTGGATAAAATGTGGATAACTCATGTGCAAATGTGGATAACTCTATGAAAAAGTGGAAAAATCCTTAATTTATTTGGAAAAAATAATAAAAATGATTAAAATAAAGACATAGGAGAAAGCATGGATTATAAAAATTTTATTGACAGAGATAAGGCGTATCAAGGTTTTGTTAAATATCGCCGTCAGATTATGGACGCAAGCGAAAAGGGGAAGTTTGATGAGGTTTTTACAGACATAGGCACAAGGGCGCTTGAAGGCGATGCGATTGCACAGGATGTTATGGCATATTTCTATAACAAAGGACTGCCGAAATATTTAAAGCCTCATTACAGCCTGTATCTTTCTTGGCAAATTTTGTCCTCAGCAAATGGTAATTGTTTTGCTATGGAAAAAACAGAGTATATTATCAAGTATGCCCTAGACACCATTTTTGATTCCGATGAGGTTTTAAAACAGGCGATTATCAATGGTAATATCAATAAGGATAACGCACTGTATGTCATTACAAATTTAATATGTGAAAGCATGGTGGACATGCTAGGCATTAACGCCAAAAAGCTTATCGACATTCAAGGCGCCATGAAATATTCGCCTGAGATTAACAGGCTTTTTACGCTTGCCATGGAAAGGTCAGTGCCTGTCGTTGTAGAATATTTAGTAAGCTAGCTATTGACAAAGGCTAACTTTTGTGCTATCGTTTTAGTGCGAGGCAGGTTGTGAAAATTTATTTAATAGAAGAACATCAAAATCAAGTTAAAGAGCGAACCGTAAGTGGCTTTTTTTCAAAACACTATGTCAATTATGTATATGTTGAGAAAAAACCACAAACGCTTTTTAATATGGAAGTTTTTACAAAAATAAAAGAACTTCTAGACGAAAAAAAGCTGAAAGGCAATGATTTTTCCATTTGTATAGAAGGTGGCTATTTCAAATTGAAAAACGGTTACTTTATGGGCGATGTTTGTGGCATTAAGGATGCAAATGGTATTAGGTTTGGCTTGGGGAATTTGTATGAAATTTCCGAAAATATGTATAACGCAGTTAAGCGCGGAGCTTCACTCGGTGCCTGCATAAAAAATGTGCAAAAAACTAGGAGCTTTTCAAATCGCAATTACAGCGTGGTTGAGTATCTGACAGGAAACACCTTTAACCGCGGAGATGGCATGAGCGTTGCTCTAAGAAACGCTGATGACGCCGAGTATAACGAAAAACCAAAGACGGTAAAATTAATTAAAAGACTGCCAATTAAAAATTTCTATGAATTAGATAAAGAGTGCGAAAAAGTTTTAAGAGAAAAGATGTAGGCATACATCTTTTTTTCTTCCTTAACATACATTATTTAATTAATATGCCAATTCTGTCATGCTATCGCAAGTAGCGGAATGCCACGCCGTCAAAACATCCAGAAATCAAGCTATATTCGTCATTCTGAGCAAGGACATGAAATGTCCGCTGGCGGAGAATCTCAGAAAAACGGCGTTATTTTTCTAGAAACACACAATCACGCCTTTTTCTAAGGCGTAGTAACTTGTGAGCGCGCGCATTGGTATAATTTTGATATTTTGATTTCCGCATGTTTTTTCGATATGATATTTTAACTCTTCCGCTTCATCCTCAGCGTAGCAATGAGATATAATTATCTTTCTGTCTTTATCGCCGTTTAAAACTTCTTTTATCATCTCTGCGAGTTTTGAAAAGAGGTGTTTACTGCCTATTATCTTCTTAACAATCTTAATTTCACCGTCAACGGCCTTACAAATAGGTTTAAGAGAGATTGTGCTTGCGATAAGTCCTGCAATTTTACTCATTCTGCCATTATTAACCAAGTTGTCAAAGCGTTGAAGAACAAAAAAGAGGGTGCAGTTATCGCGATATTTTTCAATCTCAGACACAATTGTATCAAAGTCAAGTCCGTTGTTTATAAGCTCCACAAGTTTGTCAACAATTAAAATTTCTGTTCCGGACACTGCCTTAGAGTCAATTACATGGATGTGCGCGGAGTTTGGATGCTCATTTTTTGCAAGCAAGGCAGAGTTATAGCAACCTGAGAGCTTGCTTGTGATTGTCACAACAAATGTATAGTCCGCCTTGTCAAACTCCTCTTTAAATGCCTGCGGAGAAGGGCAAGCGCTACTACTTTTTATCTTTGGCGTTTTAAGGTTTTTGAGCATCTCTTCGATTTTAACATTCCCTTCATCGACATACTCGTTTTCTCCGACATTTATGGTGAGAGGGACGATATTTAGCCCGATTCCCTTTCCCTCTAAATAGTATTTATCTATATCTGAACAACTGTCCACTATTATTTGATATTTCATATTTAAATCTCCTTAATTTTTATCACTTTTCAATATTGTCAAAATCGACATTTACAACTTCCATCTCAGCATCATAGATGCGTGCCATTTGCAGGCGTTTTTCTTTTAAAGATGACCGCTGTAAAAAGAAAGCGTCAACAGCTTCCCAGATGAACACCCAGGAAACTATCTCTAAGATTATAGACAAGATAGGTGTTTGAAAAAACATTTCCTCTAAGATGAAAAGTCCTAAAAACAAGATGCCTAAAATCAGCACAACAAGAGAAAAAAGGGCGGTCTTTTTGAGCTTTCTTTGATAGTTTTCAAACTCTCCCTTAAATTTATTTTTTATTGCAGAAAAAAGTTCATGTTCCTTTATGTTGACATCAGAGAAAAATTTTAGACGGAGTTTGCTTTTAACCGGAAGCGCCTCTGCTTTTTCCAATAAAAAATCTCCGAGCGCCGGATTTAATACTTCATTTTTGTCATAATTATAGCCCGAATAAAGTTCTTCTTCGCTCTTAATTTTTATATTTATTGTTTCTATCTCATTAAAAGAGTTTTCTTTTGATTTAAGTTCTTTTTTTAATTTTTTTACGCTTTCCATTTGGAAACCTCATTTTATTATATCAAATAAATAAAAATAATAAAACTAAATTGACTACATTTCTTTACTTTTTTTGTCAATGTCACTATAATGAATTTGTTTAAGGCGTAATATCTTTATACGCTTAATTCATACATAATTGAAAGTTGGAGTTTAATATGTTCTCATTTACCGATTGGCTATTTGAAAATAAGGAGGCGCTAGGTGAGGGACCGGGACTTTGGTGTCCGCTTCACATTGCGCTTGTTTCTATCATGCTTGCGTGGCTTGTAGTTGCCTTTTTCATTTTTAAAAAATACAAAAATTTTGCCCATAAATTCACCTTTGTCCTTTGCATAATCATGCCAACTGTGAGAATTCTTAGAATGATTGTGCAACTAGCAAGTGGAGATTTCTCCTTTGTGGAGGTCTTGCCGTGGCATCTATGTCATCTTATGAGTTTTGTGCTTCCGATTTTCTATTTCACAAAAACCAAAAAATTCTTTTTACCTGTGCTTGTTGCTTCCTTTTTCGGTGGAGTTATCACCTTTATCTTTGGCGACTACTACTATCTTTCCACACTTTCCTTCTATCTTGTCGAAAGTATCATTCTGCACTTTGCCCTCTCCACCGCGGTCATTGCCTGCATTGCAGACGGCTACTATAAGGTGAGAGTGAAAGATTTTTGGCAAGCGTATATCGGCATGTTCATAATAGCTTTATGGTCAAGCCTAGGCAATGCTCTTGTGGACGGCGCCAACTTTCTATATCTCAAAGAGAACGGCTTGCCGTTTGCGTTGTTTGGACTGCACTTTTATTTCACCTATTTCCTTCTTGTAATAGCTTGCTCAATAGTTGCAATTACGCCATTTGCGATAAGCGAGCATGTAAAAAAGAAGAAACGGACAAGTTTCGATATTATTATGGATGTTGTCTGCGACAAAAGCTTCAATTAAAATATTTTGATAAGGCCATATAAAAAATGCGTGTTAATTTTTGCACGCATTTTTGAACTTCATCTTAATTACATTTCAACATAACTAAATATGGTATAAATATATATATTGCCATCGTAGTCATATCCACCTTCTTGAGGACCCCATACAACTTGCATTAAATATAGATTGCCGTTTTCAAGAAAGCCATAATTCAAATATTCAACCATGCCATCCGCTTTATAAAGAAGTTGATTGTCAATGATTTTGTATTCAAATTCCGAATAATCATCATCGCCAGGTTGAGCATCGCTGGTGCCTGCAACTGCCGTTCCATTCTCATTTAAAATTACATAGCTTCCAACATCTATATCTTCAAGAACAAAGTTGTCTTCACTTCGTTCTATCACACCCTCTTGTTCGTAGACTGTGCGATAGCCAACCGCCTCATATCTGCCATAAATTGATGTTTCTGGCTCTTCATTGCATCCAACAAGCAAAAACATACAAGGCAAAAGCACCAAAACAAACAAAATTGCCATAAAAATTTTATTCTTTGTTTTAACCATTTTTCCCTCCTTAAAAGGAGTTTAGCATAGTGGGAGGGGGTAGTCAAGTGTTTGGCAAAATTTTTTTGAATATTTTAGCGAAAAGTAGCATTCAAGGCAAAATTGCACTTTTGCTCATTTTCGAAACAAGTTATAATAAAAGTTATGGTGATTTTGTATATTTATTATACATCATATTTTTTAAAAAGTTTTTAAATTTTCTTTAAACGCTTGCTATTTAAATTTTTATAAAGTAAAATAAGAATAGGGAGGAAAAAATGAAAGAATCAACAAAAAATGCCATTTTCACGCTTGTTTCTTTGGTGTTTGCTGGGCTTGTTTTAGTGTTTATGGCTGTGCCAAATGTTTCGCTGGGAGGTAGCTTTGGAAATCTAGGTGGAACAATTTCAGAGTGGTCGGGTTTTAACTTCTATGAAAACGCTGTTGCCACAGACTTTATGAAAGCGATGCTCATTATCACTGCAATCATTGCCTGTGCGACAGTTATTCTCGGAATTTTAAAACTCGTTGCCGACAGTAAACTTTGCAAAAGCAAAAGTTTAGCAAAAATTGTAAGTTTCCTATTCAAGCTTTTTGCTGTTGCACTTTTTGTCACATCACTTCTATACATGATTTCTGTGATAACAATGTGCAATGACCTTAGCGGTGGGGCAGAAGGAATAAGCGGTGGCTTCACGCCTGTATATTGGTCAATAATACTTCTTATGGTGTTTGGTCTTGCAAGTGCCGTTTCTTCATTCTTCACAAGTATGGTATCAAAGAAAAAGAAGAAATAATCAAAGAGAAGAAAAAGTGCCTATTGTGAAATTTCATTATAGGTGCTTTTTTTATTGCCACAAGCTTTAAGATTTAAGATTTAACGATAAGTTTTTAGAAAATAAGTCGTGTGATTTATTTGTAATTTTTATAAAGTTGTAGTAAAATAACATTATGATGGTTTGGACAAAAGAAGAGGGCGTAGTCTTGCCGATTATGCTTATTGCCATAGTTTTGTTGTCACTTTTTTTAAGTTTTTTGACGCGGAAGAAAAGTGATATTATTAAACGCGTGCCTTTGATTGTTCTCACGGTGGTGGTTTGGCTTTTAGAGATAGTTAAGCAAGTGCTAAATATTGTAAGTGGTTATTCCTTGTGGGCGATTCCTCTTCATTTTTGTAGTTTGTTTTTATATTTTTATCCGCTTGCAAGCTTTTTTCGTGGTAAGGTAGGAGAGTTTGGTAAGACGATGTGTTATGTGGCTGGAAGCCTTTTTGTTATTCTCTTTTACTTCAATCCCGGCTCTATAATAGGCTCATCATGTAGTAACATCTTTCAAGACTTTTCAAGTTTTCATACCTTTACCTATCATCACATCATAATTTTGTTTTATCTGACGATGCTGTTTTCAAAATTATACCGTCCGTCAAAAAAAGATTTCCTTTATGTCGCAATAGGAATATCTGGCTATGCAATCATTATGATACCGCTAGCTCATATACTCAATGTCAACTTTTGCAACATATTGACAAGCAACATTGCCTTCATGGAAGCATTAAGGTTAAACATCGGACAGGTAGGTTACACCGTTGTTATGATTTTGATAGGTATAATTGGTGGCGAATTGATTGTTTTAATTTCCAATTTGATATATAATCTAATATGCAACAAAAAGAAAGATAAAGACGATAAAGAATTTAAAAAAATTATTAAAATTATAAAAAGTGAGGCGTAAAAGACGAATGCTTTTGAAAAGTTTTTGAAGATTTTAGATGGCAAAATGGTGGAACCTTTGGCTTATGGCTGGTTTCATTTGATGTGTTGGGGAATTGTTATTCTGCTCACTGCCTTTTTATGCACTTTCGCTTTAAAGAACAGAAAGGAAGGCAAAAGCAATGACAATTTTATTCGTGGCGTTGTGTTAACCTATGCCATCCTTGGCATAATTTTGGAAGTTTATAAACAACTCAATTTTTCTTTCAACTCATCAACTGGCGAGTGGAGTTATCAATGGTATGCTTTCCCTTTCCAATTTTGTTCTACACCTATGTATGTGGCTCTTATTGCAGGATGTTTGAAAAAATGCGAATTTCAAAAATATCTTTATGCGTATTTAGGCACCTTCGCCCTATTTGCTGGGCTTTGCGTGATGTTCTATCCAGGAGATGTTTTCACTCGCACTATTGGTATAAACATTCAAACAATGGTTTGTCATGGTGGCATGGTTGTTATGGGTATCTTTTTGTTAATAAGCGGTGGCGTTGACCTAAAATGGAAAAGCATGTTAAAAGCAATGGCGGTATTTTCAGGCCTAGTTGCAATCGCTCTTATAATGAATGTAATATTCAATAGCACAGGCAACACCGCCACCTTCAATATGTTCTATATAAGTCCATATTTACCTTGCACCTTGCCTATTTTAAACATTATCTATGAAAAAGTGCCGTATGTCGTTTTCTTGCTAATATATTTTATAGGTTTCTCGCTTGCGGGTTGTCTAGTGTTCTCGGTTGCAATGGCGATAAAAGGTCTTTACAAAAGTTGGCACGAAAAGAAAAACAGCTTTGACGATAAGCATGTTATGGATATAATCTCCAAAAACCTTAAAGATTTAGACTAAAAAAGATAGCAACTGCTATCTTTTCTTTAAATTTTTTTTGTCTGTTTTTGGAATTTGCCGTCCTTTTTATGCACGATAACTTTGGCGTTTTGATTTTTGCATAATTCACTTACGCGAGCAAGTGCTTGCTCTTTCGTTTTAAAAGATGCAATAGTGCGCTTTGCGCCGTCTCTTTTTATCAGCCAAATTTTGTCTTCTTTGCTGTAAATGACGCGATAAGAACCTTTCTTTTCTTCTTCTTTTTCAGCGCTTTCTTCTGTGTCAGTTTTTTCTTCCTTTTTTGTGGTAACTTTCTTCACAGCTTTTTCTTCATTTTTGTTAGATTTAGTGTTAGAGTTTTTTGCTTTTGAAGAAGTTTTTTTTGGTTCTTCATTCACTTCTGGCTCTTCTTTAACCTCAGCTTTCACTTCTTCATTCTTTTCTTCTACTTCTTTTTCTTCCACCTTTTTGTTTTTCTTTTTAAAAAACCACATACTCCACCTCTCTTTTATTAAGAATATTATAGCATATTTTGTAGAATTTTTCAAGAGTTAAGCGAATTAATTTTCAAAAAGTGCCAAATAAATTTCTTTTGAGGTGTTTATTGCCTTGAAAAGATTTTTTATTGCTATATTCTTAATTACCTCCTCTTCGGCTTCAATATACGCACCAACATACATAGAGATTTCGTTTAAAGAGCGTATTAACTCTAAAACATTTGCATAGTCGTAATCAAAAGTTTCTTGTAGGTTTTCGCCGAGAGCCTCTTCTACTTCGTTAAAGGTGTCCAAGATGAGCGCCTTCATAAGAGTTTGTCCGTTTTTAGAAGATTTTTGTGAGGTTGCTGTGTCGCCGTCATTTAAAGCTATTTCACTTTTGATAAAAGCGTCGCAAGCATTAGCCGATGTTTCAAGAAGCTCTGATAAAAGTTTGTTTGTCATAATTATCTCCTTTATAGACATTTTATCATTTTTTATTAAATTAAGCAATTAAATAATTGACTTTGTTATTGAAAAAAGAGTAAACTTTCTTTATACTTAGGAGGAAATATGGATTGGGCAGGACTTTGGAATGACATTGTGACGTATTTTGAAACAAATGTTTGGAACATTGTCTTCTTTTTCGTGATTTTAATTCTTGGTATAATCATAATTAAAATCATTTTGACTGTTTTAAGAAAGGTATTGAGCAAAACTCGTATGGAGCGCATAGCTCAGCAATTCATCTGCACGGCGATTAAGTTTTGTTTGTGGCTTGTTTTAATTCTGTTGTTGTTAAGTCAAATCGGCATACAAATTTCTGGTATACTTACGGCAATAAGCGCGCTTATTCTTGCTGTTGGTATGGCGCTTGAAAGCAATATGGCGAACCTTGCAAACGGAATTGTCATTGTGTCAAACCACATGTTTAAAAAGGGCGATTACATAATTGTCGATGGCGTTGAGGGAAATATAACCGACATAAACTTTCTTTTCACAACGCTTATGACAACAGATAACAAAAAGATAACTTTGCCAAACTCCACCATTGTCAATTCCAGCGTAACAAATCTCGGTGCAAACGCAAAACGAAGAGTGGATTTTACTTTTCAGGTTGCCTATGAGAGTGATGTGGAACTTGTTAAAAAGATTGTCATCGATGTTATGAAAAGTGACGGCAGAGTATATTTGGATCCTGAGCCATTTTGCAGATTAAAAACGATGAACGCATCAAGTCTTGATTTTGCTGCAAATTGTTGGTGTGATAACGAAGATTATTGGGATGTTTACTACTATGTCATGGAGTGGGTATATAACGAGTTTAAGCGTAACAAAATTTCTGTTCCATATAATCAACTTGAAGTTAGAGAGCGTAAAGACAATGTCAAAGTGCCTGTTGTTGGCAAAAAGTTGCCAGAGCGCGTAGAAAAAGTGAGAGCGCCAAAGAAAGATAAGGATGTTTTCAATCTCATAAAAAACGGCTTAACAAAGCATGACAAGAAAAAGAAGAAAGACAAAAAGAAAGACAAGAAGAAAGACGAAGTAGTTAACGAAATTATAGCTACTGAAAATGAAACTGTAAAGGTGGCAAGCGTAGAAGAAAAAGAGACTGAAAAAATTGAGGAAAATGTAGAAACCAAAAAAGATAAAAGAAAGAAAAAGTGAGAGCGATACTGCATTGTGATTTAAACAATTTTTATGCCAGCTGTGAGGTGCTTCAAAATCCTTCCTTAAAAGGTCTGCCTGTTGCGGTGGGCGGTCGCGAGGAGGATAGGCATGGCGTTGTTGTGGCGTCTAATTATGAGGCGAAAAAGTTCGGTGTTAGATGTGGGGTGACCACGCATGAGGCGAAGAGATTATGTCCAAACCTTGTCATATGTCCACCTCACTTTTCTTTATATAACAAATATTCAAGGCTGGTTAGGCGTATCTATGAAAGCTACACCGACAAGGTGGAAGTTTACTCTATTGACGAGTGCTTTTTAGATGTCACGCACAGCAAAATTTTCGGCACACCTCTTAAAATTGCCAATGAAATTCGTGAGCGCGTAAAAAATGAGATAGGGCTTACTATCTCAGTTGGCGTTAGTTATAACAAAACTTTCGCCAAAATCGGCAGTGATTACAAAAAGCCAGACGCGACCACTGTTATCACGGAAGAAAATTTTAAAAACATCGTTTGGCGACTTCCTGTTGGCGATATGTTTGGCGTGGGCAGAAAGAGTAGAGAAAAACTCGAAAGATTTGGAGTAAACACAATAGGAGATTTGGCAAGGCTTGACAGAAACTTTCTTATAAAGGAATTTGGAAAGGTTGGCGATGAGCTTTACAAAAAGGCAAATGGACTTGATGATGACGAGGTCAACAGCGAATACGAAGAGCCTAAAAGCGTGGGTAACAGCACGACTTTCTACAAAGATTTAACCGATTTAAAGGATATTTCGCTTGCCTTTACCACGATTGCCGAAAGTGTGGCGGAAAGAATGATAAAACACAACTTAATGAAGGCACGCACACTGTCTATTGTCGTTCGCGATGCCGATTTAAAGTTTTATCAGCGTCAATGTCAGATACCGCCATGTCGAAGTAGCGAAGTTTTTTCAAAGTATGCGCTTAAACTTTTCAAAGAGAGTTTTTCAAGTCTCAAACGAATTCGGCTTTTAGGAATAACCGTGAGTGGCTTTGAAGAGAACTCGCAACTATCTTTTTTTGAAGAGAAGAAAGACAACATGGATGAGATTATGCACACCATACGCCAAAAATATGGACATAATAAGATTGTGCGCGGAAATGCTCTTCTTGACACAAAAATTTCCTCCGCTCTTGACCGCGAACAGCTAGACAAAAAGAGTGAAGACGAAAATTAAATTTTGTCTTTTTGAAGAAAAAAATTCTTGTTTGACAAAAAATAAAAAAATTTAATTCAAGGCAAGTTTAAACAAAAAAGGAGTGTTGCTTTTATAGCATGCTCCTTTTTTATTAACCTAAAATCAATATTTAAATAAAGAAATATTTGTGCAGAAAATTAAAAAAATATTTTGAAATTAAAAAATTAAAGAAAAATTCATTAATTTTTAATTTTTTTGCTAATTTTATATATTTTTTTACTAATTTTAGTTTTATTTAATAAATTATTTTAATTTTAATTTTTTATTAAATTTCCTTAACTAATATGTTGGCATTTGAAATTGTCAGAGCGTCAGTGCCGTTGTTATATAATTCCAGCGTGGTAGTCGAAAGAACTGTCAAAACAATAGTTTTTGTAAGAGTGGTTTGATTTCCAGCCGTTCCGCTTGCTGTTGAAGTGGAGCCAGCAACTTGAACGCCGTTTGCACGAAGTGCCACGCTCATGGTTGTCGAAGCTGGAAGGGTGCCATTTACAAAATAGGTTATTTCGTATCTACCTGGTGCCAAGGTCACAGCGCCAGCGGTTGAAGTGCTTGCGGTTACATTGCTACCTTGTGAACTTGTGAGAGTGACAGGAATTATAGTATTTGCAGGAACTGTTCCTCCCAGGTTGTTTTCAAAAAATCCAAACGAAGGCAAAACAACAGGATTGATCACGCTGTTATTGTTGTCGCAATCTCCAAAAACGAAGATAGGACGAGGAGTGTTAGGGCAACAGAAATTGCCACATCTAGTAAAACAAGTCATATTTTTCTCCTTATTGACGATATGGTCGTCATTACACTTTATTAAAAAAGGAGAAAATATGTTACATAAAAACAAATCGTTTTTTTGATTTTAAGATTTGCTTATTTAAGATTTGCTTAATTAAACTGATTTAATAAACCCTTTTTAAATTCTTATATATTTGTTAGATAGAATTTTCATTCATTTAAGAGATTGAAATATAATTAATTTATAGGTATAAAAAAGAAGAGCATACACTCTTATATGCTCTTCCATTCCAATTGAAACCCATTACTTAATTTCAATGCGATTTTTATTTGGCAATTTCTTTTCTTTTGGCAAATTAATTGACAAAATTCCATTTTCAAGATGTGCATCTATTTCGTTTTCATTTACATCGCCAACATAGAACCTTCTTGAAAATTCACCATAACTTCTTTCGCGTCTGATGAAGTTGCCTTTTTTGTCCTTTTCGTCATGGCTATGCTCACGCTTAGCAGAAATTGTCAAATAGCCATCTTCTAGATCAACATGAACATCCTCTTTTTTAAATCCCGGCAAGTCCACAGTGAGTTCGTAGTTGTTTTCTGTCTCTTTAACATCCGTTTTCATAAGGTCATGATGTTTTCTACCATAACCCATGTCGAAGAATGGGAAGCCGAAGAAATCGTCATCATCTCCTCTAAGTAACAAATCAAATTTATCATTTTTCATAATATACCTCCTATATTGTATTATTACGATTTAGGCACTTGTTAAACGATTTTATCATCTTTTAACCATTAAAACTTAACTGCGCATTTAAGTTTTTGCCCTTATCACCTAATACATTCACAATTATACATCCACTTTGCTAGCAATGTCAACTAAATAGTGCTAATTTTTTAAAAAATTTTTTACATATCGATTGAGCAAGGCGACTGCGGTCGAAATATCACAGAAATCAAGCCTATACTTGTCATATTGAGGCATGTTCTTGATGCAAACATAGATTATTTTATTTAAAACTTTTTAATTAATTTTAAAAATTGTTTGCTTTTTTCAAAACTTATATATTAAACTATTCATATCGTAATAGGGAGGAGAAATGGATATTTTTGAAAAATGCTACACTAAGCAAAAGTATGATTTAGCAAAGGAATTAGGGGTTTATCCTTATTTTCATAAACTATATTCTGGTCAAGATGTGCTAGTTAATATGGAAGGCAAGCGAACTATTATGCTCGGCTCAAACAACTATCTCGGCTTGACAAATCATCCAAAGGTGGTAGAAGCGGGCGTTAAAGCGCTTGAAAAATATGGCAGTGGCTGTTCAGGCTCACGCTTTTTGAATGGCACGCTTGACTTGCACTTAAAATTAGAACATGAACTTGCTGAGTTTTTGCATAAGGAGGCAGTTGTCACTTTTTCCACAGGTTTTCAAAGCAATTTGGGCATCATCAGTGCCATTGTTGGCAGAAATGACTATGTGATTTGCGACAAAGAAAATCATGCAAGTATTTATGACGGCATAAAGTTAAGCTATGGCAAAATGCTTCGCTATAACCATGGCGATATGGAAGACCTGGAGAAGAAACTTGCATTTGTGCCAGAAACTTCGGGCGCGCTTATTGTCACTGACGGCGTTTTCAGTATGAGCGGAGATATTTGCAAACTTCCTGAGATTGTGAAGCTTGCAAAAAAATATGGTGCGCGTATCATGATTGATGACGCTCACGGGCTTGGCGTTATCGGCGAAGGCGGAAGAGGAACGGCAAGTTATTTTGGCTTAGAGGATGAGGTAGACATCTACATGGGCACTTTCTCAAAGTCCCTGGCAAGCCTTGGTGGCTACATGGCGGCAAAAAAGGAAGTTGTGGAGTATGTTAAGCACGCTTCGCGTCCATACATCTTTTCGGCAAGCATAACGCCAGCATCGGTTGCGTGCGCAAACGCCTCGCTTGACATTTTGAAGGCGGAGCCAGAGCGCGTTAAACGTCTTGCGGACATCAGCGACTATATGCGAAAGGGTTTGAAAGCGAATGGCATTGCGATTATCGAAAGCAAAACTCCTATTATTCCTATCTATACCTATGAGGACGAAAAGACCTTTGTTGCTTGCAAACTGCTCTTAGATAGGGGCGTCTATGTCAATCCTGTCGTTTCGCCAGCAACACCTGTTGGACAAAGTTTACTGCGCACAAGTTATACTGCCAACCACACTCCTGAGATTTTGGATGAAGCAATCGACAAAATCAAAGAGGTTTTAGATATTTTGAAAGACTACAAGTCACAATTTTAGTTTAAAATAAAATATCATAAAACCACCTATCGCCACAAAGAATATATATTTACAGGTATGAATGATTGGAGCGAATTTGCATTTTACTACTTATGCTATTAGTTCTATTCTTAAAGAAATTCTAAAAGCTTTAAAACTATATTTGGTTTTAAAAATAGGAGTATGTATATGGAAATTAAATTTTGGGCACATAAATTTGAATTACTATTTTTCTATCCATTTTTCTTAGCAATATCTTTTGCAATATTTTTAGCTGGTTTAATTTTGATGTTCACAGATTTATCTTTCTACCCCTTAATGTTGATGGGATTGGTTTTTTTGATAATATTAATATGCTCTTTATTTTTTGACAAAAGACCTTTATCAAAGGTTGTAATTACAGAAAATTATATCGCATTGGAAAGAATGAAAAAGGAAATAAGTAAAATTTCGTGGAGTGAAGTGACAGACGTAGATAGCGTTCCTGTCGGAAAAGGTCGTTTTTATTTATCTTTTATCTCTAACAAGCAAGAGATATCTGTAGATATTACAAAAAAAATGTATAAAGCTCTAGTTCAGTTATGTCCAAATTTTAATATAATAATGAAAATCAACCAAATGAATGAATTTAAGTGGTTGCACAAAGAAGATAATAAAAAATAAAATTAAATTTTTTAAATAAAAGTTACCTAGTTTAATTTTTAAGTGGTCTTTATTAAATAAATTATCTTACTCCACCGATGCGTTGTTGAAACTATTAAGGATTCAAAAGATAATGTGACAAAAGTGATACCTCTGCCGAAAGCGGTTCTACTATCCGAACATATTAAAACACTTATGATGAAAGACAATTTGGCAAAACAAGAAGAATGTATTGAAAGAATAGGAAACAAACAATTTATTAATAAAAAGTTTGTGCATAAAAAATCAATTTATAAATAGTAGTAGTTACTAAATCAACTATATTTCAAAATCAATTTGGCAAAAAGCTAAAAATATATAAAAAGAGAGAGAAAGGTCAAATCATTTTGAAACTAGCAGAATAAACAAGAAAAAAGGAGTTCTACTTTTAAAGTAAAACTCTTTTTTAT
>CALVZE010000002.1 GCA_944372445.1 uncultured Clostridia bacterium
TGGCAGGGGTGGAAGGAATCGAACCCTCCTCTGGAGTTTTGGAGACTCTCATTCTACCGATGAACTACACCCCTAAAATCTTTCTTATTTTACTATGAAAATTGAAATTTGTCAATTATTTTTAAAGTTTTATTCATTTTTTATTCTTTTTTCTTAAATTTTTAATATTTAATTGGTCCTTTGAAGCTGTTTTTAATATTCTAAAAACTCAATAGGTGTTTTTAAATTATTTTTTATATATAATTGTAATTTTAAAAGCAATTTGCTATAATAAACTATATGGATAGATTAAGAGTTCCACTTGCAGAGCGTATGCGTCCAAAGACGCTTGATGATTTTTTTGGACAGGAACATATTGTTGGCAAAAATAAATTACTTAGGCGCGCAATTCAAACAGGAAGTGTTGGGAGCATGATTTTTTATGGTCCGCCTGGAACAGGAAAAACAACTCTTGCGGGTATTATTGCAAATATGCTAGATGCAAACATTGAAAAATTGAATGCTGTATCAAGCGGTGTTGCAGAAGCTAAGGCGGTTATTGAGCGTGCTAGAACAAGCAAGGCGATGTTCAACAAAGATACCTATCTACTTTTGGATGAATGTCATAGGTGGAACAAGGCGCAGAGCGACTGCGTTTTGCAGGCGATAGAGGAAGGGAGCATTTACTTCATTGGCTCTACCACCGAAAATCCATACACGAGTATGACGCGAGCTATTGTTTCAAGATGTAGCGTTTTTGAGTTTAAAAAATTATCTGAAAAAGATATTCTTAAAGTGATTGAAAGGGCGCTAACTGATAAAGAGAACGGACTTGGTGAGATAAAAATTGAAATGAGCGATGAGGCTCAAAAATATCTTGCGTTTGCGTCAAATGGTGATGTGAGAACGGCGCTCAACGCTTTGGAACTTGCAGTCAAGTCCACGAAGATGTCTAAGGATAAATTCATTCACATTTCCAAGGAAACAATGGCTGAATGTTTGAATAAGCGACCTTTATCACTTGATGAAAACACCTACTATGATTATCTTTCTGCATTTTGTAAGAGTTTGCGTGGCTCAGACACTGAGGCGGCGCTATATTATAGTCAAAGACTTATTAAGGCAGGTGTAGACCCTCTTATTATTGCAAGACGAATGATTGCTCATGCCTCGGAAGATATAGGCATGGCAGATTCAAATGCGCTTCTTATGGCGTGCCTCGCAATGTATGCAGTGGAAAAAATAGGACCTCCTGAATGCTATTTGAACCTATCACACGCAATCATTTATCTATGTGAGGCAGAAAAGTCCAACAGCGTCTATATGGCGATGAGTATGGCAGAAAAGGATGCAGAAAATGCGCGTGAAGATAATGTGCCTAATCATTTAAAAAATCATCCTAGCACAAATGCTGACGGTCATGGTAAGTATAAGTATCCGCATGACTATGGTGGTTATTGCAAGCAACAATATTTGCCGGACAGTTTGAAAGATAGGGTGTATTATAAGCCGAGTGGAAATGGCAAAGAGAAAAATTTAGTTAGAAAAAAATTTAGTAAAAATGTTTAAGGAGAAAAAATATGTTTGGAAGAAGAGCGGACGGAAAAAGAGTTAAAGATTTAATGATAATTGAGAAAGCAATGCCGTATTTTATGCCGATGCGAATAGACGGTGTAAATTTATATAAACAACAAATTTTATGTAAAAATATGGACGAATTTATCTTAAAGGAAAGGCAAGAAAACGGCGTTCATTTTAATTATACCGAAATTCTGATTGCAGCGGCAGTGAGAATGTTATACGAACGCCCTAAGGCAAATAGGTTTATTGTTAATTGTCAAATATTTCAGAGGAAGGAAATCACTATCTCTATGTCAATAAAGCCTAAGCTGGTGGATGACTGTGATGAAGTAACACTTAAATTCCATTTCACAGGCAGAGAAAATATTTACGAGGTCAAGAAGATTGTTGATGATGAAATAAAGAAAAATATGCAAGCAAATAGTGATACTCATGGCACAACAAAGGCGGCAAAAATTCTTGGCAAGATGCCTTATTGGATGTTTAAAGTGGCTATGAAGTTTATAAGATTTTTAGATAGATATGGTTTGCTTCCAAAGTCACTTATTGACCTTAGTCCTTTTCATACAAGCATGTTTGTCACTGACTTAAAAAGTATTAAACTTGATAAGGTTTATCATCATCTGTATAATTTTGGAACGACCACTATTTTCGGTGCGCTAGGCAAAGTTAAATATATGCCGGTGAGCGATAGGTCGGGCGAGATTAGAACGGAAAAGGTGATGGATTTAGGATTGAGTCTTGATGAGCGCGTTGCCGATGGGCTATATTATGGTCACTGTGTGAAATTGCTTCTTAAATATATTGAAAATCCTGAGCTTTTAAAGGCAAGTTTGAGCGAGATTGAGGTAATTGATAAAGCAAAAAAGCGTGCTGAAAGAAAAGCGAAACGCGAGGAAAAGAAGCGTTTAAAGCGTGAGGAAAAAGAAAAAATTATTAAAATGAATGAAATAGCTTAGTTTAAAATTTATGAAATAAAAAGTAAATATAGAGTATTATGCATGCATACTACTCTATATTTTGTATTTTAAAAACGTAAAGTCTTTAATCGAGGCTTCTTTAAATAGTCATTTTTTTATGTTAGTCAAAAACTGTTTTTTAATTAATAATATTTATGTTTAATATTATTCCTCTTCTAGAAACGGAAGTAATCTGTCAATATTTTTACGCTCAAAGGTATAAAGTTTGTCAAGTAATTCATCAAGCTCTTTCGAAATGTTTTTGTGGTCGCTCTTATCTTTTATGCAGGTGATAATGCCCATAAAAGTTCCTAACAACATCAATTCAGATATTTTGCGTGTGGAATTATCTATCATAGTTGACATATTGACACTTGCCCAAAGTTTTGCTTTTTCGATAAAATTATTATCTTTAAGTCCTTCTATTTTTTCCGCTTTTGCAAAAGCTTCACATTCTTTTGCTAAACAATTATATTCATCCTGCTCTTTACTTAATTCGCTTGTTAGATTTTCATCGGTGGATTTTGGCATGATATCTTCAATCGATTGGATTGCTGTTCTTATATTTTGATAGATAGCGTTTAAATATTTTTCTTCTTTTTCTTTCATTTTTTACCTCTTTTTTTAATTTTTTTTCAAAAATTAACGCCTTTTTTATTAATTTTTGATTTTATACTAATATTATTGTCATTTTTCGACAATATATGCATGTTGGTTTAGGTATTAAAATAACATTTTGCACTACACTAACGACATGAAAACTTCAACGAAAATTTTATTGATATTTAATATTGCGCTTCTTATTGCAAACATCTTTTTAATTAGATATTTAGTCATGGGCGTTGTGCCGACAGAGAGCGGTTTTGTGTTTGAATTTTCTGCACTTTCTTGGGTGGCGCTTTCGGTGCTTGTTGCATTTCTAATCACATTTATTGCTCTTTATATAGTTTTTTTGAGAAATTTGCGATTGTCAAATTTACTTTTTTTCTCAACTTTGCCATTGACATTAATATACGGAGTTTTTGTTGTGTATATTGCAAAGATAGGAGAAATGGATGATATTACATCGGCGTCTGTTAAGGCGACCTTAAATATAAATTCTGCGCAAGGAGTGGAAAATTTATGGATAGCTCTTGCCACTATCACATATTTAGTTCTACTGTTTGTTTTAATTATGATAGCGTGCAGACCATTAAAAAATGTTGAAAAGGTGACGCAAAAGTTAGGCGACGGCAGGGTGAAGTTGGAAGACTATAAAATCGGTGGGAGCAAACAGTTTCAAGAGATTGAACATAGTTTGAATAAGATTAATTATCTATATAAAGAAAAAGATAACAAGCTTAAAATTGCGAGTTTGGCTTCTCAGAAATATATGCCAAAGCAATTACTAAACTTTCTCGGCAAGAATGGCGTTGAAGAGGTGGAAACAGGCAAAAGTGTCACAAAGGAGGGTAGTATACTTTATTGTGACTTAAAGCCAAACAAAACTTTAAGCTTAGAGGAAAACTTTAACTATATCAATTCCTATTTAAAGGTTGTTGCGCCGTTAATTAAAAGATTTGATGGTTTTGTAGACAAATATCTCGGCGATGGACTTATTGCGGTTTTTTCAAAAGCGCAAAATGCAGTTGAGTGTGCGCATGCCATACTAAAAGCGGTTGAAGACAGAAACAAAAATCAAAAGAAGTCTTTAAATATCGCTTCACGCATAAGCGTGCATACAGGAGAGTTGACAATCGCGTTAAGTGTCGAAGAAAAAACGCCAACAGTAGTTTCGCCAATAATCAATATGTTGTCAAAAATGGAAGAGATAAATGAGTTTATGGGAGGAAAACTTTTATTTTCGAAGAAAACGCTTGAAAGTTTTTCAAATAAGTTTAACTTTGACTATCGCTATCTAGGTGACTTAGAGTATGAAAAAAGCATAACTTCTCTTTTTGAAAGCTTAGATTGTTATCCAAAAAGAATAAGAGAAAAATTGAAAAAGTTTAAAAATGAGTTTGAAAATGGGGTGCGTTTCTACAACGAAAAGCGCTATCGTGAAGCGAAAGATATGTTTGAGAAAGTTTTGCAAAAAATTCCTAATGACAATGCATCATTTGTCTATTTTAATAAGTGCAATGAAAGGTTAAGTGAGATTGCCTAATTTTTGTCATAAGTGTTAAGTATGTTAAAAAACATACCTTTTTCACTTTTTATCGCATTTTTTGCCTATTATTTTGCCGTTTTTTATATTTTTCTTATAATTTTTTCTATTTTTGTTGCCAAAAGTTAATATTTATTCATGTCAAACTTTACTTGACTTTTTGTTGCAATTATTTTAAAATCATCCTATGAAACAAAATAAAATTTTTAAAAGATGTCCTAGGTGCGATAATAAATGCCTACTTAATGCCACAAAATGCGAAGAGTGTGGTCTTATTTTTTCGCGCTTAGAATTTGCCACAAATACCGCTGCTAAGAATATGATAAAAAAAGGAGATAGAAGTTATATTCTTTACACATCGGATCTGCCAAAAGATTTATCTTACACCAAACTTTTAATTTACACTTTGATTTTAGGGCTATTTGGCGCACATTATTATTATACAGGGAAATATATCAAAGGAATTCTTATGAGTGCTATGATGGCATACGCCATTGTTTGCTTAATCTTTAATGCTTATCTTGTTGAATATCTCTCTTTTTTGTATCTACCTATTGGTATAGGAGTGCTGGCATGGATTGTTAGTTGCGTCTATGTGATATGTAAAAAATTCAAAGTGCCTGTGTTCATTGAAACGACAGAAACAGGTGGCTTTAAAGTTTAGGAGAATTTATGAGAGTTGTTGTCGGAATTAGTGGGGGTGTCGATTCAAGTGTGGCTGCCTATCTTTTAAAACAGCAAGGGCATGATGTTATTGGGCTTTTCATGATTAATTGGGATGCAGAAGATGGTCAATGCACTGCCATGGAAGACTATGAGGATGTTAAGCGTGTCTGCGATAAGATAGGTATTCCATATTATAGCGTAAACTATGCAAAAGAGTATTATGAGCGTGTTTTTCAATATTTTTTGGATGAATATAAGCGCGGACGAACGCCAAACCCTGATGTTCTATGCAATCGTGAAATTAAGTTTGGACCATTTTTAGAAATGGCGAGACGTCTTGGTGCGGACAAGATTGCCACAGGGCATTATGCCAAAAATTTCGAAAAAGATGGATTAACATATTTAGCTAAGGCAAAGGATTTATCAAAGGACCAATCTTATTTTTTAAATCAACTTTCGCAGGAGCAACTCTCTTCTGTTATCTTTCCACTTGCTGACATTGAAAAGCATGAGGTTAGAGATATAGCGAAAAAGCTAGGTTTGTCAACTGCCGAGAAAAAAGACTCGACAGGCATTTGCTTTATCGGCGAAAGAAATTTTAGAAAGTTTTTGAAAGAGTATTTGCCAGCACAAAAGGGCGAAATTAGAACGCTAGACGGCGAGGTTGTGGGTGAACATGAGGGATTGATGTATTACACCATTGGGCAAAGGCGTGGGCTTAATATTGGCGGTAAGCATGGTGGCAATGGAGAAAGGTGGTATGTCCTAAAAAAAGATTTAGAAAACAACATCCTCTATGTCAGTCAGGGCGAGTGTGCGGAATTATATTCGAACGGGCTTTTTGCAAATGCTTTTAATTGGATACCAAAATTGCCAGAACAAAGGGTATTTGATTGCTATGCTAAGTTTCGCTATCGTCAACCTGACCAGAAGGTGAAGGTGGAGATTTTAGATGGTAAAAACATCAAGGTTGATTTTTATGAAAGACAAAAAGCCATCACCGAAGGACAGTTTGTTGTGCTATATGACGAAAACGGCGTATGCTATGGAGGCGGAATAATAGATAAAAAATTTTAGTTAGTTGAATATAAAAAATTACCTTAAAAACAAGGTAATTTTTATTATCAGGGGTTTGCTTTTCCACCATTCGAATCCTTGCAAATTTAAATAAAAAAAGAAAGTTCTCTTTACAACTTTCTTCGATTGGCGCAGGAAGAGGGATTCGCTCCGCGGTAAGTTGTGCTTCGCTGGATATTCCGCTATCACGCCGGGGCGGGCAAACGCAAACACAGTTGCCTTTGCTATTCCGCCCGTTCGAATCCTTGCAAATTTAAATAAAAAAAGAAAGTTCTCTTTACAACTTTCTTCGATTGGCGCAGAAAGAGGGATTCGAACCCTCGGTGCGATTTCTCGCACACAGCCTTTCCAGGGCTGCACCTTAAACCACTCGGACATCTCTGCATAATAAGGTTTAAGAAGTTAATTATTAAATTTTGTTTATGACCTAACCAAACTTATCGAGTGGTTTAAGGTCAAAGGGGACCACGAAAATGCTTGCCATTTTTGGGGAGAAGAGAAAAACAAGTTACAAAGCGAAGTTTTCAAATTTATTTGGAAACAAGCTCACAAACGCAGTTTTTTTTCGTGCACTCGGACATCTCTGCATAATAAGGTTTAAGAAGTTAATTATTAAATTTTGTTTATGACCTAACCAAACCTATCGAGTGGTTTAAGGTCAAAGGATAATTTATGTTTGACATTAAAGTCAATTTGTATTATAACATATATTTTTAGAAAAAACAACCAAATATTACAATTTTTAATAAAAGCATTATAATTATTTTTATTTCGCCATATGGTTTTTTACTTTTTTAATTGTTTGTTATAATTTTTGTGAATTTGCATAAAATTAGAAAGTGTGGCTGATACTTTGAGTTGTCACATTTTTGGTCTATATTGAATAATTTAATATGAAAAAGCGAAATTTAGTTGACTTTTGTTTTTCTTTTATTTATAATATTTGAGTTGAAATTTATAGGCTGTCTTGAAGGAGGGCATTATGGAAAAACATTATCTTACACCAGAAGGGAAAAAGCAACTTGAAGAAAAGTTGAATTATTATAAAACTGTTAAGCGTCCAAATGTGGTTAAAAGAATTGGAATTGCAAGAGAGTTCGGCGATTTGTCGGAAAACAGCGAATATGATGCAGCAAAAGATGAGCAGGCACAAATTGAGTCTGAAATCACGGAAATGGAAAACATCCTTTTAAACGCTGAGGTTATTGACAAAAAGAATATTGATTCTACTGTCGTTAATATCGGAACAAAAGTTAAACTTTATGATGAAGATTTTGACGAAGAACTTGAATATCGCATCTCTGGCTCATCTGAAAGCGACCCGAAAAATGGCGTGATTAGCAATGTTTCACCTGTTGCAAAAGCTATTATTGGACACAAGAAAGGCGAAAGCGTGACTGTTCATACGCCAGGCGGAGTTTCTCATTTCAAAATTGTTGACATTAAAATATAAGATTTTGATTTGAATAAGATGTGTGTTGCGCCAAGAATGTTTTACGCGTTGCACCTTATTTTGAATATATTTTATTTAAATCTTTAAAATTTATTGATTTTTTCCTATTAATTTGTTAATATATATGATGTGACTAGATTGTGCTAGTTTTACTTTGGCTATTTAATTGTAGACAAATTTTGTTAATATGTTAAAAGACAATCGTATTTAATAAAAATTTACTACATTGAATATAGAGATTAAAGGAAAAATATGGCTTTTGTTAATTCTATTAAACTTTTTTGCTCTAACTGGGATAAGGTGTTAAAACTTTTCCTTTATTATCTTTTTGTGCTTTGCGTTACAGTTTTGCTTTTACTTCCGGTCTTTTTTGCTTTTGCTGAAATTATTAAAAATAATTTACAAGTTTCTGAGGTGGCTTCTAATTATTTGACGATGTTTCATGCCTCTTTTGGCTCATACTTGCACAATGTTTTAAGCGTCATTTTGAATATTGTCAAAGATGCGTTTAGTGCCAATGCTGGGCTCACCGTCTATGCTTTTTTGGTGGTTTTCTTGTTTTTGCCATTTCTTTTCAATGTTGGCAAATATGTTATTTGTGAAATGCTTTATGGCTATATGGCAAACAAAAGCAAAGTTTCATTTTTCAGTGCGTTATTTAAAACTCTAAACAAGTCACTTTTATATGCACTTGCAAAAACTTTTTATGACATCATCTTCATGTCGATTATGATAACTTGCGTCTTTGCTGTTGGGCTTGTGGAAAGTGTAAGTTTTCAAACTTACTTTTTGCCTTTATGCGAATTTTTATTGTTGATAGTATTCTTCACTCTTAACAAAATTTCAACAACAGGTTGGGCGCCTGCTATCATCGTTTTCGGCGTTTCGGTTGATAAGGGTTATAGGCGTGGCATCAAAGTGATTTCAAGGCGTTTCTTTAAAACTATTTTAGTGAATTTCTTAACCTACCTTGTGTTTATTCTCTTCACGTATATAGTTGGAGTTTATAGTTTGGTGGTTACAATACCTCTCATCACTGCACTTTTATGCACCTTTGATATGATAACATTTTTTACCTGCCAAGGTATGCGTTATTACATCAACAACAAAATAATAATGACGCCTAAAAAATTAGAAGAGGTTGACAGCTTTAAAAAGACAAAATATATAATTTAGTCTATTAAAATTTAAATAGAAAGTCAATTTTGAATACAAATTTACTCAAAGTTGACCTTGAAATTATTATTTAATCAAAAAACTTTGATAACTTTTTCATTGAATGAAATATGTTATTTTAATTTATAAACAAAAGGAGATAATATGAACAAACTTAAAATTACATTTTTAGGAGGAGTGGGCGAAATCGGTAAAAATATGACCGCTTTTGAATATGGCGATGATATCATCGTTGTTGATGCTGGGCTTACTTTTCCAGGCGATGATATGCCGGGGATAGACGTTGTTGTGCCTGACATATCGTATTTACTCGCAAACAAAGACAAGGTAAGAGCCTTTATCTTAACGCATGGACATGAGGACCATATTGGTGGGCTTCCTTTTGTGCTTGACCAAATTAAAGCGCCTATATATGGAAGCAGGTTGACGCTTGCGCTTGCTGAAAATAAGATGAAAGAATATCCTAAGGTGCAATATAAGGCAATTTCTGTTAAGCCGAAAAATGTCCTTAAAATCGGTCCGTTTGCGATTGAGTTTATTAAGGTTTCACACTCTATTGCTGGTTCTATGGCGCTTTGTATTTCGACGCCAGCAGGCAATGTCATCCATACAGGCGACTTTAAAATTGACTTCGAGCCTATTGACGGAGTGATGACTGATTTACAGCGTTTCGGTGAGTTAGGAAAAAAAGGTGTTAATCTTCTTCTCTGTGAAAGCACCAATGTTTGCAGAAAAGGTTACTCTATGAGCGAGAAAAGTGTTGGTAGAGCGTTAGAGGAAATTTTTGAAAAGCATCCTGACAACAGATTGATTGTCGCTACTTTTGCTTCTAACATTCATCGTCTTCAACAGATTTTAAATCTTGCTGAAAAATTTGGCAGAAAAGTGGCGTTTACGGGCAGAAGTATGGTGAATATCTCGGAAGTTGGTTTAAAGCTCGGAGAAATCACTTTTGATAAGAAAAATTTGATTGATATTGATAAGATTGGAAAGTATGCAGATAGTGAGCTTTTGATTGTCACAACAGGAAGTCAAGGGGAGCCTATGAGTGCTTTAACTCGAATGGCAGGCGATGATTTTAAAGGTGTAAAAATTGGCTCTAACGATTTAATTATTTTGTCATCCTCTCCTATTCCTGGCAACGAGAAAGGAGTATATAATGTCATAAACGCACTTTACCAAAAGGGTGCTGATGTTATCTACGATGAGCTAAGTGAAGTTCATGCGTCAGGGCATGCATGCCAAGAGGAAATCAAAATCATACACTCTCTTTGCAAGCCGAAGTTCTTTATTCCTATTCATGGTGAATATAGGCATTTAATGATGCATAAAAGGCTTGCTATGACCCTTGGTATGGAAGAGAGAAATATCATCCTTCCAACAATCGGGCTTCAAGTTGAACTCACACCTAACAGCATTAAAAAGTCTGGACTTGTAACAGCAGGGCAAAGATTAATTGACGGTTATGGCATTGGCGACATGGACAGCAATGTGCTTAGAGAGAGAAAGCAACTTTCCGAAGACGGCTTCTGTGTGGTTGTTGTGAATATCAACAATGTTTCCGGTAATGTTACAGGCGACCCCTTCATTATCACGCGCGGAGTTGTTTATCAAGATGAGGCAGAGAGTTTTGTTCAAGATGCAAAGAATATGATAATTGCCTCGTTAAAAGAGCAAGATTTGAGAGGTGCAGAGCCGTCTGTCATTAAAAATACAATACGAAGAAATGTGTCGAACTTTATTTTTAAACGAACCAAACGCCGTCCTATGGTGCTTGCTATTGTCTTTTTGAATTAATATGAACAAGAATGAATTTGCTGGGTTTGATAAAGATGAGTATGTTCCTATCATGAAAGATGAGAGCATGGCTTTATTGTCTAAGTTTTGCGCAGAAAATAAACCCAAGCGCATCTTAGAAATCGGCACTTATATAGGATTTTCTGCCTCGGTTATGCTTTCGGCTTGTGACGGAAATCTTGTTACTCTTGAAAAGAATGCTGATAACGCAAAGTTGGCACAAAAAAATTTATCATCGTTCGGTGATAGAGCAAAGGTTATTTTAACCGATGCTTTTGACTATATTGTAAGGCAAGATATTGAAAAATTTGATTTGATTTTTTTGGATGGACCAAAAGGGCAATATATTAACTATTTACCATACTTGAAAAATTTATTAAATGACGGTGGGCTTTTAATTGCTGATAATGTTTATTTTCATGGACTTGTAAGGCAAGAGGGAGCTGTTAAGCATAAGCTTAGGACTATTGTTGTCAACCTGCGTAAGTTTTTGAAAGCGATAACTACTGATTTGGATTTTGAGACAACTATATTCGATGTAGGAGACGGCGTGAGTGTTTCTAAAAAGAGGGGCGGGCATTAGGCAAGCGTGAGGACGCTTGCCTGTCGCCGATTAGGCGACGAAAAATTTTTTATGCAGTATTTAATTTTCCTTTTTGTGTGTAAAATTTTTCATGCCCGCCCGAGGTATAACAAAAACCACCTTAAACCAAAAATCATTCAAAACATAAAGATTTTTAGTAAAAAATTTAAAAAATGCTAATTTTATGCAATTTTTTTACAAAAATTCGACAAAAAACACTTGACACGGTGTTTTTTTATTTTTATCATAATAATATATGTAATAAGGAACTAATTATGGAAAAATCGCATTTTTATGAGTTTGTGAACAGAATGATATTACCGCTTTTTACCGGGTCGTATGTTGCAGGGGAAACAGAATCATCTTCAAGAGATTTAGAGGTGGCGTTAGGCAAGGGTAATTCTGTGCTGTTGAAACCAAACAAAAGCGATGAGTATAGATTGATTTTAAAAAGAGGGCAACCATTTAAATCATTTGAGGTAAATCTTATTAAAACAATTTTAGAGGAGATTTCTCTTCTAACGGAAGCAGGATTAGAAAACACGGTATATTTGCAAAAATTACAAAACACAATCATTGAAAAAGCACTTATTGACAGCATCACATCTGACATAGCCTCTGAAACGATTATTGGTATCATATCTTCGTTAGACCGCTGGGCAACTCGAACTTATGAGGGTGCAAATGTGTCTATGGGTATATTTGTCAATTTGTCGAATATTGTCGATGACAGCAAACAAGTGAATTATAGCGATATTATGAATAGTGATTTTTTCGTCAGAATAACGGACGGCATTTCATCTTTTGTTGAATTTGACAGAAAGGGCAGTTTAATTGGGTACACAAATTTAAAAAATCCAAAATCGGCGCCAACCGTTTCGCCTTATATCTTTGATAGAGTAGCTAGAAGTTGCAATGATAAAAGAGTTGGAATAGTGCTAACTGTGCGCGGTGATATTTTAATTTTCTATGCCCGTCAGCTTATGTTTGCAAAGCGCAATGGTAAGTGGTGTGTTTATTCTCATGATGAAATTATTAGACTTTTATACAATAATGTATCTTACACTGCAAAACAGATTAGGCGTGCAATCTATAATACAGCGCTTGATTGTTCCTTTGGTTATATGGGGGCTTGCATAATTTATTTAAATAAGGACAAAACAAAAGAGGCGTTAAAACTTATAAATATAGCCGACATTATCTCTGAAACTCATTTTGAAGAGAAAAAGCAAATGGAGCTTGCCGAAGCTTCCAAGCTATATAACATGTCAAACACTCTTCAATTTGATGAAAATATTACCTACGAGGAATATCTTACTAAGTTTAATTGTGTCAAAGCAAAATCTATAAGGAATATCATCGCTGGCAAAAAGCTATACGAGCTTGATAGAAAGTTATTAGAAAATTTGGTCGGTATTGACGGCGCAACGGTCGTTGACTTTGACGGCACTATCATAGCAGTCGGTGCGATTTTGAAGATTGAAGCGGGTAGTCTTGGTGGAGGTAGGCTTGCAGCCACCAAAAGCATGGCTCGCTACGGCGTTGGTATAAAAGTTTCGCAGGACGGTATCATGCAGGGCTTTTCAGCCGACAAGCATGGCAAAGTTAAACTTATTTTCAATGTCGGGTAAAATTTTTATATTTCTATTGATTTTTAATCTTTAATATTATAAAATATATATGTCAGGTAGACAGACGGTCGCGGTTTATCGACTACCGATAAAGCGAGGAAAGTCCGAGCATCAAAAGAACAGGGTGCCAGTTAACGGCTGGTGGAGGCGACTCTAAGGATAGTGCAACAGAAATAGACTGCCTTTTGGCGATGGTGGAAAGGTAGGGTAAGAGCCTACCGGGGAGGTGGTAACACTTCTCGCTCTGTAAACCCCACCCGATGCAAGGTTAAGTTTGGGCGTATATGTGTTCTTTCATGTCCAACAAAAATACCGCTTGATTTTGTCGGCGACGGCAAAACTAGAAAGATGACCGTTTGATACAGAACTCGGCTTATAGTCTAGCTGACTTAAACAAGCGTTTTGCTTGTTTTAATTTTTATAAAAAAAGACGCTTTAATGCGTCTTTTATCTTTTTATTTTGAAGTTTAAGCGTAAAATTTATAAACTTAGGCGGTTATTTTTAAACATTCCTGAAAATACGGCTTCGCATCCTGTTAAGTAGATGCCAATAGTCGAAAGAATAAATCCAAAGTCGAAGGAGTTTATGAACTTTACAAAATTACCCGACATGTTAAATAAAGTTATCCAACCAAAACTAAATGCATAGAATACCGAACCGACTGTGGCAAGAAATAAGCCGATAATCATAAGATAGTGCGTTTTAAAATTAAAGCATAAAAACAATATTGTGATTAAAGAATTGATTAAGTAGATGGCAAATAGCGTGTTTTTTAAGTCGAAATATTGAGGCAAATATTCAGTTAAAACAAAGTATGCGATTACGCTTAATGCCGTTCTAACTGCGATATTCAGGACTTTCAAACCCGCTCCTTTTGCTAGAACTATCGTGTATAATGCGAGAATAAGCGTGTGTGCAAGAAGGGCGTATAGCATGATATCTTTTGCAAGTGTGATGTCGTCAAGTGTTTTTGCATTGTCTATGCTAAATAAAAAGTAAACAGCCACACAATAAGCAATTAAAGATATTGTTATAAAAATGCTCTTTTTGTTGATTTTTAGCAAGCATAAACACATCAAAAAAACTAAGCCTACCGCAACAATTTTGAAAATGTTGGGTCTGAACCATTTTGCACCGTCAATACTTAAATCAGGGCTTATCGCAACAAAAACCACACTTGCAAGTATAAGTATGGTGAAAATAATGAAAAATGTCATTCTGACTTTGCTTATTTGCCTTCCATTTTTGTAACTCATAACACTATTATATCAAATTTACATCATAAATACTAATAAAAACGCCATGATTTTCAAACTTTTTTTACAAACTTAAATTTCTGTGGCGTATGGCAAATATAGACTTGGTTTTTGAGATGTTTCGACAGTGGTCACTCCCTTGCTCAGAATGACAATTCTAAGAGTCAAAACAAACAGTCACAAATTTAAAGGTTTTGGCATAACTAATACTATGGAAAAAGAAAAGAAAAATATCAAAATTATTTGTATTAAAGCGCCACGCTTTTTAGTTCCGTTTTTGAAAATGTTTTTAAAAGATAAAAACGAATAATTTTCGATAATAGTCATAAGAAAATTAGAATTTTCGGCATAAAAAGCCAATTTTGCCGTCAAAATGGCGTCACAATTTTCGCAATTGTAAAATATTGTAAAAATCATTAATAAATAAATGGCATAAACTTTGACTTTGCCATTTTTTATTATTTATAATTTTTCATGGTTACAAAGGAGAGTAATTTATGAAAGAAAATATTTGGGCTAAAACAATTTTAGGTGCATACAGGCACTTAGAGGCAGTCGCAGATGCTATTGACAAGATTATATTAAAGACGGCGTTAAATTCCTATCATTTTTCTTTAGATACCAACGATGTTTATCAAACGTCCAACAAGCTTATTGAGCTTGGCGAGAGAAAGGTGACACTTATTAATCTTAAAGTTTTGGTTGAAGAAATGCTTTCAAAACTCGATTCAAAAGACGCCGATATTCTCATTTGTCGCTATATTGAGAATATGAAGTTTAAAGATATAGCTCTTGAAAAAGGCATAGGCATTAGGACTGTTTTTAGAAGACTAGATAGAGCTGAGGATATGTTTAGTAAAAAACTTTTAAATTTGGGTTATTCAAGTTTGAAACTTAAAAATATGCTTAGAAACGAAACTTGGATATTAAATTATTACGATTATATTTCTTCTGCAAAAGGTGATGATTTAGCAATTAAAAACATTGCCTTATAACATGATTTAATGAGTGGTATTCGTAAATTTGTTTAAGTTGCAGGCGTTTGTTTTTAATAGCGTTTTACTACAAATCGCTATCGTCAAATTCAAAGTAATCGCCATGGTGAACTTTTCTTATTTTCTTTTCAGTATTTACTTTTTTACTCAATTTGTTCGGTTTTATAAGAAAATAGAGAATAAATGCGCTTGGAATTAAAATCGCAATTATCAAAAGAACTTTTGTGCCTGTGGATAGAGAGCTAAACTCAGGTGTAGAACTACTTAGGGCGCTTTCGTCTACTTCTTTAAATTCCTCATTATTGATAGCGATATTTGGTAGGCTGTTTGCTACCACAGAATAGATATATCCATGATAGATATTTCCATTGTTGTTTACGGATGCATAATACCATATATCACTTTTATCGCTTGCTAGTTCGCCAGAAGTTGCACCATAGTAGGTTAAGGTTTGATTTTCGCTTAATTCGCATAACGCATTTGAATTAGTGTTTGCTTGTTCGTATAGAGAGTAGGAAGTGAAGATAGAAAAGGACAGGTTAAGGTATGGTGATGACGGAGTCCCTTCCATAAGACGAACATCACTTTTTAAAACATAACCCGCTAGGTCTTTATAGGTAACTTGATAGTAATCATCTCTGATGTCGTTTATTTTCACAAAGTAGGAATAAGGAAGTTTAAAAAGAGTTGAGGAAGCATTAGGCGATGAAAAGAGATAGACATTTTCTGACGCTATCTTTCCATAAAAATCGCCGTCCACTTCTGCATGGGAAATATATGGACAAGTTGGTAATAATAAGACAAAAATGAAGATTAAAAGTTTTTTCATACCTCAATTATAAGCTTTGGCATTTTTCTTTTAAAAAGAGAAATTTGTCTAATAATACTATATTATTTATTATTTTGTTTTTTGGAGAAAGCATGGAAGAAACAGTTTTAAATATCTTAAAAATTGAAAAAGAGATGAAATATAGAAAAAATTTACCTATTTTCCGTTACAACAAAGGCAAAGTCGTTCATCAAAAGCAGATTTTGTTCCATAAATGCACCAAGAGAAATCGCTGGGTATTCGGCGGAAATCGCTCGGGTAAAACGGAATGTGGAGCGGTTGAAGTGGTATATTTGGCATTAGGAATCCATCCATATAAGAAAAACAAAGTTACGGAAGGTTGGGTGGTGTCGCTTTCAAGACAGGTCCAACGCGATGTCGCTCAGCAAAAGATACTTCACTATCTTCCTCCTTCGTCAATCGAAAAGGTGGTTATGCTTGCTGGCGTGCAAGGAAGTGCGGACAATGGTGTTATTGATTTTATTTTAGTGAAAAGCGAATGTGGCGGACTTAGCAAAATCGGTTTTAAATCTTGCGACCAAGGCAGAGAGAAATTTCAAGGAACAAGTTTAGACTATGTTTGGTTTGACGAAGAACCACCTTATGACATATATCAAGAGTGCCGTATGCGTGTTCTTGATAGGCGTGGGGAAATCTTTGGCACTATGACGCCACTAAAAGGGCTTACATGGGTGTATAATACCATTTATCTAAATGAAAATGATGATAAAGAAGTGTGGTATGAACAGATTGAGTGGGCGGACAATCCGTATCTAATGAAAGATGAAATAGAAAGCATGACAAAATCTATGTCAGCTGAGGAAGTGGAAGCAAGGCGCTATGGGAAGTTTATAAATACTAGCGGTTTAGTTTACAGTGAATTTGACGAAAATGTGCATGTGATTGAGCCGTTTGATGTGCCAGCGGAGTGGCAAGATAATATTTCTATCGACCCAGGACTACACAATCCGCTTTCTGCGCATTTTTATGCAGTTGATTTTGATGGAAATGTCTATGTTGTGGCAGAGCATTTTGAAAGCGAAAAGGATGTTGCGTATCACGCGAATTGTATTAAAAATATCGCAGATAGACTAAATTGGAAGCGGAATAGCTCAGGTAAACTTTCCGCACTTATCGACCCTGCCGCAAGTCAAAGGACGCTATCAAGCGAAAAAACTGTCGTAGAGCTTTTTAGTGAAAATGGAATAAATGTCAACACTAGGGTAAATAAGGATATGTTTTCTGGAATTGCCACCGTTAAGAGCTATTTAAGAACAGCAGACGGACGAGTAAGACTTTATATTTTTAAAAACTGCGTAAATCTTATTCGTGAGTTTAAATCCTATTGGTGGGGTGATGGCGATAATCCAATAAAAAAAGATGACCATGCCCTAGATGAACTCCGCTATTACCTTATGACAAAGCCAAAAAATGTTCCAAAGGTCAAAAAGACAGAGATCCAAAAAGATAAAGAACGCCTTGCGCGTAGGCTAAGGCTGAGATAAAAATGAAAAGGTTTACTCTCTCAGAGCCTTCGACGACGGACACATGCTGGGGCCCCGAAAAATGCTTGTCATTTTTTGGGAAAAGGAGCAAACAAACGAATGGTAAGCGTTTTGGCACTCATGCCTAAACGCGAAATGAAGTGCAGTTTGCGACGTCGCTCAGAATGACGAAAAGAGATTAAACATCCAACATCTAAGCATTGCTTGGTTGAAGGAGCTAAGAGAATTAGACTTGGTTTTTGAGGTATTTCGACCAAACGCAGATGTTTGATTTTTGTGAGGTTTACAAAACTTCCTTTTCTTCTTTGAAGTTAAAGGTGGTGTTGAATTGAGAAAAAATTGAAAATATGATGAGAATAGTTGCGGTAATACAGTAATAAATTGTTGTGCGAACAAAGAGTGCCGATAGAACTAGCAAAAACGATGAGAGCAAATAGCCTTTTGCTCTTTTTTTGTTGAATGAATAGGCGACAAAGTCTTTAAAAGTTAGCTTTCTATCTTTTTTATATTTTTGTTTAATCTCAGGGAAAATGTCATAGTATTTAAACAATCTTTCATAAGTCGTATATCTATCTAAAAAGATAAAATAAGTGTCAAAATTTCCTGCAAAAGCTGTCACTTCTCTATCAAAAGAATAGGTGACGAAGACAATTTTTTGTGCTTTGCCTTTAAGCCTATTGTAAATTTCAACAAATTTTGGTATTGTCAAGTTTTCAAAATCTGCCTTGATATAAAGAAGTGTTTTTATATTATTTTCATGCTCAATAATTAAGTATTTGCTATATTTTTTAACCTTTTTATGCTTTGAAAGAGCTAACTTCATAAAAAAATCCATTCTTTTATCGTCTAATACAAGTGAGAAAAACATATTTTCAGCATCCTCTTTTTCTTTTATCTTTAAACCCTCTTTGTTTTTGCGTTTGCGAAGAAAAAAGAAGATAGAAAAATATATAACGGTGGCAATTAATAAGGTGATAAAAAAAGCAAGCATTAGTTTTCTGACAAAATATCTTATCCATACGAATACAAGAAGAAATATTAAAAGGAATTTTAAAATTTCTTGAAAGATTAGACTTATTTTTCTCATACACTCATTTTTGACAAAAATATATAATTTTAATCAATATAAATGTCTTATTAAAAAAATTCTTTTTCGTCAAATGTTGGGTATATGAACAATCAATTTAAAAAAAGTAGAAAAAGAATGACAATTTCTTGACAAAAAAAATGCAAATTGTTAAAATTTTTATATGAAAGACGAAAAGTGGATTGTAAAATTTTTGGATGAGCATAAACTAAAAAGCATTTCAGTTTACGACTTATCTTCTGGTGATGAAAAGAAATTTGTCATTATTGCCACTGCTCTAAGCACGCAGACAAATAAAACGGTTGCCGATTTACTTAAAGAAGAACTTAATTATGAAGACAAAATTGAGGGCTATAATAAGGGCGAATGGATAGTTTTTGACTTAGATAATTACACCATCCACTTATTTTTACCAAAAATTCGGGAAAAATATAACTTAGACAAACTTTATAAGCCTAAAAAAATAATAGTAAAAACGCAAAAGGAAGAAAAATGATGGAAATATGTTTTGTCTGCACAGGTAACACATGTCGCTCCATTATGGCAGAGCGTATTGCCAAGAAAAAAGCTAAGGAGCGTAAACTAAAAGATATAAAGTTTTCCTCTTGTGGTGTGAATGCTAAAAAAGAAAATATAAATGAAAATGCTAAGCATGTTTTAAAAGAATTAGGGTATGATGCACGCGATAGAAAGAGTGTTAAGCTTAGGAACATTAAGCCAAAAGTGTTATATGTTGCAATGACAAGCGCTTTAAAGCAAAATTTGGGCAAAAGATCCATCTCTTGCGCGGAATTATTTGAGGATGTATTGGACCCATTCGGGCAAGGGGAAGATATATATAGAATTACAGCAAGACTAATTGAAAAAAATGTTGATATTCTATTAGATAAAATTGAAAGTATGAGAGGTGAAAGATGATTATAATGGCTAGTGACCACAGAGGTTATATGCTTAAAGAACAGCTAAAAACTTTTTTCAATGAGGAAAATATCATCACGATTGATGTTGGCACTTACAGCAAAGAGCCTGTTGACTATCCAGATTTTGCTAAGCTTGGCGTAGAAAAAGTTTTAGAGGACAAAAATAATGTGGGAATTTTCATTTGTGGTTCTGGCATTGGAATGAGCATGGCATCAAATCGTAATCCTAAGATAAGAGCAGCACTTTGTCTTAATTCTAATATGGCTATGCTTGCAAGAAAAGACAATGACGCAAATGTTCTTTGTTTGCCCGCTCTTTTTGTTAAAAGAAGAAAGGCAATAAATATTATCAAAGTGTTTTTGACAACCTCTTTTGAGGGTGGAAGACATGCTAGGCGTATCAAAAAAATTTCAGGGGAAAAATAGATGATAAATGTTATAGTTCCTTTGGTGGAAAAGCCACAAGAATATTTGTCTATGATAAGCGAAATCTCAAAAAACAGAGATTGCGTTATATATGTTGGGGTGCTTAATAAATTTAAAGATTTATTATTTCCTAAAAATGTTATTGTAAAATATTATAAGGACAACAGTGGCAAGGAAGAAATAATAAACTCTTTACACTCCATAAAAAAAGAGGTTGGAAAAATTTTAGTTATAAGGCGACCGCTAAAAAACGAGGAGTTTAGCGCTCTTATCTCTTCCAAAGGAGATATTTGCTATCTTAAAAAGCCAAAGTCACGATTTTCTCGTTGGTGGGCTAATATTTGGAAAAAATTAATCAAAAAGATATTTGCCTTTTATTATTTTGAAGATATTTCGGCTATACTCTTTCAAGAAAACATATTTAATTTGATAAATTCTCTTACTAATCTTTCATATATCACGCGTATTGATAGGTTTGTAGGGCTAAAACAAGAAGAGGTTGCATCTGTAAAACGCTCTCCAAAGCGTGATTATGATAAGTTTGATGCATATTCAAGGCTTGTCGGCTGGACTTTCTTTTTTGTGCTGATGCTTTTAATTTCAATCATAATTTCGTCAAGCTTTAAGCCTGTGGCGATTATGGTGCTTGTGTCGATACTTCTATGCACTATCGGTATTATGGCTGTTTTTATGGCTATACTTAATTTTGTTAGGACACTTTATGTCGGCAAGCTTAGGCATGGTCGGGCAGAAGAGTGCTTAAATAAATAAAAGGAGATAATTATGAAAAAAACAAAAATCGCAATCAATGGTTTCGGAAGAATAGGAAGGTTGGCGCTTAGGATTATAAGCAAGCGTGACGATGCGGAGGTAGTGGCAATTAATGACCCGTTTTTGACAGTCGACTATGCAAAGTATCTTTTAGAACACGATAGTATTCATGGTCATTTTGATGAAAAGGTGTCGATTAAAGGCGACAAACTTATTGTTGGCAATATGAAAATTTCTTTCTATGCAGAAAAAGAGCCAGCGCTTATTCCGTGGAAAAATGACAATGTCGAGGTTGTAATAGAGGCGACAGGAAAATTCACTTCCTATGACAAAGCTGTCGCTCATATTCAAGCAGGTGCTAAAAAAGTGGTAGTTTCTGCTCCGGGCAAGGAAATGCCTATGTTTGTTATGGGTGTCAATGAAGAAGAATATAAGGACGAGATGAAAGTCGTTTCAAATGCATCTTGCACCACAAACTGTTTAGCTCCACTTGTTAAGGTTATTGATAAAGCTTTTGGTGTTGAGGAGGGGCTTATGAGCACTGTTCACTCTACCACCGCCACACAACTCACCGTTGACGGGGTGAGCAAAAAGGATTGGCGTGGAGGTAGAGCAGCTTCATATAATATCATTCCTTCCACAACGGGCGCAGCAAAGGCGGTTGGCGAAGTATATCCTAAGGTGAAAGGTAAACTTACAGGCATGAGTTATCGTGTGCCAACACTTAATGTTTCGGTTGTTGATTTGACTTGCAGATTAAAGAAAGAAACGACTTATGAGGATATTGTAAAAGCTGTGAAGAAAGCCTCAGATAATGAGATGAAGGGAATTGTGGGATGGACGGATGAACCTGTTGTTTCCAGCGATTTTATCGGTGATGCTAGGACTTGCATATTTGATGTTACAGCGGGAATTATGATTTCGCCTACATTTGTGAAACTTGTTGCATGGTATGACAACGAATGGGGGTATTCTAATAAACTTGTTGACCTTTGCGTTCATGTTGCAAATGCTTCAAAGAAAGCGAAATAGAACGATTTAAAGAAAACTTTTAAATTTAATTGAACGATAAGCTTTGGAAATTAAAACACGGCAAAAGATTAAAAAGGACAAGGTATGAAGAGAAATTTAAGTAAAGATTTAATAGAAGGACTTCGCGATAGCACAAATGTAGAGTTTGTGGAAAATCTTAATTATAGTGTTTTTGCGCTTGTTGACCAAGCTTTAAAAGATTTATCAAATAAGTCCTCTTTTATTCAGCCAGACAAGGCGTATTTTACACCTGTCAACGAAATTTATCTTCATGCCATGACCTCTCAGAGTGAATATACTTACTTTCTTGGCATAGCAAACACTGAGATTGAGCTAAATTCGATTGACAAAAAGCATTATTTTAAAAATCTTTGGAAGCGTTTTGTTCGCGCTTGGAAAGTGTCGAGAAAAAAGAAGAAAAAAAGAAAGAAAGATAAAGATATAACTCCTACTGCTTTGGTTACTAAGGATAAATATACAGTTGATAACCTTAAAAATGACTTTGTATATTATCTTTCAAACTTAATCTCTACCTCGTCGATTATATATGAATATGAGGACCATATTTCAATTATTGGAAAGGAAGATTTTGGAACAAATGTAAAGATTAACATTTATATCACTATGTATGATGAAAAAAATGGCATTTTCAAAATGTATAACGGAAGAAAAAATCGCTATTATGAGGTTGACCTCAATGAGCGATTTAAAAATTTAACTAAAAAAGTTGAGAATTGTGAAAATTTTGTCAATATAGTGAAGGTTTATAACAGTATCTACTCTCGGGCGTATAATAAGGTGCCAAATCAAATTTTAATTGAAAGTTTGGTGTATAATTGTCCTGATATTTTGTTTGAGCATGATGTTTATCAAACATTTTTAAATATTTCAAATTATATTCGTATGACTGACACCGATGCCATGCGCTCGATTTGCAACAATACAAAATCAATTTTTAAGGAAAAACTTATTGTTGATGCAGGCGCACAGGTTGAGTTTGCAAGGTTAATAAGGGTGCTTGACACCTATAAGATTTAACATAATGCATACTAAGAGGAGAAGTTAAGCTATATATATGGTGTAGTATTCTATGCATACTACACCATATATTTTATTTTCATGATGTTGATTCACAAGTATATTCTTTTTTAAATAAACAATTCTAAAAAATTTTTAAAAACTTATTTCACTTTGTCTTATAGAATATTTTGGTGATACAAGTGTTTAAGAATTTTGTTGTGGTTAGTCTTTTAAAGAAATAAAACAGATGATATTGGCGTCCTATTATATATTGAGGTTTAAATTTATCTTTCTCAATTATCTTCATAATCTTTTTTAAAGCGTAGGAAAGTGGCATGCGTCTTTTTTCTGTTTTTTCCGTTGGTTTTGTCGAAAGTTCGATTGACTTTCCATAGCGTTCGTTGGTTTCGTAGAGTTTAATTCTGTTTTCTGTGAAGTTTGTTTTTATGTCACCAGGACATATTGAGGTTACTTCAATATCAGTTTTTGACAATTCCATTTTCAAGGACTGCGCAAAGCTGTCAACTGCGGCTTTACTTGCACAGTAGTATGCCTTAAATGGGAGAGGAAACAGCGCTGTGGCGGAAGAGATTAGCACTATTTTTGATTTACGTTTCATCATAGGTATGGCGTATTTACAAGCGTTTGAGGTGCCGAAGAAGTTGACATCAAATTGCCTTTTTGCCTCTTTTTCGTCTATAAGCTCGATAGCTCCTGAAACGCCGTAACCAGCGCAGGTTATCAAAATATCAATATTGCCGTAATTTAAGTATATATCGTCAAAGACGGCTTTTAAACTTTTTTCATCTCCAACATCACATTTATAATCGCGACCGTTCAAAGATATATCAATTACTTTATCGCCTTTTTTTTCAAATGCCTCTTTAAGTCCTTTTCCTATACCACTAGACGCACCGGTTATCACAATTATTCTTTTTTCAATTCTCATAATTCACTCCATTTATATTTTTAGCACATTTTCTGTTTTTTTCAAAATGATTTGACAGTTATTTCACAAAAATGTTAGCATATATTTGGTTATAGCCAAAAATCTGAATATGTGAGCGTAAATAAGAAATAATAATTTTAGCTTATATGGAGGCAAAATGAACAAAACTAAAAGGAACTTGATTTTAAGTTCGGCGATTATAAATCTTATCAACATGGTTGCTAACCTTGTGGTTGCTATATTATATTGCGTTGACCCTGAATATTATATCAATATCTTAGGCAATTATCTTCTTCTTATTTCTTATTATTCCATTTATTTCGTCTTTATCGAAGTGGTGGCAGGAATAATTGCAAGTATTCTTTTGATTTACTCGGTCAGAAAGAAAGGCAAATATTTCAGAACTTCGCAAAAATATTATATCGCTGGTTTAATAATAGTCATCTTTGCGGGCGGTTGGATACCATGGCTACTACTTTTCATTTCTATGTTCATTCCAGATATCATAATTATCAACTCAGCCTCAGAAATTAGGCACGAGGAAAGAGCGGAAGAAAAAGCTAGTGACGAAAAGCGTAGAAAAGTGGAAGAACTTAGAAAACTTAAAGAAGAGGGCTTGATAACCGAAGAAGAATTTAATAAGCAACTTATGGATTTGTTGTGAGATTATTAAAAGGAACTATGAATGTTCCTTTTTTAATATTTTTTGAATTTACTTGACAATTTAAACGGTGGGTGGGTAAAATAACGGTTATGGTCAATTTTGGCAATCAAGAGCCGGAGTCTTATGAGTTTGTGGAAGTTGACGGCGGAAGTATTGTCCGAATTTATGCAGGCTCAAATGGTTATTATAATCTAGTTTGGAGAAATGGCAACTTGTGTGTCGATGCCTTATCAACTGTAACGACGGATGTGACAGAGTTTAACATCTACATGGTGTTAATTAAGGCGTAACTATTTCTTTTGCCTATGTTTTTTAAAAAAATTGCTTAAAATTTCTGCACAAATGGAAGAATATTCTTCCATTTTTTCTAGTTCCACTTTGTGATTAAGTCGAGTGCTTGAAAATATTTGTTCACATAGATTGTCGGCACAATTTGTTTCTTCTGCGCCATAGTAAACTTTTTTAATCCTAGCGTTAGAAATCGCTCCTGCACACATAGGGCAAGGTTTTAAGGTGACATACATTTCACAGTTTTCAAGACGCCAATCTTTAAGTTTTTTGCAAGCTTTTTTAATAGCAATAATCTCTGCGTGATTAATGGCGTTTTTAGTTTTTTCGCGCTTGTTAAAGCCTACGGCGATAACTCTGCCATTTTTAATAATAACCGCGCCGATAGGCACTTCTTTCTTTTTATCTGCTTTTTTAGCTTCTCTTAAAGCTAGTTCCATAAATCTATTCATACCAATATAGTAGTATAATTTGAAATTTAAGTCAAATAATGTTTGTATTTTTTCTGCTAATATGTTATCATATCTAACATGGAAGAAAATGAAGTAAAACAATTTTCAAGACGCAATTTTTACACAACCGCAGATACTGCGAAAGTTTTTTTATATGCCTTTCTCTTGCCTATCTTATTTTCTTTAATTTTTGCTTACATCGGCTACGGAATTGCCAGCGCAGTAGGGGTTGAGTTTTCAGAAGAGGTCAGCTTTTTAACATATCTATATGAAAACTGTCTATGGTTTACGATACCTTATTGCCTTATTTCTCAAATAACTTTTGTCTGTTTGTTTTTTATTTACAATAAGGCAAACAAAATAAGTTTTTCTGCTTGCAAGTTAAGTGTAAAAAAAATAAATATCACAACAACTCTTCTTTGCGCGCTGTTTGGCATACTTTTTGTGATTGGACTTTATGGATTAATTGAAGGATGTTTCGGCAAGCTCTTTGATATTATCGGAATTGAAAGCACCAATCTTCCTATTCCACTTGATAATTTTTGGTGGTATCTACTCAATATTCTTTTGTTTGCCATTATTCCGGCTTTTTCAGAGGAGCTTATTTTTAGAGGAGTGATATTGAATGGTTTTGCGCGTGGCATAGGGAAAATAGGCGCAATCTTTCTTTCAAGCTTGCTGTTTGCATTAACTCATCAAAGCATTAGTCAATTTATCTATCCTTTTATAATGGGCATTGCTTTTAGTGTTGTGACCATCAAAACGGGCAATTTGTTTTACTCCATGATTATGCACCTATTTAACAACATCACAACTTTGACTATTCAATTTTTGATTAACATAAAGGCGCTATCTCTGCCAAACGAGATAGGCGCAGTCTATATTGTGGTTTCAATTTTGCTTGCAGTGGCTATCTGTTCGTTCTTTTTCCTCTTTTATTATTTTTATCTCAAAAAGCAGAAAGTGGAAGAAGCCAAGGAGGAGGGTGAGGAGTCTTCAAACTTAATGAGAGTTGGCAAATTACCACTTTTATTATATGTTGGAATTTTAATATCAACGGCTGTTATAGTTATAAATGCCGTGATTTGATAGTAAAATATTTGTAGGAGAAAATTTTGGAAAAGAAATCAATTAGCTCGACAAGTTTAATATATTTTATTGTTGTTTGCCTGTTTGTTTTAGTTCGTATGCTAAATCATTTCAGACTATTTTCTTTCCTAGGCTCTTCTGGGACATATATAATTAATGCTGTTATGCAAATAGGAATTTTGTTTCTATTTTCCATAATCACCTATAAGTCAATGACAAAAAAGACCTTTAAAGCCACTTTTGAAGACTTTAACTATAAAAAGGTTTCCTTTAAAGTGATTGTAATTGCCATCGGCTTAGGAGTGGTTATATATTTTTTAAATGTCTTTGTTTCAAGTTTCTTTTATGCAATTTTAGACAGTGTGGGCTATGAATCACCTTATACTTCTTCAAGCGGTGAGGTAAATGGTTGGACTCTTGTCTTAGGACTTATTTTCACAGCAATCTTGCCAGCTGTTTGCGAAGAAAATTTAAATCGAGGTATGCTTTTAAACGGCACAAGATGTTTAGGTATGAAAAAGTGCATACTTTTGAATGGGTTATTGTTTGGCTTACTTCATCTCAACATTGAACAATTTTTCTATGCCTCGCTCATCGGTTTTTTCCTTGGCTTTGTTGTGTATGTGACAGACTCAATTTATCCTTGCATGATAATTCACTTTATGAATAACGGCATAGGCACTGTGCTGTCTTTCTTGACTAAAAAGGATGTGGTAACGGGTGGTATCTTCCAACAGTTAAGCAAACTTACCGCTTCTAATCCGGTTGTTGGATTCTTAATTATGTTCATTGTTTTGCTAGTTCTTGTCGTTCTTCTTTTTGTTCTTACGCGTATGCTACTCAGAGTGTCTGTTGAAGACAGTTTTCGCGAAAGGCAAAAGGAACTTGATGAGCTGTTTACCAAATTTTCCTATTTTGATGAGATAGATAAAATCCAAAATGAGGGCGAAGAAGTGGGACTAGAAGAGGCGCTTGAAGATATAGACAAACTAAAAGATTTTTTTGAAGAGCATCCTGACGCTGTCGTGGTAACTCATAAAAAAGAAAAAATGGACTTTACTTCAAAGGCACTTTTAATTGCCACCATTGTCCTTTCGTCAATCGTGACAATATTTACCTTTATCTGGGGTGTGATATGATAAACATAACGATTGTGGCAGTTGGTAATTTAAAAGAAAAATTTTCTGTCGATGCGGAAAGTGAATATCTTAAAAGATTATCAGCCTTTTGCAAGATAAAGGTGACAGAAATAAAAGAGTTCAACAAACTTCAAAACATAGAGCTAATTAAAGAAAAAGAGGGCGAGGAGATTTTGAAACATATTTCTGGCTACCCTATTCTTTTAGATATTGGTGGCGAAAGTATGTCGAGCGAAGCTTTGTCGAAAAATATCGAAAAACTTTCCATGTTACATTCCAGCTTAACTTTTATTATAGGTGGGTCCTATGGCGTCAGTGATAAGGTTAAAAATATTTGCAAGCAAAAGATTTCCTTTTCGAAAATGACTTTTCCGCATAATTTGTTTAGAATAATGCTGTTAGAACAACTTTACCGTGCTTTTACGATTATCAATGGAAAATCCTATCATAAATAAGAGAGGGCGTAGAAAACAAGTCCATATTGTCATCCTGATCCGCGTCGCAAACTGCACTTCATTTCGCGTTTCGGCATGAACGCCAAACCCGCTTACCATTCGTTTGTTTGCTCCTCTTCCCCAAAAGTGCCACTTTCGGGGTCCCCAACATGGGATTTAAAAAGATATACTTGGTTTCTGAGATTCTTCGACGACGGACATTTCATGTCATTGCTCAGAATGACAAGTATAGGCGTGATAATAAAATATATAAAATCATCCACAACTTTTATTTTTTCTTTTTTATTTCTTATTTCCGCTAGGTTCTTTTGCTATTGGGAAAATTTGTATATATAGTGTAGTATGCATATCATAATACACTATATTTTTTGTTTCAGATTTTTAATAAATATTTTTAAAATTAAAGAATTTGTTTGATTTGTTAAATTAATTTTGTTAAAATATGAATATATCTTGAAAGGAGGTTCTATGAAAGATTGTCTATTTTGTAAGATTGTAAAAGGCGAAGTGCCATCGTATAAAATATATGAAGATGATAATGTATATGCGTTTTTAGATATTGCCAACGATGTCTATGGGCATACGCTTGTTGTCTCAAAAAAACATTACACTAATGTTATTGATTGCCCTGCGCGTAGTTTAGGAAAGATTATTGCAAGTGTGAAAAAAATTGGCGACCACTTTATTTCCTTGGGGTATAGTGGTTACAACATCATAAATAATAGTGGCACAAGTGCTGAGCAATCTGTTATGCATCTTCATTTTCATATTTTGCCAAGAAAAGATAATGATGGAGTTAAAGTTTGGAAAGATTTAGGAAAACAGACAAAGGCGCTAGAAGATATCGCAAAAGAGCTTTATTTTGAAGACGAAAAAACAAATAATATTGATTATCATAAGTATGCGGAAGAGTGCGATGTGATTTATACTGACGGTGCTTGCTCTGGCAATCCTGGGAAAGGTGGATACGGCGGGATTTACATTAAAAAAGACGGTCAGGCAGAAGAGTTTTCTGGTGGTGAAGATGAAACTACAAACAACCGCATGGAACTTATGGCGGTTATTGTTGGCTTAGAAAAGACGGCGGAAAATGTAAAGGTGAAAGTTTATAGTGACAGCGCTTATGTTGTTAACGCTTTTAACCAAAATTGGCTCGCAAATTGGAAAAGAAATGGTTGGCGAACGGCAGGAGGTAGTGAAGTTTTAAATGTCGACCTTTGGAAAGAACTTTCAGAGCTAGTTAGTGCAAGAGTTGTTGAGTTTGTCAAAGTCAAAGGACACAGCGATAACATTCTAAACAATCGTTGCGACCAACTTGCCACAGCGTTTTATAAATAATATTAATTATAACTATTAAGTTAAAATAAAAAATATTTGAAATTAAATAAAAGTGAGTATTTTAGAGCGTAACTTTTATTACTCTGTAAGTTTTTAATTTTAATAACTCGTCTTAAAATACAAAATAATTATAATTTAAAGATTATAAATTGAACACAATAAGATAAGAAGCAGGCGTTCACCTGCTTCTTATTATCTAAATATTTTTAAATCTTGATGGTGACCCCACCGGGACTCGAACCCAGAACAATCCCTTAGGAGGGGACCGTAATATCCAGTTTTACTATGAGGTCAAAAGAGGTTTAAATTTGGCTTTGTCGAATGTTTTTAGAGATGTTTGGATGATTAATAGTTTTTGTTATTGACGCACTAAGTATATCATAGGCGTAAAAAAAATGCAAGCATTTTAGTTTAGGTAGATTGATTTATGGCGTTAAATTATTGGGAAACAAAAAAATTAAGCATTATTGAAAAGTTAAATTTATCTAAGCACTTTTGAAAAAAATTTAAGCAAAAATAATAGTAATAAATTAATAAAAACATTTGATTTTATCTTGAAAAAATAATCATAATTAAAAATTTTTTTAATAAAATGCGCTAATCATTTTGTAAAACTGACATTTTTTATTATAATAACTCTATAATAAAGGAGTTTGTATGAGCGAGAAAATGAAAAGAGTTTTAGTTTGTCTATTTTCCTTCCTTTTTGTGGGTTGTTCCATCGCTGGCGGAACAGTATTACTTTCAAACTCCTATATCAGCGATAATACCGGGGGGGGGAGAACGCACCTTCTGAAAATGAATTAGAGAAAAACGCACCGACAAACACTGATTTTTGGACAGATGCTGGAAATTACGCCGACTCGTTTGCTGGTGGTAGTGGAATAGAAAGCGATCCTTATCAAATTGCCACAGCGGGACAATTAGCGTATCTATCATATTTAATAAACACATCTTCATCAAATTCTACATACAAGTCACTTTACTATGTTCAAACAGCGGACATAGATTTATCTGCGCACTACTGGGATGCGATAGGTTATTCGTCATCCTATTATTTTTCTGGCACTTATGACGGCGGAAACTTCACAATCTCTGGTTTATACACAGAGGCAGGTTCAAGTTCGAGATATAGTTATCAAGGGCTTTTTGGATATGTTAGAGGTCAGTCAGCAACAAATAAAGCGGCTATAGAGAATGTCGGCATAATCGACTCATATGTGCAGGGAAATCAACATGTTGGCGGAGTGGTGGGGTATGCTAGCGATTATTCCACTATCGAGAACTGCTATAACACCGGCTCTGTAAGTGGAAGTTACTTTATTGGCGGAGTTGTGGGGGATGTTTATGATGATTCTATAATCACCAACTGCTATAACACTGGCTCTGTAACTGGTAGTAGTAATTATGTCGGTGGGGTTGTGGGGAGTGCTTATAAAAATCCCATAATCACAAACTGCTATAGCGCTGGCTCTGTAACTGGAGGGGAATATGTTGGCGGAGTTGTGGGGCATGCTTATTCTTCTACAATCACCAACTGCTACAACGCTGGCTCTGTAAGTGGAAAATACTATATTGGCGGAGTTGAGGGGTATGCTGATTCTTCCACAGTCACCAAATGTTATAACACTGGCTCTGTAACTGGTAGTAGAAATTATGTCGGCGGAGTGGTGGGGGGTGCTTATAGATCTTACATCAGAAACTGCTATAGCACCGGCTCTGTAACTGGGAGTGACTATGTTGGCGGAGTGTTGGGATATGATAGATATAATTCCACAATCGATAACTGCTATTATGGTGGAAACTGCACGCTCTCGTATGGTATTGGTAGTCCTTCCTCTAACACTGGGGCGTCAAAGGACGAAAATTTGATTGTCAATGCCAAAAGTTTAAGTTGGTATCAAGATACTTCTAATTGGAATAGTGAATATCCATGGGATTTTGAGGAGGTTTGGTCGCTTGTGCCGAGTGCTAACGACGGTTACCCTATCTTGCAAGGTTTCTCAGTTAATATATCATACAATTCTAACTATGGCGAAAATGAGGTAATAACTGAGCAAGTGCCTAGCGGGCAGGAGATTGTGATTGCGGGCTATGACCTATTCACAAGAGTGGGCTATGAGATAGCTCATTGGAACACCAAGTCAGACGGCACAGGTTTAAATTTCTACGCAGGAGATGCATATTCAGAGGGTGCTGGGCTAACTCTCTATGCCATTTGGAAGGCTGGTATTTACTCTATTACATTAGACGCAAACGGTGGCAGTGGTGGCACGCAAGAAATTTGGGTTAAATATGGAAATGGTTTTTATGTCAACAGTTCGGCGACAGGTAGTCCAATCACAAGCTTAACAAGCTTGCCAACTCGGGCGGGCTATACTTTCAACGGTTTCTATACATCGGAAATAAGTGGAACAAGACTGATAGACTCAACAGGCAAGATTATTGCTAGCAACACCTTTACCACAGCGGATGTCATTCTTTACGCTCAGTGGAAGGCGAACAATCCTGCCTATTATGACGAAGAGGGCGGGTATTGGTATATTGAAAACGGATTTATGCCACAAAGTAAAGTGACGGACAGCACGCTCATATCAAACATTAACTCCTCTTCCACTACCGGCACAACCTACTACTTTGCAGGCTTGTCTTTGCAGTCGAGGGGGTATGGCGGAAAAGAATATTGTCAGTATAACAACAATTGGTATGAGGTTATGCCGATAAGGTGGAGATTGGTATATTCATCAAGTCAAACAACGGGCTACGGCACAACAACCGATACGCTTGCTGTAATGGCGGAGATAGTCTATGTTGACGCGTTTTCAGATAGTTACATCGGAGCGGGAGCGGGTTATTCTTCTGAAAGCGTGACTGAGCTTATGAAAAATCAATTTGATGTCACATATCTAGTAAGCGAAAGTAAGAATATGCCGACCTTTGGCTCGACTTCGCTAAATGGCACTGCGAAGAGTTATTCAGGCAACATGTTTGTGGCGTCATATGAAGAGCTTTCGAATTTTACAACAAACAAAAACGGAACGGAAAAGCTTGGGAAAATCAAGTTTTCAGACCTTGCGAGGGACTACCTTAGAGCGAACGGCAAAGATACGCTATACTTTACACGCGACCTAGGGAAAAGCTATAATCACATCTACTGCATGAACGCCAACGGCGACAGGGTGCAGTATAAAGCAAACAACCTGTTCGGCGTGCAGTTTGCTGTTAAAATGACGGAATACGCCTGCATTTAGGACAGACGCCAACTACGCATAACGCCGATTTACGAGATTCTTCGACGACGGTCGCTACGCTCCCTTGCTCAACATGACAAGTATAAACTTGGTTTATGATATTTTTTGACAGCGTAGCGTTCCGCTACTTTGCTCAGAATGAGAGAACTTGGCGGAAATAATAAAGAACCTAGCGGAAATAAGAAATAAAAGAAAAAATAAAAGTTGTGGATGATTTTATATATTTAATCATCAATCTAAACCTTTTTAAGTCGCGACTAGGTTGAATTTATAGTCACAATAAAAATATAGTGTAGTCTTTTGCATACTACACTATATTTGTTTATGGAGCTGATGGCGGGACTCGGACCCGCGACCTGTTGATTACGAATCAACTGCTCTACCAACTGAGCCACATCAGCATACATTCTTGTTTAAAATTTTTCCTCTTAATGTTTAAAGTTTAATTTAAAAAATTTGCGATTTATGATATTTTTATTAAACAAAATCTTTTTTTTGATTTAAAATCAAAAACCTTTATTTATTATAAATATTTTTATTTGATTTGTCAATTAAATTTTTAAATATCATAAAAGTGGTGTTAAATTATTGGGAGAATCATATAAATCAAACTGCGTTCTCTTAAATTCTAAGTGGGGTTTCCGAAAGTGACACTTTTGGGGAAAAGGAGCAAGAGTGCAGTTTTTACCGATGTCATTCTGAGCAAGGGAGCGAAGTGACCGCCGTCGAAGAATCTCATAAATCAAGCCGTTTCCTTTTAGATCCTTCGACAAGCTCAGGATGACAGATAGAGGCTTTGGGCTACAAATAAATCTTATAGGTAAAAGCTCAGGGTGGTAGAAATTGCTGGCGTTTGTTGTGTTTAAATATCACAATGGTTATTTTATTAAGTAAGTTTGTTGAATTTAACTATTTCAATTAGAAAAAAAAGAAGGGTTGATTGCGTGTAATACATTTTTAAATTTTATACATAATAACGATATTGACTTTTCATGTTTTAAAACTTATAATTACATCTAAGAGGTATATATGAGAAAATTTATAACAACCAAATACGGTTTAAAAATTATTTATGCTCGCTCAAAAACTTTAAGTGGGGTGGCGGTTGCGATTAAATTTAACGCAGGTTCTGGTAACGAAGGAAAGGGGCAACAGGGGCTTGCACATTTGACTGAGCATTGCCTATGTAACTGCTCTAATGAAATTTTTACAAAAAAAGAGTTATATGACAGTTTCAGTCTATATCCATATCGTAACGCAATGACCGGCATAAATAATATGATGTTTTTAGGGCTTTGCAACAAAAACGACTTTGAAAAATTGATGGACAACTTGACTTCAAGTTTTACAAATTTTACAGATTTTGAAAAAGAATTTAAAGAGGAAAAAGAGATAGTTTTACAAGAAATTATCACAAAACGAAAAACGAACAACAGTCAAGCTTTCGAGCTTATGTTTAAAAACACAAGAAAAGAAAAAAATTTTAAATATATGGAACAAGAACTTGTTGCTGGAAGCGTGGAGAGTGTTAGCAAATTAACTATGCAAGATGTTTTAGATTTTAAAAATACATATTTTTCTATTGAAAATATCATAGTTAGTGTCGTTGGCAATGTGAAATTTTCGCAGGTAAAAAACGCTTGCAAAAAATATCTTCAAGGGCGTTTGAAGCCAAGCGGTAAACTTGGTTTTGGTTATAATGACAGTATGCCTATCAAGGAGAATGTTTTTATAAAAAAGGAGCCTGTCGAGACGCAAAAATCACTTTTGAAGGTAGAATGGAAGTATGCTGAGGCGAATGAATATTTGACAAGGCGCGAAGGTTATATTAAAACAATTCTAGGAAATGTTCTTTCTTCTATGGCCTTTGAAAAATTCCGAGTGAAAAATTCCTCGTGCTATGCCGTTTCTATGAGACTTTATCAAGATTTTAAAGACTTAACAACAAATTTTACAATAGAGTGTGCGCATGATAAAGTCGAACTTATTTATAACTTACTTCTTGAATTTATTGAAGAGGTTAAATCAAATGGTTTATCGCGCAATATTTTCGACCTCGAGCACAAAAGATATTTTGATAGATATAATCTTGATGCTACTTCTTTATTAAATCGTGCTCGTAATTTTTTAGATATTTATAGTGTATATGGCAATATTTTGAGTGGTAAAAGGGCAAAAAAGCAAACGCGTGAATTTGAAAAAATTACATTTGAGGAAATCAATGATTATGCTATGCGCGCTATGGTTGGTAAGCCGAACATTGTCCTTTTGACAAAAAATGACATAAATATAGATAAATCTAAACTAAGGGTATTGCTAAAAAAATAATTGTATGCTATAATGATAGAGCGTTTTAATACGATTAAGTGGAGAGGAAATGAATAACTTAAATAGATATAACAATTTTGTTAACGATGTTGATGAAGAGAGTTGGAAATCGTTTATTAATGAGTGTTTAAATAGTCAGTGCTTTGGCTTTGATGATTTTTATAAAGAATTTGATTTTTCTAAATTTGATGGTGAAAATAGCAAACTTTATGAAGATGTTAAAAAATCAATTAGTGATTTAAAGGCGGACGGTGTCTACCTTGTCTTTCGCACGGCGTATGAGGTTCCGGATGTGTTTGCTTCAAAGTTGACATCTAATAATATGCATGTTTTCTTGTTTATGCCAACCAATACAAGCTATGTTTTCAAAAAGCTACCTTATAATTGGGCAACTCCAAAATCCGGCGAGGAGTTTGCAAAGAGTTTCAAGCATTATTTTCCAAGAATAAAAAGCAATATTTTAAAAGAATTCAATGATATGAATGAGTTTGATTTTAATGAAGAATATATTAAATTCATGTATGATAATGTCAATGACAAACTTGCATATCAAAAATATTTAAAAGAAGAGCTTGAAAGAAACAAAAAATATATCGACCCTAAAAACAATAAGAGGGCTTGGGGCGTAAAAGAAGCAGGATTGATTCTTGGTCTATAACAATTTTGATTTTTAATTAAAAAAAGCGAAAAACTTAAATTTTTTAAGTTTTTCTTTTATCATATTAAATATATTCGTTTGTATTTTATTGTATAAAATGATAAAATAATAATGAGGTATATTATGGATAAAAGAAAGGCTTTATTTTGGTTAAATCTATTTTTTGCAGTTGCTATCATTGCGGTAGATATAGCGTTCATAGTGCTAGGTCAACCATACATCTATAAAACCACCGCAAGCGTGCTTTTTGTTGGGCTTGGATTATTGAATTTTGTTTTTGCTTTTTTTATGGGCAAAGAAAGGAATAAACTTTTTAAATACTTTATGCTTACTGCTCTTATTTTTGCTTGCCTAGGCGACATTGTGCTTATAGACTATTTTATGATAGGCGCTATATTGTTTGCGATAGGTCACATATTTTTCTTTGTTAGTTATTCGATGCTCTATAAGCTTAACCTTCGCGACTTACTAATTTCTATTTCAATATTCGGTATAGCCTTAATCCTCATTTTAGTTCCGAAAATTTTTGATTTTAATGGCATGCTACCAATTGTAATCGTATATGCATTTATCATTTCGTTCATGCTAGGGAAAAGTATTTCAAATCTATTTACGAAAAAGTATTTTGACAAAAATCTTTTGATAATGCTTGGGAGTTTACTGTTTTTCCTCTCCGATTTAATGCTACTTTTTAATGTTTTTGGAGGTGTTTCGAGAATTTTCGACATAATGTGTCTTACTTTCTACTATCCTGCCGAAGTGTTGCTTGCTATCTCAATAACTTATAGTGGTCGTGATGACAAAGAGATGGGTGTTTTTAAAAAGATGTATTGCAGAATTTTTCAGCAATGCTTCCATGTTATGATACCATTTTTGCCATATCGACAACCTAAAATTTTAGAGAATATGGAGGAGGTTATAGACTCATTAAAGAAAGAAAAACTTGAAAAAGTGCTTCTTGTAACAGACAGGTCGATAAGAGGATTAGGTTTAACAAAAGAACTTGAAGAAAAGCTTGATAAGGCGGGAATTCAACTATTCATTTTTGATAATATTCTTCCAAATCCTACCACGCATATGGTTGAGGAGGGGCTTAAAATTTATAACGAAAACGAGTGCGCTGGCATAATTGCTTTTGGCGGAGGCAGTGTCATGGACACGGCTAAGGTGATACTAGCAAGACATGTCTATCCAAAGAAAAGTATAACAAAAATGAAAGGTCTATTAAAAGTCAGAAAAAAATTGCCTCCTCTTTATGCTGTGCCGACCACGGCGGGAACGGGTAGTGAAACTACGCTTGCTGCCGTCATAACCGATGCGGAAACTCATGATAAATACGCAATTAACAGTTTTCCATTGATACCAAAATATGCTGTATTAGACTATAAAACAACTGTTAACTTGCCAAAAAGTATCACTTCAACCACAGGCATGGATGCTCTAACTCATGCAGTAGAGGCATATATAGGTCATTCAACGACAAGCCTTACACGAAAGATGTCAGAGAAGGCGGTTAAGCTTATTGTCAAATATTTAAAGACATGCTATGATGAACCTAAAAATGCGGAAGCAAGAGAAAATATGTTGAAAGCATCATATTATGCGGGGGTGAGCTTTACAATATCCTATGTTGGATATGTGCATGCTATTGCACACTCTTTTGGTGGACAATATGGAACTCCTCATGGGCTTGCCAACGCCATAATTTTACCTTATGTGTTAAAAAAATACGGCAAAAGCGCAGAGAGAAAACTTGCTAAACTTGCTAAAATTTCTGGTGTTGCGTTAAAAGATGATAAAATAAAAATCGCTTCAAAAAAATTTATTTCTTATATTGAAGAACTTAATAAACATTTTGAAATTCCTGATAAAATAAAAGAGTTAAAGGAAGAAGATATAGATAAACTTTCTAAGCACGCAGAGCATGAGGCAAATCCTCTCTATCCTGTGCCGAGGTTGATGAGTAAAGAGGAATTAAAGGAAATTTATTTTGATTTGTTACCAAATAATTAATGGAATACAAAAATTAATTAAAAGGAAATATTATGATTGAAGACATAGTTAAAGAACAACGAAAATTTTTTAAAACAGGTGCTACTTTATCTTATAAATTTAGATTAGATGCTTTGAAAAAACTAAAAGAAGCAATAATTAAAAATGAAAAAGAAATTATGGAAGCGCTTTCTTTGGACTTAGGAAAAAGTGCGACAGAAAGTTACATGTGTGAAATTGGTATGGTGTTAAGCGAACTTAGATATGCTATTCGTCATCTTAAAAAATGGATGAAAAAAGATAAAGTCGCAACTCCTCTCGCTCAGTTTCCATCAAAAAGTTTTGTAGTTAAAGAGCCTCTTGGAGTGGTACTTGTTATGTCGCCATGGAATTACCCATTTATGCTTGCCATTGACCCATTGATTGGTGCAATCAGTGCAGGAAATTGTGCAGTAGTTAAGCCTGCTAGTTACGCTAAAAACACTTCGCAAGCAATTAAGAAAGTGCTAGGTGAATGTTTTGATGATAGTTACATTTCTGTTGTTCTAGGAGGTCGCGAAGAAAATTCAGCGTTACTAGAACGGCGCTTTGACTATATCTTTTTCACAGGCAGTGTGAATGTTGGCAAATTAGTTGCTGAAAAGGCATCAAAAAATTTAACACCTGTCACTTTGGAGTTAGGTGGGAAAAGTCCGTGCGTTGTTGATAAAACTGCTAATTTAAAGATTAGTGCAAGGCGTCTTGCATTTGGAAAATTTTTGAATGTAGGTCAGACTTGTGTTGCGCCTGATTATCTTTTGATTGAAAAAAGTGTAAAAGATGAATTTTTAAAGTATTTTAAGGCTGAAATTGTTAAAATGTTCGGCTCTGAACCTTTGAAAAATGATAGCTATGGCAAGATAATCAATGAAAAACACTTTAAGCGTATATGTGGACTTATTGATAAAGATAAGGTTTGCTTTGGCGGTGAAAGTGATGAAAACAGTTTAAAGATAGCTCCGACAATTTTAGATAATGTGACACTTGACGATGCTTGCATGAAAGAAGAAATTTTTGGGCCTATCATGCCAGTGTTGACATTTGAAAGTATTGAAGAAGCAACTTCTGTTATATCAAAATTTGAAAAGCCATTGGCTTTGTATCTCTTTTCAACAAATCAAAAAACTATCGACAAATTTCTAAACACTGTGCCTTTCGGTGGAGGTTGCATAAACGACACTATTATTCACCTTGCGACTACAAAAATGGGATTTGGCGGTGTTGGATATAGTGGATATGGTTCTTATCATGGTAAGAGAAGTTTCATGTTGTTCTCACATGAGAAAAGTATTGTTAAAAAGAGCCCTTCTATCGATTTGCCAATTCGTTATCAACCTTATTCTAAAACTAAGGACAGTCTTATTCGTAAATTTTTATAATATATTTGCTTTCTATTATTTTCAATATTTTAACTTCTATAATCTTGAATATAATAGAAATTCAATTCTAATTTATAAAAATAAAAGCTATAACTTGTTGTTATAGCTTTCTTCTTTTGTATATGTTATCGCTGAGAGTTTTGTCCTATCATATAGCCAATGAGGAACATTGTTAAATCATTATTGGGCTGACAACATGTTCGCTCTCTTACACAGTTCGGACAAGGTGGAATATATGGTTGACAAAAAGGAGGGGGACAACACGGGCGTAAATTAACACAATCGCCCTGACAGTATTTTGTTGAATACTTCATTTTGTGCCTCCATTATCATTATATATTGATTAGAAAAAAATGTTAAAACAAAATCTTTAATTGCCATTACACAAGTTAGATTTTTAATTTTAAGATAGTATTTTTTATAAATTTCAAGCATATGATGATACAGGGAGAAGAATATGGTCGAGTTTTTTGTAGATAATTTTTCTGGTTGTGTCTTTTTGGCGGTTATACTTATGGCGCTTATTCCGACCATTGAAAGCAAAATCGCTATTCCATTTGGACTTTCCTATGCTATTTGGGGTGAGGCAACATTATCGCCAATTGTTGCGTTCATTTGTGCATATATAGGTTCAATGCTTCCTAGTATTTTTATTATACTTATTGTCAGAAAGATTAAAAATCGAACAAGTGGCTTCGTTTGTGACAAGTTAATAAATTATGCAGAAAGTAAATACCATAAAAAATTAGAAGCACTTTCTTCAAAATCAAAAACTTTCTATAAACTCTCTTCGCTTGCGCTTTTTGTGGCAGTGCCTTTACCTCTAACCGGGGTGTATAGCGGAAGTTTGATTGCAGGTTTAAGCAATCTAAAAATCTATCAAGCTTTTATAGCAATAGCTATTGGAGAATTCATATCTTGCCTTGCGATAACGCTACTTTGTGTTCTTTTTGAAAATTCCACTTTGTTAATACTTCTTGCTTCGCTTATAATACTTGCAATATTTATAGTTTTTGACATTGTTTTCATGCTTGTAAAAAGACAAAAGAAGGTGAGTTAACCTTCTTTTACTTTGCATATTTTTTATAAATAAGTTTAGTTGTGTAGTAATTAATAGGGAACACGATTAGTAGGGCGCAGATAGGAACGAGGAGCGAAGTAAGGTAGCTTGCCATGGTTTCAGCTGTCATGCCAAAGCAAATATTTAGGACAAACACAATAACTGACGCCAGCAAAAATACGACAAAATTTATTATTGCATTGTATTTTAAAGTTGCCTTTCGACTGACAACGCATTTGTATCTAATGAAAAGTATTATTGCATAAACGGCGAAAAGCGCAGGCACTGTGTAGTATAAAAAGTTAGAAGTAGGCATGAGATTGCCTGTGGCACTTGCTATCCAATAAATTAGTGCAGAACTTATGGCTGAAAGAACAAACAAGATTATTGAAGAGATGAATTTAAGGAAATTGGTGTTATGTTTGCGTTCCACAACGGTGCGCTTGTATTCTTTAAACTCTAAGCCATGGCTATTATAATAGTTTTTCAGCGCTTCATAGTCTGCAAAAGTATTTGTCACGCGTTCAACTTTCTGCACCTTAACTTCTTGATTTTCGGCTTTTTCAGCCTTCTTTTCCATGATTTTAGATACCATGTCATTGTAAGTTGGTTCTAACTTGCTGTCACGCATAGGCGCCGGTAAGTTTTCATCTGAAACATTGATTTCAATATTAGGCGGGGTAATACGCTTTTGATAAGGTATATAGTCAAGTTTCTCTGTGATGAATGTGGCGTCATCTTTGACTTCCACCACCTCTTGCTGAGGTTTGGTGAATATATCATCGTCAGTTGATTTGTTGACCATGTTTGAATAGTTATTGTCATAGTGGCTTTGTTTTGAGGCGAGAAGTGATGCTTTCAAACTTGCCACTTTCTCTTCAAAATCATCTTCTTTTTTCTCATAAACAACAGGCATTTCAATTTGGTTGTCTGAAAAACTTTTGCGACTGCGGTATTTTTTTAATTCGCTGGAAGAGTCGTATATTTTTTTGTTTTGAGCAAGTTGCAAAGGAGTAAGCGTTTCGTTGGCATCAAGGAACTTTCCGTCATCTTTTTCTTCCTCTTCCTTTTTAAAGGTGAAAAAATCTATTTGATTGTCAACGACATCATTTTCTACTTCCTTATCTTCAACTTTTACAGGTTCTTTTGGTTCATCGGGTTTAGCATAATCAAATAAATTTTTCTGCTCCAAAAATAACGGTTTTTGCTCTGTTTCCTCTTCTTCCTCTTCTCTTTCATTTAAGACTTCAAAGTTAATTCCTTCAAATTCTTTTCTTAAAATTTCCAAATTTTCTTTACCTTCATTTGTCAAGGCGTAGTAATGTCTTTTGCCACCAAATTCGCTTTCACCCCAAAAGGAGGAAGACACCAAGCCTTTCTTTTCAAGACGAGTAAGACACGAGTAAAGAGTGGGCTTTTTTAATATATAGCCTCCATGAGTTTTCTTTGTGATATATTCGATGATTTCTAGTCCGTATTTTGACCCCTCTGATAACGAATCTAAAATCAAATATTGCACTTGACCGTTGGAAGTAAAAGCCATAAGAACCTCCATTTATTTAAATTATATAGTTAATATAAAAATTTGTCAAACAAAAATCCATAGTATTATGCAAAAATTTTTTATTGCATAACACCACAATATATAGTGTAGTATGACAAAAGGTGTAACAATATGTGCATTTTGATGTTATGACTATTTATTTTTGCAATTCATTTGCATTAAAAATGAAAGCATGCTAAAATATAAAGCATGGAAATTAAAATAGTTAAAGAATCAAGAAAAACTTTGCTTCTTAGAATTAAATCGGAAAATATTATTTTAATTAAAGCGCCTTTGAAATGTTCCGATATGAGTATTCAAAAGTTTTTAGATTCTAAAAAAGGTTGGATTGAAAAACATATTGCAAAAATAAAAATGCTAGATAACTTTGCAAAAAGCTTTGATTTTGATAATTTAATTTATGAAAATGCTATACCTATTATGGAAACTAAAAATATTAGGCTCGACTATGAAAAATTGTCTAGCAATAACAAGTTGAAGTCTATTAAAAATCAATATTTATCTATGTTTTCAGTCTTGAAGGATAGGACTATCTTTTTAGCACAAAAATTCGGTTTTAACATAGACAAAATTTCGTCTTGTTCTTCTACTGTTAAGTGGGGTTCTTATAGCTCCGCGGGTGAGCTGAAACTTAATTATAAACTAATCATTTTGCCGGCAAATCTAGTAGATTATGTAATTGTTCATGAACTTTGTCATATAAAACACATGAATCACAAACCTCAATTTTGGAAAGAAGTTGAAAGATATTATCCTGACTACAAGAAAGCACGCAAGGAGATGAAACTATATTCTTTTGTTTTAAAAACAAAGTTTTAGACATATTTTTGCCATTATGCAAGATAATAAACATATGAAAAAGAAAAATTTTTGGATTTCATATGTTTTTTTATGGATGACTTGCCTTATGCTCATCATTATGCCTGTCATCAATATCTTCCAAATGGAAGGCGATTTTTTGACAAGCTATGAAGATATTAAATCGGCGAATTCCAATAAGCTTTTTGGCTCTTATATAACAGGACAACTCGTTGAGCATGATCAAAAGGTAGATACAGGAAATGCAAAAAGTGGAGAGATTGTTTTTAAACTTTTTGGTTTTATTCCTATTCGAAAATTAGAGGTTGTCATGGTTGATGATGACGACTATTATATAGGAGGCGCTCCTATCGGGCTTTCTATTTCCACCGATGGCGTTATTGTAATTAGTGATGAGGCGGGAAGCTGTTTAAAAGAGGGTGATATAATCACAGAAATTAACGGCGAAAAAATTGACGATGTAGATGATATTGAAAGAGCTTTATCTGTCGGCGATGAAGCAGAAGTGACATTTTTAAGAAAAAATAAAGAAACGCGGGCGCTTGTTAAAGTTTTAAAGGAGAAAGATTCTTTAAAGCTTGGACTTGTTGTCAAAGACAATATAACAGGTGTTGGCACGCTGACTTTTGTAAATAAAGATACCGGCGAATATGGAGCGCTCGGTCACGCGGTTGTTGATGAAGCGGGAGGAAATGTCGTTCCTGTTAAGGGCGGCAAGGTTTATAGTTGCAATTTGATAGGTATAAACAAAGGACAGAAAAATAATCCCGGGCAACTTCGTTGTCTATTCTTGCAAAATGGGAAAAACAAGGGCGATATAGTTAGTAATGGTAAATTTGGAATAAATGGAACGATGAAAAATGTCGACGGTTTGGTGGATGAAAATCTAACAGCAAAATTAGGCGGAAGATTGTCGGTTACGCCTGGCAAAGCTACAATAGTTTCTGATATTAGCGGAATTAAAGAAGAATACGAAATTGAAATTATAAAGGCTAACTATCAAAAGAAAGCTAACGATAAAAGCTTGGTGTTTAGAGTGAAAGATAAAAGGCTTCTAAGTTTGACAGGAGGTATTGTTCAAGGAATGAGCGGTTCGCCTATTATGCAAAACGGAAAGATTGTCGGCGCGGTTACTCATGTGTTTTTGTCTGACCCGACAAAGGGTTACGGGGTGTATGTGGATTGGATGAAAACTGGGACAGACACCAACTGCGCTTAACGCCGACACGGGAAGAAATATCTTCCCTAACGGCTACTTCGTTGGTTTCTCTTCCCAGTCCTCTTCCATGTAAGTGATTTTCAATTTGTGCTTCGCCGAGCTAAGCTCTACACTTCGCAAAATTGAAAATTGATTTAAGAATGCGTAAGCAAAGAGGTGACGCTGTCGCTACTTAAAGTGGTTTTGATTAGAGAATAGTGGCAATGCCACAACTGCGCTTAATTTCGACTTTTGTCTTTCGCCAAAAGTCTTACCATTCGCTTGTTTTCGCCGACGGGGTTCCCCGAAAGTGCTTGTCACTTTTGGGGTAAATTCAGCGACCAAACGCAGGTATTACCTGTCATCCTGAGCCACGAACGAAGTGAGTGTGTCGAAGGATCTAAGAAAATATGGTTTGACAAACGAGATATTACGACCGATGTTCACATTTTAAATATCATAGCTAATTCAAAGTATCGAAGAGAAAACATTTTACTTTTTTTTGTCATTTTGTTATAATTAAAATATGAAAACACTTTCATATTTTGAAAAACGCGATTTAAATAATATGGAAAAGATTGGCTCATATTTAAGCGACTTGCCTGAATATTGCTATGATTTTTTCACAGGTATGGAACTTTCGACTTCATCACTCACTCGCTTAAACTATGCTATGGATTTGGCTATTTTTTATGACTATTTATCTCGTTATATTTTCAATAAGAAAAAAGAGGAGATAACACTTCTCGACTTAGATAAACTTGAAGCAAAAGATATTGAAAGTTATCTATCTTATTTAAGTTACTATGTTGTTGATGATAAGGTTTATCGTAACACTGAAAACGGCAAAGCAAGAAAACTTGCCAGCGTTCGTAGTTTTTTTAAATATTTATTTAACCATGATTTAATATCGAAAAATGTTGTCAGCAAAGTTCCAACGCCAAAACTTCACACAAAGGGTATTGTAAGGCTAGAAAATGATGAGGTGGAGAGATTGCTTGATGCTGTTCAAGCTCCAACAACATTTACCGAAAGGCAGAAAAACTACAATAAAAACACAAAAATTCGCGACAATGCCATGGTAACACTGTTTTTAGGCACAGGCATAAGAGTAAGCGAGCTTGTAGGGCTTAATGTTGAGGATTTTGATTTTTCACAAAATGCCTTCAAAGTGACAAGAAAAGGTGGCAATCAGACTATTCTTTACTATCCAAATGAGGTTAAATATGCGCTAGAAGAGTGGCTGACTATAAGAGAAACACTGCCTATTGATAAAGAGGAAAAAGCACTCTTTCTATCTCTCCAAAACAAGCGTATTTGCACACGGGCGGTAGAAAATATCGTTAAAAAATTTGCTTATGAAAGCTCCCCACTCAAAAAGATAACTCCACATAAGCTTCGCTCTACCTTTGGCACAAACCTGTATAGAGAAACTAACGATATTTATATTGTTGCTGATGTTTTAGGGCATAAAGATGTCAACACAACAAAGAAGCATTATGCGGCAATCAGTGACGATTTAAGACGAAATGTCGCAAAGAAAGTTAAGATAGGGTATGATGAATAAAAACACAAATAATACAAATTGTTGTGACAAAGCCACCATTGTAACAGTTTTTGCCTATGTTATGCTATCGCAAGAGAGTGAAGTGCTTGCTGTCTATTTTTTAAGTTGAAATAAAAAACTTGAAGTCGCAATAAGCACGAAGCCCTACTTCAGTTTAAGCTTATTCTATCAAAAATCTCAAAAAATGACAAGATTTTCTTAATTTTTTTGTCTTTTTCTTTATATATTTGTTTTTTTATTGTTTATTTGATAAAATAACATTATGGGATTTGAAATTAAGATAATTGAATTTTTACAGGCAGGAAGAACGCCATTCTTTGACGCTTCGTTTCAAGTGATTTCATTGATTGGAAGCTATGTGGGAGCAGTTGCACTTGTTTTATTCTTTTTGTTTTTTAAAAGAAAATACGCGTTTTTCTTTCTTTTAACTTATGGCTTTGCCTACCTTACGCAATCAATCATGAAAAACGCCATAATGAGAGAGCGACCTTTCAATGTCAGTGACACAATTGTGGACATCGGCGACACGGTTACAAGTTTCAGTATGCCTAGCGGACATGTTGTATGTGCTACGCTTATTGCAATTTTCTTAGGTGCCTATCTCTTTTCAATCTATAAGAAAAAAGGTTCGCGTGCGCTTATCACTCTTACGCTTGTTGTCTATGTAGGGTTAGTTATGCTGTCGCGGATGTATCTTGGAAAACACTTTTTGACGGATGTTTTAGCGGGTGCAGGCGTAGCTGTCATCTTTGGAGTGTTAGGACTTCTTCTTATGTATTTCTACGACAAAAAGAAAAAGATTAAAAAGTCAGACACGCAATAGAAAATTGTTGCATTTATTTTGTTTTAGTTGTGATATAATAGGTTAGATTTAAGGGAAAATTATGAAAATTCAAATGGATGTTTTTAATGTTAGGCAACTTGATTATTTTGCGAGAGCTTTTAGCAAGCTTGTTAAGCCTCCAATGGTAATTCTTCTTGTTGGAGATTTGGGAAGTGGAAAGACTACTTTTGTTAAAAGTCTAGCAAAGTATTTAGGTAGCGATGCCGAAGTGACAAGTCCAACTTTCACACTGTTAAATGAATATGACGGAAAGTTTCCTATCTATCATTTTGATATGTATAGGCTTTCTTCTATGGAAGAAGCGGTGGCTGTCGGCTTTGAGGAATATTTTGATAAGTCTAAACTTGATGGCGTTTCTATTGTGGAATGGCCCGAAAATGTTGAAGGACTTATTAATGATGTCGATTTTGTGATAAAGATTGATAAACTTGATGATAATTCAAGAAAAATTACTTTGACGGAGGGGAAAGATGTTACTTGCAATTAATACGGCGTTTATGGATGCAAACATCGGCTTGGTTCTTGACAATGGCAAGATATTATGTCGCACGATAGACGCTAAGAGTAAGCACTCAGAAAACGTTTTAAAAACTATTGATGAAATGTGTGAAGAAGGAAATGTTCTTTTTCGTGATATAGACAAAGTGGCGATTGTTGTCGGGCCAGGCTCGTTTACAGGCATAAGGATAGGTGTGGCTATTATAAAGGCGCTTGGTTCGGTCAATACGAATTTAAAAGTTTATCCTATAACTTCCTTAGAACTTATGGCATATATTTATTTACAAAATCATAAAGAAAAGATAACTTGTGTGCTTAATGCTCTTTCTAACCTCTATTTTGTGGCAAGTTTTGATGAAAATGGTAACAAAATAAAGAAAGAAAATATGGTTGAAAAGCTAGACCATGATGACAAGCTTGTTGTTTTAAAAGGCGATTTGGTGCTTGATGACGCCGATAGCGTGGAAATGGATACCTCTTCACTTATAAATTTTGCAAAAGAAATTTTAAAAGAGAAAGATAGTATCTCGGCAGAAAAACTTGAACCGCTCTATCTTAGACCATCGCAAGCAGAGGCAAACTTGAAAACTAATAAAAAATATGATTAATTTAGTTGACATTGTCAATTTTTATATGTAGAATAAGTAGCGATATTAGGAGGTAGTATGAAAAAACCTGTTTACATTAGATGTCCAAGATGTGAACTTAACTATATTGAGAAAAAGGAAAAACTTTGCAGTGTATGTAAGGCGGAGCTTTCTGCTAAGAAAGATGAATACACAAGCGACTTAGACCTTGAACTTTGTCCTATCTGCAAGACGAACTATATTTCGCCTGATGAAATTATGTGTTCGACTTGTCTAAAAGAACATCAGACTGAGGATGGCGAACTTAATTCTGATTGGGAAGACTATCTCAATCGTGATGAAGACGAAATTGTCGATGAGGATGAAGAAACGGGCGATATGGCTTCTGTTACAGAACTTGGCGATAACGATATGCTCGATGATGAAATCGACACTGATATCGGCTTTGATGAAACGCTGGATGACGATATTGATATTGATGAAGAGTTCGACGATGAAGAGGAAGAGGAGGACGACGAAGATTTTGATGACGACCTCGACGACGATGATGACGATGACGAAGAAGATGATGATTTAGATGACGAAGATGACGATTTTTAATGTTGGCTAAAAATAGAAGCTGTGCGAGTTTGCACAGCTTTTTGTATTATGTAATATTTTAAATCATAATTATTCATTCTCGTTATACTTTGTAAGTTTTACACCTGCTTCTTCACAGATTTTTTGCGAGAATTCATCAGGGTAGCCTTCTTTATAGATTACTTCCTTTATTCCAGAATTTATAATCATTTTTGCGCATACGACACACGGCTGGTGTGTGCAGTATAACACGCAACCTTTAAGGCTGATGCCTTCTTTTGCAGCTTGAATTATGGCATTTTGTTCTGCGTGAGCAGCGTAGCAGAGTTCTGCGTGTGTGCCACTTGGAATATTCATTTCATTTCGCATACATGAGCCACGCTCAATACATGTTTTAACGCCAGCGGGTGCTCCGTTATAGCCGGTTGTCATAATGCGCTTGTCTTTGACGATAACTGCACCAACTTGACGCCTTAAACAACTTGACCATGTGGCGATATGCTCAGTTAAAAGCATAAATCTCTTTTTCCATTTATCCATATTTTTCTCCTAATCGTTTTATATATATTTTAGAACCAAGAAGAATAAATGTCAAATCTATCTAGAAAAATAAAGAAGATTTGTAATGTTTGTAAAATTACATTAAGAGTTTAATAAATTTTATATAAAGAATTTTAGTATATTTATGATTAATATTTGCTTTTTTATTATTATTAGGTTATAATAAAATTAATTAAAATCGTTTTAAAGTTTATGATTGCTTTTTACATAATAAATCATATCTAATATAAACGCATATTAAGTGGAGGAGGACACATGAACATTATTGAAGTTGATAATTTAACGCAAGATTATGGACATGGTAGAGGCGTGTTTGATGTGTCTTTTGCTATTCGCGAAGGGGAAGTTTTCGGCTTTTTGGGACCAAATGGCGCTGGTAAATCTACAACCATTCGACACATCATGGGCTTTTCTCGACCTCAAAAGGGCGAAACGCGTGTTTTTAATCTTGAAAGCTTCCATAATTATTATAAAATCTTGTCTAATGTGGGTTATTTGCCAGGCGAAATTGCACTGCCTGAGGGATTGACAGGCTGGGAGTTCATCAAGATGATGGGCGACCTAAGAAGGACAAAAGATAAGGAGAGATTGATATATCTACTTAAAAAATTTGACCTCAATCCTGCTGTCAGCACAAAGTCTATGAGCTTGGGCGAAAAGCGTAAGCTTGCCATTGTGACGGCGTTCATGGATGACCCTGAGGTGCTTGTTCTAGACGAGCCGACAAGCGGACTTGACCCTGTGATGCAACAAGTTTTTGTTGACTTTATTAAAGAGGAGAAAAAACGAGGAAAAACGATATTGCTTTCTTCTCACATGTTTAACGAAGTTGAAGCGACTTGTGACAGAATTGCGATTATTAAAGACGGGCGAATTGTCACAATTTTCAATGCTAACTTCATTAAGCATAACGAAAACAAGTTATATGATATTAAATTTAATAATATAAAAGATTTAGAAAATTTCACAAAAGCCTTTCCAAAAGCTAAATTTAAGGAAGATTTGGTGGTTAAATTTGGCGTAAAAGATGTCTTTAAAGATAAACTTTCTGTTCATGTTGCTGTTAATGACAAGATGATAAATGAGTTTATTGACGAGATTGTGAAGTATAAGATTAAATCTTTCACCGAACTAAAATTGACCCTTGAAGAGTATTTTATGACTTTCTATAAAGAAGATAAAAATTATGGAGGTATGCTGAAATGGAAGAAGTGATAAAAGCAGAGCACCTCACAAAGGACTACGGCGGTGGCAGAGGAATTTTTGATTTAAGTTTCTTTATCACAAAAGGCGAGGTTTTTGGTTTTGTTGGCACAAATGGCAGTGGGAAAACGACAACCATTCGACATATTATGGGCTTTATCAAGCCAAAAAGCGGTAAGGTGACAGTTTTAGGGTTAGACGCATGGAAGGATTCTTGTAAAATTAAAGAAAATGTGGCTTACATTCCAGGCGAGATAGCTTTTCCAGATTTAACCACAGGCATAGAATTTCTGAAAGCACAGGCAGAGCTTCTTGGCTTAAAAAGTATGGAAAGAGCTGACGAACTCATTAAAAGATTACAACTTGACCCGTCAGCAGGTTTAAAGCGAATGAGCAAAGGCATGAAGCAAAAAACGGCGATTGTTGCGGCACTTATGGCAGATAAAGATATTTTAATTTTAGATGAGCCTACAACAGGGCTCGACCCACTGATGCGTGAAACTTTCCTTGAATTAATTTTGGAAGAGAAAAAGAGAGGCAAAACGATTTTGATGAGTAGCCAGATGTTTGATGAACTTGAAATGACTTGCGATAGAGTGGCGCTCATACATGACGGAAAAATTATCGATATTACCGATGTGAATGCCTTAAAAAATTCGACAACAAAATCCTATAAGATTGAATTTTTAAATAAGGAAGACTATTTAAAATTCAAAAAGCTTAAATATAAAATAATTCGCGACCAAGAAAAATATTTTCAAGTTACGGTTCAGATTGATGACAGCGATATAAATAAACTTTTTAAAACACTTTCTAATTACAAATTAAAGTTTATTGCAGAAGTAAAATATAACCTTGAAAAGCATTTTACAAATATTCTTGAAAAAGAAGTAAAAGGAGGAAAAAATGCATTTTAGTAAAGCACTCTTTAAACAATCGATGAAAGCAAACTGGGTTAAGTGGGTTTGCGTAACGGTTGCCACTTGCGTTATGCTTGCTATTGTCATTATTGTGCTTGGAAGTTTGGCAATCAACGACATTCGTGATTCTCTTAAAGATGTGTTCACGCAGGCTGACCAAGAGAGTTATCTCAAAGAAAATTCGGTGGATAGTTATGAGGCTTATAATCTATCAATTAAATTTGTAGATGGATTAGAAAGCGAAGGGCTTGAAGGTTACATGGGGCTTGCTTGGGGAATGATTACTTCAAGTTATCAGCAGAAAATTAACGAATATACCACAGCAAACGGGCAAGCACCAACAGGCGAGGCACTTGTTTCGATAAAAGAAGAAACGGTTGATGAATTAGTGGCTACTATTAAAAGTTTAGGAGATTATCTTCCAGCAGAATTTCAAGAGATGTCAGACGAAGAATTAGGTCAATTTATCTATATCATATTAATGGCTTATGATGATAATCCTGATTTGTCTGCTACAAGTCCAGATTTTGTAGAAACTGCGAAGGCGTCAATAAAAGACAACTTTGTTGAATATGCAGGTATTACCGCTTATAATCTTTATATTTCACAAGGTGAAGAGGCGAGCGTAGCTGAGGGTTACGCAATGCAGGCAGTAGAACTTGCAAATACTGCAATTACTTCATATGAACAAAAGTCTCAGGAAGAGGGTTTTGTCTATGATGAAGAGGTGTTTAAAGAAGAGGCTAACGAATATGTTATCAATATGATTTATACACAAACATATAATCAATTCATCACAAGCGAAACTCCAACAGAAGAGGAAATCTCAAACGCTGAGCAATATGCGGTTGCTGCAAAGGTGCTTGCAAATACCGCAATAAGCACTTACGAGCTTTGGATTGACGAATATTCTGATGTGGAAAAATATCCTGACATGACACAGACCGAGATTAAGGAAAAGGCAAGAGACGAAGCGGTGGAAAGCATAACCGACCAAATACCTGAAAAGGTGGCTGAGGCGCTTGAAGAACTTGGAAATATGGATATCTACGGACTAATCATCGGCTCCATCTTCTACCGAATTGCCGGGCTACTTCTTCCTATGGTGTTTGTTATTATGGTGGCAAATGGACTACTTGCTGGTCAAGTGGATTCTGGTTCAATGGCGTATGTGCTTTCTACACCGACAAAGAGAAGAACGGTGGCTTGCACACAAATGGCTTATCTTATGATTTCGCTACTTGCCATGTTCCTAATGGTGACAATCACAAGCGTCATTTCTATTTGGGTTGTGGGCGGAAACAACTTTGCTATAAACTTTGCAGAGATTTGTTTCTTTAATTTAGGTGCATTTTTGACGATGTTTGCTTTTGCTGGCTATTGCTTCATGTGTTCAGCAATTTTCAATAGGTCGAAGTATTCAATGTCAATCGGCGGAGGACTTTCAATTTTCATGCTTGTATGCACAATTTTAGGACTGTTCGGCTCTAATGTTGTTCCTTCCGCAATGAGAATTGACGCCATGAATGTGTTTAACTTCCTCTCTATAATATCACTGTTTGATACTGTTTCCATATTAAACGGCACGATTGCCTTCGCATGGAAGTTTGCTATTCTTGCGGGCATTGCCATTGTGACATTTATTATCGGCGTATTTAGATTTGAGAAGAAAGATTTGCCGTTATAAAAATCTAGGACAGACATCACACGGACACAATCTTTTGGCTTCATTCAGGATGATGGTTATAGAGGCTTAGTGTGACAAATATAGACCATTCTTGTATGTTAAGCCGTGAGCGTCAGTGTGAAGTGGTTGTGATATTTAAAGATAATATAGCTGATAGACAAAATATAGTGTAGTATTCAATGCATACTACACTATATTTTTCATAATTTTTATATTTTATAATTTTTCCTACTTTCGCAATATCATAATTATTAATAATATTTTCTTAAAATTTACTTACTAAATTTCAGGAATAAAGTTCTCAAATATTATATTGTCGCAATATTTAATTGTTTTTAAGTATTCTTCTTTACTTCTCACAGTCCACGCGAGCAGTGGCAAGCGTTTATACTTTCTGACGAAGCGATTTGGGAGGGTGGAAGCGTCATAAGAGATAAAATTTGGCTCACTGACATTTTTGTTAAAGGACATTCTTTTAAGCAAGAATTTCTTTATATATGCAAGTTTTTCGCCTTTGAAATATCCAGATAACTGACCACGAAGTATCTGAGGCGCATGATGTTTGAAATACTTTAATGAAAAAGGATTGAAAGATTGAACAGCGTATTCGCCTTTATAATCTTTTAATAAATCAATGACTTTTTGTTCTAATTTGCCGACCTTAAATTGATTTTTAATTTCAATTAAAAGAGGTGTTCTGCCATTCACTAACTTTAAAACTTCCTCAAAGGTTGGAATATGCTCTTTACTGCCAGCAAGGTTTAAAACTTTCAAATCTTCCTTATTTAGAAATTTAAGGTAACCATCATTTCCCGTCATACGCGACAGTGACTCGTCATGAAAAACAACAACAGTGTCATCTGCAAGAAGTTGCACATCTAGTTCTATTGCGTAACCATTCTCCACCGCTTTTTCAAAGGCGCTCAATGAATTTTCTGGGCTTGTCTTATCATGAAGTCCGCGATGTGCGATAGGTGTTTCCACGAGCCACGATTTAAAAATATCTTCCATATCTTCTCCATTCTTATGTTTAATATATTTTATTTTAATAAAGTTGTTATTATTTGTCAAATATTTTTACTTTATTCGCTCTTTTTTGTAAAGGCATTTAAGGTGTTAAGTCTTTCAATAGCATCCATTTTGCTCTCTTCAAGCATTTTTTCTGCCTCATCTTTTTTTAGTTCCTTGATTGCCGAGTAGCGCGTTTCACTATTTAAGAAGTCCTCATATTTCATAAAATCGCTTTTGCTGTCGATGTGAACAACGCCTTCATTTGGATTGTATCTCACAAGTGACCAATAGCCAGCTTCCACAGCTTTCTTCATCTCTTGCATGGTGGTTGACATGTCAAAACCATGATTTACGCAAGGAGAGTAGGCGACTATTATGCTTGGTCCATTGTAAGCTTCCGCTTCTTTAAATGCTTTGATGCACTGGTTCATATCAGCACCAAGACTGACGCTTGCTACATAGCAATTTTTAGAGGCAATAGCAAGAGCCACCAAATCTTTTTTCTTTGTTTTCTTGCCTGCACTTGCAAATTTAACCATGGCTCCACGCGGAGTTGACTTACTTGCTTGTCCGCCTGTGTTGGAGTAAACCTCGGTGTCTAAAACTAAGATGTTGACATTTTCGTTGCCATTTATTACATGGTCAAGCCCACCATAGCCAATATCGTATGCCCAGCCGTCACCACCGATTATCCAAACGCTTTGGTCAGGGTTAGTGTAGTTAGAGCCGAGTTTCATGCCTAGTCCAAATTCCGCATTATCTTCAAACAGACTGTTTGCCCATGCTGGACCTCTGCCGTTTTCGTCTTTGAAATATGGACAGGACGGAAAAGAGCCTCCATAAATACTTGAACAGCCTGTTGCGTTGGCGATTAACATTTTTTCGCCGAATAGCATTGTTGCAAGTTTGATATAAGGCGTTTCACCACACCCACCGCACGCACCAGAAAAGCCAAAGTAACAGTCCTTAAATTGCAAGCCTTTCGGCATATCTGTTGAAAACGGAGTGTCTTTTTCTGTTTTTAAGGTTTTGCAAAAAGCATAGTTTTTCTTTTCTTCTTCTAGAATTTCGTTTGCTTCATGCATAACAAGAGCCTTGTTTTTGCTTGGACAAACATTGGCACAAACTCCGCATCCTGTGCAATCCTCAGGTGATACTTGCACGCGATATAAATAGCCGTTCATGCCAAAAGCTTTACTAAATTCCACTTCTTCCATTGTTTCAGCTTTAACAAGCACAACTTTTATAGCGTTGTGTGGGCAGGAAAGAATACATTGACCGCACTGAATGCAGTTGGCTGGAAGGTATTTTGGGAGGTGGCTGGCAAATCCGCGTTTTTCAAAATCGGCTGTGCCTTGTGGCACTATTCCTCTTTTGTCAAACTTAGAAACAGGGATGTCATCGCCTTGCAGGCGTTCAATTTTTTTCATTATCTCTTGATAAAATTTGTCGTTAATATTTTTGGTGTTCATGTCACTGCCTGACGGCGTGAGAGATTTGACATTTACTTCTTCAATATTTTCGACGGTTTTTGCCATGGCTTTTAAGTTTTTATTTACCACGCTTTTTCCTTTCTTGCCATAGGTTAATTCGACGTATTTTTGTATTTCTTTATAGGCAATGTCAAAGTTAATGATGCCCGAAACTTTAAAGAGTGCTGTTTGCATTATTATATTGATTTTATTGCCAAGACCAGCGTATTCAGCTATTTTTTGAGCGTTAAGACAATATGCCTTTGCGTCCTTTTCCTTTAAAATGCGCTTATAGTAACTAGGCAACACTTTGTCTATCTCGTCGGCGCTAAAAATAGTGTTGAAAAGCACAATTCCACCTTTTTTCAAGCCTTCAAGGCAATCGTAGCGGTGAACGAAGGAAAAGTTGTTGATGGATATAACATCGCACTCGTGAACAAGGTAGGTGCTTTTTATCGGAGTGTCGCTTACGCGAATATGTGATTTTGTTAAACTGCCAGATTTTTTGCTGTCATATTCAAAATAGCCTTGGACAAACTTATCAAGCTCTTCTCCTAATATTTTGATGGTGCTTTTGCTGGCTGAAACTGTGCCGTCTGAACCAAGTCCATAGAATTTCATCTGAAAATTTTTTGTTTTTGGCGTGTAGATGGTTTTTGGTAAAGACGAAGCGTTTACATCGTCTTCAATACCAACTGTGAAGTTGTCTTTTTTCGCTTCAAAATTTTTAACGATAGACGCTACCATGTTTGGCGTAAAGTCCTTTCCACCAAGTCCATATCGTCCACCTAGCACTTTCACACCACTTCCCGCAAGGGCGCTAGTTATATCAAGAAATAGCGGGTCGCGTGCGCCAAACTCTCGCGTTCTATCAAGCGTTATAATAGTTTTTATGGTTTTAGGAAGAATATTTTTGAATTCTTGATAGTCAAAAGGGCGATAAAGGTGGATTTTTATAAGAGCAGTATCGTTAAATGCTTTATCAGAAAGCACTTCTTCAATACATTCACAAGAAGAACCCATGCTAACAATGAGATTTTCTGCGTTTTTACTGCCAACATATTCAAAAGGAGCGTATTTTCGACCAACAACCTTATAGAAATCTTTTAAAATCCCTTTTAAAATTTCGGTTACATTATCATAACTAGGGCTTGATGCTTCTCTATTTTGGAAAAAGACATCAGGGTTTTGAGAAGAGCCTTTTTGATATGGAGAAGAGGAGTTCATAGCACTTTTCTTAAAGGCTTCTATTTCCTTTATAGGTAACAGCGTTTTTATCTTTTCATCATCGATTATGTCAATTTTTTGTATCTCATGTGAAGTTCTAAATCCGTCAAAAAAATGAACGACAGGGAGGGATGTTTTAAGCGCTAAAATATGTGCGATTAATGCAAAGTCATGGGCTTCTTGCACAGAATTTGAGCATAACAAAATTGCACCTGTTTGCCTTATCGCCATAACATCGCTGTGGTCACCAAAAATAGAGAGCGCGTGTGTCGCAACTGTGCGTGCGGCGATATGAAAAACACCGGGCAAATGTTCACCAGCAATTTTATACAGGTTAGGTATCATAAGCAAGAGTCCTTGACTTGAAGTGAAGGTGGTGGAAAGCGCACCTGTTGACAAACTTCCATGCATAGCACCACTAGCTCCGCCTTCTGATTGCATTTCAACAAGAGTTGGAACTTTATTAAAAATATTTTTCTTTCCTTTACTTAATTCTCCGTCACAATATTCTGCCATAGGAGAGGAAGGAGTGATAGGGTAGATAGGAATTACCTCAGAAAGTTTATACGCAATCATGCCGACTGCGGTGTTTCCGTCAATAGTTTTTTTCATATAATCTCCTTTTGAATAATTTTAAAATTTTAAGATTTTTTTGTCAAACAAATAAAGTAATTAAGTTAAAATAAATTAGTATTAATATAATTTTGAGGTTATCTAATACGAGTGGCGAATTTTGCATAAAAAATATTTACAATTTTAAATTTTTTAGCTATAATAACGCTATGAAAAGAAAAATTTTGATGATTGTGGAATACAACGGTGCCGATTTTTATGGTTGGCAAAAACAAAACGGAAAACGCACTGTGCAAGGTGAGCTTGAAGAGAAAATATTTATGCTTACAAAAGAAAAGTGTGTTGTCGAGGGAAGTGGGCGGACAGATAAAGGTGTCCATGCTTTAAATCAAGTTGCTGTGGTTACTTTATCTTCACCAATTCCGCTTAACAATTTCAAAATAGCGCTTAACAAACTCCTTAGTGATGATGTGGTTGTTAAAAAAGTAAAACTTGCAAATTCCGATTTTCATCCACGCTTTGACGCCAAAAGAAAAACCTATGAATATGTTGTTGACACTTCAAAGACTAGGCGGGCGACTTTCTATAATCTGATAACATACTATCCATATAAAGTTGATTTAGAGCGTATGAGAAGGGCGACTTCACTTTTTATAGGCAAACATAACTTCAAGGCGTTTTGTTCAGCACACACCAATGTTTCAAGTTACGAACGAGAAATCTATGAGTTTAAAATTATAAACCGAGGAAATAAAATCAAATTTGTAATTACAGGGAATGGCTTTTTGTATAATATGGTTCGTATAATTGTTGGCACACTTTTAGAAATAGAAAAAATCGGGGAAGAAAATATTGTCAAAGCTTTCATGACAGGAGAAAGGAGTTTGACCGGAAAAACCATGCCACCCAATGGATTATATTTAAAAAAAGTTGAATATTTTGATAAAAAGTGAAAAAAGCCTATTGCAAAATGCATTAATGTATGATAAAATATGAGTAGAATAATAAAAGCGAGGGGATTATGATTTTAAGATATTCATTAAATGGCGAATACAATGATAAGTCTGGTAATGTTGGCAAGTTTTATGTTACTGATGAGATTACAGGAAAGAGTGTGGCTGTCAACATGAAAAGCATGGACGAAAAAGTTTTATTGGACGATTATGATGTTGAAGATTGTGCTAATCTTATAAAAATTTGTCCAGAAATTTATACTGCTTTACCTAATAAAGTTGTTAAAAGCGAGTCAAATATTAAAAGGCTTTATAAAGAAGCAAGCCAAAGCATACTTGATTACTTGACCGGAAAAAATGCAGGATTGCACGAAATTATGAGAGCAGAAAATCATGCAGAAAGCATAAGATTAAAAAAAGAATATTATCTAAAACGAATTGGAGTTTTAGAGGATGACGATGAAGTTGTAAGATTGATATGATGTTGAAATTATTAAACAAGATATAGTGGTGTTATGCTTGCATACTACACTATATTTTTTATTTTGCTTTATAATTGTATGATAAAGAAACGCCGTTTTAAAATGTAAAAATATAATAACTATGATGTTTTTTTGATTTATAAGTAAATTTTAAAACTTCTAAAACTATGAGTGGTTGTTGGCGTAAAAAGTTAAATAACATTTTGAATTTTATTCTTATATCTTAGTGCATATTCAATATTTTTTTGATGAGTTTTGTCTATGTGATTATTGCCATGAGTTTTAGAGTTTTTGAAATGTAGGCAGAGGTGTCCGTTTAATCCATTTTCTCCTTTACTTTCGCCATGCGGGAAGCCTGATAAACTTGCACATAGATAAACATTGTCTAAATATTCGATGTATACAGGGCGTCTATTCCACGAGAGTTTGTTGTCATAAATTTCATATAGTAGCATGGTGTTGTTATTGTCGATAGTTTCTATGTCGGCGTGATTAATTCCTCCAATGCGTTCTATCATTATGCTGATACCACTTTTGATATCAATAAGGCGATATGGCTTAAAACATTCTAATATGGCATTTGCGATTTCCCAGTCAACGGCAAGGACTTTGATTTCGTTATCTTGTGTAACTACAATTTCACTTTCTTTTAGGTTGGAAATTTCCGCCATGTTTTTATCAGAGATATTAGTGTAAGAAGAAAATATAGGGTATGGAAAAAGACAGGCAAAAGTGCTTGCTGAAAGAGCAAATATAAGTAGATAAATTAAAAGTCGTTTGTGCATAAGTTTAGTTTGTTGCAATTTTATTTTTTAATACCAAACAAAAAAAGTAGAAAAATTATGCTTTTTTTGCAAAAAAAGTGTATTTTGATGTAAATTTTATTGTTTTTTACTATCGCGTAGCTCCTTCATAAACCAAACTTTTTCTCTTAGATAATTTTATAGTAAATTATACAAGTCTATTTTTTCATATTTTAACATAAAATTTCTTATGAAAAAGGTTTGGACAACTGTCTTTTTGCTGTTTGGGACTATTGTTGGCTCTGGATTTTCTAGTGGCAAGGAAATTCTTGTTTTTTTTAGCCGATTTGGTGAGCTTTCCTATTTATATATAGTAATAGCTTGCGTTTTATTCTTCCTTCTTTTTTATCTTTTCCTCTCAAAAGGAAAATTTGTTATAGAAAAGCTAGAAAAATTAAAAATTGTAAATATGATTTTGATATTTATTTCTATCGTATTTACCGCTTCCATGTTTGCAGGTCTTAAAAGTTTGTTTATGTTTTCAAATTCCGCCTTATATATAATTCTCTGCGCTATACTTCTATCATTTACCATTTTTATTACTCTAAGAGGCATGAAAGCTCTTGAAAAAGTGACGCTTATTCTGATGCCTATATGTGTTTTTATATTTTTGTCTGTTCTTGTTTATATATGTTTTCAAAATCCTGAATTTGCCATTCAAACCAAAAGTCCATTTGGCTACTTTTATTGTCCTTTGTATGTGGCGTTAAATTTTTCAACCAGCACTTTTATTGTCAGTAAAGCGGGGAGGGATTTAAATAAAAAACAGACATTTTTGGTAAGTCTGTTTTCCGCTTTGCTTCTTTTAGCTTTTCTTTTGTTTGCCAATTTTGCTTTGCGCACGCATAGCCTTAGCCATTTTGCAGATATGCCATTTTTGTTCCTTTGCAAAGACAATCTGTTTTTCTTCGTTCTTTGTTATTCTGTCATTTTGATAGGTTGTGTTACAACGCTTTTTTCTCTTTGCCTAACAATAAAAGCTTCTGTTGATGGAATGTTTAAAGGCGAAGCGCTAGGAATTATTGTTGCCATCTTTTTACCTTTTCTTATCAGCGAGCTAGGTTTTTCTGAGATTGTTTCATATTTATATCCACTTGCCTCGGTGCTAGGCGTCTCAGAACTTCTATTTTTTATATATTCGTTCAAGCAGGCTGACAAGAGAGTATATGACAAATGCGAGAATGCAAAGCACGAAGGTCGCACTCATCACTAGGTCTATTTTGAATATCTGTCCGCCATAGACTATTAGGTAACCTAGCCCTGCTTTACTTGTGAGATATTCTCCCATTATGCTTCCAACAAAACTCATGCCAACATTGATTTTTAATACTGATATAAAGTCTTTCATAGATGACGGCAAGACAAGTTTCCATAAAATTTGGAATTTATTTGCATTCATACTTTTAAGTAGTAAAATTTTTCCTTCATCACAATTCACAAAGGCGGACAACATGGTCATGGTGGTGATGACAATGCAGATTAAAACGCACATTAAAATTATGGCATTTGTTCCAGCACCTACCCAAAGTATGATGACGGGTCCGAGTGCTATCTTTGGAAGTGAGTTTAAAACTACGATGTATGGTTCAAAAATTTTTCTGACCTTTTCATTCCACCATAAAAGCACTGCAATTAGATACCCTAACACTGTGGCGATAAAAAAGCCGATTAGCGTTTCGTAGAGTGTTACCCATGTGTGATGCCAAAGAGTTCCTGAGGCTATCATGTCACCAAGCTGAGCAATTATTCTTGATGGGCTGGAAACGAAAAAAGGGTCTAAAACATTCGTGTAAGTTAACAATTCCCAAAGTCCTAAGAAGGCGACTAAAACAAAAATGCGAAAAAAGATGACAATGAACTTATCTTGTCGTAATTTTTTCACATATTTTTTGTGTGAAAGTGAAAAATTAACTATTTTCGCTTTTTTCTTCATTTGTTAGTTCTCTCCATATCTTTTCAAAACAGCCACTAAAAGATGAATCCTCTCTCTTTCTTAAAGGTGTTTCGCCTTTGAGATTTAATCTTATCTCGTCTTTTACGCGAGCAGGTCTTGAAGTAAGCACTATTATTTTGTCGCTCATAGAGATTGCTTCTGAAATATCATGGGTGACAAGTATAGCCGTCTTTTTTTCACTTTTTATTATCTCATAGACATCGTCGCATAAGGTTAGGCGAGTTTGGTAGTCAAGAGCAGAGAAAGGTTCATCTAAAAGTAGTAGTTTCGGCTCTAAAACAAGCGTGCGAATGAGGGCAACGCGTTGCCTCATGCCTCCACTAAGAGAGCGTGGCTTTTTGTTCTTAAAGTTGTAGAGGTTATATTTTTTTAACAATTCTTCGGCAAGTGCTAATTTTTCGTCAAGTTTACCTTTTTGTAGTTCAAGTCCTAGGGTGATGTTTTTCCATACTGAGCGCCATTCAAAGAGCATATCGCGCTGAAACATATACCCTATTTTTTTTCTGTCTATCTTATTCGACCCATCCAAGATAACTTCGCCAGAGCTTGGTTTTAAAAGTCCTGCGATTAGGGAAAGTATTGTGGTTTTGCCACAACCGCTAGGACCAACAATAGAAACAAACTCTTTTTCCAAAACATTAAAGCTAATGTTGTCAAGGGCGAATATTTCATCATCTTTTGTTTGGTAAAAATATTTGACATTGTCGAATTTTAATATTTCGTTCATCTTTGTCCTCTACAAATACATTTTATTATTTGCCTGTTTTTTTGTGAATAAATGACATAAAAACTTGAAATGCCATATTTTCAAAACTAAAATTTAGGTGAAAGTTGCTAAAAGGAGGTTATGTGGAGGATTTAAAGAAAGCTCTTTTAAAGAAAGCTCTTGGCTTTTCTAGTGATGAAATTGTAGAAGAATATTCGCTTGATGAAAGCGGAAATTCTGTTCTTAACAAACGCAAAGTAACAACAAAATATAATCCACCCGATATAAGCGCCATGAAAATTTTGCTAGAAAAAGAGGATTTGACTGATGATAAACTTTCACACATGACACTTGCCGAATTAAAAAAAGAAAAAAGGCGACTTTTAAAACAATTAAAGGAGGAAGAGAAAAGTGAAAGTTGAAAAATGTCGTCATACGGTGAAGTGTGACGCAGACGGTTGCAGAAATTTGGCTGACTACTATATCACCACGCGCGGATTTATTAAAAATGAATTTGCTTTTTGTGAAGAGTGCTTAAAAGAATTATACGCGGAATTAGCTAAACTTTTTGTGCCTAAGGCGATTGAGTCGCACTTTAAGCAGGGTGTGGTGGTTAAAAGGAGAAAAAATGAAAAATGATATTGTAAAAGAAGTTTTAGAAGATTTCCAAAATCGTGTCTTAGAGCGTAAAAGTTATGAAACACAATGGAAGCTTAACATGAACTTCTATATGGGAAATCAATTTTGTAGTATCGGTTTTGGGGGACTTGTTGAAGACGGTGACAGACAGTATTTTTGGCAGGAACGGGAAGTTTTTAACCATATAGCACCGAAAATTGATATAAGACTTGCTAAGCTTTCTGCCATTAAACCAAAGCTATATGTTGTGCCTGCTTCAAGCGATGAGAGAGATGCCTATACTGCAAAACTCTCAAAGAAGATTTTGGATTCTGTTTCGGCAAAATACAGCTTGTCTCAAAAAATCAATCAAGCCACTAAATGGAGTGAAATTTGCGGAACGAGTTTCTATAAAATCTTTTGGAACAGCAATCTCGGACAGGTGGTTGCGATAGAAGATAGTGGAAGGAAGATAAAGGCGGGAGATGTTGACATAGCAGTATGCTCTCCATTTGAAATTTACCCTGATTTTACCACTTGTGAGAATTTAGAGGACTGCCAAAGCATTATTCATGCCAAAGCCTATTCAGTGGAAGAGATAAAACAGATGTATGATGTTGATATTAAAGGAAAAGACATCAATGTTTTCTCACTTGATAGTTCTTTTTCGACAGGCGGACTTGGTTACAACGGCATAGGAACAAAAATAAATGAAAGCACAAAAAGAAATGCTGGGCTTGTCATAGAAAAATACATTCGTCCAAGTGAGGAATATCCGAATGGCAGGCTTATAATCATTGCGGGAGAAAAACTTGTTTTTGACGGCGAACTCCCATATGTCAATGGTATTGATGGCAAACGCGACTTTCCTTTCATCAAGCAAGTGTGTTGTGATGAGGTCGGTTCTTTCTGGGGTAAAAGCTTAATTGAAAGAATGATACCAATTCAGCGTGCCTATAATGCTGTTAAAAATCGAAAGCATGAATTTTTGAATAGATTGACACTTGGTGTGCTTGCTGTTGAAGACGGAAGTGTCGATATTGAAAACTTGGAAGAGGAAGGCTTGGCGCCAGGAAAGATTTTGGTTTATAGGCAAGGTGCGAATATTCCTAAATATCTAGACAATGAACATTTGCCGACCGATTTTGAAAAGGAAGAGGAAAAATTGCTTGAAGAATTTACCGCAATAAGTGGAACTTCTGAAATGGGCGACATGACAACAATCTCTGCGTCTATGAGTGGTGTGGCACTTGAACTACTTTTAGATGAAAATCAAACCCGTCTTTCTTTCACCACCGACAGCATAAAAAGTGCTATCAAACAGATAGGTAAGCACTTGCTTCGTCTTTATAAGCAGTTTGCCAACATTCCTAGACTTGTGAAAATTGTTGGAGAAAATGGTATGCCTGAAATCTTCTATTTTAAATCAAGTGATATTTCAAGCGATGATGTTCAGTTTGAAACAGAGACAGAGGGCGCAGATACTTTAACGCAAAGACGAAACATGATTTACACACTACTCGACAAAGGACTTTTGACCGATGAGGACGGAAAGTTAAGCCAGAGCTTAAAATCAAAAATTTTAGAAATGATAGGTTTTGGAAATTGGGAAAATTCTCAGGATTTAGACAGTTTGCATATTAGGCGTGCTGACAATGAAAATCTTGCAATGCTTGATAAAGAAGAAATTAAAGTTAAGCCTATCGACGACCATAATTTACATATAAACGAACATATTGCATATATGCTTTCAGGTGAGTATGAGAAAAATGCTACCGAGGAGGTTGAAAACATTTTTCTTAAACATATAGAAGAACACAAAAAATTTTTGAAGGAAGGTGAATGATATGGATGAAGAAAAATATTGGGAACAACCAGAAGATTTAACTTTGGATAGTGTTGAGGTGTCGGAAGATAAAACTGAAACTCAAAATGTGCCAAAAGAATTAGAAGGCTCCCCAAGTCAAGTTGAAGAGCAGAAGAGCGAAGCGGAAAACGGCGAAGCAGTAGGTAAATTTAAAGATGCAAATGCGCTACTTGAAGCATACAACAACTTGGAAAAAGAATTCACAAAAAAATGCCAAAGACTATCCGCGTTAGAGAAAGATAAGGTAGAGGAAGATGAAGCGCTTAATAAGCAAGTAGATGAAAAACTTTCTTTATTCCTTTCCACTAATGGCGAGGCTACCACATATAAGGAAGAACTTATTGAAAGGGTGAAAAATGATGATAGTCTAAAAAAGATGGACGATCCCTTCGGCTATGTTTGGGCGGAAATGGTATTTGATAAAATTAAGAACCAAAAAGCCGATGTGACTGTCAAAAACTACATTTTAGGTAATGATGACCTTAAAAATGCAGTTATCGAAAATTATATAAATCAATTAGCGGAAAATAAGTCGCCAGTCATCATATCTTCAAAAGGGAATAGAGTGGCAACAGTTGCCACTCAAAGTCCCTCTACATTAAATGAGGCTAAGAAATATCTTTTAGACTTACTTTCCTAAAAGGAGAAAAAAATGGTAACTTTACAAAGCGCAGAGAACGCGCTTAAAAATGTCTATTTAGGTGTTATAACTAACCAGTTAAATGTTGCAGCTAATCCACTTCTTTCTATGATTAAGCATTCAACTAACAACATTTACGGAAAAGAAATTAGAAAAGCAGCACCGGTAGGTATCAATGGTGGTATCTGTGCAGGAGATGAGGACGGAAAACTTCCAGAAGCATACTCTACACAATATGTTCAATTTATTGCAGAACTTAAAAACCTCTATGGTAAATTAGAGATAAGTGATAAAGCACTAAGAGCAACATCTAATAACATCACAAGTTTTGTCAATCTTTTAAATGACGAAATGGAAAGATTGATTGAAGCAAGCAATTTTAACCTTGGAAGAATGTTATATGGAAAAGGAAACGGTGAGCTTGCGTATGTTGAAACATACAATGAAACCGATGGCTATGTTCAATTAAATACTGTGAATAATGTGGTTGAAGGTATGGCTGTAAAAATTTCATCAGTGTCAACCGGCAATGTTCTTGATTCAACTCCTTACTACATTATTACATATGTCGATAGAAAAAACGAAAGGATTTACACTGATGTTCAAAATTATCAAGCTAATAGCGTTGGTGCTGGCTCAAAAGTGTATGTGCAAAAATCTAAGAACAAAGAGATAACCGGTATAGATGGCATATTCTCTAATAGCACACTTTACGGACTTAGCAAAGCAGAACATAAGTGGTTAAATCCATATAGCACACCTAACGGAACCACTGAATATCTTTCTGACAACTTAATTCAAACTGTTATTGACGAGCTTGAAGAAGTAGCAAATTCAAAAATAAATCTTATTTCTACCACAAAAAGCGTTAAGAGATTGTATCAAGAATATCTTGCGGCTTACAGAAGAAATATTGATATCACTGAACTTGCTGGCGGTTACAAGACAATGACATATAACGGTATTCCGGTGATTGGAGAAAAATTTGTTCCTGAAAACACGATGTATCTTCTTAATACTAATGACTTTACAATGTATGAAATGTGCGATTGGAAGTGGCTTGAAGATGAAAGTGGAAGAATTTTGAAGCAAAATCCTGGCTATCCAACATATTCGGCTACGCTTGTTAAATATGCGGAACTTCTATGCGAAAGACCAAACGGACAAGCTAGAATTAGCAACATTGCCAAAACTCTCACTCCACCAGAAGATAGTACATCTGGCTCTGACTCTTAAAAGGATTAAAATATGAAAAAATCATTTGAAATTTACAGCGACTGTTTAGATATTGTCAAAAGACTTAAAGAGATTGATAAAGATTACTTTGTTGTGTTTAACATAGAAAGAAAAACTTTTGAACTACATAACAGGGCGCAAGAAAGAGATACTTTTTGTTTGACCTTACCTTTTAACACGCTTGATGAGCGAGCTATCTTTTTGACAAAGAAGACACTTTCTAAAAAGCGTGATGAATTATTCAAAGAAATGGAAGAGGAAAACGCTAAAAACCTAAAATCTAAATGTCGCCAAATTTTGAATGATGCGGAGGCAAGGTTATATGAAAGTTAAAGATTTAGTTATTTATACCTCGCTTTTTATAGGCGAAAAAGAACTCGCTTCAAAATTAGAGGAAAATACCTCATTAACTCAAAGGGAGCAGGAGCGAGTTGACACAATGGTCAGATGTTATAATCTTGTCAATCAAGAGATAGCATCTGACTATCTCCCTTTTTTATATACTGAAAAGATTGATGTTAACAATTCTGTTTTGAATTTCTCTGACCTATCTAAGACAATAATTAATATTTATGAAGTTAAAGGAAATTTAAATATAAATATTAGATATAAGAGATACCCTGAGTATTTGCAAATTTTTGGACATGCGAAAAAAATCACTTATTCATATCTTCCCGAAGACCTTGAATTAAATGATAATGTTGAATTTTTTAATGGTTTGTCATCTAGAATTTATGCGTATGGTATGGCTAGTGAATATCTCTTGTGTGACGGACTGAGTGAGGATGCTGAAATTTGGGAGGAGCGTTTTAAAGAAAGTTTATTTGTGCTTTCGCGTAAGCGCAGTGAAATTCGCTTGCCAAAGAGGAGATGGCTTTGATTTTTTATAAGAATTTAAAAAAACATAAGAAAACAGAGGAGAAAAACATCACTTTTTCAGTTTTTGGCGAAGGATTGATTTCTAATGAAGACGATTTAATTTCTAAGCCAAATGAATGTAAAACTTTTTATAATTTTTCTCCGCTTGATGGTGCGTTAAAAACAGGGCTAGGCTTTAAAGAGTTAGAAGTTCCAGCAAGCGAGAATGATTTAAACACTGTTCATCCATTTAATTACAGTTTAAAAGACATCACTGAGATAAGAACGATTGATTTTTTTAGATATCTTGATATAGAGGATGACCGATATTATTATCATCTTATTATAATGGACCAAGAGGACCAACTTTGGACACTGCTTTTAATTGATGTAGCTAATGGAGAGCCTTTGTCGAAATCTGCGTTATACTTTACCGATTTAATCTCAACTTGCACTTATCGTATAGGCGACTTTGATTGTTTGTTGTATTTTACAAAAACGGGTATGATTTTTGCTAGTGCCTATCAAACAGAAAAGTTTGAGGAAGTTCCTGCACTACTCTCTTGCGTGGTGCATTATGGAAAAGCGTTTGGTATCACAAACAAAAACAGAAATGAACTTATCTATCAATCCAATCTTGACATAAGAGAGTGGACGGGCGATGATGGTAGTGTAATTGAATTTTTAGACTCCATGGGTGCTTTTACAAAACTTGTTGTTTTCAATGATTATATTTACCTATTTAGAGAAAATGGCATAACAAAGATTTCAGCATATTCTTCTAAAGATGAATTTTCTTTTACTCATCTCTATCTATCCTCCTCCAAAATTTACGAAAAGTCTGTTTGTGTTTGCGGAGAGGTGATATACTTTGTGACGCGTGATGGGTTATTTTCTTTCAACGGAACATCTGTAAGCAAAATTTGTGAAGAATATGACCACTTTTTTAAAAATTTAGATAATGCAAATTGTTCGTCGTGCTGTATGGATGGAAAGTATTATCTTGCAACCAAATGCAATTTTAATGACAATGCTAGTGTTGGCTGTGAAAGTTCGACGCATGTAAACAATGTGCTGTTTGAGGTTGATATAGAAACTAAAAAAGTGGATGTATTACGCGGTGTAGATATAAAAAAGATTATTGCTATTGACACACCGTATTACAGTAAAGTTGTGGCGTGCTTTAATGGAAGCAACATCGGAAAACTAGGTGAGCTTGTGCATAATGGAAAAATCTTCACATCTATCAATAACAAAAGTTGGAGTTCGTTTGTTACAGATTTAGGATATAAAGGTAAAAACAAAAAGATAAAAGAAATAATTTTAAATACGAGCTATCCTTGCGAAGTTGAGATTATTTCTGATATTGAAACAAAAACATATTCTTTTGATGGTAGTGAAAAGGAACAACGCGCATTAGCTTCTGTAATTGGTAAAAATTTTCAATTTATCTTCAAAACAGATGAAGAAAACAGCCATATCTCAAAACCGATGATTGTGTTTGACGTAATATCGTGAAATTGATTTATCAAAAATATCTTAATTTTTATAAAAACAAACTTTTTTACTTAAAAGGGGAAGATGCTATGATTGATAAAATTTTAAGTTTAAAAGAAAGATATGGTGACTTATGGAATTGTGGAAAGAGATAATAAGCATTGTTGTGAGCAATGGTGTGTTCGCTGTGCTATTTGTTTGGTTGTTTCTTTATCAGCTGAAAGACTCTTCAAAGCGGGAACAGAAATATCAAGAAACCATTGAAAAATTAACCACAAGTTTGAATGTGCTTGAAGAAGTAAAGGAAGAGGTGAGTGATATTAAGCATTACTTAAAGCGTGAGGAGGATGAAGATGAAGAAGCTGTTTGAAAGAATGAAGTCGTATAGCTTTTGGGTGTCGTTCTCTGGTGCGCTAATAATTTTTATTAACTGTCTAGGACGAATATTTAATTTCCAAATTGAAAACGAAATTGTTGAAGATGTAATAATGTCTATCGCAGGACTTTTAGTTGTGTTGGGATTTGTTACAAAAGAGACAAAAGATAACAAAGATAATCTTGAAGACATTGAAGAAGAAAGTTCGGAAGGCGTGGTAAGTGAAGATGAGCAAAAAGACAAAGAGGACGAAAAGAAAAATCAAGATAAAGATAATCTCTAAGATGATAACAAACTTAATTAGAAAAAATAGGCTTGTTTAAATTGTAATATTTAAAACTAATAATGTATAAATATACATTTTAAAAATCCAAAAAGAGGTAATTGAAGCAAAATATCAATTACCTTTTTTATTTTATACAAACAACAAAAATTAAAAAAATGATGTTATTTAAAAAAAATAATTCAAAAATGAAGTCACAATAATTAATTTTTTATTTACACATAAATTTTTATAAGTCAGGGTGTCTGTGTTATTTTTTAAAGTGATAATGTATAAATATACATAAATTTAAGTATTTATTTACATATCAAGACGATTGAAAAATGCAGAATTTTATAGAAAAAGAATAAACAAAAATTAAGTTTTATTATTATATAGTTAATAATGTTTGCAAATATTTTTAAAGTTATGATAAACTATAAAATAAGATAAGTGAGGAATTGATGAAAAAAATTATTTACACAATTTTATCTATATGTGCAATTATTTATATCGGTTTTTTGGTGGTGAATGTTATAATTACAAAAACTACATGGGCGCCTGATATGGGCAACTTTCAAGGTGTTTTTGATTTTATAGTGAATTTTGGCGGAGTTGCTATCATCTTCACTTTTGCGCTTGTGAATTTTGCTGGCAGTCCTTTAAAGGTGGTGTTTTTCATTCTTCTTATTATAGCCATAATTGTTTATATCATTGTTTTGGCTTGCCCAGATTTTATATATAATCTTTTTAGTTGATTTTTGTTATGGAGTTTTAAATATGGAAAAGTTTTTGATAGTTGACGGAAACAGCTTGGCAAATCGAGCATATTATGCGATGCCATATCTTTCTAATATTAAGGCTGAGCCGTCGGGAGCGGTGTTCGGTTTTGCAAATATTTTAATTAAGCTTATTGTTGAACAAAAGCCAGATTATATCGCGGTTGCTTTTGACCATGCAAGAATTACATTTCGTAATCAAATTTATGAAGCGTATAAGGGGACGAGAAAGGAAACTCCTCCTGATTTAATCAAGCAATTTCCTGTGATAAAAAACATGTTAAATCTCATGAATATAAAAGTTCTTGAATATGAAGGAATAGAGGCTGACGATATAATAGGCACGCTTTCCAATCTGTCTTGTAAAGAAAACATCCTCTTGTCGGGAGATAGAGATTTATTGCAACTCGTAAACAAAAACACTGTTGTGTGGCTGACTAAAAAAGGGGTCACAGAAATTGATGTGATGGATGAAAAGGCGATTAAGAATAAATATGGTTTTGAGCCTAAGGGCATTATTGACTTAAAAGCTCTTATGGGCGATGCGTCAGATAACATTCCTGGTGTTAGCGGTGTGGGAGAAAAAACGGCGCTAACCTTATTGAATAAATATGGCACTCTTGATGATGTTTATCAGCATATAGATGAGATAACAGGCAAGCTAAAAGATAAACTTGAAAACGACAAAGAAAATGCTTATCTATCTAAAACTCTTGCAACTATCAAAACAGATTGTGACATCAAAGTTGACTTTGAAGATTATAGGTATTCTTTTCCTTTCAGCGAAAAGGTTAGAGAGTTTTTTGAGTATTGGAACTTCAATTCGTTTTTAAAGCGTGATGATATTTTTAACGAGCAGAAAAAGGAAATTCTTCAAGAAACTTTAATAGACGATTTAAAAGTGATAGATGGTCTTGTTGCGGAAATTGATGACGAGTTTGCCTATGATTTAGAAAACTTAAAATTTGCCTCAAAAAAGAATGCATATTTCTTAAAAAAAGATTTAGATTTATTCTCTATAAATATTGATGAAGGGGATGTGTTAAAAAAGTTAAAAGATGTTTTTGAAAATGAAAATATTTTAAAAATCACAAAAAATGCGAAAAAAGATATAAAAATTTTAAAAAAATACGGTATTTTTCTTAAAAATTTCTTTGATTTGGAAATTGCACGCTATGTTTGTTTTTCTTCGTTTGTTAAAGATGAGAAGCAAAATATTGATGAATATTTCAAATTAAAAGAGGATTTTAAAAAAGAGATTGAAAAGAAAAATGTGGATTATATTTATTACAAAATCGAAATTCCTCTTGTCGAAGTTTTGGCTAGCATGGAAGAAGAAGGTTTCAAAGTTGATGAAGTGGCACTTGATGAAATCGATAACAAGATTAGCGAAGAAATCAGCGAAATTGAAGATAGGATTTTTAGCGAGGCTGGTGAAAAATTTAACATCAATTCTCCTAAGCAAGTTGCTGGAATTTTGTTTGATAAACTTAAAATTGTGCCATACAACAATAAGAAACGCTCAACAAATTTTGCCATCCTTGACGAATTGCGATTTGAGCATGAAATAGTCAACGATATTATTCGTTACAGAAAATTATATAAACTTAAAAGCACTTACATAAATGTATATAAGGAATTGATTAAGACGAGAGGCAATATCATTCATACTATCTTTAATCAAACACTTACAAACACAGGCAGACTTTCTAGTTCTGAACCAAACATGCAAAACATTCCAACGCGTGATGAAGAAGGAAGAAATCTTAGGAAAATTTTTGTGTCAAAGTTTGACGATGGAATAATAGTATCTGCCGATTACAACCAAATTGAGTTGAGACTGCTTGCAAACATGGCGGATGAAAAATCTATGATTGAGGCGTATCAGCATGGCGTAGATATTCACACAAAAACTGCTAGTGAAATTTTTAATGTGCCTGTTGATAGAGTTACAAGCGCTATGCGTAGGGACGCAAAAGCCGTGAATTTTGGTATCATATATGGAATTAGTGATTTCGGGTTGTCTCAAAATATAAAAACCTCGCGAAATAAGGCGAAAGAATATATTGCGTCTTACTTTGAGCGCTATCCTAGCATCCAAAACTTTATGAATGACAACATTGAGTTTGCAAAAGAACATGGTTATGCAAAGACCGACTTTGGTCGCATCAGAATGATACCAGAACTTAAATCTTCTAATTATATGGTAAGAAAATTCGGCGAGCGTGTTGCTATGAATATGCCTTTGCAAGGCACGGCGTCAGATATTATTAAGCTTGCCATGATTGCAACTTTTAGAGAACTTAAAAATTTTGAAAGCCATATCATTTTGCAAGTCCACGATGAACTTGTTATTGATGTCAAAAAAGAGGAATTGTCTAAGGTTGTTAAAATAGTAAAGGATTGCATGGAAAATGTTAAGGCTTACAAAGTTCCTCTCATTGTGAATGTGGGTGAGGGCAAAACGCTTTATGATTGCAAATAAATTGTTGTTAATTTTAATTTATTTCTAAAATCGTTTGACTATTGCTTCATTTTATTTTAAAATGATAGTGGTGAAGTATGCAATATGATAGATATATGGGGCTTGACTATGGCAATTCAAGAATAGGTATCGCTTTTTCAGACCTTTCGGGAACGATAGCAACTGCGGATAGTATCTATAAGTGTAAAGGGGTGGAAGAGGATATCGCTTTTTTGGTAAACCTTGCGAAAAACAAGGAAGTTAGACATATTGTTATTGGCTTGCCTCTTAATGCTGACGGCACCGAAAGTGAAATGTCAAAACGCGTTCAAGATTTTGGGCAAAAGCTTTTTGATAGGTCACAGATTGAAGTTTTTTATCAAGATGAGCGTTACACATCGTTTGAAGCAGAGGAATATTTAAAAGAAGCTCGTATTCCTTGGGAAAAACGCAAAACTCTTTTAGATAAGGTGGCTGCTCAAATAATTTTACAGAATTATCTTGATGAAAGAAAATAAAAGGAGAGGGTATGGATAAGAAAAAAATGCAAAAAGTGGAAGAGATTTCTAATGAGGTTGAACAAGAGTTAAGTGATTTTGATATTTTGGATGTCATTCTTGACGAAAATAATACCGATGCACTCATCTTGCAAAATGAACAAGGCAGACAAATTCGCTTTGAGCAGGTCGCTGTTATTCCATATAACGAAAAAATTTATGTTATTTTAAAACCTATTGATAAGATAGAAGGCGTAGAGGATGACCAAGCTATTGTCTTTTTGGCTGACGAAACAAAGCGTCCTACCGTTTTAATTCCAGAAAATGATGAGAAAACGGCGGTTAAGGTGTTTGACGAATACTATAACCTAGTTGAAGAAGCCAACAAAAACGCAAAGAAAAAGGGTAAGAAGTAATTATTCTTTAACTAAATAGATTATTTTCAGTGTTTATGCTCTGATTGCTTTTTTGTTGAAAATTTTTATTGTATAATTTTTTTCCGATTGTGCAATATATTTATTGACACAAGTTCTTCAAAATGATAAAATAATTTTGATAAAGACTTGTGCTTTATCCAGCGTGCATTTTGTAAATGAAGTGTTTGCCTTTTGCCATAATGGATAAAAGTCGGAATTATATTTTGCCGTAAAATAAACACTCCTATTAATGCACCAAATTAAAAGGAGAAGAAGTTTTGTATAATTCTTCTCTTTTTTATTTTTCTTACAATGCTTTAGCAATTGTTTGGCTTGTTTATTAAGTAATATGAAATAAGAGTGAAAAGAGAAAAAAGAAAAAAAATAAGAGAACAAAAAAATAATTCGAAATTTAATCACACTCTTACACCGTCCTACTCGCAAAAGAGTAGCGACCAACTCGCCAACGAAGTGCGAGTTGCGTTTGGTCGCTAAAAGAAAAAACAAGCGAAAAGGCGATGCTTTTCGAACTTGTTCGAAAACGAGCAAAAGTGCAGTTTTTTCTTTGGTGCGGGCGGTGGTGGTCGCTCCGCGGTTAGTTAGGCTTTGCTGGCAGTTCCGCTATCACGCCGGGGAGAGCGAATGTAAATATATAATCTTTCCACAACTCTTCGTTTTTATTTTTTATTTCTTATTTCAAAAATAATTCGAACTGTAATATGAAATAAGAGTGAAAAGAGAAAAAAGAAAAAAAATAAGAGAACAAAAAAATAATTCGAAATTTAATCACACTCTTACACCGTCCTACTCGCAAAAGAGTAGCGACCAACTCGCCAACGAAGTGCGAGTTGCGTTTGGTCGCTAAAAGAAAAAACAAGCGAAAAGGCGATGCTTTTCGAACTTGTTCGAAAACGAGCAAAAGTGCAGTTTTTTCTTTGGTGCGGGCGGTGGGGGTCGCTCCGCGGTTAGTTAGGCTTCGCTGGCAGTTCCGCTATCACGCCGGGGCGGGCGAACGCAAACACGGTTGCCTTCGCTTTTCCGCCCGTTCGACCCGCTTACAAACTTAAACAAAAAAAAGAAAGCTTCCTTTTCAACTTTCTTCGCTTTGGTGCGGGCGGTGGGGGTCGAACCCACACTCTTTCGAACATGCCCCTTAAACATGCGCGTCTGCCATTCCGCCACGCCCGCATAACACACTTGCTTTCTTATTATATTAATTACAATCTAAAATGTCAACAATTTTTGCCAAATTTATAAAATTTTCTTTAAATTATCTTGGTTCCTTAATGATGTTTTGTTGTAAGACTGGCAGTTTCTCATTTAAACAATTTAGGTTAACTTTTCAAATTATTTGATTTTTTTCATATTAAATGTTATACTATCTATATGAGTAAAAATTTGTCTATCTTCAAATTGATATGTTATAGTTTAGCGGGAATTTTAGTTCTTTTTTGCGCCAATCTATTTAATTTTGCCAACGCGAAAAGTGAATATGACGGCGGAACTTTTGAAGAGTTCTATGCCGAAGTTATGGAGCTTTATTCAGAGTATGGTGATATAAATGAGGGTGAAAGTAAATCGATAAGTAAGGATGCTGTTGTTGAAGAAAATGGCGAAATTTATGTTGCGTCATCTCTATTGTCGAATAATGACGAGGTATCTATATTATCGGTCGAAGACGATTTAGTTTGTGTATCTAATTCTGACTATATTGTTGAAGAAAAAGAAGATAATTATGTTGTAAGCGAACCTTCTTATACCAATCGTATTATTGTATATTATGAAGGTGACTTGCCGACTTATAAAACTGACGCCTACGCTGAGGGACTAGGGTGGCATATTTATCAATATTCTTCACCTGATGCCACCATAGAGGCGTATGAATATTACAAAAATCTTTCCTATATCGATTTTGTTGATTATGACAGCGTGATAGCCGGCGATACGCAATCTAATAAGGTTACGGAAAATTCTTCCAAGGATTTTTTGTCTTGGGGTGCTTACTACACAGGTGTTGATGAATATCTTTCGTATTTATCATATATCTATGATGAAAGTGAGTTGGAGAGAGTTTATGTGCCTATATTAGACAGCGGTATTAACACTTCTCACGACCTTTTTAAAGGGCGATATTCTAGTGTATATGGCAAAAACTTTACTAAAACAAATGCTAGCGGTTCGGTGGTTATGGATGATAATTTTGATGATGATGAAGGACATGGTTCTCACACTGCCGGAATTATTGCTGACCAAACGCTTGATAATGTTGTGCTAGTTCCTTGCAAAGTGCTTAAATCAAACGGCAAAGGCTCTGTGACTATGATTGTAACGGCTATTGAATATATCATAAGTTTGAAAGAAAGTAAAAACTTGAATATTCGCGTGATGAACATGAGTTTAGGCGTAGAGAGCGAGGACGGCTCTCCTGTTCACAGTTCTTCTTTAGAAGCGATTATGGAAAAAGCACATGAGGCGGGTATTATGTCAGTTGTTTCGGCTGGAAATAGCCATAACAACACCTCGTCAAACGCACCTGCTAATATGACAGACGAAGTCATAGTTGTTTCTGCCCTTGACGAAAATTTATATGTCGAGAATGGTTTAAGCATTGCAAGCTATTCTAATTATGGTTCTACTGTTGATATAAGCGCGCCAGGCACGCATATTTACAGTTCTTATTATCCAAATGACTATATGTATCTAGATGGAACATCTATGGCAGCTCCGCATGTTACGGCGGCGATAGCAAACTTGCTTTCTAATCCGTCTATCTCTTCCATGACAAACGATGAGATAGAGAATTTACTCTATGAGAATGCTATTGACTTGGGCGATGAAGGCAAAGACATCTATTACGGTTATGGCTGTGTGAATATTGCAGATATTGGCGTGGAAACTATTGGAGAAGTAACATTCAGCGTAAAAGAAAGCATGCCTACTGAGCCTATTAGTTTAAAACTAAACTATATTGGTTCTGACACTTACAAAATTTACTATACGCTTGATGAAACAAGTCCGTCGCTTGATGATTATGTATATGAAACTCCGATTGAGATAAGTTCGACAACAAAAGTCACTGCGGTTGCGTTCTTGTTTAATAATGATGGCGATCTTGTTGCTAAGAGCAAAGTTAGTTCCATGACATATTATTTCAACAACGAAGATTTAGAAAGTAGTTATGTGGTCAGCGGAAATTATTTGTCTGGCACATTGAGTGAATACAACGGCATTTTGACGACATTGAAGGTTCCGTCAAAAATAAAGGGCGTTGCTATCACCAGCATCAGCGAGGGTGCTTTTGCTAATTCCAAAGTGGAAAATTTAACATTTGCCTCTCAAACCTTATTGATAGACAACCACGCTTTTTATGGACTTAGTTCTTTGAAAAGTGTGGCTGGTGAGGGTATAGTATCAGTGGGCGACTATGCGTTTGCTAACTGCTTTAATCTTACAAGCATAACATTAAATAACGCCTTCAATATAGGTGATAACGCGCTTAAAGGATGCACAAAACTGACAGATTTAGATTTGAGTAGTGCTAAGAATATTGGCGAAGGTGCGCTTGATGATTTGTCTTTAAACACTTTAAAACTTGGAGCAAACTTGCAAAGTTTAGGCACTTCCTATTACCATGCGAAAAGTATCTATGCATATTCTATAACGGGATTTGATGAAATTCTAAAAAATTATACGGATGAATATATCTCTCTTGATATGCGATTTTTGAATTCCTATCCGTCAAGGCTCGTCTTTAAAAGTTCGGGTTCTGCCACTTTGACTTTGACCTATTTTGCCAACAATATTAAAAATATTGACTATCGCTTTGCAAACACTAACAATTTTGCGAATATTTTTGGGCAAACAATAGAAGCGGAAGTTTCAACTAAAAGTTTGGGCAATGATATTTATGAAACAACCTTCACTTTTGATAATTTACTAGCGGGCAGTTACAGTTTTCAATTCTATATCTATGACAATTTTAATTATGTGCTTTCATCAAATGTTATCAACGTGATTGTGCTTGTTGGAAGTGAAGAGGAATACAGTTTGTCTTTTGAAGAAGGCGAATTTGAAATCTTTATTGACAATGTGAAAGTCGAAAATGGTTATACATTTTACAGTGATTTAAGTTATGATATTCAAATTGTGCCAACTGCGAGTTACTATATTTCAGAAGTGCTAGTGAATAATGAAAGTGTTGCTCTTGACAAAGACAATTCGTTTACAATAGACAATGTTACAGAAGATATACTTTTAACCGCCACTGTTTTAGAAATTGAAGAGTTTGACATTGCTTTCAATATTGCGGAAGGGGTGAATGTAATAGGAGAAAGTGGTAAGATTGAAGGGAATGCCACGGCAAAACGCAATAATACTTTTACATTTTCTGTATATTCCGAAGATGCATATAATATAACCTATGTGGAAATTGACGGAGTAAGGCAAGAAATAAAACGAAGTTACACTCTTGAAGGTGTCTTAGACGACCATAAGATAGAAATAGGCGCGCAAATAAAAACATATTTAGTGACAATAAATTACGGAATTGGTGGCGTTGTGTCTGGACAAAATGCCGAAAGAGTAAATTATGGCGATGATAAGACTATAAGTGTAGAGGCAGAAGATGGGTATAGCGTTAAGTCTGTGTATGTAAATGGCGAAGAAGTTGAAATTGTCGATGGCGCTATAACTTTAAATAACATAACAAGCGATATGACTGTTATAATACAATTTGAAAAAGAGGACACAGGTGTCTTTGAGGGCGTAAATTTGGTAATTTTTATCTTATTTTGTGCCACTCTTGGAATTATGCTTATAAGTATCTGTGTTTTAGTGTTGAAAAAAACTAATAAAAAGAAAATTTAGCGAAAAATAGTTTTATTTTTACTAATATGTATGATATAATAAATTTAGGAGGGGAAAATGAGCACAGGTCTTATTGTTTTGCTTGCTGTTCTTGGTATCATAGTTCTTATCGGTATCATCTTAGCCATTTGGATTTGGGTTCAATATAATGCATTCATTCGTTTAAGAAATAATGTGGACGAGTCATACTCAACTATGGATGTCTATATGAAAAAAAGATATGACTTAATACCAAATCTTGTTGAAACGGTAAAGGGGTATGCTAAACATGAAGAAGCAACGCTAGAAGGTGTTATGCAGGCTCGCTATTCTTGTATGAATGCATCGACAACTGCTGAGCGCGCTAAAAGCGAAAATATGCTTTCAGACACACTTAAATCATTGTTTGCAGTGACTGAGAACTATCCACAACTTCAAGCTAATCAAAACTTTTTGGACTTACAACAGACTCTTAAAACTTTGGAAGAAGAGATTTCAGTTTCTAGAAAGTATTATAATGGTTGTGTAAAAACTTATAATATTAAGCGTGAATCTTTTCCGACAAATATGATTGCTAAGTGGTTCAAGTTTGAAAAGAAAGAACTTTTTGAAATTGCAGAAGCTGAGAAAGTTGCTCCAAAAGTTCAATTCTAAGAAAAATCTCTATCAAAAAAGATAGAGATTTTTTATGTTGTTTTTTCTAAATTTTTAGCAAATTTTTGATATTTTTTAAGTTTTAGATTGTATTTTTCAATATTTTTCGTTTTTAAATTTTCTATTGAGCTTTCACGCGCTCTTCATTATCCTCAATTTCTTCAACTTTTAAAACTGAAACGCTTTTTATTTTTGTTTCATTAGTTGTTTCATTTTTACCGTCAGCCGAGTTTGAATCGTCAATTGTGTTTTCTATTTCCTTTTTACCGTTTTCGATATTTTCTTTAGTGTCATCCATTTTTTTATTTATATCATTCATGAGGTTTATTACTTCTTTTTTATCTTTCTCTATTTCTTTATTTTGGCAACCTTCACACTTTTCATCTTCATGGTTGTTTTTAGGAGTTTGAGGCATATCTATTTCGTTTGGATTTATTGTGTTATTAAGTTTGTCCTTTTTATCATATCTAAGGGAATTTTCTACTCCTTCTTTTAGTCTTTCTTCATTTATTAGTTTTTCTTCATCTTCATCCATTTCTATATTTACAGGTTCTAATAATCTATTATAATTGTTGGCGTTATAGAGATTGTATGGATTAATTCCTTGATTAAACCTGTTCATGCCATAGTAGCCATTTCCATAAAAATAATTACCGTTAGCTAAACCATATCTCCCGTAGCCATAAGGGCGATAGGTGTCAATATTCCTTTTAAACGGCGCGTAGGTGTCAGTGTTTCTTATTGTGGTGTCAACGGGTTGTTCTTCTAGGCTATCTTCCGCTCTATAAGTGTCTATATTCCTTTTTAATTTCCACTTCTTTTTATCGCTCTGGGTGTTTTCGTTAGTTTTGTCAGTTTCCACCTCAGTTTTTTCATTGTTTTCTAAACTCGAATTTAAGTCGTTTTCAAGTTCGTTTTTCATGTTGTAATAATCATAATCCTCTATTCCCAATATTTCTTCCATGTCTTGTAATGTGTTTAAAATGTTGATATAGTAGGAGCAACGCGTGTTAGAGTTGCAGGTTATTTTGTTGAGTTTGGCGTTTACGCGTTCAATATTTCGTGAGGCGCTCTTTTTCATAGTGTTGTAGTTGCGATAGGTGGCGTTAAACTCGTTACTTGACCTTGCAACATTGTCGTTATAGTTCGAGAGATTGGCGGTTAAATCTTTTAACGCATTCAACTCTCCTTTTTTCAGCTTCAAATCTTCTTTTTGAAGATGTTTTTTTATTATGGCTGTCTTTCTTTGAATTTCATTTTTATAGAAGTTCTCAGTTTCAAGAGTGGCTTGTGCGCGCATAATATTGTTTTTGAATTGCTCGCATCTTTGTTCGTTGTCTATGCTGTCTAACTTTTCATTGTCAATTTCAACATCACTTGCGTTAACACTTCTTACTGTGGCAATAGAGTTGTTTGTTTTGTCTAATTGGCTAGACAAATTAGTTTTTGTCATTGTGCTTGTGGAACTAGAACATCCCGCCATGGTAACACAAAGTAGTAAAGAAAGTGTCCCTAAAATTATTTTATTTTTCATAATCCCTCCAAATTTAACCTTAGTTTGTGTGAATATTAGGAGTTTATACTTTTTTTGTTTAAGTTTTTTATGGTTGGACAAAATTTATTATGAGGTTAATATGGACATAAAAGAACGAAATAAGGCTTATAACAAGTATGTAAATGCAAAGATACCTAAGACTAGACCTTGGCCGACCCTTTTTAATTCCTTTTGGGTGGGTGGGCTTATATGCTTAATAGGTCAGGGTATAAATGATTTAATCTTGTATCTCTTTCCGAATGTTTCAGAAAGTTCTGCTTGGGCTTATACGCTTATTGTTTTAATTTTCCTTGCGTCACTTCTCACAGGCATAGGCGTTTATGATAAAATCGGCAGATTTGCAGGCGGAGGAACGATTGTGCCTATTACAGGATTTTCTAATTCGATTACAAGTCCTTCTGTGGAATTTAAAAGCGAGGGCATTATCTACGGAATTTGCGTCAAGATGTTCACAATTGCCGGACCAGTTATAGTTTTCGGCGTGCTATCTAGTGCGCTTGTAGGGCTTATTTACTACATTATTTATCTGTTTGTGTAATTCTTCTAAAATATTAAGTCATTTAAGGTTTGGTTTACAAGATTAACAAAATGAGGTGAGTATGAAAAATGATACCATAAGATTTAAGCGTCAGCCAAAGATAATAGGCTCGTATTCCATTGTGGGACCGAAAGAAGGGCAAGGGAATTTTAAAGACTATTTTGATTACATTATGAAAAACGACCTGTTTGGCGAAAAAACTTTTGAAAAGGCAGAGCGCAAAATGATTGAAACGGCAATTACTGGTGCAATTCAGAAATCTAAACTAGGCATGAAAGATATAAATTTGCTTGTTGCTGGTGATCTATTAAATCAGATTATTTCTTCGTCATACGCGGCACGAGCTTTTAATTTTCCTTATTTAGGTGTGTATGGCGCTTGTTCCACAATGGCAGAAAGTATCGCAGTGGCATCTACGCTTGTCGATGGAGGATATTTTGAAAATGTTGTTTGTTGCACCGCTTCGCATTTTTCAACGGCAGAAAGGCAATATCGCTTCCCGCTCGAACTTGGCAATCAGCGTCCTCCTGTCTCGCAATGGACGGTGACGGGCGCCGGCAGTTGCGTGCTTTCGCAAAAGGGCAAGGGTCCGCGCGTGACAATGGCAACATTCGGCAAGGTTATTGATTGGGGTGTGGTGGACGTCAATAATATGGGCGCCGCAATGGCACCTAAAATGGCTATAATAGGACCATAACGGAGTGATACCGCCGTGAATATCTAATACAAAAAATCTATAATAGAAGGAGGTTTTATTGGTATCAAAAAAATTCAAAAAGTGGTTGAAATATGCCACTTTTTTGAAATTGATATGTTATAATGAAAGAGAGGTAAATTGTTATGGCAAACATTAAAGTATTTGAAGATAAGAAAATTAGAACAGAGTGGGATGCTGAAAAAGAAGATTGGTGGTTTTCAGTCCACGACGTGGTGCAAGTGCTAAGCGATTGTAAAGATGTTAGAGACTATATCAAAAAAATGAGAAAGAGAGATGAACAGTTGAATTTGAACTGGGGGACAATTTGTCCCCTTCACAATAAATCAACTTGCGGAACTTATTACAAAGACAATCTTGCAACAAGAAAAACCAGAAACATTTGCAAAAAGTAAAGATGTTGCTAGGCGTGGTGGTAAAACAGACAAAATGTTAAAGACGAATTTGAAAAGATAATCTGCACAAGGTGGCGTCAAGTGTGAATGTAGCAAAAAAAATACTTGATACCAATCCAAAAGATGATTGACAAAAGAACGGATAATATGATAAAAGAAAGGGTTAAATTTTGTATTATTGTTATGTTCATTAACTTTATTGTTTATTGACTTTTATTAAATAAATTGTTATAATAAAATACAGGGAGAAAATATGGAAATAAAGAAATTTTTGATATATCCGTTAATTATTATTCTTATGGTGGTTGCTCCTATATTTTTGTTGACAGCTTGCGGTTCAACAAAATATATAGTAAAATTTGATTCGTGTGGAGGAAGTTATGTCGAAAACATCACAGTTGAAGAAGGAGAATTGATCGATGAACCAACCCCACCAACAAAAGATGGGTATGAATTTGGTGGATGGTATATAGATCAAGATTTTAATTATGAATTTAGATTTGCCGTTGATACCATAAATAAAGATACAACTCTCTATGCAAAATGGGATGAGCCAATAACTTATTATACGATAACATTCGACACTTGTGGCGGAACTGAAGTTGAAAGCCAAGTTATTGAAGCCGGAGCATTTTTGCAATACCTTAAAGCAACTCATAAAGAAGGTTATCATTTTGAAGGTTGGTATTATGATCAAATCTATACTAGACCTTTTTCAATATCAACTCCAATAAACTCTAGTTTTATCCTTTATGCTAAGTGGGAACTAGAAAGGGAAAATTACTTAGTAAAATTTGATTCGTGTGGAGGAAGTTATGTCGAAAACATCACAGTTGAAGAAGGAGAATTGGTCGATGAACCAACTTCGCCAACAAAAGAAGGATATGTTTTCATAGGTTGGTATCTTGATCAATGGTATAATAATATATTTAAATTTGATACCTACAAAGTTACAAATGATATTACACTTTATGCTAAATGGGAAAAACAAATTTCGTATTTCACAATCACTTTTGATTCTTGCGGTGGTAGTGTTGTTAATAACCAAATAATAGAAGAAGGTGGAAAAGTTTCTATTCCAAATAATCCAATAAGAGAAGGATTTGAATTTGATGGTTGGTATACAAGCCAAGATTACAACGAACAGTTTAATTTTGAAACAATAATAAATACAAATATAACTTTATATGCAAAATGGTTGGATAAAAGTTTAACATATACTGTAACTTTCAACTCTATGGGAGGTAGCGAAGTTGCAAACCAAACTGTTTCAAATGGATCTTTATTACAAAGGCCACAAGATCCTGTGAAGGAAGATTTGTCATTTGATGGCTGGTTCAAAGATGAGAATTTTAGTGAAAGATTTGATTTTGAAACGGAAAAAATTACAAATAATATTACGCTTTATGCTAAATGGCTCGCACCCGATGAAATCTTTTCATTTAGCTTAACAAGTGATTATAGTTTTTATATTTTGACAAAATATACAGGAACAGCAACAAGTGTTGTAATTCCTAGACTTTATAATGGACTACGCGTTAATGCAATAGGTGCTAATGCTTTTAAAGACAATGAATATATTGAATATATTGAAATTCCAAATACAGTAGAGATTATAAGGCAGTCAGCATTTGCTAATTGTACAAATCTTTCGTTAATCATAATTCCTGGAAATGTTAAAAATGTGGAGCAAGATGCATTTAATGGATGCGTAAATTTAAAAAATGTTATTGTGCAATCAGGTGTAGAAAATCTTGGAGATCGAGTTTTTCAAGATTGTATATCTTTGAATAATGTAAATTTAGAAAATGGTATTTTAAGCATCGGAGCAATGGCTTTTGATAATTGTTTGTCATTACAAACAATCACTTTGCCTAATACTGTTACATCCGTTGGACCAATGGCATTCAGACATGCAGAGGCAATGAAATCGGCTGTTTTATCAACAGGAATGACTGATATTTCCAATGCAATGTTTCAGTATTGTATTAGCCTTAAAAGTATTGATATCTTAACAAATATCAAAAATATAGGAAACTCTGCATTTAGTTATTGCTACAAATTAGAAGATGTAAAATTCCTTGGCAAAATTTCAACAATGGGCAATTCTGCATTTTATGATTGCCGAAATATTGAAAATATTTATTGGGCATCAGAAAGCTCAGGAGATTATGGTGAAAATAACTATATTTTTTACAATGGAGGAGTTGATTCAACAGGAATAGAATTGACAATATCTGCAAGTGCAAACATTCCTGTGGGACTTTTTAAGCCATATCAAAATTCAAACATTCCTAAAATAACTAAAATTATCTTTGAAAATGGCACAGTTTCTATTACATCAAATGAATTTAAAGATATGCCTTATTTGCAAAATATTGTGGTTCCAGACACTGTAACAACAATAACGTCAGGAACATTTGATAATACACCATGGTGGAATGTCCAACCAGACGGACTTGTATATATTAATAATGTACTTTATGCATATAAGGGGTATGCCCCAGTAGATGGAAATATTGTCATGAGAGACGATATAGTGTCAATCGCAAATGCTGTATTATCTGGTGTGAGTGGTATAAGAAGTTTGACATTACCATTTGTTGGGCAAACAGCGAATCCTGAAGGAGAGAACGGAAAGTTTGCATATCTCTTTGGTACAACAGAAAATATACCAGTTTCATTAACAATTATTATAACAAATGTTACTCGAATCGCAGATGAAGCATTTGCAAATTGTAAAAATTTAACATCAATTAAACTACCAGATAGTGTGACAAGCATTGGGGATTCAGCTTTTAGTGGTTGCACTGGTTTGACTTCAATTATAATTCCAGATAGTGTCACAAGTATTGGAAGATTAGCTTTTAGCGGATGTTCGTCTCTTGAAAGTATCACATTGCCATTTGTTGGAAGTTCAAGAGATGCTACAGGAGATGATGGAAAATTCATTTATGTTTTTGGAATGGCGTCAGCTTCATTATCTACTGTTATTATCACAAATGCCACTCAACTTGTAGATGAAGCATTTGCAAATTGTAAAAATTTAACATCAGTAACAATTTCGAACAGTGTTACAAGTATTGGGGATTCAGCTTTTAGCGGATGTTCGTCTCTTGAAAGTATAACATTACCATTTGTTGGAAGTTCAAGAGATGCTACAGGTGAGAATGGATTGTTTGGTTATATATTTGGTACGTCTAGTTACTCAGGTGGAACTTCGACAAAACAATATTACGATTCTTCTTCATATAGAACATACTATATTCCAACACATTTAAAAGTAGTAGCCATTACTGATACAATGCAAGTTTCATATGGTGCATTTTATAATTGTTATAATTTGACTTCAATTGTTATTCCAGATAGTATGACATGTATTGGCGCGCGTGCATTCGGAGAATGTTCTGGTTTGAATGAAATAAAAGTTAATATAAATAATCAAATTTACACAAGTAAAGATGAAAACGGAAATGAAATTAATGGTATAATTGAAAAAGGAACTAAGACATTAATAGTTGGTTGCAAAAATACTATAATTCCAGACATTGTGACAAATATTGGGAATTATGCATTTTATGGTTGCACTAGTTTGACTTCTATTGAAATTCCGGACAATGTGACAAGTATTGGAAATTATGCATTTTATAATTGCACTGGTTTGACGTCTATCACCATCCCGAATAGTGTAGTAAGTATTGGAAGTTCTGCATTTGGTAGTTGTTCATCTCTTGAAAATATTACTTTACCTTTTATTGGAGAATCAAAAACAGCTACCAATGCTAGTGCATTATTTGGATATATTTTTGATAGATATAGTTACATAGGTGGAACTGAAACGAAACAATATTATGGTTCTTCTTCATATGCGACATACTATATACCAACAAGTTTAAAAACGGTTGTCATTACTGACGCAACACAATTTTCTTATGGGGCATTTTGTAATTGTTCAAATTTGACATCTATTACCATTCCAGACAGTGTAACCAGTATTGGAGAAAGAGTCTTTTATAATTGTTCAAATTTGACATCTATTACCATTCCAGACAGTGTAACCAGCATTGAAGAAAGCGTATTTTATAATTGCACGGGTCTAATAACAGTAAATATGGCTAATGAGGTAGAAAGTATTGGGACTTCTGCATTCTACAACTGCACTAACTTAACTGAAATAATAATACCGGATAGTGTAATAAAAATAGGGACTTCTGCATTCTACAACTGTATTAACTTAACTGAAATAATAATACCAGACTCTGTAATAAGAATTTGCAGTGATGCATTTAGAGATTGTTCGAATTTAACAACATTAACTATAGGCAAAGGAGTAAAATATCTTGAAAATTTTGCATTTTACAATACTACGGCATTAACGACTATCAATTTTAATGCAATAAATTGTTCTTTAGTGGGATCTCTTTATTCAACGAGTTATACATTCTATAATTCTGGTAATTTAGGTTCAGGTATAACTATTTATTTTGGAGATAATGTAGAAAGTATTCCAGTAGATTTGTTTTATGATTCTGGTTACGGTCCATCTACACCAAATATTACCAAAGTAATAATAAATAGTAGTAAAGCTAGCATTGGAGAAAGAGCATTTTTTAATTGCGTAAAATTAACAACATTAATTATCAATGAAGGAGTAACTAGTGTCGGTGAGAGAGCATTTTATAATTGTTCTAATTTGACTTCAATTGTTATTCCAGATAGTATTACAGAAATTGGTGATGCTGCATTTGAAGATTGTACTAAGTTGCTTTCAGTTGTTATTAATCAGTATATTTTTGAAAATATATCATCTACTTCAAGTTCTTGTGGAAATATTCTTAATTATGTTGATAGTGTTTATGTGCCAGCGAAAATTATTGATGATCTAAAATTAACAAATGAATACTTAGATGATCAAACTAAATTTACTAGAAGTGAAAATGCTATAGATAGCTATTATATTTATACTAAAAAATAGGAGAAGTATAATGGAAAAGATATTTAAAATAGAATCAAATGAACAATTATTAAGAGAAGCCATAGAAATTTTAAGTGAAGAAATTCCGAGTGATTTACTTGATAAGCATAATCTTATGTTGAAAATTCGAGAGATTCAAAATAAAATATTTAATTATAAAGAAGAAACTTTTAAAAATGTTGATGAATATCTTAAACATAATAGTAGCTTGAAAGTTCAAATAATTTTAAACCAAGATTTAGAGAATGTTATTGAAAAATTATTTGTAAAAAGCCAATCTATATTCAAATAAAAACTTAAATGGTAATTTATTGGGCATGTATTAAACACAGTACATGCCTTTTTGTATCAAAAATCTTTAAACTAAATATAAACTGTTATATAAATAAAATAAGTAACTAGAGATGTCAAATCAATGGGGCTTATCAATCATTAAATTTTAGATATTATATTTATAACGATTAATTTGCAAATTTACTAAAAATTATTTATAATATAAAAAAGGTAGCATAATATGGGACAATTTTTGGAAGATCAAAAGAAAATAGAGAATTCATTTAAGTGCACAAATGATTATATTATTGATACTAAAAAATTATTGGAAATTATTATGCAAGCTTTTTATGATAGAAATTCAAGCAAGCTTCCTATGATAGATATAGAAAATTTTATTATCAAAACTTTAAAATTGCAGCGTTTTGATAATTATAAAGGACTACGTAAACTTTTAGGTAATGATAGATTAACAAGTTTAGAAGATATAAAAAGGAAGTATGGAGATGTTGTAGAAATTAAAGATATAAAGCCGCAAAACGAAAAATATATTAGGCCATACAAAGATAAAAATAATGATATTGAATATTATTATATGACAAAAAGTAAAAGGATACCTCTGAAAAATGTTGTTGATGATGTATATAACTATTTCACTAGGAAAAATGCAAAAGTAATATCATTAAGTGATATTTATGATTATTTGAGAAGGAAATATAACGTTGGATCTTTTAATAGAAAAAATTTAACAGATCTTTTAGGATCTAATGTTAATATTCCATTAAGCAAAGTTGAAGCATTATATATAAATTACAATAGGATCAATCAAGAAGGTTTAGATTTTGGTATTCTTACATATCTATTTGTTAATAACAAAAAATTGATACAAAAAGTTTTAAATAGTTTAGGTAAAGATTTCTTAATATTAATATTAAAATATGGGTTAAGGTCAATAATAAATATTACAAACTCGTTAAATTTATATTTTGATAATGAAAAAGATGTTTTGGAATTGGCTGACAATAAAAAGGATAAGGTTTTAGATAAACAAAATTCTGAAATGCTAATAAGATTTTTAAATCTGTTTAAAGATGAAGAATGGCAAAATATTCTAGCAAATGATAATCAAATCAATGAGTATATAGAAATGTTTGTTGAAGATGAAAAACTTATTCTCGAAAAAGAAAATTTTAGAAAGACAATTAAATCATATTATAATCTAATAAACGAAAATAATTTAGATGCAAACACAAAATATCTATTTCCATTTAAAATTGCTTCAATATTTCAGGAAGCTAAAATATACAAAGTAAAAGATTTAGTCCATATCAACAAGGACATTAGTATAAAGTTATTTGAATACAAGAAACAATTTATAGAAATTGTAAAACGATTACAAATTGATTTGCAAAAATATTTAAATGAGCAATTTAGTTATATATTGCAAATGGTTAATAAAAATTATCAACCTGCAACATTGTGGCGAAGTTATGTTTCAATTCTTGATGATCGTTCGAAAGGTAAAACGCTTCAAGAGGCTGGCGATAATGCTGGTGTGACAAGAGAAAGAGTTAGGCAACTTGAACGTAAGTATGCAACTATGTTCAATGGCTTTTATAATGCACCTAATGGCAATCTCAATAATCTTATCAGAGCATTTGTCTCTAATTCTTTATTTTTAACTGACACCGATATAATTAGAATCTTTCCGTTTAATCCACGATTATTTAAATATTTTCTTTTAAATACTGAAATAGAAGGGCTTATGTATATTGAAGAAATTGGTAAGTTTTACTTTGTTGATGATTATGATTGGTATAAGGAATTATTAATTTATATAGATGAACTTCCATCACAATTCAATATTAACGAGCTTGATTCTATAATATCTCAATGTTTGAATAATTTGTTAAAGAATGATATAAAACTTGATTATGATGATTGTAGTAAAATACTTTTACAGAATTATAAATTAATTGGATCTATATATTCAAAAACTATATTAAGTTTGGCTGATAAATTTGCAAATTTAATAAAGAAGTATTATCCAAATCCTGTTAATATATATGATAGTAAATTTTTATCGGAATTTAGATCTTTGTATTATAAAACTTATGGTGATGATAAAATTAAGACAGATCACGCCATTACTTCTGTTATAGCAAGAATAGGTATGCTTGTGGGTAGGGGCCTATATGTTTTGAATGATAAAATGTTTATGAGTGAAGAACTTGCCTATAAAATCTATAACTATATTATAGATAGTGGTAGACAAATTTTTTTAACTAATAACCTTTATGAAATTTTTAAAGAAGAATTGCAAGCGGAAGGAATTGATAATAAGTATTTTATGCAGGGGGCTTTAAAACAAAGATTAGGAGATAAGTTATTCTTCCGTAGAGATTATGTAAGCACTACCAATGAAGTGACATCAGTTTATGGAGAAATGGTTAAGTTTGTAAAAGACGCGAAAAGAATAGTAAGTTATGATGAAATTCAAGAAGAGTTTAAAGGGACTCCGTGGAATGTTTTAATCTTCGCACTAAGTCAAGACGACATATTAAATTATAGATCAAAATATGTGCATAAGGATACATTACAAATAGATGAAAATGATATTAACTACCTAAAAAATGTGATAGATAATCTTGTTAATGATGGAAGAATACATCATATAAATGATCTATATACTTTCATAAAATTAACAAATAAAAAACTTTTAGATAAATTATTTGTAGATAGTCACTTTGCATTATTTAGTGTTATACAAAGTCTATTTGAAAGTGATTATGAAATGAAGAGACCATTTATAGCAAAGAAAGGAACAGTAATTGAAAATCAAATAGATCGTATTAACGAATTTGTTAGAAGCAATGAAATTGTTTCGATTGATTCTATTTTGGATTTTGTTTCTGACAATAGGCTGCATTTATATAGTATAAGTGAATATGTTGATTCTCTTGAAGATTATGTTTTTAAAGATGACAAAAGTATAATTGAGTTAGAGAAAAGTGGTATCAATAAATATAATGTTGAAGTTGTAGAGAAAATGATATTAAAAGCAATGAAAGATGAAGAATTTTTATTTGCCGACAAACTGCCATTTTATAATCTATTTCCAAAAGGAGTAGATTGGACTCCGTGGCTTGTGTATAGTGCATTAAACAAGTTTGGTGTTTATTTAAAGGCAATACCATCTGATACGATGTTTAAACGCAAAGATGTTATTTTTGCTAGACCACTTATCATAAAAAGAGAAGTAAAGGCGACAAACATCAATGAGTTTGTGCAGTATTTAAGAGATAAAAAACAAATGAATGATACAGAATTTTATAAGTATTTAAGAACGAAAGGGCTAACGGAATAGTTGGCTCTTTTTAGTAAATATGAAAAATATACTAAATATTTTATAAATATTTGAAAAATCTATTGACTTTTAGCGATAATATTGCTAAAATATAACTATCAAAGTCGAAGGAGAATAATATGTCTAAACAAAAACGCGAAAATTTTGTTAGACTAGCAGAAACTAGAACTAATAAAATTTTGGATATGATAAGGTTGTTAGGTAATTTATCCAACACATCGAACTATTCTTATACAAAGGAAGATGTTAACAAAATTTTTTCAACATTAGAGAAAGAGTTGGAAAATACTAAAAAGAAGTTTGATACAATTGGATCAGATGATAAATTTACATTGTTATAGGAGGAAAAATGGAAGCTAAATGGTCATTCCCGTCAAGTAATGGTGGTGAAAAACGAGGATTAAACGATTCTGGAATAGAAACTTTTAATGATAATCCAATAAAATCATTGGCAAGAGAGATTTGTCAAAATTCTCTTGACGCAGTAATTTCTGGGCAAAGGGCAATTGTTGAGTTCAATACTTTTACATTGGATAAAACTGATTTTCCAGATGTGTATGGTTTTACCGAAATTTTGGGGAAATGCTTAGATTATAGCAAAAATAATGTTAATCATAAAACCCCATTGTTTTTTGAAACTGCTCTAAATAGAATAAACAAAGATAAAATTAAAATGTTGAGAATAAGTGATTTCAATACAACTGGCTTAAAGGGGAACGACTGGGACAATCTTGTAAATAGCTCTGGTTCTTCGGAAAAAGAAGAAGGTAAAGGCGGATCTTTTGGTATTGGTAAAAATGCACCATTTGCTTGTTCAGAGTTTAGAACGGTTTTTTATAGCACATTAGATCTTGATGGAAATCAAAAAAGTAAAGGTGTTTCAAAACTTATATCATACAAACTAGATGATAATGCTGATGGTTCAGAAAATGTTTCTCAGGGCACTGGATACTATGGAGTAGTGACTCCTTACAATATAAATCATTTAGAAAATATGTTAAATCTTGATAAAAGTTTTTCACGAGCTTCATCTGGAACGGATATTTTTGTTTCTGCTTTAAAAATTATTAGTGAGGAAGAATTTAAGTCTAATATTATTGCAGAAGTTTTAGATGGATATTTAATAGCAATTTGGAATGGTAAATTAGAGATAAAAGTTAATGGTTATATTATTAATAAAGAAACACTTTCAAATGTTATTCAAGAATACAAAAAATCATTAAATGACCATACTGTTATGTGTTTTGAACTTTTAATTGATAACACAACTATTTGGCAGAAAATACCTGTTTACATATCAAATACATTACCACTTGGAGATATTAATTTTGGGTTTAAACTTAGATATGATGGAAGTAATAAAGTCTCTATGATTAGAAGTTCGGGGATGAAAATTCTAGACAAAGGGGGATTGTGTCCGTCTCTAAGATTTGTGGGAATGGCAATAGTTGAAGGTGACGCCTTAAATACATTTTTAAGGGGATTAGAAAATCCATCTCACAATAAATGGGAACCACAAAGGAGTTCTGATCCATCTGCTGCAAGAAATCTTCTTAAAGATATGTATAATAGTTTAACCGATAAATTGAATGAAGAGGCTTCTAATGCATTTGACGATCAAATAGATATTGAAGGGGCTGGTGACTATTTGCCAGACGAAATTGAAGATGAAAATAACAAGAATGTAGATAATGTAAAGAAAGAAGAATCTTTAAATAAAATAATTGATGTTGAGGTTAAAGTCATACAAAAACCAAGAAGTATTGCTCATCTTGAAACTGATGAGGTCGGAGATGATATAGAAACAACAATAGAAGCTGAGGGAGAACCGACAGAAGGAACGAATTATGATGGATTTGAACATCAAGGAAGTAAACCACACGGAACGGGGGAAAGAGATTTTGATGATGTAGGTATGCTTGATAGTGATGAATTTAGAGGAGAAGAATTAATTACTGTTAAAGCAAAAGATATAAGAATTTTCTGCATTAACAAGAAAGAACAATTATATCGATTGATTTTTACACCTACGATAAATTCAAGTAAAGGATATATTGCTATTACGAAATTAGCAGAACAGAATGAAAAAATGCCAGCTGAAATTATTTATGTTAAAAACCCTGATTTAGAATTCACAAAAAACAAAATAGGTTATTTTGAATTTAAAGATGACCAACCTTGTAAAGTCGATATTAAAATAGCAGGGGAAGAATATTCAACAATGGAGGTAAAATTGTATGCATATAAAGGCTAAGCTTTATCCATATCCTGTGCTGGCTGACTTTAACGATGATTATGTTGGTAGCAAGTTTAATGTTGAAATTTCTGTTCAATTATATCCAAATGAATTAGTTGTATTGTTTAGACCAACACTTGCAAATGTGCAAATTCAACAGCTAATCAATGATAACAAAGCAAAAATAATGGTGCATATTGAATGTCCATTAACAAGTTTTAGAAAACTTATAGATATTCCTAATGAAGGCATTGAATATAAAATACCAGCTGATTCTATTGAAGGCCCTATGTCATTTTGCCCTTTTATTATAGCAACAAGTGAAATAAATAATTATACAAATGATGATTTAAACAAAGATTATGAAGGAGCAACTTTTGATTTTGAAAAAGGTAATATACTTGCAATTGGAAAGGAAGTTCAGACAAGAGTAGAGAAAGAGAATGATGACCTAGCAAGTGTGCCATCAATTTTTGCTGTGACAGAGATAAAAGATGAAAATAAAAATGAAATTGTTATTGACAATACTGGAAATAAAATAAATATACAATTACCTAGTAAGACATTTCAGGAATTTAAAATAGCAATGTCAAATCCAAGTTCAATGGCAGTTATTCACGCAATGACTATAATTCCAGCGTTGATGAAATGTTTTTCAGATATGAAGTCAAAGCCAGAAGAGTTTTATTTATACGAAGATAAACGATGGTTTAGAGCTTTAAAGAAAGCTTTGAAAAAAATAAATTTTGATTTAAACGAAGAAACTATTTTATCACTTGACTCATTTGATATTGCTGAAAAACTTATGGATAGCACAACGAATAGGGCAATCTTAGAAATAAATGAAATTGCGTTTAAAGGAGATGTCAATGATGACTAATTTGGAAATCCTATCAGAAGATAAAATTTTAACTTTAAAGAATAACAAAGATCAAGTACTTGATTGTATGTTGTCTAGCAGTGATAATTCTTGGTTAAAAGATTTTTTCCGTGAAGAAAATCCTTTTTCAAAATCGAAATTAATGGTGAAAGACTTTGATTTAAAGATAGCTAATGATGAAAATTTATCTACATTTGATTTAGATAATGCTATAACATTGCACGAGAATTTACATTTGACAGATAGTCAGGCTTGTGATGAAAGATTATGGATAAGTCTATGTTTGGGTAAATTCTATGATTATATGCAAAGTCGATGGAACGTCAAAACAAGATCAAATCTAAGTGAACACTGGCTATTTCCACACGGACAAAAAAGAGGATTGTATTTTAATGGAATTTCAAGATTATATTGGTTTGCTCATATTACTTATGATGAAACTCTTGATGATCCTTATGAAATAACTAAATTTTGTTTTAAGGATATTAATATCGTTTTGCAAATGATATATAGAGGATATTCAAATTCTAAAAATGTAAGATTGGCTTTATTAAAAGCTATAAAAGTCTTTGTAGAAGATGGTGGCACTTATAATAGGAAAATATTACACGAGATTTTAAAATACGTATCTTTTTTAGGGGGAGCATATATTTTAGATTCTTTTACCGAAAAAGAATTATTTGATAAGTGTTATTTGAAATTAATTGATTTGTATATCGAAGAATATCCAGATCAAAAGATTTTTAAATTGTGAGATGGCTATGGGAAGAAGAAAAAATATACCGTTATGGTTTGTGCCAATACATTTTGGTTATAGTTTTATTAAAGATATATTATCGTGGAAGGTCCCGGGGAATGGGAAACGACGCAGAAGAAGAAGGAAATACTGATGATAATTAGTAATAACTTGCAGGCACATTACATTGCTAAAAAGATAAATAAGCAATATGAGATAGGGAAGAAAGAAAACTTAATACCGGTTTATCTAAATAACGGTATTGAGATTTTTTCTCATCAAATTTATGCCGCTTGTTATGCTTTATCAAATCCTTTTGTGAAAGGCTTTATTTTGGCAGATGAGGCAGGGCTTGGAAAAACTATGGAAGCACTTTTAATTGTTTCTCAGTATGCAAGAAGAGAAAAACGAGTGCTGATTATTGTTCCATCGCCAACAGTTAATGACTGGCTTTTAGATATAATTAGAAAGTTTGAAATAAGGTGCTACATTTTAGAAAATATTGAAAGACCTATAAATGAAATGTATAGGACTAGTTTAGATAAATTTGAATACGGAGTAGTATTAACGACGTATGATTATGTCTTGTCTAATAGTGAGAAGTTTAATGAATATAATTGGAATTTATGTGTTTTAGATGAAGCGCATAGATTTAGAAGTTATAAAATTAAAGAAAACAAAACGGCGGAAACAATTTTATCTATAATTCCAAATGCAAAGAAAATTTTGCTTACTGCTACGCCAATACAAAAGAATGAAGATGATATTTTTGGACTTATAAATTTCATTGATGACAGCATATTTACCGACTATGACGAATTTCACAAAAAGTATTTTAGAAAGCCTGAAAACTATCCAGAGTTAAGAGATATTATTGCGCCATATACATTTAGAACATTGCGTAGTCAAGTGCGTTTGGAAACAAAACTTACAGAGCGCGAGATTTTAACTCAAATATATAAAATGACGGAAGATGAAGAAAAACTTTACAAGATGATTGAGAGTTATATCTCAAAATCGTCGCGCTTTGCTTTTCCAGAAATGGACCCTTATGAATTATCTTTAATGCTTTATGGGACACTGTCATCTTCGGCGTATGCTTTAAGTAAAACATTGTCGGGCATTTATGCAAGATTAAACAAAAGACCAACACAAGAAAATCAAAAAGAGATTGAAGAAATTCGTGATATGCTTGATGTGGCAAGTAAGATTAAGATAAACAATAAAGATAAAATGCTTCTTGCCGCACTAGAAAAAACTTTTTCGTCTTTTCACAAAAAGGGGTTGCCTAAAAAGTGTGTTATTTTTACAGGCAACACACAGTCACAAGAACATATCCATAAACTTTTAATGGAATATACTGACTATTTAATTTGTTCTTTTAATGGCACAACCGATGATGAACCTATTAAGAAGTTTTTAAAAAGTGAAAATCCTAGTGTGTTGATTTCTACCGACAAAGGCAATGAAAGTTTGAATTGGCAAAACGCTTGCTTTATTATTAACTATGACTTTCCACAAGTTTTGCTTGATATGGAGCAAAGAATTTCTCGTTGCCATAGGATAGGGCAGGCAAGTGATGTTTTTGTCATCAATTTTATATGCCCGGACAACTTTTCAGATGTGAGAATGTATGAACTTTTTTATAAGCGTGTCAATATTTCAAACAGCATTGTTGGTGCAAGTGACAAAATTATCTCTGGTGCGATTGATGGGAATATAGAGCAAAACATTGTAGATATTTTGTCAGGTGTGAGAAAGAAAAAAGAAGTGCAAATGGATTTTGCTGATTTGGGCGAGCAATTTAAGCAAGAACTTGAAGAAATAAGAAACGACGCTAACACAATGCTTTTTAACACATTCAACAAGAATTTGATTGAACGCACAAAAAATATGGCAGAGATTATTCGAAAGCAGGTTAGCGACTTAAAATCGACTATAAGTGACCTTGCTCATTACTATTTTAAAGATAAGTTTATCACGGACACAGAGTTTGAAGTTAAAACAAAATGGCACGACAAAAATGTTTATGCCAAGCCATTCGTTTACACTTTGACAAACAATAAAGATTATTATCAATTTACATTAAATAGCGAACCTTGTAAAGATATGATTTTCAATCTCACTAGTTTTATAGACTTGAAACCAACGCATTATATAATGGAATCAAGCGAGAACAAGGGATTGAAAGGGTATATTGCTCACTTTAACATACAAATTTCAATGCAGTTTAATTTGTTTGATGAAAGTTTGCTTTTGGGAATTGACGAAAATGGCAATTTGTTAGATAGTGAAACTTGTGAACAAATTTTAATGATGAAAGGAACTCCACAAAATGAAGAGCAATTAGATGAACAAGTTGTGAATAAATTAAACGAACTTGCTGATGAAAAGATACCTGAAATCATCGAAAGTTTGAAGATAAAATATAGCGAAGATTTAAAGCTTCCAATTTCACATCTTAATATGATTGCAAACGACAAGAAAGTAAAACTTGAAAAAGAAATCAAAGCCTTACAAAAAGAAATTGATAATTTAAAAGATAATTCTTATGGTGATAATTTTGGTGATAAATTTGCTAAAAATCAACAGATAAATGAACTCACAGAGAAACTTTTTGAGTTAAAAGACAATGAATTTCTTGAAAAATCTAAAATAAATCGTGAATTAAAGGCAAAAAGTGAAGAATTATCTAAAAATTTGGAAGTAAAGATACACAAATCAAATGATTTTATGATATACTTTGAAATGAGGTAGAGATGTTTAGAGCTTGGGAAACCTTTGATGAAAAACTTGATAAATTTTTAAAGAAAAAGTTAGATTATGAAAATAGTGATTTTCATAGTGATTTTTTGCTTGAAAAATTGCAGAAAGAAATTGAGGAACATTTATTTTTGGAGAAAAGAATAAATGAAGTGTTTAAATTATTACAAAGTCAGTTTAAGTTTAGTGAAGAAATATTGAAAAGTATAATTCTTCCAGATTCAAGTTTATTCAAATTATCAAATAAAGATATTATTTTGAGATTTAAATACTATATTGAGTTATTTGGCAATAAAGACCTTTTGTGTAAGGTTATTAAGGGATTGAGTTGCTTTTATGGAAACGATAAGTTATTTAGTTGGAAAGATATGTATCAAGCAAAAAGGCAAATGGATTGGATAAAAGAATTTTTTAATTTAGATGAATATAGCACAAGAATTTTTATTATTAATAATACATATTTTTTTGCAAAAGAACCTAAAAAGTTAGAGCAAAAAATAGAAGATTATGCGAAAATTCTTGGAGTAGATGTTGAAGTCATAAAAGATATTTGCTTATTTACACCGAGCGGGTTTTACAGTAGCACTACTGAAAGACTAGAAGAAAAAGTAAATAGGTTTTCAGAAATATTTCAAATAGATTTGAATACAACAAAAAAACTATTTGTCAAATATCCATTTTTAATAAATAATCCAATTACAATATACACAAAATGTTTTAATTTATTAAAACATTTATCAGCAAATGCTTCATCTTTAATAGTTGAGAATCCATTTATTATTGATTTGCTTAATTACGATGAAAAAACTTATTGTGGAAATTTTGACAGATTTGATGATTTTATTGACAATATTAAATTTATTAAACAAAATATAGGTGAAATAATTCGAGCCTATTCTTGGATACATAATGATAAATTATTTTCATTTTGTATAGTAAAAAAAAGTGATAACAAAATAGAATGTGTTGTTTTTGGCCTTAAATGTGGAGATGTATTAAATACAAATATAGATAAATTTTATTTGCATAATGAATGGATAATTCCTAGCTATTTACTTATGAATTGTAAAGAAAATTATGTGGAGAATATGCTTGAAGAAATATTAGAAGATATTTCTAAAAAAGTTGAGTAAAAATCAAGGGAGTAATAAAATGAATAAATTAGACGGACAAAGTATGGATTTGGTTAAGGAAAATGTGGAAAAACTTAAAGAGTTGTTTCCTAGCATTGTGAAGGAAGATAAGATTGATTTTGATGAGTTGGAGTTGCTTTTAGGCGAAAATATAAACCGCAACAATGAGCAATATTCTTTTACTTGGAATGGTAAGACGGAAGCAACTAAACTTGCTCAAAAGCGTTCCACAGGCACTCTGCGTCCTTGCAAAGAAGAAAGTAAAGATTGGGATAACACTCAGAACCTTTATATCGAAGGGGATAACTTGGAAGTGTTAAGACTTTTGCAGGCGTCTTATAATGGTAGAATTAAAATGATATACATAGATCCGCCATACAACACTGGTCACGATTTTGTGTATAAAGATAACTTTGAAGATAATATCAAAAATTATAAAGAGCAAACAGGACAAGCACAAAAATCAAATGCAGATACAGATGGTCGTTATCACACAAATTGGCTTAATATGATGTATCCACGCCTTAAACTTGCAAGAAATTTGCTTACTGATGATGGTGTAATATTTATTTCAATAGATGATAACGAACAGGCAAATTTGAAGAAAATTTGTGATGAAGTTTTTGGCGAAAATAATTTTATAGGAATTATGCCAAGAATTACTAAAAAATCTGGGAAGCAACATAGTGACACAATTGCCAAAAATAATGATTACCTTATAATCTATTCTAAAAATCTTTACGAAATAAGTTTTAATGGATTAGAGTCAACAGGGGAAGGTTTTGATAATGTTGATGAGTATGTAAATGAGAGAGGAAAATATAAGTTAAATCAAACATTAGACTATGATTCGCTCTGGTATAATCCAACGATGGATTTTGAGATTAAGGTTGGAAATAATATTTATTATGCAGGTGGAAGTAAAGAAAAACACGATGAAAGACATAATGGCAACCATAATGCAAAAGATTGGGTTTGGAGATGGAGTAAAGCAAAATTTGATTTTGGTTATCAAAATGGGTTTGTTGTAATTAAAGAAGGCAAAGATAGACCTAGAATATATACAAAAACTTATCAAAATGCAAAAATAGATAAGGACGCTAGTGGAAGATATTACATAAATTATGTTTCAAGAGATAACACAATTAGTTCACTAGAATTTGTTAACAATATATATTCAAATGATAATGCAAAAAAAGATTTGGCAGAAGTAATAGATCCAAATTATTTTGACTTTCCAAAACCTATAAGTCTAATAAAAAAATTAATTCAATTAATATGCAACAAACAAGATATAGTATTGGATTTCTTTTCTGGATCAGCAACAACTGCACAAGCAGTTATGGAATACAATCTTGAACACAAAACTAACATCAAGTATCTTTGCGTTCAATTACCTGAAAAAATTGAAGAAAATTCAAAGGCATACTCTGATGGACTTAAAAATATTTGTGATATAGCATTAACCAGAATAAAAAATGCAGGAGAAGCGCTTGAACATAAATTTATAGAGAATAATAAGATACTAAATCATACTAAGGAAACAAAAAATCCATTACACAGTTTTTTAAAAGAGTGGGATAAATTGATTTCGTTCGATACAGGTTTTAAAGTATTTAAATTAGATAGTTCAAATCTTAAAAAGTGGGATAATACACCAACGAGAGATGTTGATACTCTTAAAGCTAGAATTCAAACAAGTATGGATTATCTTAAAGATGATAGAAATGAATTTGATTTAGTTTATGAAGTTATGCTTAAATATGGAATTGACTTATCATATCCTGTAAAAAAGACAGAAAATGAAAAGGCATACATTGTTGAAGCACCAGAATACAAACTTTTAGTTTGCACAATGCCAAATATATCACTTGACGATGTTGAAAGTTTTGCAAATGAAAATGTTGGAACATATCTCTTTGCTGACCGTTGCTTTGGCTCTGACAGTTTACTTATCAATACCGAAGAAATCCTAAAATCTCGCAACAAAGAAATGAGGTTGTTTTAAATGCAAAATAATAATATATTGGGAATTTCAAAAAGACATTTTACTGTTTATATAATTACTTTTTTAATTTCTATTGGTTTAATTTTTTGTGTATTTGTTCCAGATGAAAATTGGTCAATGATATGTGTATCAATAGGCACAGGTGGTGTTACGTCGGCCCTTGTAGGTTATTTTATAGATTTAGTTAACAGGCAACAAACACTTGATATAAGAAGTAAAAGTTTAGCAGAATTTGTTATACAATATAAACAATATATTCAACAATTCATGTTTGATGTTTTCTTCATATTAGTTTTTCATTATAATGAACTAGAAAAAACTAAATGTTATTCAATTTCATTAAACAATTTTAAAGAAAAGTTTCCACTTAAATTTGAAAAATTTGAATTTGAAGCATTTGAATTTGTTAGAGATAAAAACTCCATTAAAACGAACGAAGAAAAGCATTATAAATATTTATGTTCAAAGAATGTTTTGCAAAATACTAGATTTAGAATATTGAATATAGCTGCTTGCATTGAAAAAATAATAGCACAGGATTTATACAATTTAACAGATTACTTTGATCAAGATGAAATAAAGTTGATGACTACAATTTATATGTATATAAATAATACAGGATTTAATAATTTTGAAGACTATTTTTATGTTTTTAATTTATTAACTGATAAATCATTAACTAAAATAATAGGATTATATCCAATTGATAATATAAAATATTATTATGAATATGAAAAGGTAAATGAGATTAAACAGAACAATATACAATGGTCTATATTTAATTCAAATTTAAACGATAAAAATAAGTCAATTGAAGAATTATAAGGATAAATACAAAAATGAAACTTAAATTTAAAAAACAAGAATTTCAAGAAAAAGCGGTGATGTCCGTTGTGGACTTGTTTAGGGGAGCAAAAAATGTGCCTTCAACTTTTTCGTTACAAAAAGTCGATTTGGTGGATATGAGTAAAGATGAGCTTCTTGGGTATGGCAATAATTTAGATTTGCCTATGGAAGAAATTGAGAAAAATATGCACGAAATCCAAGACAGAAATCTTTTACCACTGACGGAGTTGAAAGAGCTTCGTTTTAATATTGAAATGGAAACAGGAACTGGTAAAACTTTTGTTTACACGAAAACTATTTTGGAATTACATAAACAATATGGCTTTAAGAAGTTTGTAGTTATTGTTCCAAGTGTGGCAATTAGAGAAGGTGCATATAAATCAATGCAAACTACTCGTGATTATTTCAAACGCGAATATGAAGGTGTGACACTTAAACCTTTTATCTACAATTCAGCAAAACTATATGAAATAAAAGACTTTGCGCTTTCTACAAATTTGGAAGTTATGATTATCAATATTGACGCTTTTAAAAAGAGTGAAAATTTGTTTAATCAACCACCAAAAGATAGTTTTTCAATGGCTAAAACTGCAAAAGAGTATATGCAAGAATGCAATCCTATTATTATCATTGATGAACCACAAAGTGTTGATAACACTGCAAAATCAAGAGAGGCAATTGAAAGTCTTAATCCACTTTTTGAGTTAAGATATTCAGCAACTCATAGACAAAAAATCAACACGGTTTACAGACTCACACCGGTTGATGCCTATAATATGCACATTGTTAAACAAATTTGCGTTGTTAATAATACTCTTGCAAATGATTTTAATAAGCCGTATATAAAATTGTTGTTAGTTGACGCAAACAATGGCTATTCGGCGAAAGTTGAAGTTGATGTAAAAAAGAAAGACGGAACAACAAAAAGAGAAGTTAAAACTGTTAAACCTAATTCAAACCTTGCTGTTATCACAGGTAGAGATATTTATGAAGGATATATTGTTGCGGGTATAAATGCACTTGAAGGATTTGAAGAAATTGAATTTACAAACACCGAATTTTTAGCACTTGGAAAGGCTTTTGGAGATATTGATGAAAGTGTTAAAAAACGCGAAATGATTAAAAGGACAATTGAAGCGCATTTAGATAAAGAAAGACTTTATATTTCAAAAGGAATCAAAGTGCTTTCACTATTCTTTATTGATGAGGTTGCAAAATATCGTGTTTATGACAATGAAACTGATAGTCGTGGCGAATATGCTAAGATGTTTGAAGAATGCTATGATGAGCTTATTAATTTACCAAGATACAAAGAAGTTAAAGATTTCTATGATGTTGACGCTTCAAAAGTTCACGACGGATATTTTAGTAAAGATAAGAAAGGCAAAATCAAAAATACGAATGGGGATACTTTGGACGATTATTCAACCTATAACGCTATTATGAGAGATAAGGAAGATTTATTGTCTTTTAAACCAGATAGCAAGTTAAAAAATCTTCGTTTTATCTTCTCTCACTCGGCACTTAAAGAAGGTTGGGACAACCCTAATGTGTTTCAAATTTGCACTTTGATTGAAAATAGAACAACCTTTACTTGTAGGCAAAAAATCGGTCGTGGACTTCGACTTTGCGTAAATCAAGACGGTGAAAGGGTTGATGATAAAAGCATTAACATTTTACACGTTATCGCAGAAGAAAACTTTGCTGAATTTGCTGACAAATTGCAGAAAGAAATTGAAGAAGAAACTGGTGTTAAATTTGGTATTCTTGATATTGATATGTTTGTCAATATTTCCTATACTGATGAAAAGGGAGAAGAACAGAAAACAAGTGCCACTGACGCAAGAGATATTTTGGACTTTTTTAGGACTAAAAACTATATTGATACAAAAGGTAAGATGAAAGACACTCTTAAAAACGATCTTAAAAATGGAACAATAGATTTGCCTAAAAAATTTGAAAGAGCAAGAGATAGAATTGTAAATCAAATTGAAAAGGCAGACAAGAAAGTTGTTGTTATGCCAAGTTTTAAGCAAGTCAATGTTAAGCGTAAAGATGAAGTGTTTGAAGAACCAGAATTTCAAGCGATTTGGAACAAGATTAAGCAAAAGACAATCTATCGCATAAATATGGATAAAGATAAACTTATCGAAAAGTGTGTAAAAGAAATTGCTGAAATGAATGAAATTCCAACAATCAAAATTGCCAAAGAAACTGCTAAAATTAATATTCATAAGAGTGGAATTGACTATACATCGCAAGGTGCGAGATATGAAGATGTTGAAACTGAATTCTTGCTTCCAGATTTGATTAGAGAAATTAGTGAAAATTGCAAACTTACAAGGGATACCGTTTGTCAAATTCTTCTAAAATCAGATAGGCTTCAAGATTTCTTAAATAATCCGCAAAGATACATTGAAGAAGTGACCAAAATAATCAATTATGTTCGCGCAAACGAATGTATTGACGGAATAACTTACACAAAGCAAACTGGTAAATCATACTCATTTGTCGATATTTTTGACCTTGAAAGCAATAGTGAAGTGTTTGCATATTTAGATAAAAATGCTGTTAAGGTAGAACATTCTTTATATGACCATATTATCTATGATAACTCAGGCACCGAAAAAGATTTCGCACAAGAACTTGACAATGACAACGAAGTCAAACTCTTTTTCAAAATCCCAGACAAGTTTAAAATTCCAACACCGATTGGAAATTATACGCCAGATTGGGCAGTGTATGTTGAAACTGAAAATGAAAAGAAGTTGTATTTTGTTATTGAAACAAAAGGCTCAACGAACTATCTAAATTTAAGAGACAGCGAAAGCATTAAAATTAAATGTGGCAAAAAGCACTTTGAGGCACTTGGGCAAGATATTGCTTTTGATGTTGCCAAAAAGTTTAGAGATTTCAAAGCAAATAATGTGTAGGTGAATTTTTATGCTAGATGATGAAGATGAGATTTATATCATAGATGTGATAAAACATTGCATTGAGAAACAAAATTTTTCTTGTGCATATATTCAAAAGACTTTTGAAATGCCATATACACTTGCTGGGAGAGTGATAGACGCTTGCGAGGAAATAGGAATTATCAAAAATGAAAAAGCAGGCAGAAAAATTATCACATTAAAAGAATGGGAAAAAGATTATGATAAGTATGCTAAAAAGCTTATAAAGAAAGGGTTGTTTTAATATGTAAGTAGATAAAAAATTGCACTCATAAATGGGGTGCACCCCAATGCCTAGTGGGTTTTTTTATAAAAAATGTCATATAGTGGTGCATTTTAGAAAATAGTGTGCTATAATGAAAACGAAGCCAAAAGTAAGGGGAAAAGGCTTAATGAAATATTCTGCAAGTTATACTAACTTGAACCCTAATTTTTGTGTTATTGGAATAGACACAAAAGATGGGAAAGTTTCAATTGAAGATAAGTCTATAATCGCGGTTGTTCGTAACATTATAAATCGCGGTGTTTTGAGTTCGCCTTCTTTATACTTAAGAGAAATGTTAGGTAGAGGAAAAAAATACCCAAGCCAAGCCTATTCATATGAAAATGAAATAAACGATTGGAACATTACAATAAAAGGTGCTATAGACCAAAATCCAGCCCTAGATTTTTATAAAAACAACTTACTAAAGTTATTAAACAACGATGTAACTTTATACAATAGTTTTATTCCAGAACTACCAATAAGCGAAGTAATACTTGGAACAGAAGATACAGTCTTGAATGAGATGTACCTTGATTTTTATTCGCCAATTTTAAGGTGTAATATTGAAATTGATGGAATACAACATAGAGAACAAAAACAAAAAATGTCTGATACCGAAAGGGATAAGTTGCTAAAAGCACAGGGCATTAATGTTATTAGAATTAAAGTTGAAGATATTGAAAAAGAAAATCTTACAATAAAAACATTGATAAACAAGGTGGAGTTTGACCACTACATAGAAAACAAATTTGACAAAACATTAGATAATTACGGTGCGGCAATAAGATATCAAATGCTTGTGCTAGAATTATTAGATAAGGGAATAATTTCCTTGTCAGATAAAAAATGGAAATTTAGCATTAAACAAAATGATAACATTGATAGCCATATTGCAGAATGTGCAATAAGAGATGTTGTGACTTACATAGACAACCTTTTAGTATTGCAAGATAGAAAACCGACAAGTATAGATTTAATAATAAATGAAACCGATAGTGATGCAATAAAGGTTGATTTAGACATATACAAAAAGTATGATGATGCTTTAATCGATAAAAAAGTAATTTATATTAGAAATGACTATTTCCAATATAGTCAAGAAGCGAATGTGCAATATCATAAAAGCATTCCTCCATATGGTCAATATAAGAATTATTATGTTGTTTCTAATGGGGAAAATTGCTACCAATTAAAAACGATATCAAATGAAAAAAGAGAAGCTTTAAGATTTTTCTTGAAAAACATTTTTCATTTTGAAAACTTCCTGCCAAAACAAGAAGAGATTATATTTGAGTGCTTAAGAACTGGTTGCGTTATAGGTCTATTGCCAACGGGAGCAGGAAAATCTCTATGCTACCAATTATCAAGTTTAATGCTTCCAGGAACAACATTAGTCGTATCGCCACTTAAAATTCTAATGAAAGACCAATATGAAAATATGGTCAATAGACACAACATTTCAAACATTTGCTATATCAACTCATCAAACAAGGGTGCGACAGATGTTATAAAATACAATCAAGCCAAGATTTGCTTAATTTCTCCAGAGAGATTTTTCAATGAAGAATTCCTTGAAATATTAAGATTAGGAATAGTGAAAACAACCCTTGTGACAGTAGATGAAGTTCATTGTTTGTCAGAGTGGGGGCATGATTTTAGAACATCATATTTGTGTTTGTCTCACTATTTAAGAGAAAACCTAGATAAAAATTGCCATTTGATGGGATTAACAGCAACAGCATCTCCAAGAGTTTGTGAAGATGTACAGATAGAATTTTCTAACTTCAAAGGATTTACAAAAATTATTCAATCAACAAGTTTAGCAAGAAAGAACCTCGACTTGGAAGTAAAGAAATTTGAATTCAAAGGTAGAGAAAACGAAAAGAATACAAAATATGCAGAGTTATTGAATGAATGCAAAGAAACCACAAATGAAAAGACAATAGTATTCACCAGAACAAAATCAACACATCCTTATGCAACAAACTCATGTTTCAACCTGTCATATAGCATTAAAAATGATATAGAAGAGATTCAAGAAAAAGTTGACTACTTTGCTGGTTCTTCTGATGGCTTAGATGAAATCACCGAGAATGATATCAAGTTGCAAAACTTCAAAGATGGAAAAACAACACTATTGTTTTCAACAAAAGCATTTGGAATGGGAGTTGATATTCCAGACATCAGAAAAACAATTCACTATGAAATGCCATCATCATTAGAAAGTTTATATCAAGAATTCGGTCGTGCAGGTAGGGATGGTAAAAAGTCGCAATGTAAAATTTGGTACTATGAAGAATATGAAAATGCGATAAAACAATTATTTAATGGCGATTTTTCAATAAAAAATATTAAGAATTGTCAAAAACAATTTAAAGAAATTCAAACAAACTTATTCTTCCTGACAACAGGGAATCTGGATACAGAAGAAGAGTTGTTCTTTGAAAATTATTTATATAGTTACTTGCAACAAAACTGCAAAGGAACAACATTTGAATTTACAGCAAATGATTTCATGGATTCATTTAACACTTACATTGGTTTAACCTATATAGATGATGGCTGGGGAAAAAAGATACCAACCATCTCTGAAGAGTTTGAAGATAGGGTATCATTGGAATTTAACTATAAGGAATTTATTGATAAAGCAATGTATCGTTTATACCTAATTGGAAAAATTTCAATGTGGGGCGTGAGATATAGTGCAGACTTAAATAATCCTATATATGTTAACATTTCTATTTTAGAGCCTAGTATAGATGAGCAGAAGAGAAACTTAGTGAAGTATATTAGGAAATATGAGCCAATGTATGAATATGAAAAAGCATTAAAAGAAGATAGCGTCTTAAGAGAATTAATATATTGGGCATTTAATCACTTTGTATATCAAAGATTACAATCTATTAAGAATATATACGAAGCTTGTCAAGAATATCAAAGTTCAGAACAATTTATGGATGTAATTGTTAAATATCTTGCAAGAGAAGAAGAAAATGAAACATTGCTAACTAATCCTGCTGATTATAAAATTTGGTTTAAATTACTAAAAGAAAAATCACTCGTGGAATTGAAATCGATTATTGCTAGATATCTAGAGAGTGATGATAAATTGGTTTCATTAAACTTTATATCTGGTATTGTAAGATTACTAACAGATGATTATGATGATGCGGATGGAGAAAGAAGATTAAAGATGGCATTTGAAGAAATTTCAAGATTTGCTACTAATGAAATTGAAGATATTATAAGGGGAATGTTTACAATTATTCCAAAGGATATTTATAAGGATATGGTTGTAAAATCAATCTTAGAAGTAAACGAAAATTTGGTTGATTACCTTTATAAAGAATATCAAAATGAAGAAATTGAGAGCCATATTGTTTATAATATAGCATCAAAGATTTGTGATATTGGAGGAAAGATAAATGATAAATACAGAAAAAATTAATGGTATTATTGACGAGTTGGCTAATGTTTCAAAAGAAATGAAAAATGCTGCCAATATCAGTGTGGCAATGGAAAAATCAATTAAGACATTTGATGATGCTATAAACAGTGCTAACAAGATTCTAAAAGAAATAGAAAAATATGATAATAAAACACAGGACCTTGTAGAACAAACAAAAGCATTGAAAGAAAAGTTGCAAGATATTAGGAATGACTATCACAAAGTATCAACAGCCATTGAACTTGTTGAAGGCGACTTTAAGACCATACAAAAAAACCTAGAAGCAATAAACCTAGAGATCAAGAATACAGCTACAAACATTGTAAACAAGGCTAACGAAGTGAATGAGAGCCTTGCAGCAAAGCTAGACAAGACAACAAAAGACCTTAAAGCAGAGAACAAAGAGTTAAAAGAAGAACTTGCAGAATTAAAGTCAGATGTTAAGGGCTTAAAAAAAATGTTGTTGGGCTTCGGTGTTGGTTTCGCATTTGCAGTTATTGTTATAATGATTCTAATACTGATAAAGTAAGTATGAGGTGGATTTATGCCAGTTTGGTTAATTATTATTTTAGGATTATTTGTTGTGGGTGGTTTACCAGAGTTGATTAAATATCTATATACCACAGCAACAGATAAAATTTATGAAATTAAATTAACAAAAGAAAGAAATAAGAAACAAGCTAAAGTTGATATAGTCAGAAATAATTCAAATATAGTAAGATCGAAAGAAAGAATATATTTTGGCGACGGGTTTTTTAATATAAAAGGCGAAAAGTTTGATTATTTTTTATCTGAAGATGGAAATACTATATTAGGACCATACACAGAAATCATTAGTGAATTTTATGGTAAAAATAGTTTAGCATCGGTTCTCATTGGAGATGATGTTTTTTATATTAATAATCGTGGCGAAAAGGTGTTAGGTCCATTTAAAGATTATAGAAGTTTGGATGGATGGTTTAAATATCCAAGATATAAAGATGAATTGTTTTATGTTAGTTATGAACCTTTTGAAGAAGGATATGCTAGCTTATTCGTTTCTAGAAAAAGCACATTGTTTGATTATATGGCAAGAGTTGTGGTAAATAAAGATGGAGATATTATCCATGTATCAAAAAAGGATGAATACATTGCTAGTTTTTCTGAGGGATTATTAGCAATAAAAGAAAATAATAGTGTGTTCTTTATAGATGAAAAAGGAAATAAAAAACTAGGACCATATGAATACGATTCATGGTGGACTGCACACACTAGATTTTGTGAAGGTTTAGCAGTAGTTAAAATTGATGGAAAAAATTGGTACATTGACAAAGAAGGGAAAAAACAACTAGGACCATATGATAGGGCATATTCGTTTACAAATGAAGGATTTGCATATGTAAAATTAACAGAAGATGAAGGTGTAGCGTGTATAGATAGACAGGGAAATTATATTTGGGGTCCTTCTAAAAACTATAATCTTATGAAATATTGTCCATCAGAAGGGTGTGTTTTGTTACAAAGTAGAAAAGATTCATTATATTCTTTAATTGATGTGTTTAATAATAAAGTACTTGGAACATTTGAAGATTGTACTTGGGTAAAAGACAATCACGCAATAGGTTATGATTCGGAAGGTTCGTATATTATATGTAAAGACGGAACAAAGAAAGATATTGAAAAATTGGGATTTATAATTAATAGTTGGCGTGGGGTTCAATGTTCCAGCAATGGTTGGTTTTCGGTTTATCTAAAAGACGATTCCTCAGACATGTTTTATAGCATTAATGGGAATGGAGAATTATTAAAGATGAGCGATAGTGTTGTTGAAAAATTGCTTAATGCAGAAGTTCCGAAGTCAACCTTAAAAAACATAGAAGGACCAGTTCATCATCATGGTGATTATAATCCGTTTATTGAGGCATATTTAAAAGCATTCCCAAATGAAGAACAGGATGCAAGAGCTAAAGGATGTGCTGCCAAAAATAGAGCAGCATTGATGGAGGCATCAAAACCAAAACCTCAAGAAAATAAAACTACTACTGTTGTTGTTTCAAGACCAGAGCCAAAATCTAATTTTAATGGTAAAGAAGATGGATACAATGTGATAGGTGTTCAATTTGATGGTTATAAATCTGGGTGTTATTATTACTATGGAAATAATAAGATTTATAATATTGGAGACAGAGTGCTCGTTCCTACAGGAAACAATGGAAATCAAGAAGCAACAGTTGTATTTAGAAAAATATATACACAAAAATCCGATATTCCATATAGTGGAAACTTAAAGTGGGTTATTAGGAAAATTAATGATAACAAAAATTCATAGTAATTATGATGAAATAGATTATGGTTGTGATGATATGTATGATGTCTTGTACGATGAAGATACCTATGTTCCTGATTACGATGAGGATAATAATTATTTCGATGATGGTCCTTGGTGGGATACAACTAAAATGTCTAATCCTGACGATACAGATTTGAAGTGAACCCCAAAAGTTAGACAACTTAAGGAGGTTCACTTCAAAAAAAGTGCAATTTTTTTTGCAAAAACTCTTGCTTTTATCGAACAAATGTTCTATAATAATTGCATAAACATACGGTGTGTATGTTTATGTTGGGAGTTGGTATGAAAGTTATTAGTGAAGATAAAGTTATAAAAGTCCTAGACTTTATCAAAGATTTTCAAAAGAAGGAAGGTCGTTCTCCGTCTTTTAGACAAATTGCAAAAGGTTGCTCTTTTCCGAGTTTGGCAACTGCACAAAAATATGTGGCAATTTTGCAAAGCAGGGGAATGATAGAAAAAAATTCACTGGGTAAAATAAACATACCAAGAAACCTAAGCAAAGGGAAGACTGTTATCGCCCCGTTAGTTGGAACTATTGCTTGCGGAACTCCAATACTTGCAGAAGAAAACATTGAAGAGACATTTCAATTACCTACTGCTATTTTTGGGAATGCCAAATCAATGCTGTTGCGTGCTTCTGGTGACAGTATGACAGGCGTAGGTATAAATGACGGAGATTTAATTGTTGCAGAAATTTGTGATACAGCAGATGAAGGTGATATTGTTGTTGCCTTACTTGAAGATTCTGCAACTGTTAAAACATTACATAAGAAAAATGGTCACATTTATTTACATCCAGAAAATCCTAAATATAAAGATATTCTGGCAGATAATGTGATTATTCAAGGAATAGTAAAACACAACATTCATAGTTTTTAATTATAGGAGTTTAGTGATGGAAGCAAAAATCAAGTGCCCTAATTGCAATAGGTGCATAGGGTGTATTGTTTCAACTGATTCTAAGAATGGAATTTTAAAAACAATGTTGGATTTGCCCAAAAAACTAAATGAAAAGGAAAATGTTTTTCATACAACTTGCCAACGTTGTAAAAAAGAAATTTACATTTTAATCGGTTTTAAAAATTAAACAAAAGAATAAGTTAGTGGGCCTTAGTGCTTCAAAATGAACATTTTGTCGCATTAAGGTTTTTTTATTTATAATCGACAAAACAAGACAAGATTTATCAATATATGTAGCTTAACATAAATGCTTTATAATAAATTATACTTTAAAATTGAAGTATGAGAGAAAAAGGTAGATTTTGGATTTTATTTAAATATATCTTAATAATTTTATCAACCTTTTTTGAGTTTTGTCTTTTATTGTCTATATTTTCAAGACCTTAATGCAATGGAAATCAATCCTAGAACGCATTAAGGTCTTTTTTTTGAAAAAAATTTTTAAATAAATAAAAAAAATTTTCCCGCATTATCAAATGGTGATAACGCGACATTGCTAAGATATGCGTGTCAAAACAAAAAGAAATTAAAAGGGGGTGATAGAAAGTGGATTTGAAGAAATCTAGTATAACAGCGGATATTCTTAGCCTTTTATCCGATGGTAAAGTCCATACTTTGCAAGAAATCGCTGATGAAGTAGAAGTATCAAAAATCACAGTTCATAGACATATTCAATCCCTTTCTTATCGCTATCCAATTGAAACTTTTTGTGGTGGCATAAATCGTGGTGGAGTTTATTTAGATAAAGACTATATTTATCAAGGTTCAACATTGACAAATGATGAGCTGCAACTCATAAATAAAGCACTTTTGCTTTTGCAGGGGCAAAATGCTTGTGTTGACCAAAAACTATTACATAGTCTTATAGAAAAATTCTCTCTGCCAAAAGAAAGGAGAATAGCAAATGGAAAATAAAGAAAACAATGACAATAAAGATTTGATTACAATAGATTATTATGACAGAATACACAAACAATGGATAAAAGTCGAAGTGACAAAAGAAGTTGCCAATTTTATGAAAGCAGATGAGCAAAAGACACGAAGGAAGCAAAATCAATATGATTACTATAATATTCCATTAAGTCATTTTGAGAGAGAAGATAATGATTACACATTTGATGTAATTGATGAGGACTCTGATATAGAACAACAACTTGAACAAATACAATTAAAAGAGATTGAGGATATGAAAGAAGATTTTGAAAGAACTCTTATTGAGAACTCTTTGTATGTTTTAACACCTGAACAAAGAGAAGTTGTTGAGATGGTTTTCTATAAAAATATGAGTTATGGTGAGATAGCAAAAGCTTTGAATATTACAAAACAGTCTGTATGTGAAAGGTTGAAAAATGCTAAAAGAAAAATTAAAAATTATATAAAAAATGGCTAAAAATAAAAAATTTTTAAACTTTTTTTGTAAAAATGCCCCAAAATACCCTGACGATTTTGAAATTTTTGTAGTTATATAAGTAGGAGGGGTAAAAAGTTTTTCTGGATTTTATAAAAAATTCAAGACTATTGGAAAAGGAGAAAAGAAAAATGCAAGAACAATATACAATCAGAGTGTATGATATTTCATTGATAAACAAAATTGAAAGTTTATATAAAAAAAGTAGAGATATTCACTCGACAAAAAATCCATTCTTTGTTGATTGCATTAAGCGTGGAATGGAAGATTTTGAAAGAGAATATTTTGGAGTTAAACAAATTAAAACTCTCACAGAAGTTTATAATGAAATTCAAAAAACTTTGGAGAAACTCGACAAACTCATCAAACAGTTTGAAGTGGCAGAAAATGAGCAAAAGACTGATATAGAAATTTTGCTAAAACTGCTTTCTTGCAATTATAATATGCTTATCGGCATTTCAACAGATTGTCCTAAACAAGTAAAATATGTTGAAGCAGGAGAGTATGATGAGTTGCCAAAAAGATTGAAAGAACTTATAGACCTTTTGAAAAAAGAAAAGGATAAATAGTTATGAGCGTTCCGAATGTCAATTTGTTTTTAAATTATGTCGAGTCGCTTGCTGGGAAAGATAGAGAGTATATTAAAGACAATATTGAGCAAAGGTCTTTTTATAGTTGCAATAAAAATTTTGATTATGTTGGTTATGTCAATAAAGGGAGCAAGGAGCAATTAGATTATATTTCTTACTCAGGAAACAATGAAAAGAGTTTGGGCATTTTTAACGAAAATGGGCTTTTAAACGAAAATGATATTAAAGAGTTAAGAAATAAACTAAGGACTACAAAAAGTGTTATTTGGCACGGAGTTATTTCTTTTACCGAAGATTTCGGGAATAGATATTGCGACACTTATGAGAAGGCTTATAATTTGATGAAAACAGAGTTGCCAAGATTTTTTAAAAACGCAGGACTAAGTGCAAAAAACATTATCTGGTATGCAGGACTCCACACAAACACGGATAACAAACATATTCACTTTTCATTTTTTGAAAAAGAACCTATGCAAAGAATTAGAGATAAGGAAGGCGTGCAATTTTCAAAAGGACATATTGCAGTCGGAGTTATGCGAAAATTTAAAAAGTCAATTGAAGTTAAATTGTTAGATTTATCTAGCGAAATAGTAAAAAAACGAACATCTATAACAACTGCATTTAGACAACTTGAAAGAGAGATGTTTGTAAAAAACTTAAATGAATTAGTAGAAATTTTACCCCTTTCAGGACGTATGTCTTATGATAGTAAAGACATAGAAAAATATAGAAGAAAAATAGATAATGTTGTTAATTCAATGATAATGTCAAATGCTTCTTTAAGGCAGAAATTGAATGATTTTGATGTTGTGGTTTCAAGGATAGATGATGAGATAAGGAACATTAATAAAAGAATGAAGCAAGATGAAAATAAAAACCTTTTGAAAGAAAAATACAAATTGGATCTATATCGTAGGCTCGGAAATATTGTTTTGAGTGTAGTTAAGGATATAAGAAAGGAGCACAGAAAGTTTAATTACGACACAAAAAAAAGATTAGTGCAAAAACGACTTGATAAGGCTAAACGAAGGGCGCTTTTTAAAAATTGTGAAAGGTTGAATTATTTATCAACACAAGAAGTAATAAATGCTTTTGAAGAGTTCTTACACAAACTTGATGAAGCCAACTACAAACGTTTACAAGAAGAAGGAGTCATCAGTGAAAGTCTTTAAGCGTGTATTATTATATATTTTTATATTAAATATTTCTTTTTGTGTCGGGTATCTAATAAACTTATTTGTTAGTAATAACTTTGTGTTTGATTTCAAAATATCAAAAGAAATCTTACTTTCTTACAAGACATATCTTTATATGTTTGAGTTTTTTGCGATAGTTATGCTTGTTTTTATTTTTGTGTGGTATAAAAAATTGGGTAAAAATCCTAAAACACTTATGAGCACAACTGAAAAGGATATTATTTATACCGGACTCGAACAAGCTCATTTTCAAACAGAAGATGAGATAAAAAACAACTTTAAAACAGTGCCATATACTTTGCTACCCAAAACAGATATAGAGGGAATTCCTATTAAAGCGGAAGAAACAAAAAAAGGGTATGACATAACTTTTTCAAAACCAGCACACACTTTGATTATTGGAACAACAGGTTCTGGTAAAACTACAACTTTCATCAATCCAACAATTCAAATTTTGTCAAATACGAAAACACAACCAAGTATGCTGATTTCTGACCCAAAAGGTGAACTTTATTCATTACACGCCAAAAGCTTATTGAAACGAGGCTATGATGTTAAAGTTCTGGATTTAAGAAATCCATACTGCTCAATACGTTGGAATCCACTCGAAAAACCTTATGAGATGTATCAAGAGATGTTAGCACTTGACGATAAAGTTAGAGTAAATGAAGAAGAAGGATATTATATTTTTGATGATAAAGTTTATTATGACAAAGAGGAACTGCAATCTACAATTCAAGTCAAAAAGCAAGAAATTTTTGATGAAGTTTATGAAGATTTGAATGACATTTGCTCAGTTCTTTGTCCTATCAAAAATAAGAGTGAACCTATTTGGGAAAGTGGTGCTAAAAACTTTATTTTAGCAATAACACTTGCAATGCTTGAAGATAGTGAAAATCCAGAACTTGGAATGACAAAAGAAAAGTTTAATTTCTATAATGTGATGAAGATAGCAACTAACACACAAGATGATTGTGAGGAACTAATTGAGTATTTTAATCATAGAAGTCCTATTTCAAAAAGTGTCAGTCTTTCAAAACAAGTATTAGACGCAAGTGACAAAACTAGGGGATCATATCTCTCAACTGTGTTTGATAAATTATCACTTTTTAGTGATATGAGTATTTGCTCACTAACATCTGCGAATGAAATAAATTTTGCGGATATATCTACAAAACCAACAGCACTATTTTTACAAATTCCAGATGAAAAGGAAACAAGACATACTCTTGCTGCTATGGTAATTTTACAAGCATATAAAGCACTTGTTGCAAAGGCAAATACCTATCCAGATTTATCATTGCCAAGAAGTGTTTATTTCTTGCTTGATGAGTTTGGTAATCTACCACAAATTCACAAATTAGAGCAAATGATTACAGTAGGAAGAAGTAGAAAAATATGGCTCGCGCTCGTGGTTCAATCATACGCACAGCTCGCAAAAGTTTACGATGAAAAATCAGCTGACATTATCAAATCCAACTGCAATATTCAAATATTCATTGGAACAACTGATCAAAAAACTATTGAAGAATTTTCAAAAAAATGTGGGAATTATTCAATTATTCAAAAGAATGTAAGTTTTCCATCTTCTAATGATGGCGTCGGAAGTTCTGTTTCAGTTAAAGAACGTCCTTTAATCTATCCAACAGAACTAGCACAACTCAACAACAATCAAAATATGGGAAATGCTATTGTTTCCATTTTTGGGTATCCACCAATTAAGAGTAAATTCACACCTAGTTTCAAAAGTAAATTTTTTGTTTTGGAAAAGACAAACCAATTGCTTGCCGAAGGCAAATACTTTAATGAGGAAAAAGTATTTTACAATATGTTGAAAAGGAATGAAAGATTTAACAAAAAAGTTAATAGAAGAACCGAGACGGAATCCATAAAGGAAGTTATCGAAAAATTTAAAATAAATTTATCAAACGCAGATTTCGAAAGTATAGGTTGTTTTGAGCAAAAACAAGAGATACAAAATTATTTAGAAAAAGAAGATTTTAGAGAAATTTCAAGAATACTTGAAGATGTTTACATTGAAGCAAAAAATCAAAATTTTGAAAATGTAGATTTTATAGCAGATTTGAAAAGTATGAGTGAGAATTTAGTGAGGTTAACACGATGACAAAAATATTAAAAAACATTGCACTAACTTTGCTTTGTGTCGTTTGTCTAATTCCATATCTGCTTGTCTTAACTGGGAATGCGACTATTTCAAGGATAGGTGGAAATTCAACAATGGGTGTTGTCGTTGGTCCTATTTTTGGGCTAGATGATGTTATTGATGGTGGTATTTCGGCTGATAGTGGAGTTTCAACACAAAAAGATTGGAGTGCTTCAACGGGAGTCGTTAGAAGCACACCTTATGCAAATGGAGCATTAAAAAAATTCAGTAGCCTATATGTAGTAAATGATAAATTCAGTAAATCATATAAAGCTGATCGTAAATATGCTTCTTTCGTAAAATACTTTAAGATTGTGAGAACTGATGGGAGACCTATTTATGATGATGACGGAATTTTAGATGTTCGTTGGTGGCAAAATGGCGAATTCACTCCAAGCGATGAAATAGTTGATTACGCAGCTGATTTATATGTAAGCACACAAATGCTGGATTATGATTATAGAGGTTTTCTTGGAACTGTGCTATATTCAAAATTTGAAAAAGGGGAATTTTTAATAACATTTTCGAGAGAACAAGACCCTGAAGATGTATTTAGTAGTGCTTTACACGATAAAAATCCAAACAATTACGGAGCAGGAGCATATAAAAATAATGGTTTAAACCCCGGTTTTGAATATTATAAAATTGCGAATATGCACACAACAAATTCTCCTTATGTATATGTTGAACTAAATGCAAGAGGTTATTGGGAAAATTGTTTTTGGGGTGGTTGTTATGATTATATTGATATTAGAGATTGCTTGTCAGGTTTTATGCCAAGAGCTAATAGAGATTGGTCCAATGAATTAACCACTAAAAATAATGTTGGTATAGGAACATACAAAGAACGCACTGCATATTATTCGCCAAAAGCATTTACAGTTATAGCACGAAATCTTAACAACTTAATTAAAATAAATGAGGTTGAAGTCACACCACAATATGGAACGAGTGTTGTGCCATATAAAGATGGTCATCATATAGAAATCACTGATGAAGGCGTGACAAGAGTGCAAATAGAAGAAGGTGCAGAAGGAAGATACACATCTTATTATTGCTTTGTTGATACAACATTGCCTGATGTAAGTTATGCTTTTCACAATTCAAATGCAACAGAAAAAAGAAAAGTAGGGAATATTACAACAAATAATAGTGGTGCTAAATCTCAAACAATATATGAAGGCATATTCAAAGACCAAGTCCAAATAAATTTTGACTATGATGAAAATGTGGAAAGTCCTGAAATTGCAACTTGCACTTTTAATGGTGAAACTTTTGAAATTACAAGTGGAACTTGGTTTAATGAAGAAGGGGATTATACTATTACAATTACAGACAAAGCAGGAAACACAACAATCTCTCAATTTACGATTGATAAAAATAAACCAAGTTATAATTTAGAAAGGTTGCAAAATGACATAAGTTATAAGATTACAAAATGGTATTTAGCAACAATTCCAAGTGGATATAATGGATATGGGTCATATTCATTTAGAGAAGAGGGTGACGCTTTTAGTTTTGCTTGTGAAATGGAAAAACAAAACAAAGTGACTGGCCATTATCTTAACAATATTGAAGATTTTATTGATACACATTTGATTGCAACAGGTAATACTGTTCAAGTGGGACCTTATTGGTATTATAAGTCAAGAGAGAACCCAGAGTTGTATGTTTACTATTTTGATGAAAATTCATTAAATGAAGTTATTGCTTTTTATGCACAGGACTTTGTGTCGAACGAGCAAACCTATCGTTTAAATTCATCTATCTATCCAAACAATTATGGAAATCATATTGACGATAGCGTTTACGATAACATCATAGTAAAAAATGGCATTGAAGCCTACATTGTTAACAATTTCACTTTTAGATATGTAGATGATATTGAAGCAAGTCAAATCTTTTATGATTATGCAGAAGACGATAAAGAAAATTGGATTGAATTTCAATTCAATAAATCTTTTGCAAGTCAAGTAAATGCACACGGTCTTTACAAAATTAAAGAAGTTGATTTTGTAGGAAACGAAACAATTTACTATGTATTTTTTGATAAAGAAGCCCCATTGCTTGATATAAAAGTTAAGGTATATGGAAATGACAAATCATTGACACAAACAATCTCTGTGAATGATATTCCCAAAAATGGCGAACTTGTATTATATTATGAAGATTTTGAGATACTTGAAATAATTGAAGATGATAAGTGGTATGTTCTTGAAGTGCGTTGTCCTGATGGAACAACAAAAAGATATACTTACCTTGATGATTTACCAGATTTTTCAGAGCTTGGCTCCGGGGAGTTTAATATTACTATTGGTGATAGATTAAACAATCAATTCAAATTTAAGTTATTTTTACTTGGTGAGGCACCAAAGGCAAATTTTGAAATAATAAATGCAAACAGCCAACTAGAAATATCAATTACAACAGGGGAAGAATATAACACCTTAACAGATTTGAAAATCTACCGCAATGGTATTCTTCTAAATAGTGAATATGGTTATGATGAATATCCAAATGATGATAGTAATAGTTTAATTTTTGTTGATAAAGATACTATAAAATATATTTTTAACAAAGGTGGAATTTATGTAGTTGAAATTAGTGATAATTTTAATAGAGTTCTAACCTATGAATTTAAATTTGAAAAAGAATTACCTACTGGAATTCTAGTTGGTGTTGAACACAACGGGAGAACAAAAAATGATGTATCTTTCATCTATGACAGTGAAAAATATTTTGTTGTCACTTATGAAGATGAACAAAATAAGTCATTTGAAAATACAACTAATGATAACCAAATAACATTACATTTTAATCCTATTGAAAATAGTGAACACAAATATACAATCTACCTTTATGACAAAACTGATAATGAAAACTATAATGTTTACACTTTTACAATCAAAACTATCAAACCAATAATCAATCTTTTTGGGGTGAAGAATGGTGGTAAAACGGGTGGAAGTGTTTATGCAACTTGGGAAAATACTGATGAACAATACAATGCAAGTTATACAGTAAATGGAAATCAATTTGATTATAGAAAAGGACAAGTCTTATCTGGTGAAGGAAACTACACGATCTCTTTGAGCGATGAACTTGGCAACACTGCAACAGTCACATTTGAGATAGATAAAACAATTGATTTCGCTATTGCAGATGTCACAGGTAAAACGTATTCAAAAGAAGACATTGAACTTATTAACTTTGACATAAGAATTGTCAATCTTGAAGAATTGACTTGTGAGATTACAAAAAATGATGAACCATATTCTTATGAATTTGGACTTTTAATTAGTGAAGAAGGAATCTATAAAGTCAACCTTTATGACGTATATGGAAACTCGATTTATTTCACATTTGAGATTGATAAAACACCACCAAAAGCAACTCTTTATGGTGTTGAAAATTATGGTGTGACAAGTGGGAATGTTTGGGTAAATTCACAAGAAAGCAACTTAACTTGTTGGTATGTTTTAGATGAAAATTTCAAGAGTGATTATAAACTTTCAACCGAATTAAAACAGAGTGGAAACTATGTAGTTTGTATAGCTGATAAGGCAAAAAATATAACCACTTTTGAGTTTATAATTGATAAAAAAATCGACTTTGAAATCAACACTTATTATGGTGGAATTTCAAATGGTGGGGTGAGAATTATTGCTTATGAAAATCTACAAATTGTAATGCTGAAAGACGGACAAAATTTTGATTATTCTTTTGAGCAAGTATTGAATGAGGAAGGCGAATATTCCTTTACCCTTAAAGACGATTTAGGAAATAAGCAAAGTTTTTATTTCTATATTATCAACAAAAATAAGCAATCTTTAAAACATCTTTTAACTGAAAAGATTGAAGTCAAAAGTGTAATAAAAGACAACGAAAATTATGAGTTTACAATCACTGACGGAAGGCTTTATCTCTATGATGAAGGACTTTATACAGTCAATATTTTAGACAATGATTCTGGACTAGAATATTCATTTAATATCACGATTGACACCACGCCACCAACACTTGAACTTGTCGGAGTTGAGAATGGTGGAACAACTAAAAATCTTGTGTCAATGAAAAACATAAGCGAAGAAAATTGCACACTCGTAGTTATGGTTGATGGAGTTTATTTCGACTATACTCTTGGCGATGAAATTGAAAAGAGTGGTCAATTCATTGTCACATTAACTGATGAAGCTGGCAACTCTACAACCTATACTTTTGAAAGAGTTTACTCTTTAAACAGTGCAAGTATTGCTGTGCTTGCCGGACTTGGTGTGCTTGTAATTTTACTAATAATATTGCTTGTTAAATCAAGACACCATTATTATAAAGAAGAAACTGTTGAAGAAATTGAAGAAACCACAGTGACTGATGATTTTAATGATGAAAGTATTGAGAATGAAGAAAATCAAGGGGATATTTAGACTTATTTAAAAGAAGCAGGATAAGAAATGGAATCAAAATTTTGGTTAAGAGCCCTAAAAGCCTTATAAATAAGGACATTTTTTGACTCACCCCAAAACCACGCTGTTTCAATTTTGCTTCATTTCACTTTTAAAGCAAGTGGGACACCCACTTCTTTTTTCAACACAAAAAATAACGAATAGACAATATCAAATAGACGAAAAGAAAATTATTTTTGGAGGTTATTTTATTTATGATGAGTATGTTAGCTGCTATTGATTTTAATCCTATTCTTGCCCCGGTGTTGGAAGTTTTAAATGCAATTCTTTGGCCAGCAATTGGACTTGTAGGTTCTATCGGAACAATCTATTGTATTATTCTTGGAGTTAAACTTGCAAAGGCCGATGAGGCGGGAAGTAGGGAGAAAGCAAAGAAAGACCTTATAGGAGCGATAATAGGTTTTGTAGTGATTTTCGTTCTTATAGTTGGACTCAAAATAGCTATGCCAATATTGCAAGATTGGGTTGGAACACAGATAACAACATAAAGAAAAGGAGAGTGAATTATGAGAAATAAAATCTTAATTGGAGCAGGTATTTTGCTCACAGTTTTCATCGTATTTTTGATTATTATTTGTGGAGCTTCAAGTGGTGGAAATAACACTTTGCCAGAAGAAGAATTGAAAGAAGTAGTTATGAGCGTGACTTGTGATGTCAAAGATGAAGAAAGTTTAACTTATGATATATCTATTCTCGTTGATGAAACACAATTTAACGATGAAATTCAAACAAAGAATTATACAAAAATAAAATTTAATCAATCTCAAAATTTTAACAGTTTAGGGGTTGCTTTTATTGCAAAGACATTTGATAATTCTAATATAACTTTTGAACTAATGAAGAACGATGAAATATTGAAATCATCACAAATAAACTTTGAAAATTCTGTTGAGAAAGATGTAAATTTATCACTTGAACAGGCGGTTGAAGTTAGTGCAGAAGATGAATTTTATATTGCTATTTCACAAGAAGGAGAAAGTTCATTTGTTTTTGATACGATGTTATTCTTTTTGAGTGAGGAATAGTGTATGGATTGGTTGACAAATTGGATTTTTGATTTGCTATATGGCTTTCAAAAAACGATTTGTTATATCATCGATTTTATTCGTGAAATCTTTTATACATTAGCAGGAATAGACACTGTTAACATTGACGGTGAAGAAACTGATTTACTATCACACTTTATATTATCTGACACTGTTAAAACAACATTCTTTTATATCTTTTTAATTGCTATAATCTTGCTTGTGATATTTGTCATAATTGCCATTATTCGCAGTGAATATGCAAATGGGGAGAATAAACGAAGCAAAGGTCAAATTCTTGCAAAGTCATTTCAAAGCTTTGCAATTTTCCTTATGGTGCCATTCATTTTAATTGCTGGAATAACTTTAACAAATGTTGTTATGGGTGCAATCAATGCAAGTATGAACCCTTATGTTCTTGAAGCAGGTGGGACAGCAAGTCTTGGCGGACAAATTTTAATCACAAGTGGGCAGTTTGCATATATTGGAGACCCTGCAATAAGGGAAGAGATAGAAATGCAATTCCTGACTGGGCAATTAGATTATTTTGATTTAAGTGTAGTAAGTCAGTATTACAGTATTCGTGATATTGATTTTCTTGTTGGGATACTTGGTTCAATTGTAATAATGGTAATGTTTGTGATGAGTGCAGTGACATTTATCCAAAGAATATTCGATATTGTTTTACTGTTTATCATTTCGCCGGTCAGTGTTAGCACAATTCCTGTTGATGATGGTAATAGATTTAGAATTTGGAAAGAGATGACAATAGCAAAAGTTTTGGGAGCCTATGGAATTATACTTTCTATGAATTTATTTTTCATTATAATACCGCAAGTGCAAGCAATAACATTCTTTAATGATAGCTTTAAAAACGGAATAGTGAAAATCTTGTTTTTGATTGGTGGAGCATTTGCAGTGACAAAAGCAAATCTTGTTATTGCACAACTCACTGGAAATAGTGCAGGGGGAAATGAAACCGCACAACTTATTGCAAATATGCGAACTGGTGGACACATTGTTAGAACTACCGCCGCAACTGGCGCAACCATTGGCGGAGCAATTCTTGGTGGAAAAAGATTTGTTGATACAAAGAAAACAACTCGTTCTTCAATTTCAGGGCTTAAATCTTCGTTTGGGGCAATGCCTAGTAAGACATATCTTAATAAGGCAACCGAACCAAGTAAACTGGCAAAATATGGTGGTATGCCAACACGTATTGCGACAATGCCTATCGGTATGATTAAAGACCTTACCACTGGCGGTATTGTCGGTATGACAAAAAACATTATTCCAAGAGCAAAGAATGTAGTTAAAGGTGATAGTTTTATCAATCACGCGCAAGGAAAATCAATTTTAATAAAGGAGCAAGAGAATGCGAATAATTCCGAAGAACACGAAGGTTAAGTTGCAATTTTATAAAGGCATTGGAATCTATGATGTAATTTTAGGCATAGTAGCTCTAGCCTTTATCGCGTTAATCGTCACAAGCAATTTGCCAAACAAATATATACTTGCGATGACTGTGCTTTTTGTAGCGGCACCTATGTATATTCCAATAGGAGATATTAGATTATATCAGGCTCTTGCATATACAGCCAAATTTGGAGTTGCAAAAAAGAGTTTTTATAAAAACAAAAAAGGAAACTCTCACATAAGCACAATTATCCCTTATGCAAGTATTAAAGATAATTGCATAAATCAAAAAGACGGAAGTTTTACTGGTGTTATTGAAATTAAACCTATTGAATTTAATATGCTTTCAGACAGCAAACAAAACTTTTTGATTGAGGGGATTGTATCAAACACATTAAAAAATGTAGGATTATTTCAAGAATATGACATAGTTAAACTTGAAAAACCAATTATATTTGATAACTATATTAACAATGAACTTAATAGAATACAAAAGCTTATTGCAGAAAATGAAAATAAAAATTTGACAGAAAATGAGTTTAGAAAAAGAGTTGAAGTTATTGAAGATAGAATGAATTTAATCGAAACTCTTAACACAAATGAAAAAATATATGCAAGTGCTTATTACATTGCCTTGCACGACATCTCAAAACAAAGTCTTGAAAACTCGCTTGAAGTAATAGAGCAAACACTCAACAATGGAAATTTGGAAGCAAAAAGATTGAATGACAAAGAACTTGCAGTTTTCTTAAAATATTCTTATGATAAAGACTTTGATGAAAGAGAATTTGATAACTATTCTTTAAAAGAATATATGCAACACATATATCCAGATAGTGTTCAGTTTAAAACTTTATCAACAAAACAAAATGGTAAGATTTTAACACATTTTGTTATTACAGACTTTCCTTTAAAAGTGGGAAATGCTTGGGGACAACAGTTATTTGACATACCTAACACAAAAGTTGTGATGAAGTGCAAACCTGTTGAGAAATATAAAGCGATTAAAAGAATTGACAATTCCATAAATGAAATTCTTTCTCAAAACACACTTGGCAGAGCGAGTTCTCAAATCGATAGACAAACACATTTAGAAAGTTTACAAATTTTGCTTGAAGGATTACAAAACGACAACGAAGCATTTTTTGACGCAACTCTTATTATTACAAGCTACGATGTTGATAAAAATGTAGAGAACAAAAAATATGTGAGAAGAAAATTACGAGAACTTGGGTTTAAATATACAGAGATGTTCGGGCGACAAATTGAGAGTTATTTTTCATCTAATATCAACACATACAATAAAACGAATATTTCTCGTGGACTTAATTCTTCCATAATTGCAAGTTGTTTTCCTTTTGTAAGCAATGCAATCCTTGATGAGAATGGACTTTTAATAGGCGAGAACATTTTGCCGACTTTTGTGGACTTTTTCAAACGCGATGACGAAAGAGTTAACTCTAACACTGTTATTATTGGCAAACCCGGTTCTGGCAAAAGTTATGCAACTAAAATGCTACTTGCTGAACTTGCCAGCGACAATGCTAAAATCTTTATTCTTGACCCTGAAAATGAATACACAAATCTAACTAAAAATCTTTATGGAAAAGTGTTAGATGTTTCAAGTGCAAAAGAAGGCAGAATAAATCCATTTCACATTATCGTAAGTCTAGATGATGAGAACCAAGACGGTAGCAACAATTCTTTCTATTCACATCTTCAATTTTTGGAAGAATTTTTTAGACTGATATTGCAAGGAATAAATAGTGATAGCTTGGAACTTCTTAACAAAATTATTGTTGAGGTTTACAACAAGAAGGGAATAAATGCTCAAACTGATTTATCAAAACTTTCTGCAACAGATTATCCTATTTTTCAAGACCTAGCAGAAGAAATTGATAGAAGATTGAAAAACGAGAAAGATGAATATAACTTGTCTTGTTATAAAGTTTTATCAAATTATATTTCTAAATTTAAAAAGGGTGGTAGAAACAGTGCTCTTTGGAATGGACCAACAACATTTGCTCCGCAAGAAAATTTCGTATGCTTTAATTTCCAAAAACTTTTAGCAAACAAAAATAATGTGATTGGCAATGCTCAAATGCTTTTAGTGTTGAAGTGGCTTGACAATGAGGTTATTAAAAATAGAGATTACAACTTGCTTTACAATGCAAACCGAAAAATTGTTATTGCAATTGACGAAGCACACGTGTTTATTGATGAAAAATTCCCTATTGCTCTTGATTTTATGTATAACTTGGCAAAGCGTATTAGAAAGTATAACGGTATGCAAATTGTTATCACACAAAACTTGAAAGATTTTGTAGGAAGTCCAGATATTGCAAGAAAATCATCTGCAATTATTAATGTATCACAATATTCATTTATATTTTCACTTTCGCCAAATGATATGACTGACCTTTGCACTTTGTATGAAAAAGCAGGTCAAATTAATGAAAATGAAACTGAAAATATTGTTAATCTTCCAAGAGGAAGTGCTTTCTTAATTAGTGGTCCAGCAAACAGAACAAATATAAGAATTGTTGCAACGCCACTCGTAAAAGAGATGTTTGAAGATAAATAAAAAATCAAATTTAAGGAGAAATTATGGAAAATAAAATGATTACACTTGAAGATTTGACTAATGTTGCAAACGAAAATTATTTGAAATTTTTAAAAGAAGGACAAGTCAAATCTATTTTAAGAAATATTGGTCTTTTTGCAGACCATACAATTGATAATGATATTCTTATTTTAACACAAAATCCTAATGCAACTTGTGTAAAACGTCTTACTGAATGGAATTTCTATAAGAGAAATATTAAGAAAAATGAAAAAGCAATAAAGATTATCTCTCATCACATTTATAGCAACAATCTTGGCAGGAAAGAAAAAGACGGAAAGATTTATGTTGATGGTATTGAAAAGTTAAAAGTGGAAGTTGGATATGTTTTTGACATTTCGCAAACAGAAGGCAAAAATTATGAATATCTTAACACAAATAAAGAAAGTATTGCTAAATATTTCGACAATGTAAAAAATGCACTAGAACATACAGCGAAAGGCTATAACTTTGTGTATGAAGATTGTGCAGAAAATTATAAAATCGACAAAAACAATAATAAAATTGTTATCAAAGATGGAATGACATTAGGTGATACAATTGATACTCTTATCAAGGTTGTTGCCGAGGTTGCTCTTGACGCAAGGCGTTCGTATGGAATTTTAGTAGATAAGAATGATAAAATCCGAGATA
>CALVZE010000003.1 GCA_944372445.1 uncultured Clostridia bacterium
GATAATGTGAAAATTTCGACAAAGGAAAGCTTTATCTATCCGCTTTCGGAGTGGGAGAAAAATAACTTGAAGATTGAATACAACCTTGTTGAGCATGTTGACGCACCACTGAAAAAGGGTAGTGAAGTTGGCGAAATCAAAATATTTTTAGGCAAAGACTTGCTATTTTCCGAAAAAGTTTATACAATAGAAGAGGTTAAACCAAAGACAATCTTCCAGCGCTTTAAGGAGTTTGCGGGAAATTGGTAACCTTTTAAGGAAAGTTATGCGTATAAATAAATTTTTGGCAACGGCTGGCGTAGCGTCACGAAGAAAGTGCGATGAACTTATTAAAAATGGCAAAATTTTTGTCAATGGTAAAATGATAACAAGTTTTGTCGACATTGATGAGAATAAAGATGTTGTGGAATATAACGGAGAAAGGCTGATCTTGCCTTCCTCTTTTATATATCTAAAAATGAACAAGCCAAAGGGCTACGCTTGCACGGCGAGTGATGAAAAGGGCAGAAAGACAATATTTGACCTACTTGACTATAAGAGCGTTAGGCTTTTCAATGTCGGCAGGCTTGACTATGACACCGAGGGGCTTATCTTTCTCACAAATGACGGCGATTTTGCTAACCGCATCATTCATCCAAAATTTGAGATTGATAAGGAATACATTGTGACCGTTGAGGGCAAGATGCAAGAGAGTGAGTTTGCAGTTTTAAGAAATGGCGTTGTGGTGAACGGCGAAAGGATGCCAAAGGCGAGAGTGAAACCTATCTCTTTTGATGGAAAATTCACCAAGCTTTCAGTTATTATTAACGAAGGGCAAAACCACCAAGTTAGGCGTATGTTTAAGGCGATAGGGCGCGATATCAAACTTTTGAAGCGTGTGCGCATTGGAAGCGTGAAACTTGGCAATCTCTACCGCGGAAAGGTTAAACCTATGACAAAGGAAGAGATTGAGAGTTTTAAGTGAGGGATTATTATATATTAAAAATTTATGTAAAGAGGCGAAATGAAAGTTGCGATAATCGGTGCGGGTGCATCTGGGTTGATGCTAGGCGGACTGCTTGTTAAAAAGGGCTTTGATGTGACTATTTTTGACCATAACGAAAAGGCGGGCAAGAAGTTGTTTATCACTGGCAAGGGCAGATGCAACATAACCAACCTTTGCGATGAGACGGAATTTTTGAAAAATGTGGTGCGGGGCGGTAAGTTTTTGACGAGTGCCATATACTCTTTCAATTCTTTTGACACTGTGGAATTTTTTAACAATCTTCATTTAAAAACCAAGGTGGAAAGAGGTAATAGAGTTTTTCCAGAGAGTGATAAGTCAAGCGATGTTATCAAGGCACTTTTAAAGCATTGCGAAGGCGTAAACTTCCTCTATAATCAAAATGTCACCGATGTCAAAGTGGTGGAAAGCGTAGAGAACGAACAAAAGTTGGTGGTCACTGCAAACGGAAAAGAGTATATTTTTGACAAGGTGGTGATTGCAACGGGTGGGGCGAGTTACAAAGCAACGGGCAGTGACGGAAGCGGTTATAAAATCGCCAAAAGTCTAGGTCACACTGTGGAGGAAATTAAGCCCGCTCTTTGCCCGATGAAGCTAAACGATGATGTCAGTTCTCTTATGGGGATAAGCCTAAAAAATGTCACTTTGAAGGCAAAGTTTGACGGCAAAAATAAGGAATTTTTCGGCGAGATGATGTTCACTGGTGACGGCATAACGGGACCTATTGTGCTTTCCTTGTCGAGTTACATAAACAGGGCAAAAAGCGTGGAACTTTCACTTGATTTAAAGTCAGCACTGACGCTTGAACAGCTTGACGCTAGACTACTACGCGATTTTGAAGCGAATAAAAACAAAAACATTTCATATATATTTAAAGGGCTTATGCCGTCATCACTTGTGCCGTTCTTTGCAAAAAAGTGCGGAGTGGATGAGAGTAAAAAAGTGCATGATATATTAAAGGAAGAGCGAAAAAAAATCTGCGGAACTTTAAAAAGTCTTCCGCTTTCGTTTAAGTCACTTTATCCGCTTGATGCTGGCATAATCACAAGCGGTGGAGTGGCACTTGATGAGGTTAATCCAAAGACCTTTGAGAGTAAGTTTGTTAAAAATCTTTATTTTATCGGCGAAGTTTTGGACATTGACGCTCTGACAGGCGGATTTAATCTTCAAATAGCGTTTTCAACGGCGTATAAATGCGGAGAAAGTTGGTGCGGACACCAAACTTTTTAAACGCGGACACGGATATGTAAACATATCCTAACCGCTAAAAGTTCGGTTTCCCAACCCAATCCTCTTCCCTGTAGGTGATTTTCAATTTGTGTTCGCCGGGCAAAGCCCTTCCCCAAACAAAATTGAAAATTAAATTAGAATATGCAAGTGTGGCGTTGTGAGAAAATAGGTTTTGATTGTAGATAACTTTTATAAAAAACATCCCTAACTCTTTACTGCGAGCCATAGGCTCGCCTTCACTTTTCACTCTTCACTTTTCCTTCTTCCTTTTTTATTGTTTTAGTTTACAAAATTGATTTTTTGTGCTATATATTTCATATAGGAGTTTAATATGTTACTTTGGTTTGTGAGAATATTACTTTGGATACCGCTTTCCATTCTTCATCCAACTTTTATCTATGGAAGAAAAAATCGCCCTAAGGGTAAGGCGATACTTTGTTCCAACCATCGCTCGAATTGGGACATTGTCAACTATCTTCTTCACACCAAGGAAAAAGTTGTGATTTTGGCAAAAAAAGAACTTGCAAAAAACAAGTTTTTCGGTTTTATCTTAAAGCATTTAGGAGCAATTTTCATCGACCGTGAAGGTAATGATATCAACGCGATTAAAGAGTGTATGAAGGCGTTGAAGGCGGGCAAGAAACTGTTTATCTTTCCAGAAGGCACAAGGCTTAAAGACGAAAGTGCGGTTCTCGGCGAAGTGAAAAGCGGACTTGCGCTTATCGCCATAAAAACAAAAACACCGATTGTCCCTATGTGGGTGGTAAGTAAGCCAAAAGCGTTTAGAAAATCGAAAATCATTATCGGCAAGCCTTATGAACTCTCTGATTTCTACGGCAAAAAACTTGATGAGGTAACACTTGAAGAGGCAAACAAGGTTGTAAGAGAGAAGATGTTAGAAATAAAATATGACTATGACCAAAAATTGCAAGCGAAGAAGAATAAATAAGTTAAGAGTGAAAAGTGAAGAGTGAAAAGTTGAGGATAGTTTTTATCGATTATCAAAAAGATTAGGGCGACTTAATCTTTTTATCGTTTAGGCGGTTTGGTGGCAAATAAGATAGATTTAATTTCAATAAAAAGTGCAATGTAATTTTTTCGCAAAAAATAATGTAATGTATAGTTAAGGAATGGTGTAATGTTTACAAAAAAAGGTTGAAATTTGGTTGGGCTTATGTTACAATCAGACTAGATGCTAAGGAGGGAGGCAAAATGGAAAATTATATTGATAACATAATAAAAGCGATAAGGCAAGATAGAAATGCGCAAGATAAACTTATCAACTATCTAAAATCAACCGGCGACACTGAGTTGTTTACCGATCTTTCTTCTTCCGGGAAAATGCTACTAGAAGTTGCAGCGGGAGAAAAACTGAAATTGTTCATTTTAGAGAATTATCCAGAACTTGCGCGGGTTCAAAATAAGAAGGGCAATACTATTTTGTTTGATACAACTGAGAAGGTGCACTGTAAGGCGCTAGAAGTGGACCCAAGCCTTGCGCGTATTCAAAATGAGGACGGTGAAACATTTTTACATATATGTAATAGATTTTACATGGCGCCAAACATGGCACCAATTTTAGCCCTAGAAATTGACCCGACTCTTGCGCGGATACAGGATAAAAGAGGTAGAACGTTTGTTCATGGGTCTGATGCCGAAGTAATGCTTAAAGCGTTAGAGGTAGACCCAAGTCTTGCACGCATTCAGGATAATGACGGTCAAACATTTTTGTTTTTTTACAGTTTGTATAAACGCTCAAAAGATGTTGTACTTAAAGCATTAGAGGTGGACGCGAGCCTTGCGCAGATTAAGGATAACGACGGAGAAACATTTTTGCACAACATCACAATCATAAAATATCCGCCGGTGGCAAGCGTGGATACTGCAATGGCTGTGCTAAAGGCATATCCAGAACTTGCAAGAATTAAAGACAGTGAAGGTAACACCTTTCTGCACTACGCGAATACTAGAAGTTTTGAAGATGTGATTGTGGAGGCACTAAAAATCGACCCAATCCTTGCGGAAATTCAAAATAAACAAGGCGACACATTTTTGCACACCTTCTTTGACGGGCCAGACATGTTTCAACTTCCTTACACTAAGTTATTGACAGCATTAAAATCTCACCCAAATCTTGCGCGAATTCAAAATGCGGACGGCGATACGTATTTGCATTATGCTGCCAAATTTGGGCATAAAAACATCAAGGAGTTTGCCGAAAGTTTGGACCCGAGCCTTGCCGAAATTCGAAACGAAAACGGGCAAACATACCTTGATTTGTTCCCTAAAAAAAGTGTTGAAGAGTTAAAAATTTCCCTCGACGAAGTTTTGGATGAAAGAAGAAGAGAACTTTAAAAATAGGCGCATTCGGTGAACAAGCGTAGAGTGGTTAAATAAAAAATGAAAAGTTAGCGATAGTTTTTAGATTATTCCAATTAAATTTGCTTTAAAATGTTAAAAATCAATATATGAGAGCATACGAAAGACACAATAAGAATTTAAAAAAGAATATTAAAACGTTTTAAAAATTTGTATGAAAAGATTAGGGCAACTTAATCTTTTTTATCGTTTAGGAGTGTAATGGTGGAAAAATTGTTATAAAATTTTTAATTTTCTTTGACAATATTGTATTGTTTTTGCTATTCTATTATTAGATTTAATATTTCTACAAGGACAAAGAGGATGAGCGAAGAATTTAATTTAGATTTAATTGACAAAACTTTCACAAGTTACAAAAAAGGGCAAACTTTTGACGGCGTGGTGGTGCTTAAACGAGAGGACGGAGTGATTTTTAATATTGGCGGAAAAAATGACGCCTTTATTCCGTCTAGCGATTTTGATAATTTTGATGATGTTAAGATTGGTGATAGATTTTCTGTGATTATCACAAAGCAGAAAAATGAAGAAGGGTTGATAGAGGCAAGTATGAGGCTTGCGCGCGATTTGAAGATTGCTAACCAAAATGCGCAATCTCTCCGCCTTGGAAGCAAATTTACCTTTGTTGTGACAAGCGTAAATAATGGCGGACTTCACAGCAAACTAGGCGACTACACTGTGTTTGTGCCAGCAGGCGAGGCATCACTTAAATATGTAAGAGATTTGAAAAGTTTTGTCGGCAAGCAGTTAGAGGTAATTGTCACAGAGATTGACCACGAGAAAAAGAGCATTTTGGCAAGTGCGAAACTTCTGCAAGAGCAGATTAAAGTGGCAACCGAAAACAACTTTTGGAACTCCATATTTATCAACAAAATTGTGACTGGCAAAGTTAAAAAGATTATGCCATATGGTGCGTTCGTTGAAGTGGATGGAGTGGATTGTTTCCTTCACATTTCAAACATATCCTATGACAAACTTGAAAATGTCAGTGATGCCATTCATGAGGGCGAAACTTACACCTTTAAGGTGATTGGACTTGATAGAGAGAATAAAAAGGTGGAACTTTCGCTTAAAGCAACCTTGCCTGACCCGAAAATAGAGCGTATCAAAGAATTAGAAGTTGGCGAAGTGTATGCTGGTAAAGTGGTAAAACTTTTAAGATTTGGCGCGATTGTTAAAGTGCCAAATGGTGCAACCGGACTTCTTCACATACAAAACTGCACGGAGAATAGAACAAAAAACATCTATGAACTTGTTAAAGTTGATGACGAAGTTGAGGTTGAGGTTATAAACAAAGACGAGGAAGAGGGCAAGGTTTCATTCAAACTCAAAAATATGATAAATTAAAGTTTAGTGTGGACACCAACTGCACATAACGCGTGGAAAATAGAAAAATAAATTTATCTAACCGCTACCCACTTGCTTAAATTTTAACATCCCATAGTTTATATAGGTGACAAATTTAAAATTTATTCAAATTTAGGTGACAAAAGTTTGTTAGTTTGTTATAATGTTAATATATCCATAGAGAGTGTGCGAGGGACAGCCCCTTTGACCACACAGCAACCTACAATTTGCAAGGTGCTAATGGCTGACCGATGGTGATTTTTAATTTACTTACCATCGGAAACGATGGTTTTTTCTTACTCTCTTTGGTAAAAGGAGGAGAGTATGTGGTGAGGAATATGTAAAAATCGGTTAAAATATAATTTAGTTTGATAAATATATGTAAAAATTAAAAGGAGAAAAAATGAAAAAGATTGTAACAAGCGAAAGTGTAAATATAGGTCATCCAGATAAAACCTGTGACTATATTTCTGATTGTTTTCTTGATGAGGCGTTGAAGCAAGACAAATATAGTCAAATGGCGGTGGAGTGTGCGATTAAAAACAACAAACTTTTTATCTATGGCGAGGCGACCACAAAAGCAAAATTAGATTATGACAAGATTGCTTTAAATGCCCTTAAAGAAATAGGCTATAAGGAAGAATTTGAAATTATCAAGGAAGTTAGTGTGCAGAGTGTCGAGATTAACCATGCGGTGGTTAAAGATAAGCTTTGCGCAAACGATCAAGGTATAGTTTTTGGCTATGCCACAAATGAAACGAAAGAGTTTATGCCTCTTTCAATTATGGTAGCGCATAAGTTGATGATGAATTACGACGAATTTAGGCGGAAAGACAAAAATTTCTTTTTTGACGCAAAAAGTCAAGTTTCGGTGTTATACGAAGATGATAAACCTAAATATTTAACAAACATCTTAATAAGCGTGTCGCATAGCGAAGATATTTCAAACGAAGAGATTTGCAAAAGAATACTTGAAAATGTCGTTTTGAAAACGCTTTCGGAATATGAAAACTATTATTGCAAGGAAACAAAAATCATAATAAATCCTAGTGGTAGATTTACAATATATGGAAGCTACGGCGATTCTGGTTGTGTGGGGAGAAAGATTGTTGTAGATAGTTATGGCGGAGTTGCTCATGTTGGAGGCGGATGCTTCTCTTCTAAAAATGCAACAAAGGTGGATAGAAGCGGGGCGTATTATGCACGATATGTGGCAAAAAATATTGTGGCAAATCGCCTTGCAGAGCGTTGTGAAGTGGAAGCGGACTATGTTATAGGACTTGAAAACGCATTGAATGTCAATATTGATTGTTTTGGAACTAACAAGTTGCCAATAGAAGAGATTTATGAAATTGTCAAAAAGAATTTTGATTTTTCTCTTCAAAATATAATAAAAGAGCTTGACCTTTTAAAGCCTATTTATAAAAAGACGGCGTGCTATGGGCATTTTGGAAGAGAGGAATTTAGTTGGGAGAAGATAAAGAAGCTTGTAAAATGAATGTCAAGAAGTTCAAAATTATATCTAAAATTAATGAGAAAAACTTGTGATGTTAAAATTTAAACAAGTTAAATTTTAAATTTTGCCAACGCAAAAACACAATAAATTGTGTCATCACCGTTTGAATGAACGTAGGCTCACTCAAATGCGACTTTTTTGCGCTTGGTTCGACATTCGATAATAAAAATTAAAGTTTTAAAACTTATCTACCAAAACATTCATTTTATATATATTTTATAAGTTAAAGAAATATATTTTATTTCTTTGACTTATTTTTTTATATTTGTTAAAATATTTTTGCAAGGATTTGCAAAATCTTTTATTTTGGAGTATGTATGAAAGTTGTTGTTGACGCTTTTGGTGGCGATAATGCTCCTCTTGAAGTTGTTGAGGGAGCGGTTCAGGCAATTAGAGGAAATAAAGACTTAGAGATAATTCTCACAGGCGATGAGAAGAAAATTAAAGAGATTTTAAAAGGCAGAGTTGAGCGAATAGAAATTGTCAATGCAAGCGAAGTAATCACAAATGATGACACGCCAACAATGGCGATAAGGCAAAAAAAAGACTCTTCGCTTGTTAGGGCTTTTGACCTACTTAAAGAAAACGAGGATGTTATTGGACTTGTGTCTGCGGGTAGCACGGGTGCGATACTTTCTGGCGCGATTATGAAGATAGGGCGCATTAAGGGCATCTCTCGACCAGCACTTGGACCTATTCTTCCAACAAAGAAGGGAAGCGATGTGATTATCATTGACAGCGGAGCAAATGTCGATTGCAAGAGCATAAATTTACTCCACTTTGCCATAATGGGCAGTTGTTATTATTCTATTGTGGAAGGAGTGGACAAGCCTCGCGTGGCACTACTTAACAACGGAACGGAAGAGCATAAAGGCAACGAGCTTGTAAAAGAAACCTATCCGCTCATGAAGAAACTTCCGATTAATTTTGTCGGCAATGTGGAAGGCAAGGAGGTCATGTCTGGCAATGTCGATGTTATAGTCACTGACGGCTTTGCTGGAAATGCGTTACTTAAAGGTGTAGAAGGAACAGCAAGTGCCATCCTTTCGGTGTTAAAAAGTGAGATTAAATCTAGACCTATGTCGATGATAGGCGCTTTGTTTATGAAAAAGACCTTTAAATCTCTTAAAACTAAACTTGACGCTAATAAGCATGGCGGAGCACCGTTTTTAGGTGTTAAAAAACTTATTGTGAAGAATCATGGCTCTTGTGGAAGAGATAACATCACGGCGTCAATCAATCAGGTTGTAAAATTACATGAAAACAAATTGATTGAAAAAATAGAAAAGATGATGGGAGATATGAACATTGAAGAAAATTGATGAAAAATTAGGCGTGGGGTTTAAAAGTAGAAAATATATTGAAGAAGCTCTCACGCATCCGTCAAAATCTAAAAATAACTATCAGCGTTTAGAGTTTTTGGGTGACAGCATTTTAGACTTTTTGGTCGGCGAATATCTTTTTAAAAAGTCCGATAAGTCGGAAGGCGATTTGACAGTGCTACGCGCGCATTTTGTGTCAGAAGAGTATTTGTCTATGTGCTTTGATAAACTTAATATTGAAGATGAACTAAATTTAGGCAAAAGTTTGCAAGGCAAAGTGACGCGAGCAATTAAAGGCGATGTTTTTGAGGCGATAATAGGCGCGATATACCTTGAAAAAGGCATTGATTTTACGAGAAATTTCATTATCGAAAAGTTAAATTTAGAAAACTTTGAAAATGTTGAAAATGACAACTATAAGTCTGAGCTCCAAGAACTTGTGCAGGCGAATTTCAAATGCACGATGAAGTATGTGACCGAGCGAGAAGAAGATAATTTTGTGGCTCATTTTTATATGGATGAAGATATGATTTCGACGGGCTATGGCAAAGACAAGATAAGCGCTGAGCAAAATGCCGCCTTTGTTGCCATAAAAAAACTTTTTAAAGAGGAATAAATTTGAGCTTATGCATTAATGAATTTTGAATAAAAAATTGTAAATTTTTCAAAATGCTTTTGTGTTAAAGAAAAAATATGCTAAACTATTTTTAGTTTAATTTAAGGATAAGATATGTATTTTAAGAAAATTGAGATGATAGGATTTAAGTCGTTTGCGGACAAGACCACCATTGAATTTAATGGCGGATTTACTGCTATTGTCGGACCTAACGGTTGTGGAAAGAGTAATGTTTCCGATGCTATTCGTTGGGTATTAGGTGAGCAGAGCGCAAAATCTCTTCGTGGTGACAATATGCAGGATGTCATCTTTAAAGGCACGGAAAAGAGACGAAGTTTGTCTTACTGCGAGGTGACTTTGACCTTTGATAACACTGACAGATTTTTCAACATTTCATATGACGAGCTAAGCATAACAAGAAAGCTTTATCGTTCTGGCGAGAGCGAATATCTGATAAACAAGAACACGTGTAGGCTTAAAGATATCACCGACCTTTTGTTTGACAGCGGTATCGGTAAAAATGGCTATTCAGTTATCGGACAGGGCAAGGTCAGCGAGATTGTCGATGAAAAGCCAGAAGAAAGAAGGGCGATGTTTGAAGAGGCGGCAGGTATTGCTAAATTTAAGAGCCGAAAGGACGAGGCGGAAAGAAAACTCCAACGCACGCGCGAAAATTTGGTTAGAATTGACGATATTGTTGCCGAAATTGAAAGGCAGATGGGTCCACTTAAAAAGCAGGCTGAGGACGCCAAGAAATATTTGGAGTATAAAGGGCAACTTAAAGACTTAGAGGTCAATGCATATATCTATTCTTATGAAAATGCGCACAATGTTAAGGCGGAGATTAATCAAAGGCTTCAAGGCCTCGCCGAAGAACTCTCCAATCGTCAAATAGAACTTGAAGACACTTCAACTAAGTATGACGAAACGCTTGCCAAAATGGACAAGTTTGATAAAGAAATCTCTCATCTTAATGAGGAACTCCTTCGTGTCACCGTTGAACTTGAAAAACAAGAGGGTGAAATTCGAGTTGTTCGCGAAAAAATCAACTATACACAAAAAGAAAACGACAGATTTCATCTTGACCTTTCTAATGCCAAAACCATTTTAGAGAATTGCGAAGAGGCGAGAGAGGAGAAAAAGACAGAGTTAGATAAGCTAACTGAAAGACTAGAAACGCTGAAAAAGACCTATGCAGGGTTATCAAATAAACATCTTGAAATTGTTGATGAGATGACGCTAAGTGAAAACGAAGCAGGCTTATCTCAACAAAAGTTTATTGACACCTTAGGCTCTCTTGCTGATGTTAAGAGTAACGCATCTCGCTATGAGGCAGAAAGAAACATATTAAAAGAAAACTTAGAGAATTTAACGAAGAACTTAAACGAAGCACAAGGTAAAGTGGAAAGTTTAAGAAAATTAAACGCCGATACTTCCAAAAATGTCGAACTATTAACTAAATCCTTTGAAGAAATTAAAGAAAACTGCAAGGATGTTGCTAGTAAAAACTTCATTTCCACCAAAAAACTGCGCGACTTAGAGAACGATAAGGCGAACCTTGCCACACAAATAAAGGTGTACGAGAATAGGCGAAAACTTCTTCTTGAAATGCAAGCAGAGTTTGAAGGCTATGCCTATGCGGTTAAAAAGATTTTAAAGGATAGCGAAAGAAACAGCGCACTCAAAAGCAAAATGGTGGGCGTGCTTGCCTCACTTATTAAAGTGCCAGCGCAGTTTGAAACGGCAATTGAGGTGGCACTAGGCGCAGCTGTTCAAAATATCGTCACCTTCAACGAAAATGGCGCAAAGGACTTGATTGCATATTTGAAAGAGAACAAGTTTGGGCGCGCCACATTTTTGCCGATTAACTCCATGAAGCGCCGCGACCTTGACGCTAGACTTGTTGCTGGCAAAAAAGGTGTTTATGGCGTTGCGAGCAAACTTATTGAATATGACAAGCAGATTGATAATGTCATCAGCAACTTGCTGGGTGCAACGGTTATTGTTGACACTTTGGCAACGGCGGTGGAACTAGCACAAGAAAACCGTTTCTCATTCAAAATAGTGACGCTTGACGGCGATGTTGTCAGCACGCAAGGCTCACTCACTGGTGGTAGTAAGAAGAGCGAGGCGGTTAACCTTATCTCTCGTCAGCGTGAGATTGAAACGCTACTCTCTGAGATTAACAAACTTCAAAAGCAAGAAAGTGAGATGAGTGCTGAAATTGAAGAGTTAAAAGCAGAAACTGCAAATTTGGCGCGTAAGGAAGAGGAGTATAACGCGCAAAGAAACGACTGCGAAATCAGACTTGTTAAAGAGCAAGAAAAGTTGGATGTAATAGGTAAGGACTTACAAGAAGCTGAGGAAGAAGAGAAGGTATATTCCATGGAAAAAACCACCGTTGAGAATAAGATTAAACTTATTGACGGCGAACTTAGTGAAATCAACCTTGTGCAAAACGCGCTAAGTGGCAATAAGGAAGATGCCGACCTACTCATCAAGCAAAAGCAGGAAAAATCTAACGCGCTTAGAGCGGAGAGAGATAACATTGTCAACAACATGACTACTATAAAAGTGGAGATTGCTTCGTGCGAAGAAAAAGTTAAAGGCATGAGCGATGAGTTAGATAGGTTAATAGCTGAAATTGACAAACAAAACTTGAATGTCGCAACTTTCTCTAAGTCTATTAGCGAAAACGAGGCGTTTATCAGTCAAGCGGAAGAGATGATTAAGGTGAAGATTGAAAATGCTGGACCTTCGACTGCTAAGGACAATATGAACTCCATTCGCGCAAAGCGAGAGAACTTAGAAAGAGAGAAAGGTGATATTTCTGCCACGCTTAAAAAGTATGACGAGATTAAAACACAAATCCTAGAAGATATTTCTCGTATAAACGATAAGAAATACCGTGAGGAAATGAACTTATCTAAGGTTGACAGCGAGTTAGAAACTATGCAAGAGCGTATTTATGAAGAATATAACCTCACATATACTACTTGCCTTGAACATAGACGACCAGATTTTGACTATAAAGAAGCCAGCATTGCTATTAATAAGTTGAAGAAAGATATTTCCGCGCTCGGCTATGTTAATGTGCACGCGATTGAGGATGTGGCAACGCTCTTAGATAGATATAACGACATGTCCACACAGTCCGCAGATCTTAAAAAGGCGGAAGAGGACTTAGTTACCATCATCAAGGACCTTTCAGGCGAAATGCTCTCTAAGTTTAACGAAGAATTTGAAAAGATAAATTCAAGCTTCAAAGTGGTATTCCGTGAACTCTTTGGCGGTGGAAACGCAAGGCTTGAACTCACCGAAAGCGAGGATCCTCTTCTTGCGGGTGTGGAAATTATGGTGCAACTGCCAGGTAAAGCGGCGAACAAACTTTCACTTCTTTCTGGTGGCGAAAAGACACTTACTGCTATTGCACTTCTTTTCTCTATCTTGCGTCTAAAACCACTTCCTTTCTCACTGCTAGACGAAATTGAGGCGGCGCTTGATGATGCAAATATTGAGCGTTTTGCGTTGTATCTTAAAAAATTGTCTGAATCCACTCAGTTTATCGTCATCACTCATAGAAAACCAACTATGGAACTTGCGGATAGTCTTTATGGCGTTACTATGGAAGAGAAGGGCGTGTCGAAGATTGTTTCTGTTAAACTTGCAGACGCTATCAAGCAGGCAGAACAGGCAAATTAAGGAGATAAAATGGGACTTTTTAAAAAGATAGGGCAAGCACTAAAAAAAACTAAGGACGCAATCACGCGTAAGCTTGATGAACTTCTTAGCCACGGCGAACTCAATGACGAGTTTTTTGACGACCTCACAGACATCTTGATTTCTTCTGATGTTGGCGTAAATTCTTCTATGGAGATTGTAGATGAACTACGCGATGTTTGCCATAAAAAGAAGATTAGAAAGGGCGAGGATGTCAAAAAAGAGCTTAAAAGCATTTTAAAGCAATATTTTCTTGACGCGCCGAAGATTGAAATTGAATATCCTTGTGTGATAACAATTGTAGGTGTCAATGGCGTTGGAAAGACGACAACTATCGGTAAGCTTGCTTCTTATTTTAAAGATAAGAAAAAGGAAGTAACGCTTGTTGCAGGTGACACTTTTCGCGCGGCGGCTTCTTCTCAGTTAAACGAGTGGGCAGATAGAACTAAAACAAGAATAATAAAGCACGCCGAGGGCGCTGATGCGGCGGCAGTTGTGTTTGACGGTATATCAAGTGCCAAGGCGAAAAAAACCGATGTGCTTATTGTAGATACGGCGGGCAGGCTTCACACAAAGACTAATCTTATGGAAGAACTTAAAAAAATTGATAAAATCATCAATCGTGAATACCCAGAGGCTCATAAATATACCTTTATTGTCCTCGACAGCACCACAGGGCAGAACGCACTTTCGCAGATTAAGGCGTTTGACGAGTTTGTGAATATTGATGGCATAATTCTCACCAAACTTGATGGCACGGCAAAGGGCGGAGTTATCATTGCGATTGAGAAGGAGTATAAACTGCCAGTTGTCTTTGTTGGCGTCGGCGAAGGTGTGAAAGACCTTGAACCATTCAACGCCGATGAGTTTGTGGAAGGACTTTTCTAAAACGAAGAGTGAAGAGTGAAGGGAGATCAAAGATTTTCAGTGAAGGAAAGGCAAAGCCTTTCAGTTGTGGAAAGATTTTAATTATCATATACTTGAAAAAATATTGTTTTTCATGTTGACTTTGTTTTGTAATTATGTTATATTAATTACAAATATGGAGGATTTTATGGATATTAAAGATGGTGGTTTTTCATTAAAAACCAAAGAATTGAATGATGGTCTCGATCATGTTATTTATTCTGCCTATGACAGCAGTATTATTTCAAGCATAAAAGGTGCAAAAGATGTTGCATCTGCGAAGGAATTGATAAGAAAAATGCGACAAGTAGTTGCTCAATTAAATTCTGTAAGTCATGAATTAGAAAAAACGGTGGCCCAGGCAGAAAAAAAGAAACCAACTTTCATTATCAAAGAAAAATAATAAGCATCCGCACGAGGGTGCTTTTTTATACATATTAAATAAATAAAAATTTATCCTTAACTTTCTACTGGAAATTGCAGATTTTGATTATATAAATCAATTTTCAATTTTGTTTAGGGAAGGGCTTTGCCCGGCAAACAAAAATTGAAAATCACCGACAGAGAAGAGGATTGCGAAACCAACGGAGTAGCGGTTAGAAAAATTTTAATTTTTCGTGCACGCGTTTTATAATCAAAACCTATTAAGTAGCGACCAACTCGCCAATGGAATGCGAGTTGCGTTTGGTCGCTGAAAGGCAAAAATAAACGTGAAAGCGATATTTTTCGAGTTTACTCGAAAATGAGCAAAAGTGCAGTTTTTGCCTTGGTCAAGCAAAATTCGACAAAATACCGCATATAAATCATGCATAGAGGTGTGTATGATTTTTGAGAGTTTTGTTTACTTTTTCAGTCGAATTAGTCTTTTCACCAACTTTATCAACACGGTGCAGGGTTTTCCAAAACCACTTACGCTTGAAGAAGAGAAGACAGAGTTTGAGAAGATGAAAAAAGGCGATATGAAGGCGCGTGATAAACTTATTAGTCATAATCTTAGGCTTGTTGCACATGTTGTTAAAAGATATACCAATTCGCTGGAAGTCGATGACCTTTTATCGGTTGGAACGATAGGCTTAATTAAAGCTATCGACACCTTTGACTATGACAAAAAGGTACAACTTTCGACCTATGCGGCGAGATGCATCAATAATGAAATTCTTATGCTTATTCGTGCGAATAAAAAGCATAAAAACGTTGTGTCTTTAAACAGCCTAACAAGCAGTAACGAAGAAGATAACGATTTGGAACTTGAAGATGTGCTGTCGTCCGATGAAGATGAACTTTTTGAGCAGGTTGACAACAATCTTGTTGTGCAGAAGGTGATGAAAATTATAAAAAACGAACTTGACGAGAGAGAAAGAGAAATTATCATTCTTCGTTATGGCTTAAATGGTAAGCGCGCTTTAACGCAGAAAGAGGTGGCAGAGAAGCTCGGCATTTCGCGTTCTTATATTTCACGAATTGAAAACAAGGCGCTAGAAACCATCAAAACAACCTTGAACAAACTTTATGAATAAATGGAATATATAGTGTATTATGTAGTGCATAATACTCTAAATATTGTGTTATGTTATATGTCATTGATTTTATATTTTAAAACTCTTTGCTTAAAATATATGTTTATGAATGTTTATTGCAAATTAATCTTTTTCACAAATTTGCTTGACAAAACTTTAAAAAATTTGTATCATAGTCATGCTGAGATAGATGGGGAGTTAGCGGTGCCCTGTAACCTGCAATCCGCTATAGCAGGATTGAACGCTTGCCTAGGAGTAATTTGGTTGAAGATGTGCGCAAGTTAAGGGCGTTGAAATCAAGGTCTTATGCAATTGGTAACTTCGAACCATGTCAGGTCCTGACGGAAGCATCATTAAGGAGACCTATCGATGTGCCATAAGGTAGCTTTGGTGGAGTTTTTGGCTTGCGAAACAGTCAGTCTTATTATTTCAAAGCATTCTCTCAGCTTTCATTAAAACAAGGTCAAAGCCTTGTTTTTTTGTTTTTATCGCTTGTTTATCTTGACTATAATTGATTTTATCTCTTCAAGAGATCAAACAATAAAGTTAATAAAAAAACAAAATCACACCGATAGGCGACTACCTAAAAGTGTGATTTTTTTTGTTAATTTTTTTTCATTTCTTTTTTTATCTTTTCAAGCTTTGGTTCAACCTTTTCTTTCATCTCATTGATCTCTTTTTTTACTGCTTTTTCGCCTTTGTTGACCATAGATTTAGCATCTTGAGAGTGTTTGTAAAGAAGCGCACCTGTTATCATGCCCGCACCAAAGCCTAGAAGTGTCATTAATTCTTTCATATTTTCCTCCTTTTTGTAGTGTTTGCAAAAAACGACAAAATATTCTATAAAGTGAAGAGTTAGGGATGGATATAGAAGTAAGAGTGAAGAGTGAAAAGTGAAGGAAAGGCAAAGCCTTTCAGTTGTGGAAAGATTCAGAAGGCTCTTTTTTTCGACAAAAAAAGAAAATTTTAGTTAAGCTAAAAACTTGCGTGTGTTCATATAGTGCTTTAAGGGGTGGTGTATGTTAAGCAAAATTCTTCCCGAAAAGATTGCAAAGATAGTCAATTCAAAACTCAATCTAAAAGGCGTAAATGAGATAAGATTTCGTGCGGACAAGCCTATCATTGTGGTGGTGGGCGGGAAAAACTATTTTTTAAGCGAAAATGGACTGACATCATCGCTAAAAGACGCGTTATATTCCTCCAAGATTGTCATTGAGGACATTGTTTTTCGCGCGAGTGAGTGTTCAATATATTCTGTCAACGAGCAGATAAAAAAAGGCTTCATTGTCACAGAAAACGGACTAAGAATAGGTATTGGCGGGAACGTTGTGGAAGAAAACGGACAAGTTAAAACAATGACAAATTTTAATAGTGTTAACATTCGCATTCCGCACTCTATTAAAAACTGCTCCCTCTCATGTTTTCCACACATTGTCCATGATAATATCATTGAAAACACGCTTATAATCTCTCCACCAGGGTGCGGAAAGACCACTTTTTTACGCGATTTTGTGGCGCAGTTAAGTGAGCGAAATTTGACCTACAACGTGTTACTTCTTGATGAGCGTGGCGAACTTGACGCCGAACTTAACGCTAATTTTTATGACAAAATTGCCTTTTCAAGCAAGAAAATGGGTTTTGAAAATGGCATTAGGTCGCTTTCGCCTGATCTTATTGTCACAGACGAGATAGGGCAGGAAGCGGATGTTGAAGCTATTTTGTATGCTTCGACTTGCGGAGTGAAAATACTTGCCTCCACGCACGCCGACAGCATGGAAACTTTTATCAAGAAATCGCTTTTTCAAAATTTGATTAAGGAAAAGGTATTTAAACGGTATGTGCTACTGTCTAAACGAAATGGACCCGGAACAAATGAGGGAATATATAATGAGAATTTTTCGCGCTTGTCAAGTTTTTGATTTAAAAAATTTTGACTTTCTGCTAAGTATGAGCTTTGTAGGTAACAAAAATTAAATTGAGGATTTAAAGGCTAGCAAAGAAATTTAAGGATAATCAAAAAATCGAAAGGACACTTGAAGGGAGAGAAAAATGAAATATATCATCATTGCGGTTTTGTTTGTAATTTGCCTTGTTGTTGGATTTACATTTTTTAGTAAGTATGATAAGCGGAAAAAGTTTTTTACATCTCTTATCATGTTGGCGGAGAAACTTACAGTGGAAATCAATTTTTCGCGCGAGAGGCTTAAAGTTTTAATTGAAAATTTTGACAAAAATACAAGGCAGAATTTGTTGGGTATAGATGAGGGCTTTGTTTCTTACCTTGACAAAAAAACGGAATTAAACGAAAAAGAGATTTTTAAAAAGGCGGATGTTTTAAAGAAGGATGAAAAGGATTTCATTTTGCTCTTTTTAAAGACACTAGGGCGAAGCGATGTGGAAAATCAGACGAAGGAGATTGCAAGTTTTACTAATCGTTTTCAAGAGATGAGAGTGATTAGCGATACGGAGTATAAAAAGTATGGCACGCTTTCGCTTAAATTAAGTTTAATTGCAGGGCTATTTTTTGTGATTGTGCTTATTTGAAGCCCTAATTTGCGATTTTTGACCTAAGTTGAAGTAAAAAGGAAGATATATGGAGGTTGAGATAATTTTCAAAATTGCGGCGATAGGCATACTCACTGCTGTTGTCAGTCAAATACTTAAAAATAGCGGAAAAGAGGACATTTCCACTCTTGCCACGCTTGCGGGAGTAGTCATTGTGCTTATTATGGTTATTAACCTTATTGCCGACTTATTTGACACGATTAGAACAATTTTTAATTTCTGAAAGGAGGGCGAATATGGATTCTCTTTATAAGATTATCGGCATTGCGCTTATAACAGTCGTTGCCACGCTTATCCTAAAGCCTGTTCGCCCTGATTTTGCTGTGTTTATTTCTGTTGTTGGCGGAGTGATAATTCTCTTTATGCTGGCAGGGTATTTGACAGATATCTTTGAGGTATTTAATCAAATTTTTAATTACACCAATGTCAATTCTTCTCTCTATAAAATCATATTTAAAATCATCGGAGTGGGCTATCTTGTGGAGTTCACCGCAAGTCTATGCTCAGATACAGGCAATAACAGCCTTGGCGACAAGGTGTTACTTGGTGGGAAGATAATAATACTTGTTATGGCTCTTCCGATTGTCACAAGCATACTTGAAATTGTTATGGAGTTACTGCCGTCATGAAGAAGAGAGATAAAAAGTTGCGAAAAAAGCGTGGTGTTTTCATAATTGTTTTTATCGTCTTCATATCTTCCTTTTTTGGCAGTTACACAATTGACGGATATATTATAAACACCCCTTATGTTTTGGCGGAAAGCGATAAAGAGAGCGTAGAAGAAGAACTTGAAATTGAGACTGAAAAGCAACTTGAAGACCTTGATTTTTCCGATTTAGAAACATATATAGACAGCCTCGAAAGTTCTGTCAAAGATATGTTTTCAGGTGGCTTTGTCAGCAAGGTGGAAAGTTTAATTAATGGTGAATATATCACGGGCGACAGTTTCCTTAGCTCTGTTTTCTCTCTTCTCTGGGATGGACTACTTGATTTTCTACCGATAATTGCAAGCATTATTGCCGTTTCCATACTAGGCGGAATGGTGGGTAATTTAAAACCAAACACCGGCGGAAAGTCAATTGGCAATATCATTCACTTTGTGACCTATGGTATCGTCATTGTCTTTTTAGGCACGACGCTTGTAGAACTTATCGCCTTGACAAGCAAGACCTTAACAAGTCTAAAAAGTCTTATGGACATGATTTTTCCTGTGCTTTTAACACTGCTTACTGCGGTTGGCGGAAGCGTGTCGGTAGGTCTATATCAGCCTGCCATAGCGCTACTTGGTAACATATTTATTTCGCTTATCACTTATTTTCTTATGCCATTATTTATCTTTTCAATAGTGTTCTCCATTGTTGGAAATCTCTCAAATAATGTGAAGCTAGATAAGTTTGTAGCTTTTCTTCAAGGCACTTTCAAGTGGTCGATTGGCTTACTTTTTACGCTGTTTTTAGGGTTTATAACCATTCAAGGCATATCAGCAAGTGCTGTCGATGGACTTTCAATTAGAACGGCAAAATACACCATTAAAAGCTATGTTCCGATTGTAGGCGGATATGTTAGCGACGGACTTTCTATCATCATGGCGTCAAGTATGCTGATTAAAAACGCTGTGGGAACGGCTGGGCTTCTTTTAATACTATTTAGCGTGATTTCGCCTGTTATAAGTTTGATACTTTTCATGCTTTCACTTAGGTTTATGGCAGGCATAATTGAGCCTGTTGGCGACAGAAAAACAGCGAATTTTGTTTCAGATATATCAAAGAGTATGAGCATGCTTATAGCGTTAATTGTGGCAGTTTCTTTTATGTATATGGTGATGACAGGGCTGATAATGTGCAGTTGCAATTTGATTTGAAAGACTAAGAAGAACCTCGCGGAAATAAGAAATAAAAAAGAAAAAATAAAAGTTGTGGATGTGAAGGAAAACCTTGCGGTTTAGTGAAGAGTTGTGGAAGATTTTATACTGGATTATTATTTTTCTAACCAAAACCACTTTTCTCACAACGCTATACTTACGCACTCTTAAAACAATTTTTGATTTTGCGAGGGGAAGGACTTTGTCCGGCGAGCATAAATCAAAAATCACAAACAGGGAAGAGGATTGGGATGGGAAACCAACGGAGTAGCGGTTAGGAAAATTTTAATTTTCCGTGTCCGCGTTAAGCGGAGTTGGTGTCCGCACCAACAAAAAGGAGTTTTATGAGCGGAATATCTGCGTGGCTATTATCTATCACAGGCGTAATTCTTTTATCTGTGCTATGCGAATTTGTTTTGCCAGAAGGACAGATAAATAGATATACGCGCGTAATTTTTTCCTTTGTGACTATTTTTGTTATCATCTCTCCGCTTCCATCACTTTTAAACAAAGAAATAGATTTTTCCTTTCCAAATTATGATTATACTCTTCAAGAGGACTACCTATATGAGATAAACTTAAATAAGTTAGACGCCATTCAATCCGATTTAAAAAAAGAGATTGAAGAAGCGGGTATTTATAATGTTAAAATTTCAATAAGTGCCAATGCTTATAGCGAAAATTTAGAGATTTACTCTATATATGTCGAACTTTGCGATATTTCATTTTCTAGCGATTTTGAAAATAAAAATAAAAGTGAAGCAAGGCGCAAGATAGAAGAGATAATTTCCTATATGCCAGCACTCAAAGATGTTCCAATTTCTTATGATGACACAAAGATTTTGTGAAAAATGTGAATATAGGCAAACATCAGGGCTTAATAAAAAGGAGTAGATATGGACAAACTTAAAGATTTTGTTAAAAAGATAAAAAGTGTTAGGCACATAGAAATCTATCTTGCAGTCATAATTGGACTTATAGTGATTATGTGCTACTTTCTTTTCGTTTCAAAGCCAGAGAACAAAAAAGAAGAAAATTCGACAGAAAATTATTCTAATGCACAGGAATATGCGGACTATTTAGAGAATAAATTATGTAATGTATTGTCCAACATTACAGGCGTTGGCGATGTCAGTGCAATTATAACTCTTGACGGTGGATTTACTTACGAATATGCAGTTGATAGTGAAACCAACACGACAAACTCTGGCTCGTCAGAAACATCTGTCACTGTGGACACGACAATATTAGTAAACGGAGAACCTATTGTTGTCAAAGTTATTTATCCAGAAATAAAGGGGGTGGTGATTGTTGCCGATGGAAGCGAAAATTTTGCAATTAAGATGAACATTATGGAAGCGGTTCAAACACTTCTTAATGTGGAAACGAATAGCATTACAATATTATCGTAAAAAGTTTTAAAAGGAGAATACAATGAAAAAAAGAACAAAGATAATTATTCTTTCACTAATGATAGTCCTACTAGGGGTGACAGGGTATTTAAACATTGTTTTAAACAATAATGTAAGTCCAACCACGACCACAACCACAACTTCCTATTTTGTTTCTTATAGGAATGACAGAGAAACCTCGCGTGACCAACAGATGTTATACTATGACGCTATTATCGACAGCGAAACATCAAGCGAGGAAGCTAAGAAGAATGCTGAAAATGCCAAACTTGATTTAATTGCTTCCATGGAAAAGGAGCTTGACACTGAGAGTTTAGTTAAGGCTTGTGGCTTTTCTGATTGCGTCATCTCTATAACTGACCCTAATGTCAATGTGGTTGTGGAATGTGCTTCTATTAGCGAAGACGAAAGTATACTAATTACCGACACTGTTTCTGAGGCATTAGGTATAGAACCTAGATATATTGTAATAATTCCTGTTGAATAGTTTGCTTTTTATAAAAATATGTGCTAAAATGATGCTGTAAAAGGGAGTTTTTATGGCAGTAAAGTCTGAGGATAATAAAAATAAAGGGAAGATAACCTTAGATAGAAACATACTTGTGTCTATCATCAACCTTGCAACCAAGGAGATAAACGGCGTTGAAAGCGTAGGCAGTAAACATCGTCCGCTTTATAAAAGAATGTTTAATCGTTGCGATGACGGAGTGGAAGTGAAGTTTGAAAAGAATGGCGCTTTAACTATTGATGTGTATATAAACATTTACATCGGTTTCAATGTGCCAGACATTGCCTTTCGCGTGCAAGAGAACATTCGTAACTCGCTTGCGACCATGGTGGCATTAAAGCCGATGAAGATAAATGTTCACATTATGGATGTGGAATGTGATAGAGAGGCTTCCGATGCGTAGAGAGGCAAGAGAGAGCGCGTTCAAACTCATCTTTGAAACCCTGTTTAAGGACGCGGAAGAGGAAACGCTTAACGAAGTCATAAGTCCGTTAAAAAAGGAAGCGGATGTAAAGTTTTGCGAAGATATATTTAAGTTGTATGAGGAGCATAGAGAAGAACTAGAAAAAGAGGTGTCAACTCATCTTCAAAATTACGATGTTTCACGCGTTTATCGCATCGACCTTGCACTCATTTATCTTGCGCTTACTGAAATAAAATATCTTTCCACTCCGAAGGCAGTGGCTATCAATGAGGCAATTGAAATTTCAAAAAAATATTCGACCATCGACAGCAAAAGATTTATAAATGGAATACTCTCAGCGATATTAGGTTAGTATGAATGCATTAAGTGTTACAAAGTTTAATAGTATTGTTAGAGATATCTTTAACAGCGAGGAACTTCTCCACAACATAAGCATTGTTGGAGAAGTTTTTGGCGTGTCAAGAGCAAAAACTGCCATTTATTTTTCGCTTAAAGATGAAGAAAGCTCCTTGCCATGTCTGACTTTCAATTTATCACTTTTTGATAACATAAAAGAGGGCGACATGGTGACTATTCAAGGCTCGCCAAACTACTATGTCAAAAGTGGCAGATTTAACTTTGTTACATACAGTATTGTGCCGTCAGGGTTAGGCTTGCTCTATCAGAAATTTGTCGAACTTAAAAACAAGCTTGAACAAGAGGGATTGTTCTCTCAAGAACATAAGAAAGTTATGCCAAAAAGCATTAAGCGTATTGGCGTTGTGACAAGTAAGGACGGTGCGGTTGTTCAAGATATAAAAAATGTCGCATGGCGTCGTAATCCGTCTGTTGATATCGTGCTTTATCCATGTAAGGTTCAAGGCAATGGTGCTGAGAAAGAGATTGCGGAAGGAATTGACTTCTTTTCAAACTATGACAAGGTGGACGCTGTGATTGTGGCGCGCGGTGGCGGTTCTATGGAAGATTTATCAGCGTATAACACGGAGATTGTCGCAAGAGCAACATATAATTGCAATAAATTTTTGGTTTCCGCGGTTGGACATGAGGTAGATTTTACTATTATTGATTTTGTAAGTGATTTGCGTGCGCCAACGCCGAGTGCGGCCGCAGAGCTATTGACGGAAGATAGGCAAAAAGAAAAAATAAATTTCAAGCATATTTTAAATAAACTTACAAGAGATTTAGAAAATTATATCGGTGACAAATTAGAGGAATATAACGATTTAACAGCTTACCTTATGACGCGCTGTGAAGATTATGTTGAAGATAAAAAAGAGCCGTTAAAATTTAATGCAAGTAAGTTATCTTATATTATTGAAAAACTATGTATGCAAGAGGAGCATAACTTAAAATTAAAACAAAGCATGCTAGACGGCTTAAATCCTAAGCGCATACTAGAAAGAGGTTATGCCAAAGTGGAACAAGGCGGAGAGGCAATTAATGACGCAAAAAGCGTGCTTGAAAACATGCCACTTGAAGTCAACTTCTATGACGGGCAGGTAACGACTAGCGTTACAAAGAAAACGATATTTGAACGAAAGTGAGATTTAAGGAGATAAATATGGAAAAAGAACTTATATATGAAGATGCAATAAAGGAATTAGAAGAGATAACAAATAAATTAGATAGTGAAAGTTTGCCACTAGCAAAAAGCGAGGAGCTTTTTAACCGCGCGCTATTTTTGGCTAAATTTTGCCAAGAAGAACTTTCAAAATCTTCTAAAAAACTCTTTGAAATCAAAAAGGAATTTGATAAAATTCAAGAGGAGGAAAGCGAATGAAATTAAGTAAACTTGTTGGAGAACGCTATAAAGAAGTTCCAAATGGAGCACAACTTAAAAGTCATATTTTGCTTCTTCGTGCAGGCTACATAAAGCAGGTTAGCACGGGTATTTTTTCCATGCTTCCACCAGCACAGAGAGTGAGTGCTAAAATTCAAAATATCATCCGTGAAGAGATGAACAGAGTTGGCGGTCAAGAGGTCCTCTTTCCTGTCGTAATGCCGAGAGAACTTTGGGAGATGTCAGGACGCTATCAAACCATCCAAGAGGAGCTTTTGCGCTTTAAAGATAGGACAGGTCATGATATGCTTTTAGGTATGACTCATGAAGAGGCGGCGGTGCATATGGTTATGAACACCGTGAAAAGTCATGATGAGCTTCCTTGTATGATTTACCAAATTCAAACTAAATATCGCGATGAAGCGCGACCACGCGGAGGACTAATTCGCGTTAAAGAGTTTTTGATGAAGGACGCATACTCTTTCCATACCTCTCAGGAAGATTTGGATGTTTATTATAAGAAAGTTTATGATGCCTACAATAGGATTTACAAGCGTATAGGGCTAAAAAACTTTATCTCTGTGAAATCTGACAGTGGTATCATGGGCGGTAAGGTGGCGGACGAATTTATGCTTGTCACCGACAGCGGTGAAGATAGACTTGTGCTTTGCGATAAGTGTGGCTATAAGGCAAACATGGAGGTCGCAAGTGGCGTCAAAACTCCAAACTTAGAAGGCGAGATGAAAGACCTTGAAGAGGTGTTCACAGGCAACGCTAAGACGATTGAAGAACTTTGCCATTATCTTAATATTAAAGAAGAAGAAACGGTTAAAGCCGTGTGCTATGTGACAAGCGAGGAAAAACTTGTTATCGCCTTTCTTCGTGGCGATTATGAAATTAACGAAAAGAAACTTGCAAAACTTTGTAAGAGTGAAATTAAAGTTGCTGACACCGACAAATTCGGCTTGGTTGCAGGCAATATCGGCTGTGTGAACTTGACCGTGCCAGAAGACGCTCTTATTTTCTATGACATCTCTCTTGAAAACTTAAACAACTTCGTGACGGGTGCAAACAAAGAAGATTATCACTTAAAGAATGTGTGTGCTTCGCGTGATTTAAAAGATGTTGTATTTGACGATATTGCACTTGTGAAAGAGGGCGATTGTTGCCCTGTATGCGGGGAAAAATTGAGGCTTACTCGTGGAATTGAGATAGGCAACATCTTCCAACTCGGCACAAAATATACGAAATCTATGGGTATGAAGGTAAGTATGCCTGACGGAAGCAGTATGGAACCTATTATGGGTTGCTATGGCATAGGCATAGGAAGAGCGCTTGCCAGCATTATCGAAGAAAAGGGCGATGACAAGGGCATTGTTTGGCCTATGACAGTCGCTCCATGGCAGGTCCATTTCTGTCCGCTTCGACTTGATGATGAAAATATTTCGGCGGTGGCTGATGAACTTTATAAGAAAATGCAAGAGGCAGGCATTGAAGTATTATATGATGACCGCATTGTTTCGGCGGGCGTCAAACTCACCGACAGTGAACTTATGGGTATGCCTATTCGTGTGGTTATAAGCCCTAAAACCATGGCAAACGGCACAGCGGAAGTTACTATGCGTGAAACGGGCGAAACAAACTTCATTTCACTTCAAAATCTTCTAAGCGAACTTAAAGCGATAATCGAAGATGAGGTCGGCGAGATAGAAAAAAATCTTTGAAAATAAAGTTTTTAGCGAAGAGCGAAGGCAAGTCGTTGGCTCGCAGTGAAAAACTGAGAAAAGATTATATAAGCTGGTGTTGTTTTGAGCAAAAGAGCGTAGCGATTGCTGTTGAAACATCTCAAAAATTAAGCTGTCCTCTCTTAGATCCTTCGACTACGCTCAGGATGACAATACAGGCTTATACTTGTCATGTTGAGCAAGGACACGCTGTGTCCGCTGTCGAAACATCTCAGAAAATAACTTTGCTAATTTATTTATTCTAAACATGACGTTTTTTGAATAAAATATAACATGAAAAAAGGGTCAGTTAGGTGGGCGTTTAAAGTCTTTGTGCTGTCACTGTCGCTTTCAATAGTTTTTAGTTTAATGTCGCAAAGTTTGTTGCCGACATTATCTTCTTTTTTCTCTATCTTTGTGATTATCTTTTTCATCTTTGTGGCAGTGGTATTTGATATGATTGCGGTTGCCTTCACAACGATAAGTGAAGATAAACTCTTGCCATATAAAGACAAAAAGGGTTACAATATGGCACTCTCACTGTGTAAAAATGCCGACAAAGTTGCCTCTTTTGGTGGTGATGTTGTGGGGGACATTTGCGGAATTTTGAGTGGGGCAGGCGGTGTGAGTTTGGTTCTTAATATGCACCTTGAAGGCGATGAACTTAATCTTCTTGTGACATGTTTGGTGAGCAGTATCATTGCAGGCGTCACTATTTTTTGCAAGGCGATTATGAAGAGTTATTCTATTGAAAACTGCGATAAAATTGCCATAAAAACAGGCTCATATTTAGAGTTTGGAAGAAAAAAGCAAAAAGAGAAAACTAAAAAGTGAAGAGTTTAGAGAAGGTAGTTATTGAACAAGTAAAACCAAGTCTGAGACGTTTCGACATGTTCGCTTATGCTCACGGCTCGACATGACAAAATAAATTTTTCGCAAGAAATCCGCACTCAAAAATTGCTTTACAAAGTTTTTTGAAAGTGTTATAATCTCATGTATGGAAAATTTTTATGATGCAATTTTAGATGCGCTTATAGATGTTTTCAAGATGATGCCGATTTTGTTTTTGGCATATCTTCTTGTTTCATACCTTTCACACGACCATAATCATAAATTTTCCGGTTTTTTAAGCAAGAAGAAAAGGACAAGTGTATTGTATGCTTCTTTTTTAGGTTGCGTTCCGCAGTGCGGATTTAGTTCGGTTATAGCTGACCTATATTCAAGGCAAAAGGTGACACTCGGCACGCTGGTTGCGGTATTTGTGGCGACAAGTGATGAGGCAATTCCTATCATGATTGCCACGCCAAGCCAGATTTTGAATATGCTTCTTTTAATCGGTATAAAGATAGTTTTGGCGCTCCTTTGGGGTTATGGTATCGACTTAATTGTCGAACTTTTCTCTAAAATTAAAAGGAAAAAGTTAGATAATACTACGGCGAGTGAAAACAAAATCTCGCATATAGAAAACGACCATGCTCTAAATCATGAGTTAAGCGAAAAACATCATGAACATCACATTCATGAGTGTGGACATATTCATAGTGATACTTGTGATGAGCATTGCCACCATGATGAACAGTGTTGTGTCGACAACATCTTTTTGGATGCCTTTAAGCATACGATGGAGATTGCTATTTACATTTTCGTTGCGACTTTTATTATCAACTTACTTATCAACTACTTTACGCTTGATATTTTCACAACAATCCTTTCCGACAATGTTATTATCCAAATTCTCATCGCGTGTGTTGTAGGGCTTATTCCAAATTGCGCTTCATCGGTTTTGCTTGTCGAACTTTTCACGGTCGGCGCGCTATCTTTTCCAGCACTTGTTGCGGGTCTATCGACGGGAGCAGGAGTAGGGCTTATCATCCTTATGACACGAAACAAAAACATCCTTAAAAATTTAGGCATTCTTCTTTTGCAGTTTGGCATAGGTGTTGTCAGTGGTTTAATTATTTATGGCATCTTTGCGATAAGTGGTTTTATGCTATAAGAGGTAGCCACTTTCTAGTGGTAGAAAAATATAAACAAATCACTTAAAAACATCAAACATCCAAAATTTGTTTGGGTGGCAGTGCCACTTTCTAGTGGTAGAAAAATACAAGTAAATTACTAAAAATCGTAAAAAGTCAAACATCCAAAATTTGTTTGGCAAAAATTGTTTGGTTTGTTTGGTAAAACGCTTGCAAAATTTTTTTTACTATGCTATAATCATCTCGTCATTGGACAAATAAGCACTTAAAGTAAATTTTTAAACGGGTTGCCTGAACGCTTGTAAACTTTGGTTTTATGTTTAAAATTTTGAATTTGTTTGCAGGTAAAAGAGTAATCTTGGGTTGGTTTAAAGAGTTAAAACTTTAAGGAAGGACAAAAACTAGGAGGTAAAAAATTATGTCAGTTATTTCAATGAAACAACTTCTTGAAGCTGGTGTTCATTTCGGTCACCAAACAAGAAAGTGGAACCCTAAGATGAAAGAATACATCTTCACAGCAAGAAATGATATTCACATCTTAAATTTGGAGCTTACATCGGAGCAAATCGACAAGGCATACAGCTTTGTTCGCGATGTTGTAGCTTCTGGAAAAAGCGTGCTTTTTGTTGGAACAAAGAAGCAGGCACAAGAGGCAGTTAAGGAAGAAGCTGAGAGATGCGGAATGTTCTACATCAACACTCGTTGGCTTGGCGGAACTTTAACTAACTTCAAAACCATTAGAAACAGAATTGAGAGATTAAACAAGCTCAATCAAATGGAAAAGGTTGGTGAATTTGACCTTCTTCCAAAGAAAGAGGTGGCTCTTTTAAAGCAAGAGAGAGATAAGCTTGAAAAGAACCTCGGCGGAATTAAGGACATGCACGAGCTTCCAGGCGTTCTTTTCGTGGTTGACCCAACAAACGAAAAAATCTGCGTTCATGAAGCAAACATCCTAAACATTCCGGTAGTTTCACTTGTTGACACAAATTGCGACCCATCAAATGTCACAGTGGTAATTCCAGGTAATGATGACGCTATTCGTTCCGTAAAACTTATCGCAAGCGCAATTGCAGATGCTGTTATCGAGGCAAGAGAGGGCGTTTCTATGCAGAAGAACGAAGAAGATGACGAAAAGGTTGACCTTGAAAGTTTGCTTACAGAAGCTAAGCCTAGCTTAGAACTTGCTGAGGCTGGCGAGGAAGTTAAAAAGACAAACAAAAAACCTAAGAAGAAACCAGCTAAGAAAGTAGAAAAAACCGAAAAGGTTGAAGAAAAGAAAGAAGAAGTAAAAGAAGAAAAAGTTGAAGAGAAAAAGGACGCTGAATAATCTAAATACTTAGCGTTCCAAGAAAAAAATTTAAAATCAAAAAGGAGATAATTATGAGTTTTACTGCACAAGATGTTGCAAAATTAAGACAACAAACAGGCGTTGGTATGATGGAGTGCAAAAAGGCACTTACCGATGCTAATGGAGATTTTGAAAAGGCAATTGTTCTTCTTCGTGAAAGAGGGCTTAAAGCGGTTGACAAAAAGCAAAACAGAATAGCTTCCGAAGGCGCTGTTGCTTCTTACATCCACATGGGCGGAAAGATAGGCGTTTTGGTTGAAGTTAACTGTGAAACCGACTTCGTTGCAAAGAGTGACGATTTCCAAGTTTTGGTTAAAGACATTGCTATGCAAATTGCTGCTGCAAATCCTAAGTATGTTCGTGAAGAGGAAGTTGACCCTAGCGAACTTGAAAAGGAAAAGGAAATTTTGAAAGTGCAAGCGCTTAATGAGGGCAAGCCTGCAAATATTGTTGAAAGAATGATTGAAGGAAGAATTAAAAAGTATTATGAAGATGTTTGTCTTCTCAATCAACCATTCGTTAAGGACAGCAGTAAAACAATTAAAGATATCTTAACAGAAGCAACTCTCAAAATTGGCGAAAAGATTTCTGTTAGACGCTTTGTTCGTTATGAACTAGGTGAAGGACTTGAAAAGAGAAATGACAATCTTGCCGAAGAAGTTGCTAAGCAAATGGCAGGTATTAAGTAATTTAAAGGATAGATTTTCTATCCTTTATTTTTAACACTTTAAAGATTTGTAAATTTAATGCAATATATACATACAAAAATTAAACAAGGAGGTGGAGTATGGATGTTAATATTGTTGCGTCAACTAAGGTTGGCTATAAGGCGGACAAAGAGGAGCTTGATAAGTTCGGTGGTATAAGCGCGGGAATATGCTATTCTAAAAACGGCTTTGAAAGTTTGTTGAACGAAGAAAGCGAGGCAACGCAAAAAAGGATTGAAAGGACAAAAAATGGCGGACATCATAGCGTCTATGGGCATGGCGAAATATCTTTGATTTTAGAGGGTGTTCCTAAGGCACTTGCTATGTTTTTGAATAATGAAAAGGAGTATAACACAAGCGAGCGTTCGGCTAGATACACCAAAATGAAACTTCAAGGCGAGGAAGAGGAAATTTATAACAAATGGGTAGGTATTTTTAAGGACAAAATTACGTCGAGATATGCTGGCGTTGCGCCTAATTTCTTTACTGAAAGAAAGATAACCACTTTGGCACAGGAGAATGCAAGGTATTTGATTTCGGTTTTTACCTTGACTACGCTTGAATATACCACTTCGTATAGACAACTTAATTACATATACGGCTTTATGCAAAAGGAAATACATAGAGAAAACCCAACCGCTTTCGACATTATGATACGCCCACATTTTGCTGAATTCTGTGAAAAGTTAAGAGAACTTAATCTCATTGATGAGCGTCTACAAGAAAATGGCAAAAACAGAGAGTTCAGCCTGATAGATAGAGAAAACACACCGCTTGTTAAGTATTTTGGCGATGTGTATGCGACAAGCTACAAAGGTTCATTTGCTGAGCTTGCACAGGCGCAAAGACATAGAACGATTGATTATAGCTTTAAATTTACAGACGAAAGCTTTTTTATTCCTCCGATTATTAAAGATGACGAAAATTTAGTCAAAGAATGGCTTAATGATTGTGCTAAGCAGTATAACACCTTTCCGCAAGGTATGCTTCTTGAAATCGAAGAGCGGGGGACATATAGAAACTTTATTTTGAAAATGCAAGAACGCCTTTGTTCGTGCGCACAACTTGAAATCAATAAGCAAACGCTTGAAACATTAAAGGAATATAGGCAAGCGCTCCTTGCCAGCAATCATCCAAGATATGCCGAACTTAAAGACTTTAACGCTTCAAGATGCACCTTCAAAGAGAAGTATAGGTTTGATTGCAAAACGCCATGTGGCTTTAAGGAAGGAGTGCTAGGCGAAAGAGAGATATAACAAACTATCAAGTGCCGGCAAAGTTGCTATTTTTATAGACGGTAACCATAAATCAATTAAATTTGATAGAGTTTATTAAATTTCAAGTCAAAATTTTTAATATTAAATTTATCTTCATTAAAAAAATTGAACGATAAGTCGTTCAATTTTTTAGTTACCTTTTTTCTTTGCAGTCTTAATGCATTTTGTGCAAGCTCTCACTCTTTTTCCGTTAATTTCTGTTTCTTGAAGATTAACATTATATTTTCTTGGAGCTTTGTTATTTGCATGGCTTACTGTTTTTCCGTCCATTTTGCCCTTTTCGCAAATTTCGCAAACTCTACTCATTTCCCTTCTCCTTTTATTATTTTTTATTTACGGGCTTTATTTTATCACACTTTTAATAAAAAATCAACTATTTTTTCTATTTTGTTTTTTATTTTTGCTATAAAACTTTAATAGATATAGTGCTAAAAGGCTCTAATATAAATTCAACACGCATGAATAAAAATGGTTTTTAAGAACATATAAATTAAGAAGGAGTTTTCGCAAAATTCCAAACTTAAAAGTTGGTTAAAATTTACAAAATTTATCAAATATTGCAAAATAAAAAATGTTTTTGAATTATTTTTGAAAAAAATATTTTTTTGTTTGATTTTGCTTGCGTAAATTTTGATTATGGTGTATTATATAGTTAGGTGTAGGATTGTAAAACTTCCTCAAAGCCTAGATTTGAATTTTTTATTTCAAATGTTATTATTGCATTGTTTTTCGGAGGAAACTTTTGACAGTAGATACCAATAATTATTATGGTAAAATTTCAATTAGCGACAAGGCGATACGCACTGTCGCTGGTTTTGTTGCCATGGATTGCTATGGTGTTGTCGACCTCGTTTCTAAAAGCATTAAAGACAGTGCTCGTGAGTTTTTTAAAAAGGAATCCTATTCTCGTGGGGTTTCAGTAAATCATATCGACAACCGTATATATATTGACATACACTGCATTTTAAAGTATGGTGTTTCTATTTCTGCGGTTGCTGAGTCGCTTAAAAAATCAGTTAAATACACAATTGAAAATTTCACAGGCATGATTGTTGACACTGTGAATGTTCATGTTGTGGGTGTTAGAGTGTAGGAGTTAATTATTATGCAGAAAACGATTAATGGTGTGTCCTTTCGTAAGATGGTTCTTGCGGGGGTTAGCCTTTTAGAGCAAAATAAAGAATATATTGATTCGCTTAATGTCTTTCCTGTTCCAGATGGAGACACAGGAACAAATATGTTTCTAACGATGAAGTCCGCTATGACAGAGATAAATAAGTGCATGAATAACGATATTTCTTCTCTTTCAGAAGCTTTCAGTAAGGGCGCTCTTCGTGGTGCGAGAGGAAATAGCGGTGTTATTACTTCTCAGATTTTCAAAGGTTTTTGTTCTGTAACAAGCGGATGTAAAGAGATTACAACAAAAGATTTTGCAAAGGCTATGCAGGAAGGAGCAACCATTGCATACAAAGCTGTCACAAAGCCAAAAGAGGGAACTATCTTAACTGTCATTCGCGTTATGGCTGAAAACGCCGTTTCTCTTGCGAAGAAGCATGAAGATTTTGAAGTGTTCTTGAAGAAAGTGATAGACACAGGTGAAGAAATTTTAAAGCAGACGCCAGAAATGCTTCCTGTGCTTAAAAAGGCGGGAGTTGTGGACTCTGGCGGTAGAGGTATTCTTGTTATCTTCACAGGTTTTTATCGCTACATCATGGGCGATGAAGATTTAGAAATAACATTTGAAGATGACAAACAACCTCAAAGCCTTGACGATGTGATTGCTGACATAAATAATCTTGGCGATATTGAATTCGGTTACTGCACTGAGTATATGATTATCCATATGCACAAAAAGACGACAGAAGCAGATATTGATAAGCTAAGAGAAAAACTTATGGAAATCGGCGACTCTGTCATCTGCATCGGTGACCTATCGCTTGTCAAAGTGCATGTGCATACAAACGAACCTAACAAAGCTCTCGGCTATGCGCTTGAACTTGGTGAACTTTTCAACTTGAAAATCGAAAACATGCGCGAGCAAAATAGAGAACTTAAAAAGAAAGCACAAGTTGTTGAAGAAAGCAAAGAAATGGGTATGATTTCTGTTGCTCCTGGTGATGGTCTTGCATCAATATTTAAAGATTTAACAGTTGATGAAATTATTGTTGGTGGTCAAACTATGAACCCAAGTGCTGAGGATATTGCTACCGCTGCCGACAAAGTGCCTGCAAGAACCGTTTTTGTTTTTCCTAATAATAAGAATATCGTTTTAGCAGCAGAACAAGCAAACGATGTGACAAATAAAAATTTAGTCATCATTCCAACCAAAAGCGTTCCGGAAGGAATTTCCGCAGCTATCGCTTTCAATCCTGAGGCTAGTGTTGAAGAAAACAAGACGGCTATGCTTGACGCGATAAAGTCTGTCCGCTCTGGACAGGTGACTTATGCAGTTCGCGACACTCATGTCGATGGTTTTGACCTTCGAAAGGGAGAGATTATTGGACTTGACGACAAGGCAATCTTGGCGAAGGGTGACTTAGTGGGCGACACCACTGAAAAACTTATCGAAACGATGTTTAATGACAGCGTTATCAACATTACTTTATTCTTTGGCGAGGATATTAGAGAAGATGAAGCGAATAAATTACAAGAGAAGCTTGCTGAAAAATATCCAGAATGCGAAGTGACTGTGGCTTATGGCGGTCAGCCGGTGTATTATTACATCATCTCACTTGAATAATATTAAAAGTGCTTATTTTCAAGCGCTTTTATTTTTGCACTTTTTGTTATTATTTCATAATTAAACTGAATTTGTGATAAAAATATCGAAAAAAGTTTGATATTTTTATTAGCCATATTGACAAAATTTATTTTTATGATAAAATAATTTCAAGAGGTGAATATGAATAACTTAACCTGCACAAGCGAAATCGTGCGCATGGCTAAAACATACTTTGCAATGAGCGAGGATGAAATAGAAAGCGCACTTATGAAGGCTAAGAAGAAAAAAGATTTCAGTGAAAGTTATTTATATTCTATTTTAATTTCGGCTGAACCTTATTTTTCTAGATACCTTGAAGATACGCCTGTTGATTTACAAAGAAAGATAGGCAGGGTGGCGTTTGATGGTTTAAATTATTCTACATTTCGCCTTTATGAAACTCCGCAAGATACGAGGTATAGGCTTACCGAATTCTTTGCCATGACAAGCAGTTATGGTATTAATCCATACAAGATTTTTTATTCCACCGTCATTTCAAAAGCTCATCTATTCTATAATAGAGAAGGAAAATATAGCATTTACAAGCATGAAACTAGCAATTTTGAAGTGGTTTCAAACGCAATTGAGGAGCAATTAGGCATAGATAAAGCCAAAGTTGCTAAAATGTATGAGCGCTGTTCTTCTCTTTATTACAAAGTTGATATAGAGAAGATTGAAAAAAACTACCGTGCGATTAGGCGATTAAGCTATAATTCAGCAAGCATATTTAATAATATAGAAGTAAAGGAGATTTTGAGAAACAATCCTACTTTATATTCTTGTTCACAAATTGAAAGTGCTTTTAATTATCTAAAAAAGAAAGCTGAAATTTATAAAGCTAAAAACAACGACAAAAGATGTGTAGAAGATATTTTAAACAGCTGGATTAAGAATAATTCCTCTTCTCTTGCTATCAATGTGGAGGGTATGAAAAGTAAGGAGAGGGCATTATATAACTTTTTAACCACCATTGCAAGCAATGACAAGGTGGCAAGTGTTATTTATTCTATATTTGATAACCCTACAAGTATCTCTACCATAAACAAAATTTCCAGCGATACATTTTTTAAACATGAGAATTATATGAAAGTGATAAAGACGCTTATTTATTTTCTGGATGCTCCTAGCAAGGAGAAATACCCTTTGAATACTTTTAACTATCTAAAAAATTCAAAATTGGTATATTCAATTGATTATAAAAGGCTTAAAGGTTTTTTAGATAAAGTCAAAAATTGTGATATTCAAGATAAAACTAATTTAATGCAAAGATTTGTCGAAAAGGGTGATGCTATCTATTCTTATTTCGATAAATATACCGATGATGAAATATTAGAAAAACTTAGAACAGACAAGATTTTATTCCGTATAAAACTCTACAATATGACAAAATCTATGATTGCTCATAAGTTTTATGAGGTATTTTCAAATAATCCTGACGAAAAATTCAACTATCTTAACGACCTTTTGTGCGAAAATTATAATTTGGAAATTATTTGTTCTCATATCAACAAGGCAACCTCATATATCGATATACTTAAAAAAGTTTTGAATAGAAATGGCAATGTTTTACCTTTTGCTAAGGAGATAGAGGAGAATGCTCTTAGTTTTCTTGGTGTCTATTTTCAATATGAAGAAAAATATATAAAAGTTGACTTTGGCGAGGCTATGGAGATGTTTATGACAAAGGTCGATGATGCAAAAAAGGAAATAGACACTCTTTATGAAAATGGAGTGGATGATGCAAAAAAACGCTATGATAGTGTCGATGCTTTATATCGCACTTTTAAAGAAAACACTGAGAATAAGTTATCAAAAAATAACAATCCTGTTTTAAGGCGCGAAGAGTTTAAAAAAGATTTACAAGAAGTGGTGAAAGCGCTTGAAAAAGAAGTCGAAACAAAGCAACTGTCTATATATGATTACAAAGACGGAGTAAATGACAAATATCAAGCTTTGAGTATATTGAAAAAAGTTCAAGCTAGATTTAATACTTTTGATAGCTATATAGAGAAAGAAAATAATAGGATGTTATGAGAAGTATAGGCTTATATTGTCATACAAACTATTTCAAATAGATATTTCCAAAATTTAAGCATTTTGTTTGCAAATATTTTTCTTTTATATTATAATAGACTTGTTTTAAGGAGATTTATATGAATGAGATGGTGGATGAAATTTTTTCATCGCTTAAAAACGACTTAGAAAAAGCATATTCTCATCAACAAGATGAATATCTTTTAATAAGAGCGGGTCGCGCTAATCCTCATATCTTAGACAAAGTTATGGTGGAATATTATGGTGTTATGACTCCTATCAACCAAATGGGAACTATTTCGGTTTCGGAAGCTAGGATTTTAAACATCAATATTTGGGATGTGAGCCAAATAAAGAATGTTATGAAAGCTATCAATCAGGCGGATATTGGCATATCACCAACAGATGACGGCAAAACAATAAGACTTGTTTTTCCAACACTGACCGAAGAACGCAGAAAAGAAATTTGTAAGAATGTCAAAAAGATATGTGAAGAAACAAAAATTGCTATGCGAAATGCTAGACGCGATAGCCTTGATATGCTTAAAGATTTGAAAAAAGACAACGCGTTATCTGAGGACGAACTTTCGGGCTGTGAAAAGGATGTTCAAAAGATGATAGACAAATATACGGCTCTTGCTGATAATTTGGCAACTGAAAAAGAAGACGAGGTTATGAAAGTTTAATTTGGAGTTATATGAAAAAATTACCTACTCATATCGCTTTTATCATGGACGGCAATAGGCGTTGGGCTGTAAGGCGTGGGCTTAGCAAAATGCTAGGACACAAAAAGGGTGCCGAGGTGCTTGTCAATGTAATTAAAGAGCTAAGCAAGATTAATGATATTAAATATGCTTCATTTTTTGCGTTTTCAACGGAAAATTGGAACAGAGAACAAAAGGAAATTGATGCAATCTTTCAGCTTGTTGAAGAGATGTTTGAGCGTCACGAGCAGGAATTTCATAATCTCAACATAAAATTTGTGGTTATGGGTGATATATCGCGTTTTCCGGTGGCAATGCAAGAAAAACTTATAAAAGTTCAGGAAAATAGCAAAAATAATAGTGGACTTACTGTGCTTCTTGCTTTAAACTATGGTGGAAGGGATGATATTGTGCAGGCAGTTAACAAACTGTTAAAGAAAAACTATAAGAGTGTTACGGAAGAAGATATAGCTAAAAACTTATTGTCCTATCCTGCGCCAGATATCGATTTCCTTATAAGAACAAGCAGAGAGCAGAGAATTTCGAATTTTATGCTATTTCAACTTGCTTACAGTGAGATGTATTTTCCAAAATACTATTGGCCAGATTTTAACAAAAAACGCCTCGAAAAGGCATTAAAAATTTATTCAAAAAGAAACAGAAGATTCGGAGGGAATTAATGAAAAAACGAGTTTATTCATCAGTGCTAATTGTGCTACTTTTAGCAATCTTATTTGTGCTTAAAATTTTTGTTAGCGACTATTTCTTTGACGCGTTTTTTGGAGTGATTGCTTGTATTGCTTCCTTTGAAATGTCAAGACTACTTTCCAAAACCAAGCGTTATAATTTTCAAATGTTATCGGTGATTTTTCCAGCGATAATCCTTGCTTGTCACCTAATTTGCGCTCACTATGCTGTCGCTCTTGGTGATATTTACTGGATTTTATGGGCAATTCTTATTGACTTTGCGCTTATGTTTGTGGTGCTTATGGGAACTTTCTTAATTCAGCTTATTCGCAAAAAGAAAGTGCTTGAAGAGATGACAACGCGTGATGTTAAAAATATGTCTGTCGCAAAATTTACTTTTAAAAAATGTTTGAACACTCTCATCATCTTTGTTTATCCAGCATTTTTCTTCCTATTTATGGTGTTCGTGAACCATATGGGCGATTTGCCACTTTCGAAATTTGCCGATGTGTCTGTTGATTTTTCTATCTTCATTTTAATGACTGCAATTTTAATTCCAATGTTGTCAGATACCTTTGCTATGCTCACGGGTTCTCTTATTGGCGGAAAGAAGTTATGTCCAAGAATAAGTCCGGGAAAGACAATATCTGGCACGGTTGGCGGTGCTGTTTGGACACTTCTTCTTATGTCAGCGGTTTGGCTTATTTTTGCTAATATCAATGGCTTTGATTTTATGTGGTCAAGTTTTCCAATTTGGGCATATCTTATCATCATCCTTATAGGAGTGGGCATAGCGGTTGCAGGCGATTTGTTTGAAAGTATTTTAAAACGCCACTCAGGAGTAAAAGACAGCGGAAGGTTGGTTCCGGGACATGGCGGAATACTTGACAGAATAGATTCATATATCTTTATTGCGCCTTACATCATGCTTGCATTTTGGATTTTTGCTCTATAATTTTCCTTTTATAATCTTCAAATTTTATCTACGAATGATTTTTTAGAAACTCATGAAATAATAGGAGTAAGATAATGACGACATTTTTATATGTATTACTTGCGATTGTGGTTCTTCTATTCATGGTTATGGTTCATGAGCTTGGACACTACATCGCAGGAAAAATTTTGAAATTTAAGATAACTGAATTTTCAATCGGGTTTGGAAAGGCTATCTTTTCTCATACCTCAAAAAAAACAGGCGAAAAGTTTTCTCTTCGCATTTTTCCACTAGGAGGCTACTGCTCTTTTTATGGCGAGGAAGATGACGGCACGGCAGAAAAACTTGATGACAATAAAAACATTGTGGATGTCAAGCAAAACGACGGCGTGCCTTTTAACAGTCAAAAGCCATGGAAACGAATAATCGTCTTTTTGGCTGGTGTTACCATGAATTTCATAACTGCCATCCTCTTTTCTTGGATTCTTCTTTGTGCGGTCGGTTATGATGTTCCACAGATTATTGATTATAGCTCAACTATAAATGTTGATGAGAATGGGCAAAGCATTTTTCAAAAGGGCGATGTAATTACTCACATTAATGGAGAAAAAATTGATTTCGCCTTTGGTGTCAATTTTAACACAGCTATCTCCAACCAAAAGGAATCCGCAAAAGAATTTTATGAGAGTGAAAACTATGCGGGCGGAGATTATGTTTTTGATATGACCGTTCGCCGTGACGGAGAGAGTATTGTTTTAGAAAATGTTAAGATAATCCAAGAAGTTGTGACGGAAACTGACAGTGACACAGGCGAGGTTAAGACAAGTTATGTTTATCTTATGGGACTAGAAAGCACCGAGAACAAAGTTTGCACGAAGGCGTATAAGTATGGCTTCTTCGAGGGCTTAGGGCGTTCGTTTTCTATGGCTTTCGGCTTTGCATGGGTGGTGCTTAAAAGTTTATGGATGCTTATAACTTTCCAAATTCCTATCACTGAAATGGGCGGAACGATAACAACCATTGCCACAATGGCAGAATACACTGCAATAAACCCTGCAAATCTTTTAATCTTTATACCACTAATATCTGCCAATCTTGCCATATTTAACCTGTTGCCGTTTCCAGCGCTTGACGGGGCGCATGTTCTTTTCACAGTCATTGAATGGATACGAGGAAAGCCAATCAATCGAAAAGTGGAAAATACCATTCACTTTGTCGGCATTTGCATTCTCTTTGCCTTTGTCGTCATTGTAGATATACTGCATTTTTTGCTTTAAAGGTAGATAAAAATATTTAGAAAAACTCTATGTCGAAAAACATTAGAGTTTTTTATATTGACAAAATAGATATTTTTGTTTATAATTTGCGAAAAAGGACGAAATGGAAAGAAAAACGATTTTAAAGCTTAAAGAAGTGTTTTCGCACGGCTACGCGTGGACAAGAGGCTGTGAGCATTATAGTTATGTTTTAAATAATGGTTATAATGTGGCTTATATAATAAATTGCTTTGGGCATGCATGCTTTAATTTAACCAACAAACAACTTGACAATCTGAATTTCAACATGACAGACTATTATGCACTAAGAAATTTTTATAAATATAAAAACGAAACGAAAAGAGAGGTTTCAGAAGAGTTATTTTCTTTTGTCGAACAGGCGGGTATCAAGGTGAGTAGTTTAAGTCGAGGAATACTTAAACGCAACCAAACGGTGGTGGCGCTTTATATTGACGAAAAATATAAAGATATCCACTTTATCAAGCTGGACGAATATGGCTGGTCGAGTAAATTAGGTATTACTCCGGGAATTAAGCTATATGAAAATGTTCCGGAAAAAATTTCGCCTTTTTATGAGTTTTATGATAGCTATATTTTAACCAACAAAAAAGCCGACGGAGACGGAGTGACAAAGAATATTGTTGACAACAATCCCGTTCTCATTCTATAAAAACAACTTGACAAATTATGTCATATTTTATAAAATGATAACATGAATTTTGAACAAGAATTTAATAAAAAGTTTGGAGAAAGATTTTCTAACTTATATCTAAAAAATGTTGTTGTAGATAAGGACACTTGCACAGTGACTTTCCTTTATCCATCCACTGATGAAACACTTACCGATGTTGAAAAAGAGGAAATAATAAAATTTGCAGAAGAGAAGCTTTCTTTGTCTTACTTACATCTTAAAGTTAAATTCCTTAAAGTATATGTTGAAGAAAAACTCATAATAAAGGCGCTTTTTAATATTCTTGAAGATAAATTCAAATTGTTAAAAACATACATTCATGATGAAGATATCAAGGTGGAGATAACAAACATTGACGCAACAATCACCTTTGATGTCAGTCCGCGTCTAGCTCAATTTTTTGCCGACAACAAGGCTTCGGTGTATATTGCAAAGGCACTAAAAGAAAGTTTTTTGATTAACTTCAACATAAATTTGAACTTGCTTGATGATAAGGTTGACGAAGTCGATATTGATAATATTGAAGTTAAAACAACCACGCATAGAACTCAGAGATATGATGTTTTAGTCGTTAAAGAAGTGATTGGAAAAGATATACCGCCGAAACCTGAGTTTATTTCAAACATACAATATCCTAAATCTTCGGTGATACTTGCTGGTTATATTGAAAACTTTGAGCGTAAAGACTTTGTTATAAAAAAAGGCGCGCGTGCAGGTCAGCAAAAGGCGTATTTTAAATTTAACTTGTTTGACGGCAAAGGGAAAATTGATTGTATATATTTTTGTCCGAAGAAAAATGAAGCGATTATGGATGCCTTAGAGGAGCATATGTTTTTGCTACTACATGGCGATGTGAAGCTTGGGCTAAACGGCAAGTTGACGCTATATATTGATAAACTCGCTCTTGCAAGCGAAACTGAACAGAAGGAGGTCGAAAAACCTCATGGACAAATTAAAGAAGTGGAGATAGAGAGGCTTGGAGCGCTTGAACAAGATAATATGTTTGGAGAGGTGGAGAAATACAACCATAAGGTTATGGACAATAATATTGTGGTGTTTGATATTGAAACAACAGGACTAAATCCTGAAATCGACCAAATTATCGAACTTGGCGCAGTAAAGATTGAAAAAGGGAATATTATCGAAAAATTTTCAACTTTTGTTAAGCCTACTATTGAAATTCCGTTTGAGGTTATGGAACTTACGCATATAACCAACGAAATGGTGGAAGATGCACCAGAGATTGAGGACGTTATTAGGCAATTTTTCGAATTTTCTAAGGGCTGTGTGCTTTGTGGGCATAATATAATCAACTTCGACATTAAGTTTATTAGGCGTTTTGGCGGTTATCAAAATTTAGAATTTAATAACGACATTATAGACACCTTGAACGAGGCAAGAGTGTCGCGTTTGAAAATTTCAAGGTTTAATTTAGGAACGGTGACAAAAGCATTAGGTATTGAGCTTAAAGGAGCGCACAGGGCGTGGAATGACGCTTTTGCAACCGCCCAGGTGCTTTTAAAGCTGAACGAAGCAGGCAGAAAGATGTAAAGTCACATTTACTTGTGGCAGTGTTAAAACTAGAAAATAATTGCAGTAAACATATTTAAATTTAGCTAAATTGGCTTAATATGTTATTCATTTTAAAATAATTTATAGATTTTTTGAAAATATGTTAAAAAAATCTTGCTTTTTTTAAATTTATCGGTTATAATAATCTTATCTTGTGGCAGGGAGTGGGCAATGTTTGCTCACTCTTTGTGTTAATAGGAGGAAAATATGGCAAAAGTCAAAGAAATAAGCGAGGCGAAGCTTAGACCTGTAATCGAAGAAATGGGCTATGAACTCGTGGATGTAGAATACAAAAAAGAGTTTGACGGTATGAGTTTAATTTTCACAATTGATAAAGAAGAAGGTGTGACTATTGACGATTGTGAAAAGGTGAACAAGGCGATTGACCCGATAATTGACGAGCTCAATCCAACGGGTGACGAACCTTACACTTTGGTTGTTTCAAGCCCAGGGCTTGATAGACAACTTAAAACAGACAGAGATTTAAGACGAACTCTTGATAAAGATGTTTCGTTAACGCTCTTTTCGAAGCTTGACGGAAAAAAGAATTTCGAAGGCACGCTTGTGAATTTTGATGAAAAAACGGTCACGATAAAGATTGGTGACGAGGAAAAGGTGTTCGATAGAGATAAGATTGCTGGCTTGAAACTCGTCATTAAATTTTAAGGAAAAATAAGGAGAAAATAATGGTAAATAAAGATTTTTTTAAGGCATTAGAGGAATTAGAACAGGAGAGAAATATAGATAAAGACACTTTTATTCAAACGCTTGAAACAGCTCTCACATCTGCTTACAAAAAGATGTATGGCGAAGCTAAAAGTGCTATGGTTAAATTATATCCAGAACGCAACACTATTAGGATTTATTCCTATAAGACTGTTGTAGATAATGTTGAAGATGAGGACAAAGAAATCTCTCTTGAAGAAGCAAGACTCTCAAAAAAGTCATATAAAGTTGGCGACATCGTTGCAGTTGAAGAAACCACTAAGGATTTTGGAAGAATTGCAGCTCAAACGGCGAAGCAAGTTGTTATGCAAAAACTTAAAGAACTTGAAAAACAACAGGCCGTAAGCGAACTATCTGAAAAAGAGGATGAACTTTTAACGACTATTGTTAAGCGTATAGATGGTGATAATGTTTTTGTAAGCATTCCAGGCACGAACACAGAAGGCGCCCTCATGAAACAGGACCAAATTCCTGGCGACAAATTTCAGGTTGGCGACAGAGTGAAAGTTTATGTTAAAAAGATTAAAGAATCTTTTCATGGTCCTCAAATTCAAGTTTCAAGAAGCAATATAGGCTTTGTCAGAAAGTTGTTTGAACTTGAAATTCCAGAGATTGCCAGCGGTGAGGTAGTTATAAAAAACATCGCACGCGATGCAGGCAATAGAACTAAGGTGGCAGTTTTTTGCGATAAGCCAAATGTGGACGCTGTTGGTGCTTGTGTTGGAAATAGGGGTTCAAGAATTAACACTATCGTTAACGAACTAAACGGCGAAAAGATTGATTTAGTCGAATATTCTAATGACCCTCTTGAATATATCGCAAGAGCATTAAGTCCTGCAAAAGTGCTTTCAGTTGAAACAAATGACAGCCTTAACATGAGTCAGGTCATAGTTCCTGATGACAAGCTTTCCTTAGCAATCGGCAAGGGCGGGCAAAATGTTAGACTTGCTGCGAAACTCACTGGTTGGAAGATAGATGTTAAACCTGAAAGCTATGTTAAACCTGTTAAGGATGAAAAAGAGCCTGAATACGAACTTACCGAGCTTTCTGACGAGGATTCTTTCAATACTATGAGTGACCTTGATGACCTTGAAGAAATCAATGGAGATGAGGAAAACTGATGCAGGAAAGATTAAGGATGTGTATTGTCTGCCGTGATAGAAGTGACAAAAAAGAACTTGTCCGAGTGGTTAGAAACAAAAATGGCGAAGTGTTCTTAGATAAAACAGGCAAGGCTAACGGCAGAGGAGCATATGTTTGTAAGTCGAAAGATTGTTTTGATAAACTTAAAAAGACTAGGGCACTAAATCGCGCATTTAAGTGTGAAATACCACTTGAAATATATGAAAAACTTGGAGAGGAAATTGAAAACTCTTAACGGAATTATCAACATTTGCCGAAAGGCGGGATATCTCATTATTGGCGGTGAAAATATTAAAAACAATCCGCATAAAATGTATCTTATACTAATTGATAAATCTAGTGGCAATTCTCTTAAAAGAGAGATAAATTATTTGTTAGTTTCGCGAAATATTCCATTTTTGGAAGTTGAGGGGCTTGCAAATATGATAGGTATAGAAAATTGCAAGGCGGTGGCAATAAAAAACAAGGCACTAAGTGATGAAATATTAAAAATGATAAAAGGAGAGTAATTTGGCAAATCAATTAAACGGACTTAAAACAATAAACAATTTACAAAGAGATGGCTCTTTGCAGAATTTATTATTGTCTATCAAGAATTCTAAGCTTGAACTTGATGCTTTTTCTAAAAAATTGCAAGAGAAAAAACAGATTTTGCAGGCAAAGCTGAGAGAGGAAGAGAAGGTAAAGGCTGAGGAGGCTTTAAAAGCTAATATCGTTGAAGAAAAGCAAAAGGAAATTCCCTCTGTCTCAACTATTTCAAAGCCTGTTGAAGAGAAGAAGGAGTTTAAGCAAGGCGAAAATAAAAATAATTTCAGAAAATTTGACAATAAGTCTGACAAGGATAAGTTTCAAAATAGGAATTTTTCAACAAAGCCTCAAAACAAACCTCCTTTTAACAAAAACGCACAGCAAAAGAATGGCAACAAATCTTTTGTTTCCACCAAAGCAAATAACTATAAAAGTTTTGCTCCAACCGAAAGCAGTGCTGTTTTAGCTCAACCAGAGCGCAATTTTGGCAACAAGAACAAGCGTAGAAATGTTGAGGAAACCAAAAAGCAAAATCAAAAGCAGAAAAATATGGAGCGTTATGCTGGAAAAGATAACAATATCTATGTGCTTGATGATGAGAACGGCTTTGAAGAAACAATCATGGGTTCACGAAAGCTTATAAAGAAGAAAAAAGAGGTGCAAACAGTTATTGCTCCAAAAGTAACGCATGCTGTTTTAACTTCAAGAGAGATAACAATAAAAGATTTAAGCGAAAAGATAGGCAAACCTGTTTCAGAATTGGTTAAAAAGTGCATGCTTCTGGGCATTATGGCGACAATTAACAGCACTGTTGACTTTGATACGGCAGAACTCATTTGTTCTGATTTCGGCATAACCTTAGAATTGAAGCTAGACAAATCTTACGAAGAAAAGCTCATTGATATTTCAAGTGATGACGATGATAAGAATATGGTTAAGCGTCCACCTGTTGTCACAGTTATGGGACATGTTGACCATGGTAAGACATCTCTTCTTGATGCATTTAGGAAAAGCAATGTGGTTCTTGGCGAAGCAGGCGGAATAACACAAAAAATAGGCGCTTATCAAATTACATTCAACAACGAAAAAATTACCTTTATTGACACGCCAGGTCACGCAGCCTTCACAAAGATGCGTGCGCGCGGAGCTGAGGTAACTGATATTGCCATTTTGGTGGTCGCTGCGGATGACGGAATTATGCCTCAAACTGTGGAAGCTATAAACCACATTAAGGCGGCAAAAGTTCCTATGATTGTGGCGATAAACAAAATGGATAAAGTGGGCGCTAATCCTGATCGAGTTATGCAACAGCTGACCGAACATGGTATTTTGCCTGAAAAATGGGGTGGCGATGCAATATGTATTCCTATTTCAGCTAAAACAGGTATGGGGCTTGATGAACTTAAAAAAATGATACTTTTGGTTGCCGAAATGGAAAATTTAAAAGCTAATCCTAATCGCAAAGCAACGGGTGTTGTTATCGAAGCGGAACTTGATAAATCGCGCGGTCCTGTGGCAACTGTGCTTGTTAAAAATGGCACGCTCAAAGTTGGTGATTCCATTATAAGCGGTATAACTTATGGTAAGGTCAAAGCGATGTTTGACGAAAACGGAAAGCAGGTTAAAAAAGCTCCACCTTCAACTCCTGTTGCTGTCATGGGCTTCAATGATGTTCCTTCGTCTGGCGACCAAGTGTATGCTGTTGAAGATAGTTTGTCTAAACAGGTTATTAACGAAAGAATTAACAAGCTTAAAGCAGAGCGTGCAAAACAAACTTCTGGTGTCAGTGCCGATGACTTTATGTCAAGAATACACGAAGGAAGCTTAAAGAACTTAAACATCATAATAAAGGCTGACACACAAGGCTCTGTTGAAGCATTGCGAGGTTCGTTAGAGGCTATTAGAAACGAAGAGGTAAAGGTTGTCACAATTCATAGCGGAGCGGGAGCAATCACAGAAAGCGACTTAATTTTAGCTCAAACAACAGGCGCAATTGTAATTGCCTTTAACATAAAAACACCATCAAAAATCATGCAAATGGCTGAATCTCTCAAAGTTACAGTTTTTGAAACACGCATTATTTATGAAGCAATTGATGAAATCACACGCCTTTCAAAGGGCATGATGACAACAAAATATGAAGAAAAATACATCGGTAGTGCGGAAATTCGCGCGGTGTTTAAACTTTCAAGTGCTGGCAAAATTGCAGGAAGCTATGTTACAGACGGCAAAATTCAGCGTAATTCTATCGCAAAAATCAAGCGTGGAAATGATATTGTCGCCGAAACTACGGTTGAATCTCTTAAAATCGTCAAAGATGAAAAAGCAGAAGTTGCAAAAGGCTTTGAGTGTGGTGTCAAATTTAAAGACAACATTGATTTTCAAGAAGGCGACATGGTGGAATATTATATCAAAGAAGAGGTTAAGAGAGATTAATCTCTTTTTTGTTTAATTTCCTTTGTTTTTTTTAAGAAATTTTATATAATAGATACAGCGAAAGAATATGGTAGCGAGTCAAAGTTTTGAAAGATTTAATTCAATCTTATTAAAAACTTTTATGTATAAAGTCTTATCATTCTTCGCTTTAAATTATTCATAAGGTAGTGATAGTATTTTGGAGGTAATATGTCAAATAGGCAAGAACGCGCTAACAGCGAAATTCAAAAATGTTTAATAGAAATAATACAGGAAAAGATGAATGACCCAAGGCTTAACAAGATTATAAGTGTGACAGAGGTTAAAGTTAGCCCTGATTTTAAGTTTTGTAAAGTAAAAATTAGCGTGCTTGATGTTAAAGATATTGAGCAGGTTACAAATATTTTGCAAAGGTCTGAGGGGTATATTAAAAAGGAGCTTGGCAAAATGCTTGATATGCCATATATGCCAAAGCTAAAATTTGAGGTCGATAAAGGTGCAATAAGCACTATGCGCGTGGAAGAAATTTTGAAAAACTTGAATATTCCAAAGGAGGAAGAAAATGACGGCGAATGATGTTTCGGCAAGGCTAAAATCCGCGAAGAGGGTGGCAATTTTTGGGCATATGCATCCAGATTTAGATAGTTTCGGTGCGATGCTTGGCGCGAAATTTTTGTGCGAAAGTTTGGGCGTAAAGTGCGATGTGTTTGCGGAGTTTATGAAAAATCTCTCCTTTTTGAGGATTTTTCCTGAAACTTACTTTAAACATGACTTCGACAAAAGAAAATATGACCTTGTGCTTGTTGTCGACTGCAACGAAATAAGCCGTATCGACAAAAAATTTCAGGCAGACATCAGCGGAAAAAAGATATTATTTATTGACCACCACGAGCTAAATTTTGCGTTGGATGGCGCGGACTATTATGTTTACCCTAAAAAATGCTCCGCTTCTCTTATCATTTTCGAATTGTTAGAGAAACTTAATCTTAAACCAAGCGCCGAATATGCAACATATATTTTTGCGGGTATTGTGGGTGACACGAACAGGTTTTTGCACAGCAACACCGACGCCAATGTTTTTTCTATCGCTTCAAAACTTTTAAAACTCGGTGCGGACTGCCAAAAGGTTTATGATGTTGTTTATCGCTCAATGACGATGTCGAATGCGAGGCTTAGAGACTATCTCTTTTCCAATCTCAAAGCAAGCGGAAAGGTTTGCTATGTGGCAATTTCCCAAAAAGATTTAGAAAAACTTTCTTCAAGTGTTGAGGACGTGAAGATGTTTGTTTCTGATATCAATCAACTTGCTGAATTTAGCGTTGCAATAATTGCGTATGAGATTAGCGAAAACAAGTTTAAGGTCAGTATGCGCTCAAAAAACGGCGTTGACCTTTTAAAGGTTGCCTTTAAATATGGCGGTGGCGGACACAAAGAGGCGTCTGGATTTTATCTAACAGGCGACAAAAAGTATGTTGCGAATAAATTGAAAGCAGTATGTGAGGAATTTTAATGCTTGAAAGTGGAATAATTTTAATAAATAAGCCAAAGGGAATTTCCTCGAATAAGGTTGTAAATATTGTTAAAGCCACGCTTCACGCAAAAAAGTGCGGTCATCTTGGCACGCTTGACCTTGAAGGCGAGGGGCTACTTCCTATAACCGTGAATAGCGCCACAAAGCTTTTTGATTATTTTCTTAAAAAAGATAAAACCTATGAAGCCAATTTTGTTTTTGGCTATGAAACTGACACTTTGGATACCTCAGGGAAGATAGTAAAAGCTAAGGAGGTTAATTTTACCGAAGCAGAACTAGAAGGGGCTGTCAAAAGTATGATAGGAAAATATGAGCAAATGCCACCTATATATTCCGCCAAAAAAGTGGGAGGGAAAGTAGCATATGTTGAAGCGCGAAAGGGGCAGGAGGTGAATTTGTCGCCAAAGGAAGTTGAAATAACTTCCTTCAAAATTCTAGGCAAGGTAGGTGAAAATACATATCGTTTTGAAATCTCTTGTTCGAGTGGCACATATATTAGAAGTATTGCGCGTGACCTTGCATACCACCTCGGCACATATGGTAGTATGCAATGCATACTACGCACAAGATGCGGTGGCTTCTATCTTAAAGACGCCGTAACATTAGAAGAACTTAAAGACGGAAAATTTAAACTAATTTCCGCTGATTGCGTTTTTAACTATGAAAAATTAGAACTAAGCGATGATGAATTTTTTAGGATTGAAAATGGGCAAACGCTACGAAAAGAGGTGTTGGATGGAAAGTATAAACTTTATAATTCTTCTACCTTTTTAGGAATAGGAGAGTGTTATCGTAACAGTCTAAAATTAACGCTAAGGCTCTTTTAATTTTGATGAATAGTCAACTACAATATATAAAATTAATCATAAATTAAAAAACAATCATAGAACTTAAACTAAATGAAATTAAGACTAAATGAATTGAAAATTAATAGAATTTATGATAATTACAAAATTGAAAGCTGATTACAAATTGAATTATGGAATTGAAAAAATGAAATTAAAAACTAATTATGAAATTAAAAACAAATTACAAAATTGACTAACTATAAAATTGAATTAAAGAATTGAAGATAATTACAAAATTCAATTAAATTAAAAAAATAAAAATTTAATGGTAGGAGATAAATATGTCTAAAATTTTGTTTGGACCTGCGGGTAACAGTCAGTCGTTTTTCGACGAAGGACATTCGTCAACAATGGAAACGCCAAAATGGATTAGCGAGCGTGGGTTAGATATTTTTGAGTATAGTTTCGGGCAGGGCTATCGAATGAACAGCGAAACGGCGAAAAAAATCGGCGAGGAATTTAAAAAATACAACATTGAAATGTCAGTCCACGCGCCGTATTTTATTAATTTTGCCAATCCTGACGAAGATATGTATCTTAAAAGTGTTGGCTACCTCACAACGGGAATAAAATTTTTAAAACTTTTTGGCGCGAAACGAATGGTGTTTCATCCAGCGTCGTGCGGAAAACTTAAAAGAGAAGAGGCGGTGGCGCTTATGACGGCAAGGCTCAGTGAAACTATGCCGAAACTTGAAGAGGAACTTGGCGACCTTTATCTTTGCCCTGAAACAATGGGAAAAACGATGCAAATTGGCACGTATAAAGAGATAATCGACCTTTGCACAATCTCTTCGCGTCTTTTGCCGACCTTTGATTTTGGGCATATTAACGCGCTCACGCAAGGCTCGTTGAAATCGCCCGACGATTACAAGCGCATTTTTGACTACTCCTTTGAAAAGTTGGGCGACAGAACGAAAGAGGCGCACATCCATTTTTCCAAAATTCAATACGGCGAAAAGGGGGAAATTCGCCACCTCACATTTAGCGACGAGGTGTATGGTCCAAATTTTGAGGATTTGGTGGAGGTTTTAATTGATTACGACCTCTCTTGTCACGTCATTTGCGAGTCATCTGGCACAATGGCAGAAGACAGCAAAACGATGAAAGATATTTACCTTAAAACGCTTGCAAATAGGAAATGAATATGATATAATCATAGAGGATATTGGTGGGTTTTATTGCGTTTTATCGCATAATGAGATAGCGCAAATTCGCCAAAGTTGATTTTTGCAATTATTTTAAGATAGGAAAAAAAATTTTGGAAACAACTTTTAACAAATTGAGAAATCAAACTCACCACATCAAACAAAATTAAATAGGAGAAAATTATGGTATCAGCAGGAGATTTTAGAAAAGGAACAACTTTTGAAATGGACGGAGCGGTTTATAACGTCGTTGACTTTTTGCACGTAAAGCCGGGCAAAGGCTCGCCATTTGTTAGAGCAAAGATTAAAAACGTGATGACAGGGCAGGTTAGAGAGGACACTTTCAACCCAAGTGATAAATTCCAAGAGGCAGTGATTGAGAAAAAAGATATGCTTTATCTTTATAATGACGGCGATTTATACTATTTTATGGATAACGAAACTTACGAGCAAATGCCACTTAATAAGGATGTTGTTGCAGATGTTCTCAACTTCGTCACCGAAAATATGAACACAACAATGTATATGTATAAGGGCGTGCCTTTCGCAGTTTATCCTCCAACATTTGTTGAACTTGAAGTGGTTGACACCGAGCCGGGTATTCAAGGCGACACCTCAAAGGCGTCCAAAAAGCCAGCGAAACTTATCACTGGTTATACTATCAATGTTCCACTTTTTGTCAATATCGGCGACATCATAAGAGTGGACACGCGTGATGGCTCATACATGGAAAAAGTTAAGTAATTTTTTTGTTTAACTTTAACCTTTATATTTTCGAATTAATAAACAAAAACAGTTTAATTTATGATAAAGATTAATCATTCAAGATTAGTCTTTTTTGTATTATCTTAAAATTTACTTGATTTATTTTTATATTTATTTTATACTTATCTAGTATATTGTGTGCTAATATTCGGCATGCAAAGATTTGATTTAATAGAGGGATGATATGTTAGATAAAAAATACAACATTCAAGAAAAAGAAGCAAAGTGGCAAAAATATTGGCAGGAGAATGGAATATATAAGTTCGACCCTAAATCTAATAAGCCAACCTTTTCCATTGATACGCCACCTCCAACGGTCAGCGGAAAACTTCATATTGGGCATATTTCGGGCTTCACACAGGCGGATATGATTGCGCGCTATGAGCGTATGCAAGGAAAAAACCTCTTTTATCCTCTTGGATTTGACAATAACGGACTTCCAACTGAACTACTTGTTGAAAAAGAGAAAAAAATTCGCGCTCACACTCTTCCGCGCGAAGAATTCACAAAGATTGCCCTTGATTTGGTGGCAAAATATAACGACGCTTATAAGGATGTTATGGTTAGGGCGGGTATGTCTTGCGATTTAGATTTAGGCTATAACACTATTGATAATAAAAGTCAAAAAACAAGCCAAAAATCGTTTATCGAACTTGCCAAAAAGGGAATTGCATACCGCGATAATCGCCCTTCGCCTTGGTGCTGTAAGTGCCGAACAAGCGTTGCAGAACTTGAACTTGACGACAAGGAACTCGACAGCATTTTTAACTATTTAAACTTCAAACTTGCTGACGGCAGTGGCACGATTCCTATCGCTACAACGCGACCAGAATTTTTACCAGCGTGCGTTGCGATTTTTGTTAATGGCGATGATGAGAGATATAAAAATCTTGTCGGCAAAAAGGTCAAAGTGCCTCTTTTTGAGGAAAATGAAGTGACAATTCTTGCTGATAGTAAGGTTGGAATCGACAAGGGAACGGGCATTGTTATGTGTTGCACTTTCGGCGACCAAACCGACGTTGAGTGGTGGAAGGAATATAAACTTCCGCTCAAACAGGCGATTGACGAGGGTGGCAGAATGACCGAAATCGCGGGCAAATATGCGGGTATGAAAATTTTGGACGCGCGAAAAGCGGTGATTGAAGATTTGAAAACGGCGGGATATATCTTTAAGCAAGACCCTATTAAGCACGCCGTGAAAGTTCACGAGAGATGTGAGGAGCCTATCGAATTTCTCTCTAAAAAGCAGTGGTTTATTAAAACTTCCACGCCAGAACTTAAAAAGAAATGGGCGGAACTTGGCGAGGAACTTGTTTGGCGACCTGAGAGTATGAAGGTTAGGTATATGACGTGGGTGAACAACTTAAACCAAGACTGGTCAATTTCGCGTCAGCGCTATTTCGGCGTGCCTTTCCCTGTTTGGTATTGCGAAAAATGCGGTGAGCCGATTTTTGCGGATGAAAAAGATTTGCCGGTTAATCCGCTCACTCATTCGCCAAAAGTTGACAAATGTCCTAAGTGCGGTCACACCACCTTCCTTCCAGAAAGTGACGTTATGGACACGTGGGCAACTTCGTCCGTCACACCTCAAATCAACCTTAATTGGGCGGATGACGAAGAGGGTTGCAACAAGCGTATGCCGATGGATATGCGTTTTTGCGGGCGTGATATCATCACCACATGGAGTCTTAGAACAATCATTAAGGCATATTATCACCAAAATTGCTTGCCGTGGAAAAAACTTATTGTCAACGGCTGGGTTATGGCGGATAAGGGCGTTAAGATAAGTAAGCACCTCGCAAACTCAAAAATGGAACTCAACGACCTTCTTTCAGCCTACGGCGCGGATGTTATTAGGTATTGGTGCGCGATTGGTGCGTATGGCAGAGATGTTATGTTCAGCGACGAGGGCTTAAAAGACGGCTACAAACTTCTAAACAAACTTTGGAACGCCTCAAAATTTGTCCTCTCTTTCCTTGAAGATTATAAACCTAAAAAACCGTCGCAAGTTTTGCCGATGGATAGGTATATTATGCATAAATTCAACGACGCCTTCAAAAAGACTTGCGCGCAATATGAAAATGTGGAAATGGGCTACGCTAAGGCGGAGATTGAAAAGTTCTTCTGGGATTTTTGCGATAACTATATCGAACTTGCAAAAAATCGCCTGTATAAGCCAGAAGTTTATGGAGAGGAAGCAAAAGCTTCTGCACAGTGGGCTTGCTATAATGTGCTTCTTGGCGTTATCAAACTTTTCGCAATCACAATGCCACATATCACTGAGGAAATTTATCAAAACTACTTCAAACAATTCGAGGGCGAAAAGAGCGTTCACCTTTGCGTTTTAAAGCCTATTGAAATTGAAAACGAGGAAAATATTATCGAAAATGGCGACGAGGTGGAGGCAATCGTGGCAAGAGTTCGCCAATTTAAGAGCGAGAAAAAACTTAGCCTTAAAACTGAAATTGAAGATATGACCATTCAAAGCGAAAAGTTAGCCTTCATTAAAGAGTGCGAGGCAGACATTAAAGCGGTGACATCGGCAAGAGAGATAAAATGGCAAAAAGGCGAATTTTCAGTTACTATCGGCAATGTGATTGAAGAGTGAGTGCTTTTACGCACAGCGACTTGCGAATAAATGGCTAAACAATTAAAAAAGTGCCAACGGAGAGAGTGTAATTAAGTTATTATAAAAAGATAGTGTGCAATTAACCTAACGGGTCACTTGCACTCTTTTTTTTGTGTAAGTATTTCTCGAAAACGTCTATATCTATGCACAGTTGCATTTTTTTTGTTCGAAACCATTTATTTTTACATTTGATATTGACAACATATCACCTGTATGCTAAAATGAAAACAGGTGAGGAAGTTATGAGAGAGATAAAAAAAATTGTGTGCATAGACCCATATCGCGAAGGGTTCGCTCGTGTTGTGTTAAACGATGGTAAGTATGCGTTTTTAGATAAAAATGGCAAACTACAAGGTAGATATAAACGTGCATGGCCATACAGCGAAGGGCTTGCTTGTGTTCAATTTTACAGTTATAAATATGCATTTATAGATAGGAATGGCAAACTGCAAAAAGGTAGATATAAATGGGTAGATTCTTACCACGAGGGATTTGCTGTAGTTATGTTAGATGTTAACAAGTGTGCGTTTGTTGATAAGAATGGCAAACTACAAGAAGGTAGATATAGGGATGCAGGGGCATACAGCGAAGGGTTTGCTTATGTCATGTTAGACGATGGCAAATATGCGTTTATAGATAAAAATGGCAAACTGCAAGAGGGTAGATATAGGAAAGCATGGTCATATAGAGAAGGGTTTGCTCGTGTTCAGTTAGATGATGACGCAAGTACTAATACTACAATAGATAAATCTGGAAACATATATTTATCAAAAAGAGATTGGTTAGAATATATAAAAAAAGCCCCTCTTTCATTTAAGTTTATTCCTCCATATTATTTTAATGACGAAGACTTTATTGAATCGATTGATAACGCTGTTAAAGATGTGTTTGCTAATAAGGTCAAGGCGGTTGACAGTGCTTTGAACGATGCCGAAGAAAAACTTGCTGAGATTCGAGATGATTTTGAAAATTTTTGCAAAATGCGCGTTGAAAAAATAAAGATTGTTAAAGAAATAATGCAAAAGGAAGAGCAAGAAAGGTTAGAGCGGGAAAGAGTAGGACGAGAAAGATTAGAGCAAGAAAGGTTAAAGCAAGTAAAGATAGAGCAAGCAAAGGAAGATTTAATTCAGCAAATTAATAACTTAGATGTAGGTAAAGATAGAGGGTGATATGAAAAAAGAAAAGATTGAAGGTGTGCAAAAAGAAAAGATTGAAAAAATGAAGAAAGAGATGATTGAGTATATTGAAGAATACTTCGGCTTATTCAAATTTAAACGCAATTAAAGGGTGCAGTTGCACTCTTTTTTATAGTAAAGTGCATTTTGAGGCTAGAAAGTTGTTATGTTGAATACATCTATGGACTAAGAGTGAAATATTTTGCTAATCTCATTGATTTCTTAGAATGTGGTTAATGATTTTTAAGTGAGCAAGTTTTGTCTCCACGCTTGGTTAAATTCAAATAATACAAAAGAAATTTATATGTATATTTTTTTCAAAATCAAGCACAATATTACTAACAAGGAAACATCCTTGGAAAACGGGAGGTAAACTATGTTCGGAAAGAAAAAAGCGTCCAGAAAGAACGCAAATGCTGAGGCATCCAGTGAGAATGCTTCAAGAGCAAAGAACTGTGAAGCAGGAAAAGAAGCAAAATCTAGCAAAAACTGCAAATGTTCCAGTGCAAAAAACTGCAAATAGTTGTTTCTCGTAAGGAAAAGCGCTTAAATTTAAGCGTTTTTTCTATTTTCCCAACACGGCGAGGAAATCTTTTGGGAAGGGAACGCTGAAAACAAAATCTCTATTTAACTCCATATTATGAAATTTTATGCTTTTTAGGTGGAGGTAACTGTGTGAGTATAGGTCGCTTATGCCGTAAAGTTTGTCGCCAATTAGTGGGTGATTAATTGATGAAGCGTGCAAGCGTATTTGGTGGGTGCGTCCCTTAAATATTTCTGCTTTAACTAATGTTAAAGAATTATCTCTTTTAAAACTTATATCATTTCTTTTTTCGCTCAAAGCTATTTTGTTTAAGACAGCTCGAAAATTTTTTAGTGTTTTACATCTAAAATTTATATACCTCATATCTTTTAAATGTCTAATAGGTGTAAAAGTTGTCTTTGCATATTGACCGAAGGGGGAAATAATGCGTTTTCTATTGTTTATGCCGTTTTCGATGACGGTGTAAATAGGCGCCTCAACGATTGTTTTTCTTTTAATATTGCCATGACAAACAGCATAATATTCCTTTTCAATATCGACCGTGTTTTGATAGGTGATTGTGTCTTTCGCTACAAGAATAATGCCAGAAGCGTCCTTATCTAATCTATTCATTATTCTAAGGGTAAATTCGCTGTCATTGATATATGCACAAATCATGCCAGCAAGATTATTATGATAATGGCTCTTTGATGGTGTGGTTGGAAGACAAGAAGGTTTATTGATGACGAGATAATACTCATCTTCATAGATGATGTCGAGCGGAGCATATATTTTCTCAATCTCAGTGCCTTTAAAAGGATTTCTGTCAATTTTTAAAATGTCGCCAGATTTAAGAGGGTGGTTTATGTTTTCCGGTTTACCATTTATCATAATTGCGCCAAAATATGAGCGCAAATTTTTTATAAAATGCTCACTAAAACTCTTTTGCTTTAAACATATATACACGCTTTCGTAACTTTTTTCGATTTTTATCTCTAAGTATTTCATATTAGAATATTTTAACACTTTTTTGCTCATATCTCAAAATAAATAAGGCAATTTACTTGACAAAATTTTGCCGATATTTTATACTAAGCATGTAAAAACGATGATGAAAGACTAGTAGGCTTGTGGTTTTTCTTACAGAGAGTCCTTTTTGCTGAGATAGGGCAGAAAAAGCAGGTTGAATTCACTTTCTAGTTGCACCTTGAAAGATTTTCGAGTAGGGGTTGTCGCGTGGGCAGGCGTAATTGTCATAATGAGGTGCTTTTTAAGCATGAAGTTAGGTGGTAACACGATTGATAATCGTCCTAATATTTTAGGGCGATTTTTTTTAAATGAGGTGTTACATAAGGAGAGGAGAGTATGAAAGAAAAACTTGAACAAATTTTGAAAGACGCACAAGGCGAAATCGAAAAGTGCGACGATGTAAAAATGCTTGATGAAGTTAGGGTTAAATTTTTAGGCAAACAAGGAGAGCTAACTTCAATATTAAGAAATATGAAAGAGGTTCCACCAGAAGAACGAAAAACGGTGGGAATGCTTGCGAACGGTGTTCGAGAAAAGGTGGAAGAAGCTATCGCTAAGAAGGGCGAAAAACTTAATGAAACAGCTTTAAAACTTGCAATGGAGAAAGAGAAAATCGATATCACCATGCCAAGTAAAGGCGAAAAAAGAGGCGCACTTCATCCGCTCACTAGGTTCAACAATAAGTTTATGGACATTTGCGTGGCAATGGGCTTTACCGTCATTCAAGGTCCTGAAATTGACACCGATTATTATAACTTTGAGGCACTAAATGTGCCAAAAAATCATCCAGCTCGCGATATGCAAGATTCGCTATACATCACCGACAACATCCTTCTTCGCACGCAGACCTCAAACATGCAAGTGCATGCGATGGAAGAATTGAAGCCTCCATTTAAAATTGTTTGCCCGGGAAGAGTGTATAGAAACGATGATGATAGTTCTCATTCACCGATATTTAATCAATTTGAGGCGCTTGTTGTGGATGAAAATGTTGGACTGAAAGACTTGATGAAGATGATTGATGTCATACTCAAAAAACTATTTGGCGAAAATGTAAAGATGAGAGTGCGACCAGCTTACTTCCCTTTCACAGAGCCGTCAATTGAAATTGATGCCACTTGTCAGATGTGTCAAGGCAAGGGTTGTTCGCTTTGCAAAGGAACAGGGTTTTCCGAGGTATTCGGTGCTGGCGTTGTCAATCCAAAAGTTTTGGAAATGTCAGGAATAGACAGCAAAAAATATAGCGGATTTGCGTTTGGACCTGGTATTGATAGGAGCGTAATGGTGACCAATAAAATTCCTAACATCAAATATCTGTTTAGAAATGATATGCGTTTCTTAAAGCAAATGCGCTAAATGATGTAGTGCTATGCTTGCATACTACACTATATATTGATTATCAACATTATTGATTGTGATACTTTTAAATAATTGAAAAGTTTAAAATTTGTATTTTAAATAGTTTAAGGAGAAGGTTATGAAAATTTCATATAGTTGGCTTAAAGATTTTGTAGATATTGATATAGCCCCTGAGGAGCTTGCAGAAAAGCTTACTGTTTCTGGTTTCGAAGTTGAGGAAGTTATCTATCAAAACGAGCATCTTCATGATGTTTATGTGGGAAAAATCACGAAAATAGAAAAGCATAAAGACGCTGACAAGCTACAAGTTTGCACGGTTGATGTTGGAGATAAAACTGTGCAGATTATCACCTCGGCAACAAATGTTTTTGAAGGTGCTGTTGTGCCTGTGTCTCTTGAAGGAGCTGACCTTTGCAATGGCGTCAAAATTAAGCCGACAAATTTTAGGGGCGTCAAGAGCGATGGCATGTTCTGCTCTGGTGAAGAACTCGGTATTGACGAAAATTATATTGAAGGTGGCGGGGTTAACGGCATTTTGATTTTGCCTGAAAATACGAAGATAGGCGCAAAAATTGAGGACGCTCTTCTTCTCAACGATGTTGTGTTCGATGTCAATGTCACACCAAATCGTCCAGATTGCAACAGTGTGATAGGAATTGCGCGTGAAGTTTCGGCTATCTATGATGTGCCTTTAAAAGATGTTGATTATTCCTATAAGACATGTGGCGGAAATGTCAATGATTATATAAGTGTGGAAGTAAAGACAAAGAAGTGTCCGCGCTATATGGCGTCATATATAAAAGACTTAAATCTTTCGCGTTCTCCACTTTGGCTTAGGTCTAGACTTTTTGCTTGTGGAATTAAGCCGATAAACAAGATTGTTGATATAACAAATTATGTGCTTGTTGAGCAAGGTCAACCAATGCACGCGTTTGAATATAATCATCTTGCTGGCAAGAAGATTGTTGTGCGCGATGCAAAGAAAGGCGAAAAAATCGCTGTCTTAAATGGCAACACTTATGAGCTTGATGAAAATGACATGGTGATAGCGGACAGCGATAAGCCTGTGGTTATTGCAGGAATTATTGGTGGAGTTAATTCTTGTGTTGAGCCGTCAACAAAAGAAACCGTCTTTGAATGTGCCGTTTTTGACTTAAAAAGTGTTCGTCTTACAAGCAGAAAGATAGGAGTCAGCACTGATTCGTCGATGAGATATTCAAAAGGCGTCTATGTTGACACGCCAGTAAAAGCCTTGAAGCGTGCTTTACATCTTGTAAATGAACTTGACGCAGGAAAGATAGTTGATGGTATTATCGATAAATGTGATGTGAAATCTAAGGCACACTCATTCACGGCTTCTATGAGTAAGATAGACAAAATCTTAGGGGTCGAAATTGATAGAAATAGGGTTTTGCAGATTTTAAATAGCCTTGGAATAAAATCCTCTCTTTCAGGCGACAAACTTCATGTTGAACCGCCATACTATCGTGAAGATATTGAGTGTGAAAATGATATCGCCGAAGAACTCATCCGTATATATGGTTATGATATCTATAACAATCTTGAAGGTGAGGCTTTTGAAAATTCTTCTGTAACTGTCGGAGCTTATGAACCAAGACTTGTTTTTGAAAACAACTTAAAAAATGAACTTGTAGATTTTGGTTTCTATGAAACCTTAAACTATTCGCTATATTCCTCATCAGCTTGCGACAAACTTTTAATCGACGATGAAAGAAAGAATGTTATAAAGATAGCTAATCCTATAAGTGAAGAACTTTCGACTGTCCGAACGGTTATGGCGCATGCGCTTCTTCTTGATATAAAATTCAATCTCTCAGTTGGAAATAAAGATTTACGCTTTTTTGAAGTAGGAAAGGTTTATCAGCCGAAAGCTCTGCCTTTAAAAGAACTGCCTGTTGAAAATAATAGACTTTCTATCGCTGTGTGTGAGGACGGTTATGACTTCTTTATGCTCAAAAATGTGGTTGAAAATTTACTTGTTGCGACATCGTTAAAATATAAATTAGAGCGTTCTACTGAGCCATATCTTCACAGCGGTGTCAGTGCCGACATCATTGCAGAAGATGGCAAAAAGGTGGGTTACTTTGGCAAAATTCATCCAAAAGTATTAAAAAACTACGACATTTCGCACGATGTTTATTATGCCGAGCTTGACACAGACTATCTATCAAGCTTGAAGGAAAAGTTGTATAGCGTTAAGGAAGTGTCAAAATTTGCCGAGGTTGAGCGTGATATTGCCGTTGTGGTTGATGAAGAAATTACAAACGGAGAGCTTACTTCTGCAATAAAGTCTGCTTGCGGAAAGTTGTTTGCAGGCGCAGAGCTTTTCGATGTGTATAGAAACATAAGTCTAGGTGAAAATAAGAAGAGTATGGCATATAAAATTCACCTTTTGAATGAAGAAAAAACTATGACTGCTGAGGAAATTAATGCTGTTATAAACAAAGTGCTGAAAAGTTTGGAATATCGCTATAAGGCAAAGCTTCGTGCGTAAAGGAGAAATATGATTTTTCTTGATAATGCAGGAACAACAAAGATGTTTTCTGAATGTGTGGCAACATATTCTCATTTTGCATGCGATGAGTTCTATAATCCGTCTGCTGTTTCAAGGAAAAGTGCTTTTGTGCATGCCAAACTTGAAGAAGTCAGAAGAGATTGTTTGAAAAAGTTAGGCGCGTTAAAGGGGACTGTCGTCTTCACGGGCGGTGCCACTGAGAGCAATAATCTGGCAATAAAGGGCGCAGTCAAAAATGGCGACTATGAGTATGTTTTTTCAAATGGTGAACATCCTTCTGTTTTTAATATCGCGCGAAGTTTGGAAAATGAAGGGAAGGTCGTTAGGTTCGTAGGATTGGATGCTAATGGCAAGGTTAATTTAGACGAACTTAGAAATATGCTAAATAAAAAGACTAAGCTTATAAGTTGTATGCTTGTCAGTAATGAAACGGGTGCTATAAACGATGTAAAACAAATTGTCGCACTTAGAAATGAACTTGCTCCAAATGCGCTTGTGCATATTGACGCGGTGCAAGGCTTTATGAAAATACCTTTTTCGGTCGAGGATTTAGGCGTTGATATGCTTTCGTTTAGCGCACATAAATTTCATGGACCAAAAGGTGTCGGAGGTCTATATGTTCGGTCGCTACAATTAATAAAAAACATAATTGACGGCGGTGGACAAGAATATGGACTTCGTTCTGGCACGGAGAATGTTCCGGGTGTCATGGCTATGCAAACGGCACTATTAAAAATCGATGTGAAAGAAAATTTTAAAAAAGTGTCAAGACTAAAACAAATTTTTAACGACATAGTGGCTACTGAGAATGGTATAAAGATATTAGATTTTCATGGTTCGCCATATATTGAGGTGCTTTTATTTAGCGGAGTGAAAGGCGAAACTATGCTTCATGCCTTAGAAGAAAATGGCGTGATTGTCGGACTTGGTAGTGCTTGCTCTGCAAAAAAAGCAGGAAATCGCATTTTAGAAAACATCGGTTATAGTAAGGAAGAGATAATTTCCTCTTGTAGAATTAGTTTTAATGCGTATATGAATGAAAGTGAAGTAAGAGAGGCGGGCAAGATAATAATTGAAACTTATATAGAGATGTTAAAGAGGCTAAACTAATGGAAGAAAAAAAGGTGCTGTTACTCAAATTTGGTGAGTTGTTTTTAAAAGGTAAAAACAAGCATGAATTTGAAAAATTATTAATGAATAATATTAGGCGTAAACTTAACGGCTATAATTTCTCTTTGCAGTATACAAGTGGAAGAATAATCCTTGAAAACTATGATGAGTTTGAAGAAAATATCATAATTCAAAAACTGAAAACGGTGTTTGGGCTTATTGGCGTTGCTAAGGCTGTTGAAATTGACGCTGATTATGAAAATATAAAAAAGTTTGTTTCTGGCATAAAAATATCTGGAACTTTCAAGGTTGTTGCAAAGCGTGCAGACAAGCGCTATCCACTTACCTCAGTTGAGCTTGAACGAAAGTTAGGTGAGGTGGTTTTAAATTCAAACGAAAAGGCAAAGGTAGATTTGCACACTCCAAACACCATTCTCTACGCGGAAGTGCGTTTTAATGGAAAGTGCTACATATATTATGAAAATATAAAATGCTTCGGAGGACTTCCTCTTGGTTCTGGCGGAGAGGCGCTGTTGCTTTTATCTGGTGGTATCGACAGCCCTGTGGCAGGCTACCTCATGGCGAAACGCGGATTGAAACTCGAAGCCGTGCATTTTCATTCCTATCCTTACACAAGCGAGCAAGCAAAAGAGAAGGTTATAGAGCTAGCAAGAGAGCTCACAAACTATGTTGATGAAATTAAATTACATATTGTTTCTTTCACGAAAATTCAAGAACAGATACATATGAACTGCGATGCGGAATACATGATAACTATCATGCGAAGAATTATGATGAGAATTGCCGAAAAAATTTGCAAAAAGGAAAACTTGGGCGCAATAATCACAGGCGAAAGTTTGGGGCAGGTGGCAAGTCAGACAATGCAAAGTATCAATGTGACAAACTCTGTTGTTACCCTTCCTGTCTTTCGTCCGCTAATTGGTTTTGACAAAGAAGATATTATGGATATTGCAAAGAATATCGGCACCTATGAAACTTCCATTCTTCCTTATGAAGATTGTTGCACGGTGTTTTTGCCGAAATATCCTGTCATAAAGCCAACAATAAAAAGAGCTGAACATCTTGAAAAGTTTTTAAATATCGACCTCTTAGTAAACGAGGCGATTAATAACGAAGAGGTGGTAGTTATTAAAAATTAGTTTATAGAGCATGGCGAAAGTATGCAAGTCTTTCTATAAATATAATTTTTAAAAACATAAATTTCCACTTTTTTAAATTTATATAAAAAATTAATGTATAAATATGCAAAATTTCACTTGCATATTTATTAATTTTATTGTATAATAATTAAAACAACCTGAATAAGTATAAATTTATATTTATGCAAAAATCTTTACAAGTGCCTAAAACAGGCGCATGTAGCTGATAAGGAGAGAAATATGGCAAGAAGTTTAAGACAATCAAAAATCTTAGAGCTTATCTCAGTGAAGGAGATTGAAACTCAGGATGAGCTTGCGAAAGAGCTAAAAAATGCCAATTTTGACATCACGCAAGCCACAATTTCCAGAGATATTAAAGAGCTTGGACTTACCAAAATTTTATCTTCTAGCGGTAAATACAAGTATGCGATTTTGGGTAACGAACAGCAGGGCGTGTCGAGCAAATATATAAATATTTTTAAGGAATGTGTCATCTCTGTTAAAAACGCTCTTAATCTTGCCGTGATTAAAACTATCAAAGGTATGGGAGGAAGTGTCGCTTCTTTTATCGACAAGCTTAATCTTATTGACCTTATGGGAACCACCTTTGGCGACGACACCGTGCTTTTAATTTTTCCGTCAACCGCGCTTTCTAGTGAGGCGGTTGTTACACTTAACAATATTTTAGTTTAGGAGGAAGTATGCTTTCTTCTCTTTTTATTTCTAACTTTGCTCTCATTAAGACTTGCGAAATTAATTTTAATAAAGGCTTTAATGTCATTTTAGGTCAGTCAGGTGCTGGCAAGAGTATTCTCATTGATGCTATTAGTTTTGTTTTAGGCGCAAAGGCGGACAAGACATTTATGCGAACGGGCGAAAACTTAATGAAAGTCGAAGCTGTGTTTGATAATATAAGTGAAAAAACAAAGAAAAAACTTGAAGATATTGGAGTGGAATGTGATGACGAACTTATCATATCGCGTTCCTTAAACTCAGACGGCAAAAGCGTCATCCGCGTCAACGGCTCCGTTATTGTCTTAAAAAATCTAAGAGATATCACTGAGGGCTTTGTTGATTTTTGTGGTCAGCATGACAGTGTCGGACTAATCAATGTTAACAATCACCTTACCTTTTTAGATAATTTTATCGGTCGCGAAGCAGAGGAATACTTAAAAATACTCGGTTCTTATTTTGATGAACTTCAAGAAGTCGACAAAAAAATTAAAGCGTTGGGCGGAGATGATGCTGAACGAAATAGATTAAAGGAAATCTTAAAATTTCAAATAGACGAAATTGAAAACGCAAATCTCTCTATTGGCGAAGAGGAAGAACTTAAAGAAAAGTTTAATTATATTTCCTCTTCTGAAAAGATAAGCGAAAACCTAAACTTGGCACTTAATTGCTTGGAGCGTGAAAGTATTTCGGCGACTGGATTAGTTTTTGATGCCAAAGCTCTTTTATTGTCACTTTCTCAATTTGAAAACATCTCAGATTGTCAAGATAGATTAAATAGCGCTTACTATGAGCTTAAAGACATTGCGGAAACCTTGGAAAATATTCTTGATAACACAGACTATGACCCGGTGAGTTTGGAGCGAATTGACAAACGACTTGACTTAATCAAAGACTTAAAACGCAAATACGGGAAAAACATAGAAGAAATCTTAAAGTTTTTAGAAGATGCCAAAGGTAGGCTGGAAGAACTAAATAGTAGCGAAGAACTTTTAATTCTTTTAGATAAGCAAAAAGGCGAATTATTAGAGAAAATAAAGGAGATGTCTTCAAAACTTTCCACATTGAGAAAGGAAAAAGCAAAGATTTTTGAAAGTAAACTTGAAAATGAATTGAATGACCTACAAATGAAAGGCACAAGTTTTAAAGTTAATTTTGAGAAAATTGAACCTTCACGCAAAGGACAAGACGATGTCAAATTCATATTTTCGGCTAATGTTGGCGAAGAGCTTAAAGATTTATCTAAAACGGCATCAGGCGGAGAGCTTTCAAGACTTCTTCTTGCTTTTAAAAATATCATGCTTGACAAAGAAAGCACGGTTATCTTTGATGAGATTGACTCTGGTATAAGCGGTCAGACAGCAGGAAAAGTAGCAGAGAAACTTAGAAACATCTCAAAATTTCTTCAAACAATCTTAATCACTCATACGCCAGTGGTTGCAAGTAAGGGCGATGAGTTTATTTTGGTGACAAAAGAAAGTGTTGGCAATGAAACAATATCTCACGCGAAGATAATTCATGATGAGGAAGTTGTGAAAGAAATTGCCAACCTAATTGATGGAAGCGAAAAAATTTCAGAAACAGCCATAAATCACGCCAAAGAATTGTTGTTGAAGAAGTAAACAAAAATTGGAGTATTGTATGGAAAAGAAAAAGAGCGCAAGTCTGCACTTTTACTATTTGTTTGACAAAATTTTTTAAATGATTTAAACTACTACTATGAGAGTTTTAGGTATTGACCCGGGCTATGCGATTGTCGGCTATGGGATTATTGAAACAAGCGAAAATAACAAGGTTATTGACTATGGTGTTATCGAAACGCCAAAAGAGGACCCGTTGCCAATCCGCCTTCAACATATCGACGAGGCGCTTAGGGTTATTTTTGAAACTTATAGGCCCGAAGAAGTTGCGATTGAGGAACTTTTCTATTTCAAAAATCAAAAAACTGTCATTCAGGTGGCACAGGCGAGAGGGGTGATTGTGCTTGCAAGTCAAAAATATTGCGGACGCACCTTTGAATACACTCCTATTCAAATTAAGCAGGCGCTGACGGGCAACGGACACGCCGAAAAAAGGCAGATGCAGTATATGGTCAAAAATATTTTAGGGCTTAAAGATATACCGCGTCCAGACGATGCAGCGGACGCGCTTGCCGTGGCGATATGCCATGGACAGATTAATCCAAGGTTAAACTTCAATATGATGTGACTTTTAGATGTTTATAATTTATAGATAAATCTTTTTGATTTTACTGAAATATACTTTTACTACTTAAAACTTTTTGATAAATTTTTGTGAGGAATTATGATTTCATTTTTGGTTGGAACAATTGAAGAAAAATATGAAAACACTCTTGTTTTAGATGTAAATGGAGTTGGCTATGAGCTTCAAATTTCTAACAATTCACTTGTCGCGTTGCCTGATGTAAACGAAACGACAAAAGTTTATACATATCTCCATGTAAAAGAGGATGGCATTGCACTCTTTGGCTTTGCGACGCAAGAAGAAAAAGGAATATTTATGAAACTTATCACCGTTTCAGGCGTTGGACCAAAAATGGCAATATCAATTCTTTCAGGGATGAAGATAAGTGACCTAATTGTGGCAATTTCGCGAGAGGATGTATCACTATTAGCAAAGATTAAAGGGCTTGGCAAGAAAACAGCAGAGAGAATATGCTTAGAATTGAAAGATAAAATTTCTGCCGTAGGTTATGGCACAGACTTATTTAACTATAAAGAAAATCTTGACAACTTCTATGACGAAAATGCGCTTAATGACGCGGTGGAAACTCTTATAAATTTAGGCGTAAACAAAAATGATGCTTATAGGCTGGCACGCGCAAATGCTGGTGACGGCGCAACTGCGGAAGAGATAATTTTGAAAGTCTTGCGCTACTTGGGTAGATAAGAGGGGTAGAATATGGAAGATAGATTTATAACTAGCACAAAAAACTTTACAGATGCTGAAATTGAAACATCGCTTCGTCCAACAAGCTTAGAGCAATATGTTGGACAAGATAAGGTTAAAGAGAGTTTAAAAGTTTATATTCAAGCTGCCAAGTCGCGTAAAGATGCCCTTGACCATGTGCTTTTATATGGACCTCCTGGCTTAGGTAAAACCACTCTGTCGCACATTATCGCAAAAGAATTAGGCTCGCAAATAAAAATCACTTCGGGTCCTGCCATTGAACATGCTGCTGACCTTGCGGCAATTCTTACCAACCTCAACAAAAATGATGTTCTTTTCATTGACGAAATTCATAGGCTTAATAAGACTGTTGAGGAAATACTCTATCCTGCCATGGAAGATTTTGCGCTTGATTTTATAGTTGGAAAAGGTCCTTCTGCTAAAAATATGCGACTTAAAATTCAGCCTTTTACGCTTATTGGTGCAACCACAAAGGCGGGTATGCTGACAAGTCCACTTCGCGATAGGTTTGGAGTAATTTGCCGTTTGGAACTTTATACAGATGCCGATTTACAAATCATCATTAATCGTTCGGCTGATATTTTAAATATAAAAATAGACGACAATGCCAGCCTTGATATTGCAAAGCGTTCTCGCGGAACACCGAGAATTGCCAATCGTCTTTTAAAGCGTGTCCGAGATTACGCCGAGGTTCTTGGCTCTGGCGAAATCACAAAAGAGATAACTGATAAGGCGCTTGCAAAAATGGAAATTGACGAACTTGGGCTTGATTTTATCGATAGAAAGATTTTAGAGAGTATCATCTACAAATTCGGCGGAGGACCTGTTGGACTTGACACGCTTTCGGCAACCATCGGCGAAGATGCAGGCACGATTGAAGATGTGTATGAACCGTATTTGATGCAATTGGGTTTTATTGCAAGAACTCCACGCGGGCGTATTGCCATGGAAAACGCTTATCATCATTTAGGAATTACCTACGACAAATAAAACAATCAAATATAAAAAGGAAAATTATGCAAAGAGAATTATTACGCTCAACATATAATTATGATTTACCAGAGGAGCTTATTGCTCAAACTCCTATTGAGCCACGCGACCACTCGCGTCTTTTATGTTATAATAGAAAAACGGACGAACAAAAAGATTTGCATTTTTATGATATATATAACTTTTTAAACAAAGGCGATGTCTTGGTTATCAACAACACGCGCGTTTTGCCTGCACGCCTTTATGGCTATAAGCGGACAGGCGCAAAGATTGAGATACTTCTTCAAAAAAGAATTGACCTCACGCATTGGGAGGTGATTGCAAAACCATTTAAGCGTTTGGATGAGGGGACTGAGATTGTTTTTAACGAAAATATTAAGGCAGTGGTGACACAAAAAGCCACATATGGCTCGTGCGTTGTTGAGTTTATTTACGACCGTAAAAAGAGTTTTGAAGAACATCTAATAGAAATTGGCACAGTTCCACTTCCGCCTTATATTAAAGAAAAGTTAAAGGACCCTGAGCGCTATCAAACTGTATACGCCAAAGTGGAAGGTTCAAGTGCAGCACCAACGGCGGGGTTACACTTTACAAAGGAGCTTTTGGAAAAACTAAAAGACAAAGGCGTGGAAATTTGTGAGGTGCTACTTCATGTTGGGCTTGGCACTTTTAGACCGGTCAAAGAGGACAATATATTAGAACATAAGATGCACAGTGAATATATTGAAATCACGGAAGAGGTGGCGGAAAAATTAAATAAGGCAAAAGCTGAGAAAAGGCGTGTGATAGCTGTTGGGACAACCTCCGTCAGAGTGCTTGAAAGTGCAAGCGATGACAACGGAAGAATAAAAAGCGTTAAAAAAGAAACAAACATTTTTATCTATCCGCCTTATAAGTTTAAATTTGTTGATGCACTTATCACAAATTTCCACCTGCCAGAATCGACTCTCATTATGCTTGTTTCTGCTTTTATTGGCGATATAGATAAAACGCTTATGCTATATCGCCACGCCGTCAACGAAAAATACCGATTTTTTAGTTTTGGCGATGCAATGTTTATTGAATAATACTCTATATATAGTGTAGTATGCAATAAACATAACACTAAATATGATATTTTGTCTTATTGAATTTGCTTATTGAAGAAGATAAAAAATAGTTTATAAAGCTTTATATTTTATGTTCAAAAAAGATTGTTTTTTTAAAAAAAAGGAAAAATAAGAATGGAAGAATTTAGTTTTGAAATAGAAAAAATTTGTCCAAAAACAGGTGCGCGTGCTGGTATTTTTCACACCCCACGCGGAGATATAAAAACGCCGGTGTTTATGCCTGTTGGCACGCAAGCCACAGTCAAAGGGCTTAGGCCAGAGGACTTAAATGAAATGGGAGCACAGATAATACTCTCAAACACCTATCATCTTTTTCTTCGCCCTGGACACGATATTGTAAGAAAAGCGGGCGGGCTTCATAAGTTTATGAATTACGAAAAACCTATACTTACTGACAGCGGTGGTTTTCAAGTTTTTTCGCTCTCAGATTTACGAAAAGTGTCGGAAAAAGGTGTGGAGTTTCGCTCGCATTTGAGCGGGGAAAAATTTATGATGACACCAGAACTCTGTATGGATATTCAGGAAGCGCTTGATAGTGACATCAATATGGCACTTGACCAATGCACAGAGGCGGGCGCATCAAGGCAAGAATCTGAAAAAGCTCGCGAACTCACAAAAATTTGGCTAGAAAAATGCTACAATCATCATAAAGGTGGAAAACATATTCTCTTTCCTATTGTTCAGGGCAATATGTTTAAAGATTTAAGAGCAAAATGTATTGAAGATTGTTTGCCGTATGCTAGGTGCGGAATTGCAATAGGAGGGCTGTCGGTAGGCGAAGAAAAGAGTGTGATGTATGATATTCTAGATTACATCAATCCACTTCTTCCTCAAAATATGCCTCGTTATCTTATGGGTGTTGGAAGTCCTGATTGTTTAATAGAAGGATTTGCTCGTGGTGTCGATATGATGGACTGCGTTTTGCCAACGCGTATCGCAAGAAACGGCACAGCGTTTTCAAAATTTGGCAAAATGGTGATTAAAAACTCCACCTTTAGAGAAGATTTCCGTCCGATTGAAGAGGATTGTGACTGCTATACATGTCGACATTTTTCACGCGCGTATATTAGGCACCTTATCAACGCCGATGAAATGCTCGGCGCAGAGTTATTGTCTATTCACAATCTTAGATTTCTTATAAGACTTGCTGAAAATATTAGAAAAGCGATTATGGGTGATTATTTCTTAGAGTTTAAAGAAGAATTTTCGGCAAATTATCAACTATGATTTTCTAAATTTTAAGTTAATAAAAATGCATGGCGACATGCTTTTTTTAAAATTTGATTGGAATACGACCTTTTTTTACAAAATTGACAAAATTAGACATTCTTCGCTAAAAATATTTGTGCATAACATTTGCTTTTTATTTTTCCATGTGTTACAATAGTGTCGGTATATCAATATTAGGTATATTATACAATTAATTTATGAAAATAAAAGGGAGAAAAATTATGCATGAATTTACTTTGAAAGACAACATTGCAACTCTTAAAATTAAGGTTTCATCAAAAGAATGGGAGGAAAAACTTCAAGAGGCATACGAGGCAAATAAGGGAAGATTTGCTATCACTGGTTTCAGAAAGGGGCATGCACCTAGAAAAGTGATTGAAAAAACCTATGGCGATGATATCTTCTATGAGGATGCCGTTCAAAATATTGCCAACACTGAAATGATTGACTTTGTTACTAAAAATTCCAAAATGGAGCCTTTGCAAGCACCAAATATCACAAATGTGGTTATGGACAATGAAGGGTTAAAGTTTGATTTAACCTTTGAAATCATGCCAGAAATTAAGCTTTGCAAATATACAGGCTTAGAATTTAAAAAACTTTCAACAAAGGTTACAGACGAGGACATCAATCACGAAATAGAACACCTATTAAATGACAACGCAACATTTAAAGATGTAGACAGAGAAACAAAGAATGGCGACCAAGTTGTGATTGATTTTGTTGGCTATGTTGACGGCAAGCCATTTGAAGGTGGAAGAGCTGAGAATTTTCCACTAGACCTAGGCTCACACACTTTCGTTGAAGGCTTTGAAGAGCAACTTGTTGGAAAGAAAAAGGGCGAAGATGTTAAGGTTGACATCAAATTTCCAGAAAACTATGTTGAATATTTGGCAGGCAAAAGCGGTTATTTTGATGTAAAAATCAAAGAGGTTAGAGAAAAAACTTTGCCAACTCTCGATGACAAATTTATTTCTAATGCGACAGAATATGAGAACTTAGAAGAGTATAAAAAACATTTACAAGAGCATATTCAATCTATGAAGGAAGATAGGTCAATTGCAAGATTAAAAGCTGATATTTATGAATATCTTCTTAAAAATATAAAAGTTGTTGCACCTAAGTTTATGGTGGACAACGAAGTCCGTTCCGAAATGCATGAAATTGAAGAGAGAGCAAAGAGTTTCGGTATGACGGCTGAGCAGTATTTTGATTCTGTCAAGGTGCCTATGGAAGAATATAGGCAGATGTGCGAAGGGCGTGCTAGCCGTTCAATTAGAATGCACTACATCTTTGAGCAATTTTTCGACGAGTTAAATATTACCGCATATGAGGAAGAAATTAATGCTCAAATTGATAAAATGAAGCTTAGTCGAGAGAACGAAAATGCAAGACTTCAAGCAATTCATATTGTTAAGGTAAACAAGGTGTTTGATTATCTTTGCAAGAATAACAAACTTGTTGAAGTTGACACTGTTGAAGAGTTATAATTTTAACTTTAAAATAAATTTTAATAATAATTGTTATTAATGTTTCAGATAAAATTTTATAACTCTTTTAAAATTTAATTAGGAGGTAAATTTATGTTGATACCTATGGTTGTTGACCAAACAGGAGCAAATGAAAGGTCTTATGATATTTATTCAAGACTACTAGAAGATAGAATTATCTTCTTGGCAGGCGAAATTACAGATGATAGTGCAAATTCAATCATTGCACAATTAATTTATCTCGAAGGAAAAAATCCAGATAAGGACATTTTCATATATATTAATAGCCCGGGCGGTTCTGTGAGTGCTGGCATGGCAATCTATGATACCATGAACTATATAAAATGTGATGTTTCCACCATTTGCGTCGGTCTTGCGGCGTCTATGGGCGCTTTCCTATTGTCAAGTGGCGCAAAAGGAAAGAGATTTGCTCTTCCAAACAGCGAAATTATGATACATCAACCACTTGGTGGCGCGCAAGGTCAAGCAAGCGATATTGAAATTCAGGCACGCCATATTCAAAACATCAAAGCAAAATTAAACAAAATTTTAAGTGAAAACACCGGCAAGCCTCTTGATGTTATAGAAAAGGATACGGATAGAGATAACTACATGACACCAGAAGAAGCGAAAGAGTATGGTTTAATTGATAATATTTTTAAGACAAGAAAGGCAAACTAATTTTAAACAATACTTTTGTTTTTAAAGATTTGTTGAAGAGTAAAGGAGTTGTATGAAAGATATTGAAATGTATTGCTCTTTTTGTGGAAAGCCACAAAGTAGCGCCAAAAAACTGATTGCAAGCCCTAACGGTGACGCGTATATTTGTGACGATTGTGTCAGGATTTGTCTTGATATTGTCAAACAAGACAGCTTAAAGATTAAAGTGTATAAAGACCTTGAAATTCCTTCTCCTAAGGAAATAAAAAAGCAACTTGATAATTATGTGATAGGTCAGGACCAGGCAAAGAAAGTGCTTTCGGTCGCTGTTTTTAATCACTATAAACGAATTAATTATAACAACCATCTTAAACTTGATGGCAAGAAAAAGAAAAGCGAAAGTAATGTTGAACTCGAAAAAAGCAATATTCTGATGATAGGACCAACAGGGTCTGGAAAAACTCTTCTTGTTAAAACTTTGGCAAAAATACTAGATGTTCCTTTTGCGGTTGCCGATGCTACAACCTTGACAGAAGCAGGCTATGTTGGCGAAGATGTTGAAAATGTCCTTTTAAAACTCATCCAAAATGCCGATTATGACATTACGCGTGCCGAGAGAGGTATCATTTATATTGACGAAATAGATAAGATTTCAAGAAAAAGTGAAAATCGCTCTATAACTCGTGATGTCGGTGGTGAAGGAGTGCAACAAGCCTTACTTAAAATCATTGAAAGCACAATAGCCTCAGTGCCTCCACAGGGTGGCAGAAAACATCCTCATCAAGAGATGCTTCAAATCGACACAACAAATATTCTTTTCATTTGCGGAGGGGCATTTGTTGGCTTAGACGATATTATCTATAAGAGAATGGCATCCTCAGCACTTGGCTTCAATGCTGAAATCAAAAATTCCTCCGAAAGAGCTAAAATCAACTATTCGCAAGATGTTCAGCCAGATGATTTAATAAAGTTTGGTTTAATTCCTGAGTTTGTGGGAAGATTGCCGATAATTACAGGGCTAGATAACTTAGATGCCACTGCCTTAGAAAAAATCTTGGTCGAACCAAAAAATAGTTTGATTAAGCAATATACTGAGCTTTTCAAAATGGACGGCTTTGAGCTGGAATTTGAAAAAGAGGCAATAGGTTATGTGGCTAACAAGGCGTTGGAACTTAAAACGGGGGCAAGAGGAATTAGAACTATTATGGAAACACGCATGACCGAACTTATGTATGATTTACCTGACCCTAAGGTGTATGAAAAAGTCATAATCACAAAAGACTTTATGGAAAAGGGAGCAGAACCTAAGCTGATTCGAAGAGTGGAAACTGAACCTAAGGAAAGTGTTGGTTAAGTTTTAGGGCGGGCGAAAAAGCGCCTATTGGCGCTTAGTGCGCAGTCGCGCACGAAAATTTTACTTACAATTTTGAAATAAAAAACAAAAAGTGTTTAAAAGTAAAATTTTCTTTCGCCCGCCAATTACAAAATATAATATATTTAAGATAAATACAATTATTTAACTTCATTTAATAAATAGATTTAAAAACAAATTTTTAAAAATGTTTGTCAAAATAGTTGACATGCATAAAATATTGTGCTATAATCACAAGCGTATGAAAGTAGAAGTTCCCTTCTCACCTGTCGAATTTTGTTTTGACATGGTCACAAAATTTAATAATGATTTATTATATTTTGGTAGGGAGCATTCTTTCTGCCAAAATTTTTTTTAAAGGAGATTACGACAATTTTTAAGGAACAATTAACGAACGAACAAATCACTGCCAAAGAGGTAAGACTTATAGGCGAAAACGGTGAGCAATTAGGTGTTATGCCTATTGAAAAAGCAAGACAAATCGCAGATAATGAAGGACTTGATTTAGTTTTGATGTCAGGCAATTCAAATCCTGCTGTTTGCAAAGTTATGGATTATGGCAAATATCGTTTTGACAGCATTAAGCGAGAAAAAGAACTCAAAAAAAATCAAAAGATAGTTGAGCTTAAAGAGATACAGCTCACTATGCGCATTGATCAATATCATATCAATTTCAAGCTTAAAAATGCACAAAAGATTTTGCAAGACGGTGACAAAGTTAAAGTGTCGCTCAGAATGAAAGGTCGTGAACAGGCGTATTCAAAAAATGCTGTTGAGGTTGTTGAAAACTTTGTTAACGCGCTTAGTGAATTTGGCTCAGTTGATAAAAAGCCAGAGATTGTTGGAAGAAATGTAATCGTTGTAATCAATCCAAAAAAGACAAAATAAAAGGAGAAAAGTTATGCCTAAGCAAAAAACACACAGTGGTGTAAAGAAGCGTTTTTCACTCACTGCAACAGGAAAAGTTAAGTATGCAAGACCTGGCAAAGGTCACTTCTTAACAGTAAAAAACAAAAATCGCAAGAGAAAACTTAGAAAGGGGTCTTATATTGCTGGAAAGAACGCAGACAACATTAAGACACTTCTTTGCAAGTAATGGAGGGGTAGTATGAGAATTAAAAGAGGTGTAAACGCAGTTAAAAAGCGTAGAAAAATCTTAAAATCTGCCAAAGGTTATTTTGGTGCGAAGAGCAAGCTTTATAGAACCGCAAGAGAGCAAGTTATGAAATCTGGTCAATATGCATATATTGGCAGAAAACAAAAGAAAAGAGATTTCCGCGCTCTTTGGATAACAAGAATTAATGCTGGATGCCGTCAAAATGATATTTCTTATTCAAGATTTATCTCTGGACTTAAAAAAGCAAATGTAGCATTAAACAGAAAGGTGCTTGCCGATATCGCTGTTCGCGAACCAGAAACTTTTGCTAAACTTGTAGAAACAGCAAAGAAGGCTTAATGGAAAGGGCGAGCAAGGAATTAATTTCTAACTTAAAAAAGCAAAAACGCGAAAAGTCTTTGCTTTTTTTAGATAATGTTAAAATAATTAAGGATGCTCTACCACACATTAATGTTAAGCTGATTTTAACCACTGTTGAAACGCTACCTTTTGATGTAGGCGATATCAAAGTTTATAAAACTGACGCAAAAACTATTGAAATGCTTGCAGATACTGTCACACCGCAAGGCGTGCTTTGTGTGGCTGAGTTTAAAAAACAAGACAAAGCTGTTCCAAATGGCAATTTTTTGGTGCTTGACACTCTTCAAGACCCGGGAAATGTCGGAACGCTTATAAGAACAAGTGTTGCCTGCGATTTTGGTGCGGTATTCTTGGTGGACTGCGTGCATGTCACAAATCCAAAGCTTATAAGAAGCTCGGTGGGTGCTGTCTTTAATCAGAAAATTTACGAAATGTCAAAAGAGGAATTTATTAAATTTGCAACCTTAAATAATTTACCTCTTGCAAAATGTGACATGAACGGCGAAAATATTTTTACAAAGAAATTTGAAAAGCCTATTGGAATTGTTGTTGGCAATGAAGGGCAAGGCGTAAGTGAGGAGATCTCCAAACTTTCTAAAATTTCTCTTTCCATACCTATGAAAGGCAATATTGAAAGTTTAAATGCGGGTGTCAGCGGGTCAATAATAATGTATCAAATAGCCAAAGAAAATTTAATTTAGGAGGTGTAATATGTCAGGTCACTCAAAATGGCATAATATTCAAGCGCGTAAGGGCAAGTCCGATGCTGCGCGCGGAAAAATCTTTACAAAGATTGGACGCGAAATCGCTGTATGCGTTAAAGCAGGTGGACCTGACCCGAACACTAACAGTAAACTTCGTGACATTATTGCAAAGGCAAAGCAAAACAATATGCCTAGCGATAACATCGAGCGCTCAATTAAAAAGGCGTCTGGTGAACTAAGCGGAATTAACTATGAAGCTATAACCTATGAAGGTTATGGAGTTGGTGGTTCTGCGGTTATTGTTGAATGTCTAACGGACAATAAAAATAGAACTGCAGGTGATGTTCGTCATGCTTTTGATAAACATGGTGGAAGTTTAGGCTCATCTAACTGCGTTTCCTATCTTTTTAACAGAAAAGGAATTGTTATTGTTTCTGATGTTAAAGATATAGACGCTCTTATGATGGACGCTCTTGACTTAGGCGCTGTCGATGTTGTTGAAGATGAAGAACTTGTGCAGGTTATAACAGAGCCAAATGAACATGTCGCTATGGAAGAGGCTCTGACAAAAAAAGGCTATAACGTTGTTTCGGCAGATACCGAACTTGTGCCTGACAATTATGTTGATTTAAGCGAGGAGCAACTCGGCAAATTCAATCGCATGATTGATGCACTTGAAGATTTGGACGATGTTCAAGAAGTTTTTCATAATGTAAATTTGCAAGATGAATAATTTATTCATCTTTTTTTTATTATGCCGTATATATGGTGGTCGCATGCTCGAAAATTCGAGCCTCGGCGAAGCCGAGAAAATTTTAGCTCAATCCGTTTTCTTGTTAAATAGCGCGCAGGGCTAAAATTTTTATGCGACCACCCTCAAACATCTTAAAATAGTTTGACAAAATATGAAAAAAAGTTTAAACTAAAAATGTGTGAAAGTATTTTCACATAAAAATTAAAAGGAGTAAATGCGAAAATGGGAGGATTATTATTAAATGTCACTCCTGCAATCGCATCTGTGATAGCAATAGTTTGTCTAATTGCGGGACTTTTGATTGGTGGCGGAGCTATTCTTCTTTATACCAACAAAAAAATGCAAAAAAATAAATCAAATGCTGTTAAAATTATTGAAGATGCGTATGCAGAAGCAAAGACAATAAAAAAAGAGGCCCTACTAGAAAGTAGAGAGCAATCACAAAAGATAAAAGACGAAGTAGAGCAAGAGGTAAGAAACAGGCGTCAAGAAGTAACAAAGCTTGAAGAGCGCCTAAATCAACGCGAAGAGTTTATTGAAAAGAAAGAACTTTCGCTTGATAAAAGAACAGAACAACTAGAAGACGACAAAAAAGAAATTTCTGAAATCAAACAAAATCTTGAAAAAGAGAAAGAAAATTTAAACAGTCTTAAAGCTCAGGCTATGGAAGAGATTGAAAAAGTGGCAAAAATGAGCAAGCAAGAGGCTGTTGATATGCTTGTAAATACCATGCGCGAAGATGCTCAAAAGGAAGCCGCAGTCATCGTTAAAAAGATTGAAGAGGATGCAAGAGAGAACGGCGAAGCAAAAGCGCGCGAGATAATCGGACAAGCTCTTCAAAAATGTGCAACAGAAACCACGCAAGAGATGACAGTGTCTGTTGTAACTCTTCCAAATGATGAAATGAAGGGCAGAATAATCGGTCGTGAGGGCAGAAACATCAGGGCAATTGAAGCTGCGACGGGAGTGGAACTCATTGTCGATGACACACCAGAAACGATAACAATTTCTGGCTTTGACCCAATTAGAAGAGAGGTGGCAAGGCTTTCACTAGAAAAGCTCATAACTGATGGTCGCATTCATCCAACGCGCATCGAAGAGATAGTTGAAAAGATGCAACGCGAAGTTGACAAAACGATAAAGCAAGCGGGCGATGAAGCATGCAACGAAACAGGAATATTTAATTTAAACGGAGAGCTTGTTAAAATTTTAGGTAGATTAAAATATAGAACAAGTTACGGGCAAAATGTTTTAAAACACTCCATTGAAACATCAATAATTGCAGGACTACTCGCTTCGGAAATGGGCGCTAATGTGAAGATAGCTAAGCGCGGAGGCTTATTACATGATATAGGCAAAGCGCTTGACCAAGAACTAGAAGGGACACATGTTCAAATCGGCGTAGAGCTTGCAAGAAAATATGGTGAAAGCGAAGAGGTCGTTCACTGCATAGAGGCTCACCACTTTAATGTCGAGTTTAAAACAATTGAAGCAGTCATTGTTCAAGTAGCAGATGCTATATCTTCATCAAGACCGGGAGCAAGGCGTGATTCGTTTGAAAACTATATCAAAAGGTTACAACAACTTGAAGAAATCGCCAACAGCTTCAAAGGTGTTGAAAAATCTTTTGCTGTTCAAGCGGGCAGAGAAGTGCGCATAATTGTGAAGCCAGAAGAAATTTCTGACAGTCAAGCTATGTTTATGGCAAAAGAAATCGCAACAAAAATTGAGAACGAAATGCAATATCCAGGACATATTAAGGTCAATGTTATAAGGGAAAGCAGATTTGTTGAAACAGCTAAATAATAGATTTTTTGCTAGATTATGGCATATCAATATATGTAGGTGAATGCAAAAAGAATAATTGATTTTTGTAGTTCGCTTGTATTAATAAATAGGAGAAGTTATATGTTTAAATTGAAGCAAAAACAAAATAATGTAGAAATCGAAAATGAAGAAAATGCTAGAAATGTTGAAAAGCAAAATACGGAACAAAATGCAGAACAAGGCACAGAGCAAAATCAACCTTTGTCGGAAGCAAAATCACCAACTGTAAGTATCCAAAGTGTTGAAGAGGACAATAAGAAAAAAGGTAAGGATGAAAAGAAAGTCATAAAATGGGGACCAAACAGAGTTTTGCAGTGCTTTGCGTACTTTTCCGTTGCTCTTATAGCCATTGCCATGATTCTTAGGCTTATCTTTAAAAATCAACCTGACATTGCGATTTATATGCAAGGTGTAGGCGAGTGCTTAGCATATATCGTCTGCATTTGGCTTGGCTTTTATTTTACGAGAAAGCGCGGAAATATTTGGTGGTTAGTTGGCTGGATTATAGCATCAGTTATACTTGTTATTTTCTATATTTTTGCAATTGTTTAAATATAAAAGATTAAATGGTTCAATTATAACTACTAACGCTCAAACATAACAAGTTGTATCATTAAAATTTAACTATCAGCCTTATTCAAATGTTTCGCGCTAGCTTGAACTTTAAAATTTTATACTCAAAAGGAAAATATGAAAAAGAAAAATATCGTTTATATCATTAGTGCTGTGATAATAGTGTTATGTATAATATTTGCATTGCTCATAGATGTGTGGGCAAGTTTTTCATATTTTGTGCTATCTTTAATGACGATTTTGACATTGGTTTGGGCGGGTTACTTAATTTATAATTATGTAACTGACTTTAAAAAGCAACTAGATGATGATTTTGCTTATTATAAGGCAGAAAAAATCAATTCTACAAGTGTTACATCAGACGAATTTGAGAAAAATGAGCAAACTTATAGAAAGGAATTTAATAAGTCGGCAAGAAAAACTAAGTTTTTAGAAATTTGCAAAATTATACTTTGCTTTGGCTTTGCAGGTTTATTTATATTCGCAATGTTTGTAGCTTGATATATAAATTTTATAAAGGAGGAAAAATTATGATAAAATTCGGGGGGGGGAAAAAATCTCAGCACTTAAATTATGATATTTGTGTTATCGGTGGTTGTTCTATTGATTTGACCTATTATGAAGATGGTAGTGAAGAAACTTTTTTTGGTGGTAAAGCGTCAAATCAAGCCGTGGCAAGTGCTAGGTCAGGCGCTAAAACTTGTATAATAACCAAATTAGGTAAGGACGAATATTGCCAACCGATAATAGAAAATCTAAAAAATAATGGCGTTGATGTTTTTGCTACCATAACTAGTTTAGCAAAAAACGATGTATCAAAAATTTATATTAAAAATGGTGACAATACCATTGAGCGCCATAGCGAAATGATTAAAAAGTTTGATAAAAAACTTATTGATAAATATAAAGATGTAATTTTATCATCAAAATTTATAGTTATTCAAAATAAAGCGCCACATTCTTTTACTAAGAATTTGGTCGAATTTTGTAATGAACATGGAAAACAAATTGTTTTAACACCTTCCAATCCTTCACAGCTTTCAATTAAAGATAGTGATAATTTAAAATTGATAAATAAAATTTCATATATTTGCGCCAATGAAAAGGAAACAAAAATCGTTTTTAATAGCGAAAATATAGAAGAAATCGTTAAAACATATCCTAACAAACTTATAACAACGCTAGGAGCAAAAGGACTAATATATAGTGACGGTAACAAAATTATTAAATTACCTGCTATAAAAATAAAAAATGTAATTGACACAACAGGGGCAGGGGATACCTTTTGTGGCAACTTTGTTGCGAACCTTGTAAAAGGGGACAATATTCATAATGCGATAGCAAAAGCGCAATATGCTTCTGCTTATAAAATTCAATTTAAATCAGCTCAGGCTGGTATGCCAACAAAACAAGAACTTGAAAAGTTTGTTAGAGGTTGCCATGAAAATAGAACAAAGATTTAAATACGAAAAGGAGTTACTTTTAGCAAAAAAGCTTATAGTGAAATGTTATAAACAAAGCACAAAAAATATACATATGAAGATTAAGGTTAAAGATGATAAATCATTAGTTTCGAATGTTGATATAAACTTAGAAAAATCATTAATCTCTGCTATCAGAAAGGTCTATAAAGGCGATAATTTTTTAACAGAGGAAACTTCAAATAATACTGATTTGTCGAATAGGACATGGGTAATTGACCCAATAGACGGCACAGCTTTCTTTGTTAGAAATTGCCAGTTTTATAGCGTTCAATTAGCTTTTTATGATGAAGGCGAAACACAATTTTCTATTATTTATCTTCCAAAATGTCACGATATATATGTCGCAATCAGGGGAGTAGGAGCATTTTTAAATAACAAAAAAATCCCATCTCGTCAAAGGGATGTGTCGTTTGAAAGATGTAATGTTGCTGTTTGTGGAGCCCCATCAAAATGGGATAACGAAATAACAGAAAAAATAGAAAAAATATATAATTATGAAAAATATGAGTATCAATCTCCGAAATTTTTGTTAATAAATTCATCTGGTTACACTTATACGCTTTTAGCAAGCGGGGTGGTGGATTTTTTCTTTCAAACTGTTAAAACTAAATGGGACTATATGCCAGGGGACTTGTTAGCCAAAGAATTATCTGCAAAATGTTACTATATAAATGGTGTGAGATTTTATTCATTTTGCCCGCAATTAGATACATTTTTAAATTTAGAATAGATAAAATATCTTGAAAAACATGATATAATTAAGGTGATAAAATTGGCTAAAATATGAGGAAAAGTCATAATAAATTTATAGTTTGCTATATAAATAACTAATAAAATATCGTCAAAAGTCATCTGATTTTGTTGGTGGCAACACATCTTATCTATTCGCAAAAGACAGGTTTTGCGAATAGATAGATTATATTTGGAGTGGTATGCAATAAAATAACACAAAATCTTGTAGTATTATGCATTTTTCTTATATAATAAACTTTTTTATGTTAAAATGATTTAAAACAAATTTTTATTAATAAAGACGAATAATTCCTTATACTAATTCTTATAAATTTCCATATTTTTTTCTAAAAACAATTCGTATATTTTTTAATTTAATTGACGAACTATCAAGGAATTGCTATGTAATCTTTTGTATAGAATTTAGGATAGTTTGGTAGAACATTATTGTGGACTTTTTGATAAATTTGATGATAAAAATCACATAAATACAACTTAAAACATCTATCTATCATTTGTATTGCATAATACTATGAGCAATTTGCATAATACTATGAAAATTTGATTAGTTGTCCCCCAAAAAATTTTAAGGTAGGGAAAATTTTAACAAAACACACAAAAAAAATCGGCTTGAAATTCAAGCTGATTTTTTAATCTATATTTGTTTCTTTTAAAGCTTTTTTTGCTTCTTTTTCTTTTCGTTTATAAAAGTCGTCAATGGCACTTTGTATTGTTTCTTCTGCCATAACTGAACAGTAAGCTTTTTTGTCTGGAAGCTCGCCAATGATATTTATAACATCTTGATTTGAAATGGAGAGAGCCTCTTCAATCGTCTTTCCTTTAACTAAATCGCATGTAACATCAGCTGAAACAATAGAAGCACAGCAACCAAAAGTTTTAAATTTGGCATTTTCAATAACATTTTTATCATTGATTTTGAGATATAATCTTGTTAAATCAGTGCAATTATCTTTTACAACTTCACCTATGGCATTTGCACCATGCATGCCCCCTGCATTTGTTGGATATTGAAATCTTTCCATAATATATCTGTTATAATACATAGTCTATATCCTCCCTGCTTGAATTGGTGATATTGCTCTAAGTTTTGCAACAGCCTTTGCAAGCTCTTCCACCACATAGTCAACATCGGCTTTACTTATATTTGTTCCGAAAGAAAATCTAATAGAGCCTTGTGCAATATCTTTCGGCAAGTGCATAGCTTCAAGAACATGAGATGGAAGTAATGATTTAGAAGTGCAAGCCGAACCTGTTGAAACACAAATACCCGAAAGGTCAAGAAGCATCAAAAGTGCCTCGCCTTCAATTCCATAGAAAGAAATATTCACTATGGCGTTTGATTTTTGATAAGGATGACCGTTTATTTGATAATATTCCACTTTTTCTGCTAATTTTTCAAGAAAATAATCACGGATTATCTTTAATTTTCTATTTGTAATAATATAGTTCTTTGTGGCAAGCTCAACAGCTTTACCTAGCCCCGCAATTCCTGGAACATTTTCAGTTCCTGAGCGCATATTTCTTTCTTGATTGCCTCCGTATGTTATCGGTTCAAATTTAATTCCAGATTTAACATAAAGTGCACCTACGCCTTTTGGACCATGAATTTTATGAGCTGATAAACTTAAAAGGTCAATCTCCATATCTTGAACATCAATTTTAACTTGCCCTATCGCCTGCACTGCGTCTGTATGGAAGAAAATGCCATAATCATGAGCAATTTTAGCGATTGATTTGATGTTTTGTATGGTGCCGACTTCGTTATTGACAGACATTATTGAAATTAAAATGGTATCTTTTCTTATTGAATGAAGAAGGTCAGGCAAACTTACAAGTCCGCTTTTATCAACAGGAAGATATGTCACCTCATATCCCTCTTTTTCTAGTTGTTTGCATGCGTTTAAAACAGCATGGTGTTCGATTTGACTGGTGATAATGTGTTTACCTTTCTCAGCATACGCATGTGCTACGCCCAAAATGGCTAAGTTGTCCGCCTCTGTTCCACCGCTAGTAAAATAAATTTCGGTTGATTTTTGTGCGTTTATGCCCTCTCTAATTCTGTCGCGTGCTTTATCTACAATGCTCATTGCTGTGCGACCAAAACTATGAATGGAGCCTGCATTGCCATATAAAACATTAAAGCAAGGCATCATCTCATTTAATACCTCTTGTGAAACATAAGTTGTAGAAGCATTATCTAAATAAATCTTTCTATCCATTTCATCCTCTTTTAAGTTGTCTTTCTAACTAAATTTTATCACGCTTTAAGTAAAAAGTCAATACTAAACATAAATAATTTACGCGTAGAATCAAGGGCTAAACATGACAAAATCACATTTTAGCCTAAATATTAAGTTATTTTAGAAGTGCGATTATTAAAATTTTGTTAAAAATAGTGTTTTTAATAAAAAAAGCAGAATTTTACATTAAACTTTGAATTTTAGAAATAAGCATGTCCTTGCTTACAAGTCCTACTTGTTTTCCGACCATTTCGCCATTTTTAAAGAAAAACACGCATGGAATACTCATGACACCAAATTCTCTCGCCAAATTTTCTTCGTCATCGACATTTACCTTATATATTTCGACTTTATCGCCCAAATCTTCTTTGACTTCGTCTAAAATAGGCGAAAGCATGCGACACGGTCCGCACCAATTAGCAAAAAAATCAACCACAACAAAGCCTTTGCCTGTTTTTTCTTTGAAGTTCTTTTCGTTTAGAAGTTCCATATATCTCTCCTTTAAAATTTAATTTTAATTTATTGCCTGTAAATAATGTTTGCATACTCACTTGTAACAAAACTACAATAATTATTTTATGATTTCATTGACAACATAAGCGCAAATAGTTAAGCCACACATATTAGGATAATAAGCAATACTACCAACCGGTGTTTTCTTTTCAGCTTCGCTACTGCACGCTACAACATTAAGATTTTTTACGCCACGCTCTCTCAAAAGTTTACGCATTACTTTTGCAAGTCCGTCATTTGAAGTTTTATAGATGTCCAAAATCTTGAAATTTGGCAAATCATATCTATTGCCTGCGCCCATAGCAGAAATTATAGGTATTTCCTTTTTATAGCAATAGTCACATAATTCCACTTTATCTTTAACGCTGTCGATTGCATCTATTACAAAGGTGTTTTTTAAAATAAGACTCTGAATATTGTCCTTTGTTAATTTCGCTGTAATCGCCTCTACTACGCAATTAGGATTGATATCTGAAATCATATCGCGAATCACATCTGTTTTGAATTTGCCAACGGTTTTAATATTTGCAACCACCTGCCTATTGATGTTTGTTTCATCAACTTTATCAAAATCCACAAGCCTCAGTTTTCCAACGCCACATCTAGCAAGCATGATAGCAGTTATTCCGCCAACTCCACCTAGTCCTATTACAGTGACAAAACTCTTCTTTAACTTTTCAAGTTTTTCTTTACCGAGTAGCAGTTCGGTTCTATCAGTCCACATCATTGCCTCTTATAAAACATATTTTTTAAGGTCAAATTTTTGATTTTTGTCTTTAAATGTCTTTTGAACATACTCTCGGTCGATTGTAACCTTTGTCATTGGATGTTCCCCTGTTGCATTAAAGGATATGTCTTCAAGTAATGCTTCCATAATGGTGTGAAGTCTACGCGCGCCTAAATCTTCACTCGTTTCATTTTCATGAGCGGCAAGTGTAGCTATCTCATCAAGTGCATCGTCTTTAAATTCAAGCTCAATATTGTCAACTTTTAAAAGATTAGCGTATTGCAAAGTTACTGCATTCTTTGGAGCGGTTAAAATTTTCTTAAAATCTTTTTGTGTTAAGCTTTCAAGTTCCACTCGAATAGGAAAACGACCTTGAAGCTCTGGTATCATATCTTCCATTTTAGCAACATGGAATGCTCCCGCTGCAATAAAGAGAATAAAGTCAGTTTTAACATTGCCGTATTTTGTTGGCACCGTGCTACCCTCAACGATTGGAAGAATATCTCTTTGCACTCCCTCTCTTGAAACATCAGCGCTGTTTGTTGCCTGACTTTTGCCGATGATTTTGTCGATTTCGTCTATGAAAATAATCCCCTGCTCTTCTGCAAGAGAAATAGCCTCTTCGTTGACATTGTCCATGTCAATCACCTTTTCCGTCTCCTCTTGCAAGAGTAATTCACGCGCATGACGAACGCTCATCTTCTTTTTCTTGTGTTTTGGTGGTTGAAGCCCGTCAAACATAGAGCCTAAATTGATTTCATTTCCGCCAAAAGCCATAATAGGTTTTGGATTGTCTAAGACGCTTACTTCAACAATTTCATCCTCGCATTTTCCAGAATGGAGTTCGTTTTCAAGGTCATCGCGTTTTACTTCAACGGTGGTCACCCGCCTATTTTGATATATGGCATCAATAAGCTTATTTTCCACAATAGGCATAACCTTATTCTCAACCTCTTTTTTCTTTTGGTCTTTAACCATGCGAACGGCAACTTCTACCAAATCTCTGACCATGCTTTCAACATCCCTGCCGACATAGCCGACCTCAGTATATTTTGTTGCTTCAACCTTGACAAACGGAGCGCCAACAAGCTTTGCAAGACGCCTTGCTATCTCCGTTTTACCAACACCTGTTGGTCCACGCATAACGATATTTTTTGGAGTGATTTCATCTCTAATTTCTGCTGGCAAATGGCTTCGGCGGTATCTATTTCTAAGTGCGACTGCAACCGCGCGTTTAGCTTTGCTTTGACCCACGATGTATTTATCAAGTTCATTGACGATTTGTTTTGGTGTGTAATTCATATCTTTTTCCCCTTTTTATAATTTTTAGCAATCATGTTTTTTTAAATAATAAAATAATGGTTATTAAAGCTCTTCCACAATGATGTTGTCATTTGTAAACACGCAAATCTCACTTGCTATTTTAAGAGCTTTCATTGCAATTTCTTTTGCTGAGAAATCGGTGTTTTGCATTAGAGCCTTTCCAGCAGCAAGCGCGTAATTTCCACCAGAACCGATAGCGCAAACATCGTCTTGTGGCTCAATCACATTTCCTGTGCCGTCTAAAATTAAAATTTGGTCTTTGTCTGCAACAATCATAAGTGCTTCAAGCTGTTTCATAATTTTGTTTGTTCTCCAAAGCTGAGCAAGTTCAACAGCACTACGCATTAAATTGCCGGCAAATTTGTTTAACATTTCTTCAAAACGCTCGCTGAGAGCAAAAGCATCGGCAACAGAACCTGCAAAGCCGATGACAACCTGATTATTAAAAATTCTTCTAACTTTGCGCGCATTATTTTTAAATATGATGCTGTTTTGCATGGTGACCTGTCCGTCACCTGCAACTGCGATTTTGCCATTTCTCTTAACGGCGCAAATGGTTGTTCCTCTGAAAATACTTTCCATAATAGTTCTCCTTAAATTCTAAGACAGCCTCATTTTTAAAAATTAGACTATCATTCTTTTTTATTATATCATAGTTTAAGTTTAAAAGCATATGATTTAACACACTTTTTTGTAATAATTTTTCGATTATGAACTTTGTGCAGGAATTTTCTGGATAATCTTGTAAATTTCTTCCCTCTGCCATATTCATTAAATTGAAGGCAAGATAGTTTGCCACAAGCAAATTTTCATGCACGCCCCCTATACCTAAGAAGCTTCCGCCAACAAAGAGGTTATGATAATTTTTAACCTGCAAATATTTATTTAAACAAGCACTTGAATGCAAATAGGTGCGTTTATAGAGTTTGCTAAATTCAGCGATATTCGCGCCATTAAAAGCACTTATATCATACAAAAGTTTCTTTTGTTCATTGTCGCTTAGAGCAGAATAAAAATCACAAAGTATATAGTCGCCGTTCTCTTTTTTTAGCCTTATTGAGGCGTAAGGTCTAGAATTATCATAACAAGGTCGCAAAAATGTTCTTAGGGAGTTGTTTTCTGCTCGTTTTTCTATGCTTATTTCGTTTAAAAGATTTGAATTATCATAAAAATTACGATATTTCTTTAAGTTGTCGCACAGCAGAATAAATTCCTCCTCGCTTAAATTTACGTGATAAAAATCATCATGGTCATGATGTAGATTTTTAATATCAATATACGCCATTTTTAAAGGTGCAGGATGAAAATATTCCACCTTGTTTTCGCCGATATATTTCGACAAATTGTCAATTAATAGTTTGGTGGTGTTATTTCCTGTTGTAATTAAAGAAAGTTCGTTTAAATTAAGTTCGTTAATCTCTGCATCAATGAAAGAAACATTAGGAAAATTTTTAAGCGAGGTTTCCATGATTTTCACAAAATCGTGGTCGATGTTTTCTAAATTTACGCCTAACCTTTTTGCAGTTAGGTATGTTGGACTGTTCCATGCAGATAGTTCTTCTTGCATTTCTTTCTTAAAAGGTAACGACTTTTCTATTTGGCACATCAAGGGTTGTTCATGGTTAAAAACATGCACAACAAAGCCATTCCTTGCAAGAATATAGGCTATCTCAATTCCTACAAGTCCTCCGCCTATTATTTTTATATATTTTCGCTTAACCTCGCCCGTCAAGCGTTATTTACCTCATTTGGCTTAACATATTTACAGCTTGAACACTTAATAGTCTTGCCCTTTTTAATAAGATAATTGCCACAGTCTGGACATTTTTCGCCTGTTGGAATATCCCAGCTCATAAAGTTGCACCCATCTCTATCTTCGCAGGCATAAAAAGTCTTTCCTCTTTTCGTTTTTAGAGCAAAAACTTTTTTCCCGCAATTAGGACAAATTCCAACACTCTTTTTTTCTTCTTTTGCCTCATATGGCATGATGTTTCGACACTTAGGGAAATTTGAACACCCTAAAAATTTGCCAAATCTTCCCTCTCGAAGAAGCATCTTATGTCCGCATTTGTCACAAACAATGTCAGTTTCAATCGGTTCTTTTTTCATGGTTACAGAAGAAGCGTCTGCCTTTTCAAGTAAGCCCTTAAAGCCATTCCAAAAGCTAGATACAACATCATGCCAATCGTCCTTGTTTTCAGCAATATCGTCAAGCCTGTTTTCCATGTGTGCCGTAAATTTGACATTGATGACGCCACTGAAAAATTTTTCAAGGTATTCAGTGATTTTCCTGCCAAGCTCTGTCGGAACAAGATATTTGCCTTCTTTTTCACAATAGCTTCTAGCAGTTAAAATTGTGATGGTGGCAGCATAAGTTGCAGGACGACCAATACCTTTTTCTTCCATTGCCTTTACAAGGCTCGCCTCGGTGTATCTTACAGGAGGCTTTGTGAACTTCTGCTCTTCCTTAATGTCTTTGACAATAAGCTTTTCTCCCTCGGTTAAAGCTGGAAGCTTACTAATCTCCTGCTTTTTCTCTTTATCTTCGTCCACAAATTCTTTATAAACAGCAGTATAACCAGCAAACTCCAAAGTTCTTCCGCTCGCTTTGAAGTTATATCCGCCCGCATCAATGTTCACCGCGACATTACTGTATTCCGCCTCAATCATTTGGCTTGCTAAAAAGCGTTCATAGATGAGTTTATACAGCCTATAATTGTCCTTTGTTAAGCTGTCTTGAACCATTTCAGGCGTGATTTGCATCGAAATAGGACGAATAGCCTCGTGAGCATCCTGAGCGTTTTTCTTAGTCACATAGATATTTGGCTTTTCAGGCAGATAATCTTTGCCATATTTATTTGCAATAAAATCTCGGCAAGCTTTTTGCGCTTCCTCAGAAACACGCGTTGAGTCTGTTCTTATATATGTGATAAGTGCAATTTTACCCTCGCCCTTAACCTCAACACCTTCGTATAGTTCCTGTGCGGAAGCTGTTGTCTTTTTCAAACTCATGCCAAGCTTATTTAACGCATCTTGTTGCATGGTGCTTGTGGTAAATGGTGCAGGAGCATGCGATTTTGTCTTACTCTTTTTGATGCTTTCGACAACAAACTCGCTGTTTTTGATAACTTTAAGAGCTTCATCGACCTTTTGCCTATTTTCAAGTTTGATTTTTTTGTTTTTATAGGTTTGCAAAGTCGATTTAAACGCGATATTCGACTTTTCGTGAAAAGCAGTTACCGTCCAATATTCTTCTGGCTTAAAGTTTTCAATTTCCTTTTCTCTGTCAACAACAAGTTTTAAAGCCACCGACTGCACCCTTCCCGCCGAAAGTTTTGGTGCCACCTTTTTGGAGATGATAGGTGAAAGTTTATAACCCACAATCCTGTCCATCACACGGCGTGCTTGCTGAGCGTTAACCAAGTTTAAATCAATTTCCCTAGGGCTTTTTAAAGCCTTTTGAACGGCATTTTTTGAAATTTCATTATACTGTATTCGACACTTTTTGTTTGTGTCTAAGTTTAAAACATTTGCAATATGCCATGCAATAGCCTCCCCTTCGCGATCGGGGTCGGTTGCAAGCAAAACTTCTTCCGCTTTGTCGGCTTTATGTTTAAGCTCGCTTATAAGTTCCTTTTTATCTGGCTTATTTTCATAATGAGGTTCAAAATTATTATTAATATCTATGGCAAAACTTTTTACAGGCAAATCTCTTATATGCCCCTTTGTGGCAAATACCTCATAACCTTGACCAAGATATTTTTTCAATGTTTCTCTTTTTGCTGGTGCTTCAATTACAACAAGTTTCAAAATGAATTCTCCTTTTTAACTTAACATGAATGTTTTAGCTGGCATCCTTTTTATTAAACCACGAATTTCAAGCGTTGTCAAACAACTGTTTAAAATATTTGTTGGAAGAAGAGAGTTTTTTGCAAGTTCATCAAAGTCCTGTTCCCCGTTTTTCAACAAGTTCAAGATGATTTGTTCATCCATATTAACTTCCACCGTTTTATTTACCTTATTAGGATTGTTTAGGTTATATCTTGCTAAAATATCCTCTGGTTCAAGCACACATTCAGCTTGTGCCGAACGAATGAGAGAGTTTGGAAGTTCACTTTTAGCTGAATTTATATTTCCCGGCACAGCAAACACATCTCGTCCATAGTCAAGAGCAAATTCTTTTGTGTGTATTGTTCCGCTCTTTTTACCCGCTTCCGTAATTAAAGTGCCAAGAGACAGTCCTGCGATTATGCGATTGCGATTAGGAAAGGTGTATTTAGTCGGTTTCGCAAACGGCGGATACTCACTGATAAGCAAGCCTTTTTCTGCAATCTCATTTGCAAGATTTGTGTTGGCCTCAGGATAAATATGGTTTAATCCGCCTCCTAGAACAGCAATAGTCTTTCCGCCCTCTTCAAGTGCTTTCCTATGCGAAATAGCGTCAACTCCATACGCAAGTCCGCTCACAACCACAAGCCCAGCACTTGCAAGCACGCCAGCAAACTTTTCAGTTACATACCTTCCATAATTTGATGGCATACGCGTTCCAACCATAGAGATAGCGTCTTGGTTTAGAAGTGAAATATCGCCTTTGCAATATAAAAGCATAGGAGCGTCATCTAGATATCTAAGTTTTTCTGGATATTCCGCGTCCATAATTGTGATTACTTTAATGTTGTCCTTTTCAAGATTAGCTAAATATGACCTAAAAAGCCTATCATCGCTTTTATTAGCAAGATTGGTGTATTCATTTGTAGATAAAAGTTTGCTAATCTCTTTATTATCTACAATTTTCTTAATATCTTCAATTTCTTCTCGTTCTACTATATCCATAATCTTCGCTAACTTTTTATTAGGTATTTCGACTAAGGATAAAAAGGTTAAAATGTTTTTGTTCATAGCTTCCTTTTAAAGATAGCGATTTTTTATTCACATTGTCAAGCGATTTTATAAAATTTATTTATGCGTTAAAATACTTTCTATCAAGTCCGCGATAGGAAATTGCTTCCGCTATATGTGCTGGAAGAATATTCTCCTCGCCTGCAAGGTCAGCAATCGTTCGAGCAACCTTTAATATTCTATCATGCGCCCTTGCACTTAATTTTAAGTTTGTAAAGGCATAGGACATAATTTGTTGACATTCTGGTGAAAGCTTACAAAACTTCTTAGTCTGAGGCACACTCATCTTTGCGTTACAAAACACTTTGCTATCTTTGAAGCGTTCTAATTGTAATGCTCTTGCCTTATCCACTCTCTCTTTTATTTTGCTTGTTGGCTCTTCCTTGTTTTCATCGTTAAGCTCTTTATATGTTATATTGTCAACTTCCACATGTATGTCAATTCTGTCCATAATAGGTCCTGAGAGCTTTGACAAATATCTATGTATCTGCGTTGGCGAGCAAGTGCATTCTCTATCCTTAGAGCCATAGTTACCGCATGGACACGGGTTCATGGAAGCGATAAGTGTGAAAGAGGCAGGATATGTTATCGTCTGCTGTGCGCGTGCCACTGTGATATATCCATCTTCAAGTGGCTGACGGAGAGTCTCTATTAGATTTCTAGAATATTCAGGAAATTCATCTAAAAACAGCACCCCATTATGCGCGAGACTTATCTCGCCAGGCTTACTATGCACACCTCCACCTGTAAGGCTAATAGCGGTTGCAGTATGGTGCGGAGTTCTAAATGGTCGCTCAGTGATTATGCCTTGCTTCAAATCTAGTTCGCCGGCGATAGAATGTATCTTTGTGACCTCCAACGCCTCGTCAAAGGTAAGATTTGGTAATATTCCAGAAAAGCACTTGGCAAGCATACTTTTACCGCTTCCAGGAGGACCAATCATAAGAACATTATGCCCGCCCGCCGCAGCAATTTCAAGCGCGCGCTTAGCCATACGCTGACCTTTCACATTTTCAAAATCAAGCTTGTTTGTGTTTGATAGTGAAATTTCTTCAAACCGCATAGTGTTAACTTTAAAAGCATCCTTTTCAACTTCATTATTTAAAAAGCCTACAACCTCTCTTAAATTATCAAAAGCATAGCAGTCTATGTTAGATATAAAGCTTGCCTCTTTTGCGTTTTCTTTTGGTATAATGAAATTTTTATAGCCAAGAGAGCGAGCAGAAATCAGCATAGGCAGAACGCCTCTGACCTTTTTTATTCGTCCGTCAAGCGAAAGTTCTCCCAAAAAGATGTAATGTTTATAGTCCTTTTTAAGTAACTGCTCGGAAGCGGAAAGAATGCCGATAGCAATGCCTAAATCATATACCGGTCCTTCCTTTTTTATGTCTGCTGGCGCCAAGTTTATGGTATAATGTTTTAAAGGAAATTCAAAGCCACTGTTACGAATAGCTGATTTCACACGCTCTTTTGCCTCTTTAACGGCAGTATCGCCAAGCCCCACCAAATCTATATGTGGAAGTCCACCCATAATATCAGTTTCAATTTCCACCAAAAATCCCTCAATTCCCGTCAAGCCAAAGCTCATAAGTTTAGACAACATATCTTCCTCCGTAACAACTTTCTTATGTTTTGTAATTTTTGTCATACAAAAGACGACAAAGTTACAATAACAAAAACTAAATCAAAATCCTTTTCATTATATCATCTTTTATCTTTTAAGCAAAACTTTTTAAACAAATATTATAAAAAAGAAACACACTTAAACAAAATACAACATCATTCGACTTTTTTTAAAGATATTTTATGAGATTTTTAACAACCTTTATCGAAACACTTTGATTTTATTTTAAAGCGTGCTATCATATATGTGTTTTCAAAAAAGAGGTGAAAAATGAAAAAGACAGCAATAATTACAGGTGCATCTGGCGACATAGGAAAAGCTATCGCAGAGAAGTTTGCAAAGCTTAACTATAACCTTGCCTTATGCTCAAATAGGAACAATGTTGAATACGATGACGACTTAAAATCTAAGTATAAAATCGAAGTTAAAAACTACAAAATGGACATTGCTGATTTTAAACAAGTGGAAACGGTATTCAACAAGATATTTAGTGATTTCGATGCAGTGAATGTTTTAGTTGCTAATGCAGGAATAAGCGAAAAGCGTAAACTTATAATTGATGTCACAAACGAAGAAATTGATGACTTAATCGACACAAATCTGAAAGGCAGTATTGTATGCTCGCGTGAATTTGTAAAGCATGTCATGGACAAAGGTGGAAAAATCATTTTAATCGGCTCATTTGTGGCAAACTATGGTTGTGCATGTGAAAGTGTATATAGCGCAAGTAAAGCTGGACTAATTGGACTATGTAAGTCGCTAGCAAATGAGTTAGGTAATTTTGATATAACTGTCAACATGGTAAATCCTGGCTTTATCAACACAAAGATGAACAACAACCTCACAAGTGCAGAAAAAGAAGATATTGAAAATATGACTCCGCTTATGCGCCTTGGTGAGGCTGTTGATGTTTCCGAAGCGGTGGCTTTTCTAGCAGAAGATAGCGGAAATTTCGTGACAGGTCAAGCTATTAATATTGATGGCGGTTATATACCTTTATAAGCAAAGCAACAATTTTTTACGCAAATTTTAATAAAATAGAAGTTTTCCAAACCACATATTTACATCAAAATTTTGCATAATTGTATTTTATATATTGCATACTACACTATATATTGTGGTGTTATGTATAAACAAGAAAGATTTATATAGCGTTTTTTAAGATTTTGTAAAAACCTAGTTGAAATATATAAAATTTGATTGCATTAATTTTTGAAATATGTTACAATAAGCATGTTTTAAAAACAAAAGGAGAAAAATTATGAGTAAACAACAAGTTATATACGAAGGATTGACTCCTGCACAACAGAAGAGTTTCAATCTTATCCAATCCGTCGGAATATATGAATTAAGAGCGCTTGCAAGAGTGTTTGGCGAGCCGTCACCTACCACGCTTAGAAGAAATGAGCAAATAAAATATATTATGGATGTTATTATTTCTGGAAAAGATTTAAATCCTATTCCTCTTCGTCAAGGAAGACCTTATAAGGAACTTTCAAACATTGAACCGATACTTGAAGAGCTTTCCGAAATCACAGGTAAAGATTATACTTTAAAGAAAAATCAAGAAAAAACGGCAAAAACCTATGGCAAAGTTTTCGCTTTCAAACAAGTTGAACAAAAGACTGTTGAGCAAAAACTTTTTCCTATCAAGGTTAAAGGCGTTGTGCTTGTCAATCAGGATAAGTCGCTGTATCTTTTAAATGAGAACAGCTCTCTTCCTGTGCTTATTAAGAATTTTGATAAAGTCAATGAATTTGACTATATAACAGGCAGTGCTGTTATCATGAATGACAGTCACGAATATATACTTGACAACATCGAAACAATCAATTTTGTAGATTACAAAGATTATGCACCAAAGAACATCGAATTTACTCCTACCCTTCCTTCAACTAGTGTTAAGGTTGGAAAGTCGGAAATTAAACTTGGCAGTCGATATCTATTAAATCAAGCTAAGCTCACAGAGCCTAATCTCAAAACCTTACTTGCAGTTTTGAAGAAAAATCATATTTTCACTATCGCTCTTGCCAGCAATGTGCTTTATGAAGATTACATAGCACTTTCTTCTATGGGCTTTGACAATATGTTTTTGTTGAAATATGATGATGAGCCAAAAGTTTATGATGACAAGGTAAATATGTTCATTGAAAATATAAAACGCCTTCAAGCAGTTGGCACCAATGTTGCCATTTTTGTGCAAGACGTTGTAACAATCGCTCATACGCTTGACGCGAATTATAAAAATTCACCTAAAACATACTTTAACCATACAGAAGAGACAGCAAGCACCATAAAAGAAATTGTTATGCTTGCAAAAAGCAATATGGAAAACAACACCACCCTCTTTATCACTAACGATGAAAGCGATAATTTGGATGCATTATACTCCACTTGCATCAGCAAAGTTTCCAACAAAGTTCAACTTTAATAAACTTAAATTTGTTATAATTAAAGCGCGCCTTATGGTGCGTTTTATTGTTAAGCTCACAATGGTGATTTTGTTTGACATCCTTAGTTTTTTTTCATATAATATCACAAGGTGAGTTATGCTTTTATTTAACAATAGTTTTGAAATTTTTGGCCTAACTATAAATTATTATGGTCTTATAAGCGCTCTAGGTTATCTTGTCGGTGTGATTGTCTCCTGTTTTTATGCTAAAAAGAGAGGTTTTAAAGCGGATGACATAATTACGCTAGCCTGCTTTGTCATTCCTCTTGCAATAATAGGCGCAAGAATTTATTATGTTCTCTTTTCACTTGACGAATTCACAAATTTTTGGGATGTCTTTAAAATTTGGGAAGGAGGACTAGGCTTTTATGGTGGCTTAATCGGTGGAGCGCTCGGCGTTGTGCTATATTGTGTGATATTCAAAAAGAATTTTTTAAAACTTGCCGATGTTGTTGTTGCAGGGCTTATTCTCGGACAAGGAATAGGCAGATGGGGAAATTTTGTCAATCAGGAAGCTTTTGGTTATTATATTGACAACACAAATATGCAATGGTTTCCTTTTGGTGTCTATATTGAACATTGTCATCAACCTGGTTGCACCTGCCCTGGATATGGCTGGCACCTAGCAACTTTCTTCTATGAATTTATGAACAACCTAATTATTTTCATCGTTTTAAGCCTTCTTCTCTTTAAGGTGAAATTTAAAAATGACGGTATGGTCGCAAGTTGCTATTTAATTATGTATGGCTTCTGTCGTTTCATTGTGGAAGGTCTTAGAATGGACAGTCTTTATCTTGGACCATTTAGAATATCTCAACTTTTAAGCATAGTTTTTATCCTCTGTGGCATCGCCTATATTGTCTTTTGCGTGGTTAAAAATAAGCGTAAGAAAACGCCTGATGAGATTATACGAGATGTTTTAAAAAATGATTTAAAATAAAATGCTTGTCATTTTTGAGTAAAAAAACGAGTGATTAGTGATTTGATGAAAAGCAAATCACGAAATGAAGTGCAGTTTGCGACGTGGCTAATAATTTTAATGCGAATACTAACGCCTATTTTGAGAGATAATTTAATTATGCGAGGAAGAATAGGTAGCATAAAAAAGTCTAACTTATTGAGCGCCGTTCTCATAACCTTTCTCATTGTTTTTGTCGCTTTTATAGTTTTAAACATATTCTTGTTTAGCAGTTATAAAACAGTTTGGTTCTATGCATTTTGCACGCTTATAGGACTGTATGAAATATTAAAAAGTAGATTTTTTAAATTGGATAGCGCCTTTTACTTTGGCTGTTCAATTCTGTTTGTTGGCATAAGTGGATTTACCTACACCTTCACAAACACCTTAGATTATTTAAGCATATACCTCCTATCAAGTTTTGCCTTGGCTTCTATACTATCTTTCTTGGTTTGCGGTCAAAAATTCCACCTGGTTATCTTTTATTCGCTATTTTTCGTGCTTATTTTCGAGCTTTTATACAAATTAAATTTGATAACTTACACTATTTCTATTGCAATTTGCCTATCATTTTTGTTATTATTAATAGTGATAATAACTGTGAGTTTTTTGTGTAGTAAAAAATAAAAGGAGTGCTTAAAATGAATTTCAAAGAACAATTTAATGGCTACAACAAGCAAGAAGTCGATGCGTATATCGAGCGTTTAAAGGCTAGTTATGAATCCAAACTGATGGACGAAAAATTGAAAACGCTAGAAAGCGAAAGACGCCTGTTAAACTTCAAAAATCAACACACCGAACTTGCTCATAAGGAAAAGAGTATTTTAGAAGCACTTGATGTGCTTGAAAAGGCAAAAAAATTTCAAGAAGAAGGCACACGCAGTTTTTATTCACTTGTGTTTGACAAACTGAAACTTTTGGTTCACGAACTTGATATGCGTTTTCCAAACATGCGCCGAAACACCGAATACAACAAAATCTTGCAAGAACTTTACAGCCTTATCACAGATTATAAAGACAAGTTTATTCCTGAAAATTATATCAATAGTCCTATCAATTCTTCTAATGACAGTATGCGCCTATTGTTAAACAAAATGCAAGAGTATAAAGCGCCTAAAAAGGAAGTTAAAGAGGTTAAAGTAAACACCAACAACATTTCTGACACGACAAAATATACCAACTTTTATAAAAGAAATAGTTTTGTTTTTAAACCAAAAGAAACTTCTCAAAATAAATCCACCAATATGGATAAAGTTATAAATGAAAGAATACTTCCAAACGAAACAAAATATCCTAAAAGCGAAAGCGGTTTTAGTTTTGAAGAAGCCTTGCATCCCAAGGTTGGCTTAGAAGAAATCATGAAAGCGTTTGACTTTTATAATGAAAATAAGAAAAATAACCAAAGCGGACAAAATTAGTCCGTTTTTTTATATCTTCAACCGATATTTATTTAGAAATCTTTAACAATTTTGTTTCTAAGGTTGAAAAAATGATGGCAATGGTATAAAATATTAGATATAGGCTGTTATTAAAAATATATATATTTACAGCTTGCGTCATATATTTTTACATTATTTAAACAAAAATTAAATAGGAGAAACCTATGGAAGATATGTTAAAAATCATCAACGTCAATAAGATATATAAAATTAATAAATATGAAAATTTCCAAGCTCTACATAATATAAACGTTTCCTTTAAAAGTGGAGAGCTTGTGTCTATTGTTGGTGAAAGCGGAAGTGGTAAATCCACACTTATGAACCTAATCGGTGGACTTGACTCTGATTTTACAGGCAATATTATAGCCTGCGACCAAGATTTAAGCAAACTCTCTGACAAAGAACTTGATAAGTATAGAAAAGATAAAGTGGGATTTGTTTTTCAATCTTTTAATCTTATATCTCACCTATCAATACTTGACAATGTCACCTTAGCTTTGACGCTTTCTAATGTCAGTGAAAAAGAAAAGATAGAGCGTGCCACAAATATGCTTAAACTTGTTGGACTAGAAACACAAATAAAGAAAAAACCGACTCAACTTTCCGGCGGACAAAAACAGCGTGTGGCTATCGCCCGAGCTTTAATCAATAATCCAGACATCATCATTGCTGACGAGCCGACAGGTGCGCTTGATACTTCCACAACCATGCAAATACTGAAAATCTTGAAAGAAATAGCAGACAGTGGAAAACTTGTAATTATGGTTACACACTCAGAAAAAGTCGCCTCAATTTCCTCACGCGTTGTCGAAATTTCTGACGGAAGAATTGTCAGCGATAAACAAAATAATAAATATAAGAAAGAAAAAGCTAAGATTTTTAGGGAAAATATAGAGCCAAAAAAGACGAAAAAGCCTATAAAACAAAATTTGTCATACCTTTCAGCGATAAAATTATCGCTACACAACATGTTGGCAAGCAAAACGAAAAATTTACTTATGGCTTTTGGTGTGGCAATAGGAATTGGTAGTTTACTTCTCATGCTTTGTTTTAGCTCTGGCATTACGGACTACATCAACAACACCATGAAATCCTACTCTGACCCAACGATAGTTACAATATCAAAACAAAGCAAAAGCATAACTGACATACCACTTTTTGACGCCGAGGGAACCGAGATAACTAAGCTCAAAGATGATATAAATAAATATTTAGAGGAAAATGGTTATAACTACGAATTAACAGATGAAAATTTAACTCCTGGATTTAACATAATGACTATGCTAGGACCTGTGTCGGCGTATTTAGAATATGATTTTAACAAAGACGGCGAAATTACAGATGATGAAAAACTTAATATTTATTACCTTTACACCACCCCGCCATACTACTCAGACAGGAATTTGGTTGAAGGAGAAATGTCAACAAGCTCAGGCGGAGTTATGCTCACACCTGCCGTATATAGTTTTTTTGGCGAGGAAACGCCTATCGGCAAAAAGATTGACTTTTATGTAGATATAAACTTGCCAGATTTCGACCAAGAGATACCTATCAATCAAGTGGAAATCACAGGCATCGTCGACACTTCCGTGATGAGCGGATTTCCTGTAATTTATATAGATTATGACTTCTTTATGTCATATTACGATGACTATTCTACACCGCAACCAACCACCTACTACATTCAAACAATGATTGATAGTAATGACTTAACAGAATCGGAAGCCAAAGAGATTGCCAGTGCCATAAACCGCTATATCTCCACGCTTGATGGTTACACCGGTTCTATTGAAGAGAGTTTAGCAAATATGTTTAAAAGCATGGCAAGCACAATCGGCACCTCTCTTGTAATTCTTTCAATTATCTCGCTTGTGGTGTCCGCAATAATGATTTTGGTTGTGATGTATATGAGCGTCAGTGAACGCACAAAAGAAATCGGCGTGTTGAAGTCAATAGGCGCAAGAAAAAAAGATATACATCGTATTTTCTCCTCTGAAAGTTTCCTCGTTGGCTTACTTAGTGGTATTTGCGGTCTTATTGTCGCCGGCGTGCTTCTTGTTATAATTTACATCGTGCTAATACATCTTGTTGGCATCGCCCCACTTTCGTTTAAATGGTATTATGTCTTTATAGCTCTCGGCGTTTCAGTCATCATCAGCATACTCAGCGGACTTTATCCTGCAAGTAAAGCCGCCCGCCTTGACCCTGTGGAATCACTTAGACGCGAATAAACCAAACACTGTTTGGATTATGTGATATTTCGTTAAAACAACAAAATATAATACCAAATTTAATTCAAAATCTCTTTTAGTAAATTTAAACATAATAAGAGGAAACTATGATTAAAGAATTTTTAACTGAAAATGCCGAGGAAAATCTAAAACATTTCCATGAAAAACTAATCTACACTAAACTTCCTATATATGGCATACGAACAGAAAAGTTAAGAAAGTTTGCATGTTTGCTAGCAAAAAATGAAATTAGATTAGACGATATTGAAAACACTTCACACGAGGAAATTCTTTTAAAAGGATTTGTGCTTTCTAAACAAAAATGGACAGACGTAGAAATCATCAAAGCCTTTGAAGAGTTTAACTCCTGCATCGATAATTGGGCAACCTGTGATATGATAACATCTTCCTTGAAGAGATTAAAAACAGAAAACGGCAGGAGATATTTTCTCTCACTTTTAAACAACACGAACCTATATAAAAAACGAATAGGAATAATAGGACTAATGTCGTTCTTTTTGAATGATGAAAATTTGGAAGAGATTATAAGTTCTCTTGTTTCACTTTCAAACACCCTATCATCTAAAACAAATTATTCAAATAATGGAACAACAGAAGAAAAAATCAAAAATTTAAGTGAATATTATGTAAAAATGGCAATAAGTTGGTATCTATGCTCACTTATTTGCAAAAATTTCGAATATGGCAAACAAGCACTTCAAAAGTTTTCCGATAAATTAATTCGCAATAAAGCAATCTCAAAGTGTCACGATTCATTCCGCCTGTCGCCCGACCAAAAAGAGGAGTTAAAAAAATTTAAGTATATATAAAATGATAAAATTTTCACTTTTATTAAAAAATTTCTAAAAAAATAGCTAGGTTTAGCTGTTTTTTATTAACACGATTATATTCACCAATATATGGTAGCCCATAATTATTTTTTCTTTGTTAAACAAAAATAGCTCCTCCGTCATAGACTTTATTTGTAAGGAGGAAAAATGAAAATTTGGAAAAGACTAACAGTGTTTTGCTTAGCGTTACTTATGGTGACAGTCAGCGGTTTGCTTTTCGGTTGTAACAAAAAGGACTACAATAAGATTGAGTTAAACGAAGTCACTCACAGCATCTTCTATGCCCCGCTTTATGTTGCTATAAACAATGGCTACTTTGAAGACGAAGGGCTTGAAGTTTCTCTTACAAATGGTGGCGGTTCAAACACTTCTATGAGCGCGCTTCTTTCAGGCTCAGCGGACATGATTTTGGCAGGTCCAGAAACAGCAGTTTACACAAATCAACAAGGAGTGTCAAACGCCCCTGTTGTGTTCGGGCAACTTACACAATGCGATGGCTCCTTTATCGTTTCGAAAGAAGCTGTCGAAGATTTTAGCCTTGAAGATATGGTTGGAGAAACCATAATCGGCGGAAGAGCTGGCGGACTTCCTGCAATGACTCTTCAATATATTATTGAAGCAAACGGTTATGAAATAGGCACAGGTGCCGACCAAATAAATTTAAGAACCGATGTCGCTTTTGACCTCACTGCAAGCGTTTGGGAAAATGATAGCACAGTGAAATACTGCACCCTCTTTGAACCAACAGCAACAAATGTTGTAAATTCAATTGAAGGCTCTGAAATTGTTGCAAGCTTAGGTGAACTTTCTGGCTCGATACCATACACCTGCTTCATTGCTCGCGAAAATTATATTAAGGACCATAGCGATGTTGTTGAAAAATTCTTAACAGCAGTAAAGCGCGCTTACAATTATATTGCCACCAACGATTCCTATGCTGTTGCACAAGCACTTTTGCCATCCTTTGATGGAAATACCGTAGAAGAGTTACAAGTGGCAGTCGAGCAGTATGTTCTAATTAATGCATGGAGCAATGATATGATAATGTCGAGTGAGAGCTTCGACAACCTTATGAATGTTATGCTAAATGCTGATGTCATAACAGAAAAATCAGTTTTCTCAGAAGTTGTTGACAACACATTTGCTCAAAAATTGCTTAAAGAAAATGTAGCCTAAAATAAGATTAAAATTTTATTTCTTACAAAAAAATCACTATTTTGCTGATAAATTTGATTAAAAATCAAAAAAAATAGTGATTTTTTTATATTTTTATCTTATGTTGCAAAAAAGCGAGTTAACTTTTTCATAAAACTTGTAAAAGCCATATTCTCCTGCTCAGGATGACAAATACAAATCTGTTATGATAACCACCGTTTAAAAATGCGATTAAGGTTTTTAAATCTCAATCGCATAATGTCTTCTAGTCGAAACATCTCAGAAAACCGGCTTGTATTAGACAAGCTCAAGATGACGGATGCGCACTGCACTCTCATAGAATTTAAACTAATTTTTCCATAATTTTAATGTAGTCTTTGCAATAAGCAAAAACATCATCATAAATTTCCTCACTTTCAAGGTTACATCCGCAACGCTTTAAAAGCGTGATAGGACTAGCAGTTGAGCCGGACGAAAGGAACTTTTTATATTGTTCAACTGCGCCTTCATTTTTCTTTAATATGTTTCTTGCGATATTTATTGCTGAAATCATACCGGTGGCATAATTATATACATAAAAGTGAGAATAGAAGTGTGGTATGCGCGCCCATTCATATTTCATTTCGTCTAACTGCTCAACCTTATCACCGTGGTAAAAATCATTTAATTCCTTATATTTATTGCACATACTTTCTCTTGTGAGCGCCTCGCCTTTTTCGTAAGAAGAGTGAGCCCATTCTTCAAATTCGCTAAACATGGACTGTCTGAAAATTGTGGAGCGCACTTCTGTGAGAAAATAATCGCAATAATACTTCTTTTCTTCATTATTCTTTGCGTTTTTAAGAAGATAGTCGAGAAGAAGCATTTCATTTGTAATACTTGCCACCTCTGCCACAAAGATAACATAACCCGCCGTTTGAATAGGCTGATGCGTGTTAGAATAATAGGAATGCATAGCGTGTCCTAACTCATGAGCAAGCGTAAACACGGAAGATAAATTTCCTTCAAAATTACATAAGACAACAGGAGTCGCTCCATAACAACCCCATGAAAAAGCTCCGCTGTCTTTGTTTAAGTTTGGATAGACATCAATCCAGCGCTCCTTAACCGCCCTATCAATCAATGCAACATAGTCATCGCCAAGCACGCTTAATGCCTTTTTAATTAATTCTATCGCCTCTTCATAGGTAAACTTTTGCTTTGGCATACTTGAAATTGGTGCAAATGTGTCATATATTGCCACTTTGTCAAGATTTAAGGCTTTTCTTTTAATTTCATAAAAATCTTGAAGAATTTTTATGTTTTCACGCACCTTCTTTAAGAGCATATAGTAAGCTTTTTCGCTTGCTTCCTCGCCATAAATCTTTTTTGCAAGTGCGGACTTATAGTTTCTAATTTTGGCAAAAGTGCAAACTTCTTTAACATCGCTTGCATAATTATTTGCGATAAAATTGATAAATTCGCCAAACTTTCCGTTCATACGCTTATACGCATTTTTTCTTAAAGTTCTATCTTCGCTTTCTGCATAGACTGTAAAATTTGACTGATTAAAAGGATGTTTATTTTTGTATTTATCTTCAATTTCTCCAAAGTCCAAGTCCACATCGGCGAACTTATCAAAATTATCAGTAAATCCTCCTAAAAATGTGCCTAACTTAGAAATCAAAAGTTCTTCTTTTTTTGATAAAATATGTTTTTTAGCGCGTCTAATAGCTTCAAACATGCGTTTATAATTTTTAAAGCGCTTATTTTTTTGCAAGATTTTAAGTTTTTCATCAGAAAACTCTGCCATTTCCACTTCAATATAAGAAGTAAGGCTATAAAACTGAGTGCTTAGCGTGTTAAGTTTTTCACACATTTCATTTGCCTTTGTATCGCTGTTGTCAACTCGTTTCGAAAGCTCGCTATATAAGGTCAAAAAGCCAAACTCTTTATTAAACGCACAATCTTTTTCTAAACATTCAAAAAGCATATCGTCTTCGTCAAGTTTGCCTTCGTATTTTGATATACTTTTAATATCTTTTTCAAGTTTTTTCATGCGTTTATAAAAATCGTCATCATTTTTACAAAATTTGGTTATGTCCCACTTATATTTCTCTTCAATTTCGCTTCTCTTTTTCATATTACCTCACAAAATACTTATCCATTTTAAATCTTTTCCAAGGTTCTTTTGAAGTGTCAGGACAAGCCATAAACACCATTTTATCTTTTGTGGTAGGATGTGTGAAAGAGAGTTTTCCAGCCCACAGTCCTAAATTTTTGGATGACATATTTTTATTTTTACCATATTTTGCATCGCCATACAATGGATAGCCAAAGGAAGAAAGTTGCACGCGTATTTGGTGACTACGCCCGGTCAGTATTCTCACTTCAAGCAAGCTCATCTCCCCGTCATTTTCAAGTTCCTTATAGTTTAGCTCTGCCTTTTTTGCTCCGTTGGTTAGCATAGGAACAACTTTGACGATATTTTCTTTTTCATTTTTTTCAAGGTAATTTATAAGTGTTTTATTTTTTTCTCTAACTATCTTTGTAGTTACCGCATAATAAACTTTCTCAACCTCGTGACTTGCAAACTCCTCTGACAAACGCTTAGCCGACTTTGAATTTCGTGCAAACACCATAATTCCACCCGTAGGTCTGTCCAGCCTATGCACCAGCCCTATATACGCCTCGCCAGGCTTATTATATTTTTCTTTAATATATGCTTTCACCATGGTGAGCATGTCTATATCTTTACTGTTATCGCTCTGCGTAGGCACATTCTGAGGTTTTAAAACAACCACTATTTGATTATCTTCATAAAGCACATTTAATTTTTCCATATTTTCACCCCTGTCGCGCCACATGGCAAAATATAATCTTCACAAGTAATTAGCCCTATCTCATCCGCTTCAACGTTATCTTTTCCAAAAATCCCTTTAAGAAGATTGGCAATGACCGTTGGTTGGAGTCCTGTCGTGTAGGAATTGATAAGCACAAAAAGCGGATTTTTAGACAACACTTTTTTTGTAAGTTCCACAAAATCGGCAAGATTATCTTCAAGCTTCCACATTTCACCATTCGGACCTCTACCATAGCTTGGCGGGTCCATGATGATAGCATCATAGAAATTCCCACGCCTTATCTCTCGCTCAATAAACTTTTGACAATCATCAACAATAAAACGAATGTTTGATATGTTGTTGAGCTTGGCGTTTTCTTTTGCTCGTTCCACCATGCCCTTCGAAGCGTCCACATGCGTAACGATGGCTCCCGCCTTAGATAGCGCCACAGAAGCACCGCCTGTATAAGCAAAGAGGTTTAATATTTTTATCTCTCTTTTGCTGTCTTTAACAAGCTTTTGCATTAATTCCCAATTTACCGCTTGCTCTGGGAAGATGCCGGTGTGTTTAAAGCCCATAGGCTTAACAATAAATTTTAAATCTTTCCATGAAATTAGCCAGTTGTCAGGCAAACTTTTGTTATAATGCCAAAGCCCACCGCCTTCGCGTTTCTCATAATACGCATCGACATCCTTTCGTTTAAATAGGTCGCTTTTAGCGTGCCAAATAACCTGCGGGTCAGGACGAAGCAAACTAAACTTACCCCAAGTTTCCAGCTTGTAGCCATCCCCTGTCGAAATCACTTTATAATCTTTCCAACTATCACAAACTCTCATAAAATTCCTTTTTATTTGTTTTGTAGCTTGATTTTAAACTCTTTCAATATTAACAGTTATAGCTTTTCCATCAACTTCAAAATTGAATGAGTGCGTTCCGTTTGCTCCTTTTTTAACCCTATCAGACAAGGTTCCTTTCTTGACAACATCGGAATACTTCAAAATTAAATCAACAAGTTTTTCGTCACCGCTCACTTCAATTTGGATATGATTTACCACTTCAAAATCGCTCTCCTTACGGAAATTTTGGACTTTACTAATAAATTCTTTTATAGTTCCTTTTTCAATCAATTCTTCGGTGAGTTTAGTTTCCAAAACGACGGTTATATCTCCATTAGTTTCACTTGCAAACCCGTCTTTGTTTTTAAGTCCAATAAGTAAATCAGCCTCAGTAAGCTCAACCGCTTCCCCGTTAACTTTAAACTTCAAACTCTCGCCGTGTCTTACCTTATTTACCGCTTCCACAGAATTTTCTTTTGATAAATATTCCTTAATTCCACCTAAAAGTTTTCCATATTTTGGACCAACCGTTCGAAGTTGTGGTTTAAGTTCATAGGAAACATACTCATCAGCATTATGCAAAATTTCAAGTTCCTCAACATTAAGTTCGTCCTTAACAAGTTCTTGAAGTTCTTCATCAAGTTTAAGTTCTTTTGATGAGCAGACAATCACTTTTGAAAGTGGTTGGCGATTTTTAACATTGCTAGCACTTCTGCAAGCTCTTCCAAGAAGCACAATATCAAGAACCTTAGCCATACCTTCATTTAAACTTGCGTCAATCAAACTTTCATCACACTCAGGGAATTTACAGAAGTGGACACTTATAGGAGCGTTAGCGTCTAAGCTTCTCACAAGATTTTGATAAATTTCTTCTGCAATAAATGGCACAAAAGGAGCTATAAGTTTTGACAGACCCACCAAAACTTCATAGAGTGTCTTATAGGCTGAAATCTTATCGTCATTTTCTTCGCTCCCCCAGAATCTTTCACGAGAGCGTCTTATATACCAGTTTGAAAGCCTATCCACAAACTCACTGATAGCTCTTGTAGGAGTTTGAAGTTCATATTTATCTAATGAGTCATCAACGAGCTTAATTAAAGCATGAAAATCCGAAAGTAACCACTTGTCTAAAAAAGAAAGCTTGCAGTCTTTTAAATGGTATTTAGTCGGGTCAATCTTATCAATTTCAGCATAAAGCACATAGAAACAATAAACATTCCAAAGAGTTCCCATAAACTTTCTTTGAAGGTCAACTAAATTTTCTTCAATGAAAGGAAGTCCTTGCGCTGGACTGCAACTTGAAAAGAAATACCACCTTACGCCGTCAGCGCCATATTTTGATAAAACATACCAAGGGTCAACACCATTTTTTAAACTCTTACTCATTTTAAGTCCGTTTTTGTCAAGAACAAGCCCTAAAACATTGCACGCCTTAAATGGTGCTTTTCCAAACACAGCAGTATTAACAGATAGTAGTGTGTTAAACCATCCACGAGTTTGGTCAATGGCTTCGCTGATATAATCTGCACAAAATGCTTTTTTGAAAGTTTCTTGATTTTCAAAAGGATAATGATATTGAGCAAATGGCATAGAGCCACTATCAAACCAGCAATCCATAACTTCAGGAGTTCTTCTCATTTCCTTTCCACACTTAGGACAAGGAAAAGTGATTTTATCAAGTGTTGGCTTGTGGAGGTCAAGTTCTTCTGTCACACCAGAAAGTTCTCTTAACTCTTTTACACTGCCAATCACATGAATATGACCATTTTCGCATTTCCAGAAAGGAAGCGGTGTTCCCCAATAACGATTTCTTGAAATATTCCAATCGATGTTATTTGCAAGGAAATTGCCCATTCTTCCATTTTTAATATAGTCAGGAATCCAATTAATCTCTTGATTATTCTCAACAAGTTGTTCTCTTATCGCTGTTGTCTTAACAAACCAAGCGTCTTGTGCGTAATATAAAAGAGGACTTTTGCAACGCCAACAATGAGGATAAGAGTGTTCTATAGGTTGAACTTTGAAAAGTTTATCTTCCTCTTCCAACTTTTTAATTATCAACTTGTCCGCATCTTTAACAAACATACCAGCGAAATCTGTTTCTTTGGTCATGTTGCCTTCGCTATCTACAAGCTGAACGAAATCTAAGCCGTATTTAATGCCAACCTTGTAGTCATCTTCACCAAATGCCGGAGCGATATGAACAATGCCCGTTCCGTCTTCGGTTGTAACATAATCAGCGCATGTCACAATGTAACCCTTTTTCACTTTATCTTTAACATAATCAAAAAGTGGAGCATAGCGATGATTTTCAAACTCCTTCCCTTTCTTTGTGTAAACCTTTTTAAAGCTTCCTTCTTCAAAAAGAGTAGGAATAAGTTTGTCAAGCATGATGTAGTTTTTGCCATCAAAGAAAAGTTTTGTGTATTCCTCTTCTGGATTCATACAAAGAGCAATGTTTGACGGCAAAGTCCAAGGTGTTGTCGTCCAAACAAGAAAATAGGTGTTGTCTTCATCTAGACTTTTCATTTTAACATAGACAGATTTTTCTTTCAAAATCTTATAGTTATCGCCGTTTTCAAGCTCCGCTTTTGAAAGAGAAGTTCCGCATCGTGGGCAATACGGCACAACCTTGTGTCCTTGATAAATAAGTCCTTTTTTGTCCATTTCTTTTAAAGCCCAAAAGACGCTTTCAATATAAGAATTATCATAAGTGATATAAGGATGTTCCATATCCACCCAATAGCCCACCTTGTCAGTTAAGTCTTCCCACATTGCCTTATACTTCCACACAGAATTTTTGCAGTGCTCAATAAATTTGTCAATGCCATAGTTTTCAATATCTTTCTTTCCATTGAAGCCAAGTTCTTTTTCAACTTCCACTTCAACAGGAAGACCGTGTGTGTCCCAGCCAGCCTTACGATAGATATAATAACCCTTCATTGACTTATAACGAGGAATAACATCCTTCATAGCGCGAGTTAGAACATGTCCAATATGAGGCTTTCCGTTCGCCGTAGGTGGTCCATCATGCAAAACAAAAGTTTTGTCACTGTTTTCATTAAATTTAAGTGCTTTGTCAATAATTTTATTTTCCTTCCAAAATTTCAAGACTTTTTCTTCATTACCCACAAAATCTAGTTTTGAATCAACCTTTCTATACATATATACCTCCATAAAAAAATTCTTAGCAAAACAAGACTTCGCTAAGAAGATTAAACCACTTGTTTTACTCGTGAGCTAGCACTCACTTCTTCTATCACGGGAAGTCCCGTCTAAGCTTACTAAAATTTTCAGCCAGAAGCTCGAAAAGTGATAACCTTAACCATCTTCATATTGCCTTACACCAAACGGCAACTCTCTGTAATGACAAATGGAAAGATGTTGTCTTTTCTCAAACGCCTTTAAATATAATTTAGAAAACAAACACAAAAATTGTTTTCCTTGTTTAAGTATAACGATTATAAACTAAATTGTCAACAAAAATTTATCAATAATTTTCAAGAATACTATTCATCTTAATAACATCAGTGCCTGTTATAATTCCAAGAGGCTTTTCCTTTGCTCCGCCGTTCTTTGTAACAAGAATAGCAAGAAGTTTAGAATTGTTATGGAAGAATTCCAGCGCTTCTTCCACCGTCAAGTCTTTGTTTGCAAAAACGTAATAATTGCTATTTTCAATCTTAGAGAGCATATCTTCAATTTTTACGTTATCTAAAAAGACATCCGCCTTTCCACCTGTAATTAAAAATTTACCTAGCGCATCTAAAATCTTCTGCCCGTTAGCCACGCCTATTATCTCTCCTGAATTATCAAAAACAGGAATGTTTGAATAATTTGAAGAGGCAATTAAAATGATAGCTTCACGCATGGATTTTCCACTTGAAAGCGTGAGAACATCACGCCTACACACCGTTTCAAGTGCCTTTGGTGGAGCCGTCAAAAGCCTTTCAATTTTTTCAATCTGCTCCACAACTTCATAGTGTGGTTCTGCCATTATGTAATCTTCATTTCCGTGAACGATGGCATTTCTTAGCCTGCCAAAATCAATTAAATCGTCCTCATATTTTCTGACGATATAGTTTAGAGCCACGCTACGCCTAATAAGTTCTGAAAAGCCCATGCTTCTGTTTAAGTTATATCTTGTTCTAATGGTATAATCTATATTATTATACGATTGCAAAAAACGCTGTGCATTTGATAAATCTTTTTTTTCTTTCATGTTTCACCTTTTAGAATTATTGCGCATAAAATGCTTAACAAGGTTATTATACCTTTTTTTTGTAAAAAAGAAAAACAAATTGAAGATAAATCTAAAAATTTTAAAAAAATCGACAATTTTTAGCATTTTTCATATTTTTTGCAAGATTGAAAAGTGAAAAGCATATATATAAAGCGTGAGAAAACTTTGCTATTTACAGCGTAAATCCAGAAAAAGACGGAGGATAATAGCAATTTTGCTTTTGTGTCTAATTATCACCTCAATTTTATTGTATGTGTTTTGTATTATAAATCCTGTTGTCAAAGAGGCAACTTGGGCATCTATCTATTCACTTTCGACCTCCGCGGTGAGCGATGCTGTTTATGATGTCATAGCCGAACAAAATGTTAAATATGAAGATTTAGTTGAACTTTCTTATGATAATAATGGCGACATAACGCTTGTGTCGATAGACACTGTGCTTGTCAACAATCTTGCGCGACGATTTTATCAAGTGGCACAAGTTTATCTTGACCAAATGGGAAAAAACGGAATTGATATTGCGATTGGCACCTTCACAGGCTTACCTTTTCTTGTGGGAATAGGACCAACAGTCAATATCAAATTTGTGCAAATAGGCGCCATGACCTCATGTTTCAAAAGCAAGTTTACTAGCGCTGGCGTCAACCAAACAAATCATTCTTTATATATAGAGCTACATGCCAGCGTCAGCTTAGTGCTTCCAACATATTCTTCAACAGTTGACAGTGTCACTGAATTTCTTGTAACAGAGAGTGTTATTGTTGGAGATGTGCCAGATGTATATTTTGGTTCAGATAACATTGTGACCCTTGCGCCAAGCAGTTGACAAATTATTCAAAATAATGCACTAAAATTATAAAAAGTAAAACGAAAAACATCGAATTTTAATCTTTTCTTTAATAAATTTTTTAATAAATTAAACAATATATGGTGTAGTATGCATTAAATACTACACCATATATTTACTTTTTTGTGTGCGAGTGAAAAATCAATGCAAAGATGAAAGCGAAGACAATCGCCGCGGCAATCCCTCCTGCCGTTGCGGTAAGTCCACCCGTAAAAATACCTAGTAATCCTTGCGACTTCACTGCTCCGATTGCCCCTTTGGCAAGTGACGCGCCAAAGCCGATAATAGGAACATTGATGCCAGCCCCTGCAAAGTCGGAAATATACTTAAAAACGCCGACCGCTTCTAAAAACACACCGATAAGCACAAATGTGACAAGTATGCGCGCGGAGGTGATGTTGGTTGTGATTATCAATATCTCGCCAATCATGCACACCAATCCGCCTATAATAAATACCCATAAATAATCAATAAACATCTCCATAAATAACTCCCACAATAATAAAACTTAGAACTTCTTTTGTTTCGTTGGAAAAAACAAATTTGGTTTCCAAAAGCTGATTATATTATATAGCCTCAAACTAACTATTCCTCACACGCTTCAATAACAATAGCATGACAAACACCAGGAATACTTTCTCCTTGTTGTGTAGAGGTGGTGCTGAGCAATGCACCTGTTGGCATAAAGAGAACTCTTTTATACTGTCCGTCTTGTAATTTTTTCATGATGTAAGAATTAAACACAGTCGCCGAGCAACCACACCCTGATGCACCGCATAGTGTATTTTGGTCGCGCCTAAAATACATCTGCCCGCAATCACCATAATTCAATCCAAGTTTTACGCCTTTGTCCTCCATAAGGTCGACAAGTATTTCACTGCCAAGCTTGCCCAAATCGCCCGTTGCAATAAGGTCATAGTCATCTGGTGTTGTTTTAGAATTTTCAAAGTGTGCAAGCATAGTTTCAGCACAACTAGGTGGGATTGTCAAGTATGGACCATAAAATTTTTAAAAAAATATAAATTTATAACCAAATTAACATAAAATAGCCACTTTTTATTCCAAAATGACTATTTTATGCAGTTTTCGTCTAAATACATATTTATCTTTTCAAACTCATCTTTGAAATTGAATTTTACTTCAATATGCTTGTTTTCATATATCAAAATTCTCTCGATGAGTTCATTTGCCATCTCTTTTGTAAGAGATGTAAAACCTTTGTATTTAGCAAAAGTGGTTATAAATTTATTATTCTCAAATTCGACATTTTTATTTATATTACTACAAATCGCAATCAATTGATTTTCAAGCAAGTTTATCTTTTGCGTGGCAATATCTCTCTGTTTAAGATAATCATTCTCAGTTATCTCCCCTGACTTAAACTTTATATACAAGACAGTTAGGCTATCTTTAAGAGATTTGAGTTCGTTATCTAATTTTATATGCTCTTTCTCAATGTTGCTACTTACATTTGATTTTTTTAAATTTATTATTTGGATTATATGTTGTATGTTAACTGAAATATCAATATATTTTTTTACAATATCAAAAACAAGTTTTTCTAATACATCATTTCTAATCGAGTGTTTTGTGCAAACTTTACCTTTTGTCATCATATATGTTGGACATCTATAATAATACTTTCCTAGTAAACTTTTTTCATTACAAATGCAAGTTTGAAGCACTTTCCCACAATCACCACATCTTACAAGTCCACCTAATATATATGTTCGAAAAGGTTTAATATATTTTGTTCTATTATTTTCTAATCTAAATTGCACTTTATCAAAATCTTCTCTTGAAATGATTGCTTCGTGTGTGTTTGGAACTATACACCATTCTTCACTTGATTTCTTTATGATTTTATGATTTCGATAACTTATTGTTCCTCTTGTCCCTTGCACCATATCTCCAACATACATTCTATTAGATAATATCCTTTGAACAGCTGACGCAGTCCAAATATGGTATTTACTTTGATGTGGATTTTTATATTTATATCCTTTTGATTTTTTATATTCAAATGGAGTTAATATTTCATTGTCATTCAAGAATTTTGCAATCGCGCTTAAACTACTGCCATTTAAGAACATTTTATAAATAATTTTAACAACTTGGCTTGCCTCAACATCTATAACAAGTTTATGCCTATCTTCTTTACTTTTTTCATATCCATAACAAGCAAAAGAACCTATAAATAAACCTTGTCTCATATAGGATTTTTGAGCAGTCTTTACTTTGATAGATAAATCTCTAACATATTCGTCATTCATTATATTTTTAAAAGGCACCAATAGTCCATTTACTGAGTTTGGGTCAAGAAAGGTATCTACATTATCTAATAGAGAAATAAATCTAACCTTTAAAATAGGAAAGATGACTTCTATATAATTGCTACTTTCTATTGTGTTTCTGCCAAATCGTGACAAATCCTTTACAATAACACAATCAATGTCCCCTGTCTTAATCTTGGCAAGCATTCTTTGAAAATCAGGTCTATCAAAATTTGTTCCAGAATATCCTTCATCTATATAAAAATCATCAATTTGAATATCGGGATTTTGTGCGACAAATTTATTTAGCAAGGCTCTTTGCGATGAAATACTATCACTTTCGTTTTTAACTACATCGTCTTCTCTTGAAAGTCTTAAATAAAGCCCTGCTTTCCAAATTTTTTCTTCTTGTATTTTTGCAAGATTGTTGTATCTACTAACTCGGCTCATATCTCACCTACATAGATAAGGCAATTTGTGCCTGTTGATATTTTTTCTCTTGTATATATACTTGCCTGTTCAGTTCAATATATTGAAGAGCGTTCATATATTCATCTCTAAATTTAACTTCCACTTCAATCTTGCCACCCTCGTATATATAAATATTATTAATAAGCTCGACAACAACATCTCTTGTTAGTTCTGTTATGTTTTGATATTTTTTAAAGTTTTCAATAAACCTATTTTCAGTCGTTAGTCCATTTTTTATCGCTTCTTTTTGTAATATCAAATTTTCAATAGCACTTAAAATCTCTTCTTTCTTCTGTGAGTATTTGTCTTTCATAGAAAGATACATATCCTGCGTGATAAATCCTTTTTTCCAATCTGGATACAAATCTTCAAGCAGTCTATTTATATCATCTCTTTCTGCATATTTCGATTTTAACATCTTATCAATTTTTGCCGTCTCTTTTGTCCGTTCTTCACTTCTATTTATGAAATCAATAAGGCTATCCATCGTTATTGCAATATTTACATACTGCTTTATCACAGCAAAAACCGCTTCCTTGATTTTATCAACTTGAACTGCGTGTTTTGTGCACGCTTTGCGTCCAGATTTTTTAAAAGTGCTACAAATATAATAGTAATACTCTTTGTAAGGCTGATGAATATGCTTTTTATTCATACCCCGCCTACAATCTCCACACTTGCAAAAACCTGACAATAAGTCTAATTGTTTGGTGCTTGTGCAAACTCTTGTATCTCTTGCAAGTAATGATTGCACTTTTTCAAAATCTTCTCTTGAAATAATAGGTTCGTGCGTGTTTGGCACAATTATTCGTTTGTCTTTATCAACTTTTCGGCAAATTTTAACTTTATAACTAACTATCTCTGCTTGCTTTTGCACCATATCTCCAACATACATTTGATTTGTTAAGATACGTTTTATTCCAAGTGAGTCCCATTTAGGGTTTCCAGTTGTAGAAAAATGTCTATCTTTATATCCTTTACTTCTTTTATATTCACTTGGAGTTAAATAATTATTGTCATTCATATAAATTGCTATTGAACGAATTGTGGCGCCTTCTAAAAACATTTTATATATCATTCTTACATTATCAGCAGCCTCTTCATCAACAATGAGTTTATGCTTATCATTTGGGTCTTTAATATATCCATAGCAAGCAAATGAACCTATATATTGCCCATTTTCTCTTTTAATCGTAAGAGAACTTCTAATCTTCATAGAAATATCACGACAATATTCATCATTGAGCAAGTTTTTAAAAGGAACTATTACATTATTTATAGACTGCGGATTTAAAAAACTATCTATTTGGTCATTTATAGCAATAAATCTCACTTTCAACATTGGAAAAACGATTTCGATATACTTACTTGTTTCAATATGATTTCTTCCAAGTCTTGATAAGTCTTTTACAATAACACAATCAACCTTATTCGCTCTTATGTCATTAAACATTCTTTCAAAACTATCACGATTAAAATTTGTGCCAGTATAACCATCGTCTATATACTCGTCATAAAGTTTAAGGTCTGGGTTTTTCAACAAAAAATTACGCAACATCTCTCTTTGAGATTTTACGCTCTCACTTTCCATTTTATCACCGTCTTCACGAGATAAACGTATATACAAAGCAGTATTCCAAATTTTACCGCTTACTTTATTTTCAAAAACATTTTCCATAAGCATATCTCCTCATAATAAAATTGAGATGATATGCCGTGAATATCTAATACGATATTATTATAACACATCATCTCAAAAATATACAGTGATTTTTAAAATTTATCTTAATTTCCTATCTTTGCAAGTAAAATTTTTTCCATTTTATCTTGAAAACTCTTATTTGTGTCAGCAAATTTTACTTTAACAACCAAATCACCAACCTTAAAAAGATAGGGATTTTTTATCTTTTCAATAAAGTCAATTAACTTTTCGTGTTTACTTTTTGATGTGTCGATATTTATATCTCTAATATCAACCAAACTATTTGTATTACAAGTTTTAAAATCTTGATTTTTCATTTCATTTAATTCATTTAATGTTATCATACTCAAATTTTTGACATACAAAATTTTTTTTATTCCAAAAAGAATTATCGAAATAAAAAGAATTATGTCAAATCCTCCCCATCATAGTTCACTTGCTTTTAAATTTTCTATATCATCTTTAATCTTTTCAGTTAAATCATAAACAAGACTTTCTAAATCACCATCTGTGACGTTGGCAAGATTGTTATAACCATCTAACTTGTAAATATCATCACTGTAAGTATCTGCTACAAAACAGCGAACTCTATCCACTCCATCTTTTGCAGCAGCTTTAAGCCAATAATCTACATCATCATCGTCTAATATATCCGAAATTTCTCTTATATCATCATAGTAATCTGTGCTATGTTCTGCGTCAAAATCCTCTATAAGATTCTTTATGTTCTCAAAAACATCTTTCTTGCATTTAGTATCTATATCTTTTACTTCTTCTTTCAATAAATTTATTAATTTCTTTCTTGCGTATATTTCATTCATTATTGTCTCCTTTTAGATAAGGTATCAATCTTTCTGCCACTCTTTTTATCATAAGTGGTGGGACACTCATTCCACACACATAGGCAATATTATCTAAACTCTCCGACAGAAAGTTAAAATCCTGTGGAAAGGTTGAAATTGACACAATATCTTGTTTAGATAAGAATTTTTTATCGCACCACCTTATGTTATTACAATGGGCAGTTATTGTTGGTGCAACCTGATCGTCATAAACAAAGCAGTAATTAAAAAAAGAACTCTTGTTTCTAAGTTTTCTACAAGCGTTCTCTAAATTGCGATCTCCATATTTGGCATTATCTATAAGTTTTTTAAGATTATCTGTTATTCCTCTTTCGCTTCCATCTTTTGACTTAATTTTACTAAATGTAATAGGTCTATAAAGAAAAGACATATTCAGTTTATTCAAATCGACATCTAAGCGTGTCGCAATAAAAAATACTCTATGTCTTTTCTGTGGTATTCCTATTTGTTCACCTTTAAGAAGCCAATGTTTTACCTTGTATCCGATATTATGAAAATGTTTATAGATATTTTGAACATATCTCCAAGCATTTCCCTTTGTAAGTCCTTCGACATTTTCCATAACAACAAACTTTGGTTTAAGCTTTTTAACAGTTTCTATAAACACAAAAGACAAATCGTCTAACGTCTGTTCTTTTTGTCCTTCTCTAAATTTCTTTTTCTTCCCCCAAGTTTTTTCTCGCAAACCTGCCATTGAAAATGTAGTGCAAGGTGGACTTCCATCAAGTATATCTAACTCAAACAATTCCTTTGGTAAATCTTTATTAGGAATTTTATTGAAATCTCGAATATCCATCACAAAGTTTAATTTAGGGTTATGGTTGGCAAGATATATCTCATTCATTCGTTTGTCAATTTCAAGGCAACCAACAACATCATATCCTGCCAACTTATATCCCATAGTGGAGCCTCCTCCACAAGCAAATGTGCTAAATACTTTTAACCCATTGTTTTTCGGATAATCTTTAAAATGCCAATACCAATCATTACTATCTTTTTCTTTATAACAATCAAAGTCACTACCAAGCATATCAAACATTGATTGTTGCATAGTAGTCCCCTTAACTCATTTCTTCTTCGTTAACTTTTTTCATCGCCCTTTTCACAATATTTTCTATGCAGGATTTAAAGTTTTCTTCATCTTTGACGAATGCTTCGTTTACATCTTTATAATCAACACTATTATAAGTAAGATATTTAATTTTGTTTTGTTTGAAAAATTTGATAACATCTTCCGTTGCTTTTTCGCCAGCTTCATCATTATCAAAAGCAGTGATATAAATTTTTTTCTTGTTTAACTCCAAATTTTTAAACTTAGATAAATTGCTCACACTCCCAAGTGCTATTGCATTAGCACCAACACTTTCTAAACTCAAACAATCAAACTCACCTTCGGTAATAAAACAAAATGGTTTATCATTATATAATGCTTCTTTGTTAAAAATATCAGTATGATGACTTTTTGTTTTATAGTATCTCAACTCATTATTTGATGTATCTATGTTGCGTGCTGTAAACCCATTTTTTGAAATTGGGATTATAATTGCTTTGAGAGTCTTATTGCCAAAATTAAACTCATTGTAGCCTAAATTAAATCTTTTTGCTGTTTTTTCATCAATTTTTCTACCTAAAAGATAATTTTTTGCACTTTTTTCTTTATCTAAATTTTTAGTCCAAATTTTATATGCCCTTGAATAATCTTTCTCTTTTTGATTGTTTTCTTTATTTTTTTCTTTTGTGAACTCTTTTATTGTTCTTAAAGTTTGACCCATTTTATAATATTGCAATGCCCTTTTAAAAGCCTCTTTGTTATCAACATTTTCAAGTATTGCAATACAATCAAACAAGTTATATGTTTCACCACAACCAAAACAATAAACTTTGTTATCATCATAATATTTCATTGAAGCATTGCTATCATTGTGATTGGGATTTATACATCGAAACATTCGACTTGTATTTATTCCGTGACTTTCAAGATAATTTCTTAAATTAGATTTGAGATACTCATATTCAATATCTTCCACAATAATTTACATTTCCTCACTGCTTAATTTCTTGTATCTATCTTGAATATCATAGTAAATAAATTCTCTCAAATCATCTTGCGTCAAGTCATATTCTGTTTTCATAAATCTATAATACAAATCTTCTACAATTTCTTTTTTTGCAAAATCTCTTCTCATATAACTTTTGCCATAGTTTACAAGGAAATTATAAAATTCTTCGTGTGCGTGAATTTGATAAAAACTTTCGTATAATTCTTCTGCTGGAAGTTTTTTCATTTGCATTTTATATTTTTCGTGTTCTCTATCAAGTTCTCTCACGAACTCTCTATACTCATCTTCTAACATATTACATCTCCGAGTCATATTTTTTATTTTTAGATTTTCGGCTATTTGCTTTATATTCAGCTATCTCTTTCAAAATTCTTTGTGTGTTTTTATATTTCTCTTTGTTGTAATATTCTTGCTTTTTGATATATTTATCTAAATCCTTCATATCCTTTTTTTCAAGTTTATACTTAATGCCACAATCACAAGAGATAAATTGCAATCCGCAAGCGGGACAGCGCTCAATATCGCACATATCTAAATGTTTTTCTCCAACGTGAACACCGCAATCTCCACAAGTTGGGTTTTCTTCATCTCCTACCCAATCTTCGTCCTCATCACCAAATAGTATTGGATCATAAAGTTTGCCTTTAATCAAGTATTTTACCGACATAATTTCCTCCTACATTTCTTCATCACACTGATTATATTCATAAGCATGGGTTTTCTTATTAAAAGAATAATATCTTTTAGAATCAGGCCAAAGTTCAAAACCTTTTTCATAAGCTTCTTTGCTGCCTTCATCAAAAATGAGTTCTTTTGTGCAATCACCATTTTCAAACTCATATTCACCACAAAGAACACAAATTTGTTCTTCAGCAAATTCATATTCAAATAAGTTTTGTGGAAACATAGAAGATAATTTCAGCATAAGTTCTGGAACAGGACTCCAAGCTGTGTCAAATAAAATTACATTATCTTCTATTTCTGTTTCGTGTGCATTCCACTTGGTCCCCCAATTTCGAATACTCCAATCATACCAATCCACTACACCATAATTTAAAATGTTATCTAGTGCCATTTTGCCATAATTCAAAACTGATTGTTCGTTCTCAAATCTTTTCTTTCCTTTCCAATCTTTTTCTTCTGCAATTTCTTTTAATTTCTCTTTAAATTCATCGTCTTTCATTCCGATATAATTTTCACCAATTGAAACAATAATCGATATATATTTTTTAAACTCATCTGTCTTTTTTATTGAGTTCATAAAAAGATTTATATATGTTGGAACTCGTGAAGAAGATTCCATTTTCGCTATACTTTCTGGCATAGGCGTGATTTTGTTAAAATCCAAAACCACTTTATGTTCTTCGTTGTCAAATGTTGTGATTTGATGTAGAACTTCTTTATATTGTGGACCTCGAATTGTTAAACGATTTCTTACCCAATTTGGCATAATTCCCTCCTACATTTCTTCTTGTGCTTGTCGCTTCTTCTCTGCTTGTAATGTTGCTTCTGTCCAAAATCCGTAAAAATCTTTTGGTCGTTTTATCCCTAATTGCTTATATTCTTTATCTAACCCTTTTTGCACTTCTTTGAAATCATCAAATGGATATTCAGCATATATCCATTTGTCTTTATCGTTAAATATATAGATATACTCAATCCAACCCCATTTTTTAAGTTCTTTTAAAGAACAGATACTTGCTTCTTGGTCAGTTTCTCCCCTATCTCTTCCATAAGCAACCACAACATCATCTTGTCTTTGACTATAATCAAATGAATGTGGTTTACTTGGATCTGGATTAACCTTTTCACATAGACAAGAAATATTTCCAAGATTTAAAAGTTCTTCAATCTTTTTTCTATCTTTATAATGGTCAATAAGCATTGCGCCATTATAGGTTAAATAACCATCACTATGACAATAAATTGCTTTATATTTATCGTCACCAATCTTTTCACAAATCAAACTTCTTGTTGACATAAATCCCCCCTAAATTAAGCTATATTTTCCTGCATATAAATTCCACGGTTCTGTATTTAGATAATAATCTAATAACTCTTGATAAACATAAATTGACTCCAAGTTAGGACATCTTGAAAATGGTTGATAAGAAGTAGTAAAATTTGCTGACACCTCATTCTTTGATAGGAATGTCACCTGTTTTAAGTTATCACAACCATTAAATGTGCCAAGAGTCATCTTTTTTAGACTTGATGATAACTCAACTTCTTCAAGATTTTTGCAATTAAAAAAAGCATAAGGGTCTATTTGTTCGACTGTGCTAGGCAAAATTAGCGACTTTATATTTGTTCCCCAAAATGCACTGTCGCCTATTCTTTTAAGTCCCTCACTAAATTCTATTATTTCTAAATTTGAACAATCTCTAAAAGCAAACAGTTCTATTGTTTCTATTGTTTTTGGTAAAATGACTTGTTTTATTTTTTTATTGTTTTGAAAAACACTATTTGAAATACTTGTTATTTTTACATCTCTTCCTTCAATAAAAGTAGGTGTATCTATTGAGTATTCATAAGTCCAAGGATATAATTGATTATATATCATTTCATAAAAATCATAATATCCATTAGCACCAGTGGTATAATGTTCTTGTAAAAATTGAAAAGCCTCTGCTCTATCATTAAATGTAATAATTCCACTATAATTTTCAGTATCACCAAATGAATATGAACTTGGAATTTCTACTATTTCTTTATCACCATTATACTCAACTATTTTGCTTCCATTAAATACAAATCCTTCTACGGATATTAATGGCTCTTGTTTTTCAAAACTAACTCTTTGGGTAAGTGCAAATATAAAAAGAATTAAAACTCCAATAATTAAAAACAAAACTCCCCAAGATATTGTTGATTTGCTTTTACTCATAAGTAGTTTTCTTCCTGTTTAAGCAATGTGTCAAACAAAAAATCATAACTATGTTCACTTCGTTCCTTCATTTCACCAATCATTTCTTTTAAAGTAGTAAATTCAAATACACCCATACATTCTATGAGTTCATCATTTTGGTCTGTAATATCAAAAGCATAGTATTGTGGAATACCACGAAGCCATCTATCATATTCTTCAACTTCTGTTTCAATTAAAGCGCGACAAGTATCATAACTTCCAATATCATCTGCCATATTGTGTTCTCTTAATGTTTCTTTTAAAATATAAGCATATCCAACTTGTCCACTATCCCAATGATCGTGAAAATCGTGCACTGACATCGCTAGTCCAGAATGGTCAAGAAGATAAAGTGGCATAATACAAGCCACTTTATCTTTATTTTTGTTATACCATTCATTAAACTCGCTTGGAGTTTTGAAATTATGTTTGTCGCCTAGTTGATATCTTCTATGAAAACAAATCATTTTCGACATATTTGTATCTTTATAATATTCTCTTGGATCCTCAATATCATCTTCAAAAACTGTTAAAGTCAAACCTTTCCTTTTAATTGACATTCTGTTTTCCATATCACATCTCCGAGATAGATTTATTAAGATATTTTTCGCTTTTCTTATACATTTTTGGAACCAATTGAAAGTAATCTCTATATAAATCGGCTTCTTTTGGCAATTCAAAGGTCTTTATATATCTTCTACAAATTTTTATTTGGTCGTCAGTTAGACTTATATTATCTCCCGTATCGGAATCATATCCCACCATATAGCAAGTGCCTTTAACACAATCTCCAGTGCCTGCTATCCAAATATTGCCCGGTTCGTGATTTAACATTGCTTCATCGTTTGCGTAGATATCAATATCATCTGTCCCCGGCATTTCAATAAGTTCAATATGTCCCCCAACAATCTTTTGAAATGTTTCCAATGTATCATCTATTTCTTCAATAGTTGGCTCTTTCCCGGGTTCTTTAATTAACACTCTTATTTTGTCCTTGTTCATTTGTTTTCCTCCAATTCAGAAAATCTTTGTATTTCATAAGTTCCCAATTACTTGAATAAAAAGCTTGCTGTATTGATACAGCTAAAATTGGTCTGATTTCTTTTTTTTCATCATAATTCTTTAAATCATCTCTAATTGCTCTAAGTTTATCAAGCAAATCTTTCTTTGAAGAATAGTCTATATCTTGCAAAACAAACGCAAGTTCTCCACCAATATTTAACATATTACTCCACCTCACTTTCGTTTGTCTTTTTCTTGTTCTTTGCAGTTCTTTTGGGTTTTTCATTTTCTTCAACCTTCACTTCTACCGCGACTTTTTCTTTAACTTCTTCTTTTGTTTCAGTCTTTTCTTTCGCAAGATTTCTTACTGCATATTCGACAGAATTTTCAACATTTGCAATTATTTGCTTTGAAGCTGAGCGTATTTTCTGCAAGTTCGACTTAAACAAATTCAAATCTTCATCAGACCAGTTTTGAATTTCATCAAAATTAAATTCTGGCAAATCAAGTCCAAGTTTTGAGTTTACGGCATAAATGGTTCCGGCAATTTCAATATCTCGG
>CALVZE010000004.1 GCA_944372445.1 uncultured Clostridia bacterium
CAAAGTTATATTCTTCAAGTCGAACATCTCTACCGTAATTTACAAAGACATCACCATAGGAATATGCGCTCAAAATACTACTTTTTTCCGTTGAAGTTTTCGAAACACCAATGACGCCACCAACTGTAAGGTTATACCCTTCGCTAGCATCAAACACAACCTTTCCGCCAAAACCAGAAGTTCTAACTTTGTATGAAGTTGTTTTCGCATCGGCAATGACACCACCAACCACAACATTTTCGCATTTTCTAAATTCGTATGAGCTTTTGTTTATATAGTTTGCAATTGCTAATTTGTTAACAGTTTCACTGCTTACACAACCAATGACACCACCGACATATATATCTCCAATTGTATTTCCAATAGTTACAGAATCATTTGAAGTCATTGGTTTCACATCTTGACCCGTGCCAAGCTCAACAGATGAGGCTCCGCTCGTTGCACCAACAAGTCCGTAATAAATGTTTGTTTCAAATTGCGACCTCTCATTGGCAACCATATACAAAGTATTATTTGTTTCAAAAGATTCGGCGCTTAATGATCCATTTAAATTACCTATAAGCGAACCAATATATGCTTTGTCCCATGCAAATGTCCCAATATAATCTGGACCCGGCACGCGCACATTGGTTTTTACCGTGTTATCAATGGAAATTAAGTTCATTTCCGCCTGTCCAATAAGGCCTCCAATATAAGCCGTCGTTGCACTGCCATTTTTTAATATAGTCCTTGGAGCCTCATGTGTTATTTTTCCTGCTACATTGAAGAAAACCTCACGCTCAACATTAGTGCTTATTGACATAGTTCCACTGCCTGTCACTTTACCAAAACCTAAGCCTACATATTCCGTTCCTACACTTAGTCCTTGATTTATGGTTATGCCATTAATAGGATAGTTATCATCACTTAAAACACCTTCAATAACAGTGAAATTTGCTCGTCCAAAGTAAGCGCCAACATATAATTCTTTAAGAGCGTCGGCAACTATTGGGTCATTAAGCGAAATTGCAATATTATAGTCATTTTCAAGATACCTATTTAAAGATGTCATTCTAAATGTAGAAATATTGGCGCTGTCATCAATGGAGCTGTCGCCTGCAAGCAGTCCAAAGAATAATGAGTATGATTTATCCGAAGTTCTGTCAAAATCGACCTTAATTGTGGCTTTATTTATTAGACTTCCCGAGCTACCTTGCGTCTTTTCTTCTACTGCAAAGTTGATGTTAGAAATCGTCATGCCCTTATATGGCGAATTTTGAACCATTCTGCCCGCAAGAATTCCAAAATACTGACTTTCACCATCCAAAAGGTCTGATGCTGAATCGTTGAAAAGAATATCACTTGCGTTAGTGTCAGCGTCTTTATCTCTTCTAAAGATGATGTTTATATTTAGGAAATCAGAAGATACCGCTTCTGCTGTAAGTAGTCCCGCCATGCCAGAGGTGTCAGCTTGCAAGGTGAGAGAGCTATTAAGGTGAATATCAAGATTGGTAAATGTTGCATTTGTCGCTGTTCTAGCCACCAAAAGCGAAGTGTAGCCTGACTTGGTTGTTTCTATCTCTTCATTGACATAGTAGATATTTAGACCATTCAACTCAAAGCCATAGTCGACGCTTTTGAAGATAGGTTGGTCTAGGATTAGTCCAACATTTTCGCCTGCCGTGCCACCGAGAACATACCCACCTTCACCTTTTACCACAACATCTTGCGATGAGATAACGCCCTCACTTCGTGTCTTCATATATTCTTCATAGGAAATGAATTTTCCAGAGAAATTCGTTGCCCTGTCCATTGCGTCAATAATCGGCTCGCCGTTTTCATAAGAACCGGTGAGATTGACATCTGTGTAGCCACCGCTTGGATTATCCGGTTCAATCATACCACGAACGACAACTGTCAGCGAAGAATTGCTGTGGATAGCCTCCATAACACTGCGTATGCTCTCTTCATAAGCATCCAAAAAGACAACATTTGTGCGAGGTGTCAAAACAATTCTTGGATAAAGAGTGTTAACTTCATGCTCCCAATAGTTAGGGTCCCAATCATTTCTTAGGAAATATTGGTTCATCTTGGTATACCCTAGCTCCATTGTCGGCAAATCTTTCATCCATTCAACTTGCATAATTCTGTCATTGGTAATTTGCGAAGTTACTGTTTCATCAAGGCTAGAATTTACCACTTTTATCAAGGAGTCAGTGTAACCAAATATATAGTTATATCTAGTTGCTAGATTAACGGTCACATCGTTTTGAGCGAGATACAAAGCAGAAACGGCAATGCTGGTTGTTGGAGATTCTCCACCTGCCAAACTGCCACCCGAAACAACATCATAGTGACCATTCAAATTATCTAAAAGATAGATATGAGATGGCGTTTTAAAAGATATGTTTCCGCCGTCCATAACATCGGTTTCAAAACCACCAATAAGTCCAAAAAGTTTACTCATATTGTCAGTGTTGTTTTCATAATACGGCATGGTGTTGACATTTTTAAGCCCAACAATGCTATCGCTTGTAATCAAGCCTATCGCTCCACCGCCCTGCATGTTTGTTGTTGTGTTTAAAACACCACTGAAATATGTTTCGTTCATGAAGTAAGAAATTTGACTGCGAGATAGCATGGTTTCTGAGGTGTAATAATAATCAGCATTGACAGCACCCACAAGTCCGCCAAAATAACCTTCATAGTCATCATGATTTGACATATTTGAAACGACATTCAATCTGTTGTATGAGGTTGTGATGTAACCACCACCAGCATAGCCTACAAGTCCGCCAACAAAGTAAGGATTATTGTCTTTGTTTACTTTGTCATTTTCTTCCGCTGTATAAGAGAAGATACTTGTTTGTCCACGCTCTACGGTTGTTCCGCCATTATAGTAAGAATACATATTTTCTTCAATTGTGTCTTGCAGTTCTCTTGAATACTCTGCATAGCTAGCAAACAGTCCGCCATAACTTTCACCAACGATACCGCCAGCATATAGATTTTTAGCGGTGATATAGGAAGGATTTGTCAAACCCATGTCAGCATCAAGCTCTAAGCCCATATCATAACCGATTGTGGTTGCACTTAGATAGCCGACAAATCCGCCAGCAACCTCGCCGTAAATATTGATTGAATTATAAATTCTAATCGTTGAAAGGTCATAGCTACTATAATCCACAGAGCCCGTATATGTCACATTTTCTTCATCTTCATACTGATAGATGTCAACATACCCCGCAAGTCCTCCTGCGTATGACAAAGAACTTATATTTCCTTTTAGTGAGCCACCAGCCTCTATTATCATCTTTAATGTTTCGCCGACCAAATTGTCGTTTGGAATAACTATACCATTGCCATTAGGTTCATACCTAACCTCTTTATTTTCATCGTAATAGTTTGCTGCGACATCGATATCTTCTATTATAATATCAGACAACTTTGAATTTCCAAACACAGCACCAACAACACCGCCAACGATATTATGTCCGTGGATAGAGATAGCCACAAGCATGTCTTCTTCATCTCTTGCGTCCACAGGATTTAAGGTTAAGCCCACAAGGCGAGAGTCTATGGCAGTGCCGGCAAGTGTTCCTACTATGCTTGCATTACCATTATGAACAGAGGCAACTTCAAGCCCTAAATTCATAATGCTACCGTCTTTAATGCGTGCAAATAGTCCGTAGTTTTCTACAACACTTGAACTTTCCAAACTCATATTGTGAATGGTAAAGCCATTGCCGTCAAGAATACCCGTAAAGTCTTTTGTTGTGGTGGTAAGTCTTATCGCGTTATTATCATCAAGATTTTGGTCAATCGTGCCAAAATCAATATCGCTCACAAAACGATAGTGACCAAACACCTCATAGTCATTATAATATTGCTTATAAGAAGATATTTCAACATCAGTCGCCTTGCCTGTTGCCTTTGCAAAGTCTTCCGAATTTCTTATTATGATAGGATTGTTGAGAGAGCCATATGAAAGGTCAACATACGCTCTTGTAGAGTAATCTCTAAGCGTGCTGTAAAAGAGTGAATATTCTTCTTCATTTTCTTCGTTATAGACAATATATCTATTTGAAAAAGCTATATGGTCAGCACTAGCAAGAGTTATACCGTCATCGCCTCCCTGCATTGTCCAAATGCCGTCAAGCGCGCCTTCCGTTGATGTAAAGCTGAAACGATAATATATGCTTTCATCATTAACTCTTGAAATTGCATATGCGCCTATATCATAATTCGATTGTATATCAATATTGCGCTCGTCACTGTAATAATAGCAGTAAGAAATCCCAACATCATTTTTATTTAAGCTGTTGCCTTTTTCATCAACGCCAGAGAAACCCATATTGTTGATGTATGAACTGTCTTCTTCTGACATCTTGACCTGCGCAAAGCACAGTGAAACGATGCCTTCTGTGTCGTTTTCATATATAAAGCCAGCCGACAGATAACTTCTTGCTTCGTCTATTTCTATGGCAAAATTAACATAAGAATTTTTGATTGTGCCGTTGTTGTAATAACTAAATCCGCCAACTTTACCGGTAGCTGAAATGGTCGAACCGTCATAGAAATATTCGTCGGAGCTATCAGACTGATAAGCGCCTTTAACATAAGATGTGTTGATATTGCCGTTGTTGTGTCTGACAAATCCAGCAGTTTCAGAGAGTGTTGTTCTCATGCTGTTAATTATCTCAACATTGCTTGCGAAGGAAGCGGAAATTGTGCCTGTGTTTTCACCTACAAAGCCTGAAACATAACCTTGACCTTGAACTGTAAAGAGAGAAAGCGACATTTCATCATAATATCTCTCGTCAAATTCTTCACGGATATATTTATATGTTTCACCGCCAACACGCGAATTTGTCACAACATTGTTATTAGTTAAAACAAAGCCTGCAATATTCACATTTTCAGGACTAATATCACCCGTGGTTAAATCGGTTGCTTGACCGCCATTACCTTTAACAAAATTTACTACAATACCGGTGTCACCCGACAATCTGCGAAGAGAATTGTTTACATCATAGAAGGAAACAACATCTGAGTTATAGATTATACCATTGTTTACAAGAGCAAATCCGGCAATATTAATATTTGTGTAAGTGTTGACATTGACAGTAAGTTGACCGCCGTTATAAACATTCACCCTAACATTTTTGATAGTTGTGTTTTCAGTAACCTCGCTGAATAGTGCAAGATTTAACTCGGTGGAAGAAGTATTGTAATTAAAGGAATTTAAGAAGATTGTATAGCCGTTACCGTCCAAGCTGTTTACATACTCAGTAGTTAAAGGAGTGTAATTTGTAAGCACGATATCATTCATCAAAATATAATCGCCTGTTTCTAAATTGCCTTCACTATCTTCATTTCCGTTCATATATCGCAAGAATTCCTCTGCTGTATAGATAGGAATAGGCACTTCTTCATCCGTCCAAATCTCCACTCTCACAACAAAATCATAATCGTATTCAAAGGTATTATTGCCAATAATTATAAAGGTTTTAAGTCTTAAAAGAACACTGCCCGATTGCTTGCCTTTAATTGTGATGCCATTACCAGATGTCCCACCGCTGAAATCAAAAGTGGAATTTTCAAGGAAGCTTCCTTGATTTACATTATAGATAGCCGTCGCTGAGCCGTCACTGTTTACATAATAAAGCCTATCTCTTAGTGAAAGAGCCTCATATCTACCCGTCGATGTGTTGAATTTACAGTTGATATAATAAGAATTAGCTTCATCTCTATAATAACCATCCGCTCTAAAATCACTGCGTTTTGCAAGTAATTCATTGACCGCTTTTACTTCATCGACATTTGCCGTGTTATAGTTATAACTCTCAGGATTGATTTGGTAGTCAAAGCTTAGAGTTGAGCTTGCATTGATATACGAATGAAAAGCATCATACTCCTGTCCGCCATAAATTATTGTGGAAGCGGAAGAAGCGACACCAACCTCTTCGGGATCTATTGTGAAATCTACAAGATAGATTGTGGCATAGCTATATTTATATGTCGCTCTGCCATTCACATAGCCAACAACTGAGGCTTCGACTGTAAACGAACCTGTGCTAGCACCATTTGCAAGTTTGGAAAGAACACTCGTGTTTATGTGTGCCGTGTAGGTAGTGTAAGTGCCATGGTCAACCGCTTCAATATTTGTCATTGTGATATAATCGCCATGACCGCTAAGGTATATGCTGTCTAAGGTTTGGTCGTTGTCTACTTCCACTGTGACGGTCGCCGAACTACTCTTAGCTAAAATAACCGAAGTTTCGCCGTTGACACGCACAACCGCCTCTTGTATGTAATCTATCGAATATGAACTTGTCGAAGTTGTAAGCACCTCATCTCCGTCATAGAAGGTGAAAGTGATATTTATCACAGAGTTTGCTGTGAAGCTTGAAGAAACATAAAGACGGAAATAGTAAGTGCCGTTTGTTAAATCATCATCGGTTGGCGTCACCATAAGTCCGCGTTCTGTGGAGTTCAGCGAATTAAGCGACTCTGTTGTTGATGTGTTTATATAGTAACCATAGTATTCCTTATACATAAGTCTAGACAGGCTCACCGTTCCTGCTGAGGCGTTAGATAAAGTATATGTCACCTTAAAGTTAGACATATGAGCAAAATTAGGATTTACTTCAAGCGCTAGTATTGTTTCTGTTCCCGGAGTGATAGTTGAAGTAATTTGGTCGGTTCTAACATAATACCATGTATTATTTCTAAGTTGTTTACCGCTAACCATGTAGTTTACAACATTGACATTCTCAATTGTTTGCTTTTGAACAAGCAGACTTATCGTTCTAAGATATTTGTCGCTGTTTTTCTGACTTTCTGGACGAACAAAAATCTTTAAGTTATAATCTTTATCGACTTTATGCCTATAATTTCTGTTGACACCTATAAGCACGCTGTAACTTAAACTGCTTTCTGCCTTGGTGATAGAAATATCAAGCACTAAATTATCGTTTATCGTGATCGTTCCGTTATTCTTATCATTATATATAATATTATATATATCATCTTCATAACCTATTTGAATGTTGATTTTGTCGTTCATATTATCTGACACTAAATCTGCCTTAAACATCTGCGTTTCATGAGGCTTTAACCGTAGCGCTGTGCTATCAACCACAAGTGAATTAGCTCCATCGTAAGAGGAAAGAGAAATCGTCCTTTGATTGTTCTCTTTTATCGCCTCGGCGTAAGAAGAGTGTTTATCTTCAAGATTTTTTAATCCGAGTGAGATTTTCGCTGACACATAGCCGTTTTCACGGGCATTTTCTGCCTCATAGACAATCGTTCCACCTACAACCTGAGAGGAGAAGTAAGTTAATGTTTCAGTCTCCTTTTCAAACACATTAGATTCATCAAATTCGTTATAATATTCATAATCGTCTAAGATAAGAGTGTATCTTTCGCCATAGAGATACAAGCTGTCATCTACAACAATGTTAATGCTTTGTGTATTATCAATGCCTGTTTGAATATTGACAATCTGATTGTCGCGAATTTCGGCGCCGTTTATTGTTGTAACAAAGGTCGGAATAGCGTCTAAAATCATAATTTCAAAAGTTTTCGTTTCACTAAAATCAGTTCTACTTACGAGAGTTAAAACCACCGTTCTATCAACTAAATTATCTGTTGTTTTCTGAGTTATAATGGCAGAATTTGAGAAGGAAGCATATTCTTGATTGTTTACAGAAACAAGCAAGCTTTCCGCTTCTCTTTCGGTGACACCAAACAGCTCGCTAACTGAAATTGTGTAATAGCTTTTTAGCTCGCCATTTGCAATATCTCCCGTAATCGGCTCTTTGACATTATAGTTATATAAAATGCCATTTACACCATTATCAACCGCCAAACTTTTGCCGTCAACTGTATGAATGGTTTGAGCAACCGAAACTTTTGGTGTCTGCGTAACATTCTTCAAATAAGGATAGCCAAAGTTAATTTCAGTTGAAATATTTTCAATCTCCCAGATTGAACTGTCAAGCGACCAAACGGTATTTCCTAAACTTTCGTATGTCGCAGAATAAACATTACCATCACCAGCATAATAGGTAAATTTAGGATAATACAACCCCTCTTGCAAGTAGTAATTAGAAATATAGGAATTTTTAATGGTAACGTTTGAATTTTGTGGCGCCAAAAGCGCATAATCGCCCATAAACGCAAAGGAAGTTTCAATCGCATTTGAACCTGTTGCATTGATTGTTCCTGCGATAGCGTTGAAAGCAATATTTGCAGAAATATTATTTGTATAACTACCAATCTTGCTACTACCAATGCCGTTATTGAGATTGAAAGCATAGACATAGGAATCTCTTATAGTAGAATTCTTGCCATCAGCACCAAAGTAGCCAACAAGTCCGCCAACCGTGCCACCTAAAAATTTATTAGGCTTGTCACCTGCAAAATTATAGAATTCCACGCCAGAGCCAGAAATCAAACCAAAGCTGTAACCTGCAACACCACCGACATAACTTGCTTCTGCCGTGTTCATGTTGACGCCGTAGACTTTGCAATCTATGATATTTCCAGCGTTTACGCCTGCGATTGCACCCGCATAAGTGCCTTCCCCAAAATTATAACTTCCGCTGACACTGCTTGAAACATAATTTTTGCTTTCGTCATCATAAATGACATCAACATTGACATTTTCAACTGTCGGCTTTAAATATGTATTGTTAGAGATATTTATTGTTTCTCCTTTAATCTCTCTTGCAACAAATGCGCCTCCTGTGACTGAACCTTGAATATTTAAGTCTTTAATAACGCCTGAAAGTGAGTTAACCAAACTTTCACCGTTTATCGTAAGCATAACATTGTCGTTATCACCAAAAATCATACCTGAAAAATCAAAGCTTTTCCAATTATTTAAAGTGATATCATTCATCACGCGATAATATAGTGTTGGATTTAGTTTTATCGCATTAAAATCTTCCTCGTTATAAACGCGAATGGCTGTTTCTTCACTTTTCCCGTCTGCAACCGTCACTCTTATTTGCACGATAATGTCTTTATAATACACCTTTTCGTTGTCATTATTTAAGAAGTAGTTTAAAGCGCCGTTTTCACCATTTACCACTTCACTATACCAATTATGAATTTCATCAAGTGGACGATAATAAGGTTCATATTCACCATCTACAAGTTTGTAAGTCAAAGCATTTTGCGTTCCTCTTTCAATCTTTATCATATCGGCAGGAAGTAGGTATAGATAACCCCAACCGCCTTGGCTTGTATCTCTAATAGACAAGGTAAAAGACTGACCTAGCGAAGAAGTTGTAATCTGTAAGATGTTTTGATTGTTGTCCATAGGCTGATAATAGTATGTAAGCTCTTTATTATAAGCCTCATTTGGAGCAACCGACATATTGATTGTATATGATTTGTCAGTGCTATCGTCAGAGGCGAGATTGAGATAGACTTGAGAAGTTATGCCTCCATTCAACCACTCTATCTTTTCCACCCTATCGACTTGACGAATAGTCACATCTATTATTTCTGGGAAAATGGAATTTTTGAAAGCATATTGGATTTTAATCGCCTCGCCAACAACATTTTGGAATTTTGTCGATTGTGCGCTTATGTTAAATCTAAGTTCATTGCCAACAATTCTAAAATTGGTCAAAAGTAGATAATCGTTGTAAATATATGATATCTCACTAAGCGAGAGCATTTTTTCAAAATTGTTTTCCTGTCCTATTAAAGAAGCGTTTATTTCCTTATCATTATTTGTAACATAACTCGTGCTGGTGCCTAGAATAACCTTAAAATAAGACAAATCAGAGTATGTCGCCAGATTGTCGTCACCTCTTAAAGTCAAACTAACATCCACCGAACTTAAAGCCTCATCATTGACCGACAAGCTCTCTTTTGAAAGAAGAGTTGTTTCAGCTATATCGCTTCTAAGAGAGGTAACAGGATAAAAACTTTCTAATCTAAAAAATCTGACAAAAGTAACTGAATTATGTTCTTCGTCATAACCGAAGAAGCGAACCATAATATAGATAACAAACTGAGAATTGCTAACTCTAAGCTCGCCATTAGTAAAAGTAAAATAATTATAATCGTTGTTAGCGCCTGTATTAAAATTGTTGTATAATCCACGATCTATTATGCCTTGAATGGTAAGCAACTCAAACTCTTCATCGCTAATCTGAGCAGCTGTGCTATCAAGGTAGAAGAACTGATATCCTGCTAAAACATTAGAGGTATCTAATGTTGCATTTTGATAATCAAGTAAGAGCGAAACATTTGAGCCTGCTGAAACAAGTAAACTTGACAAACTCATATCTTCGTTGCCTTCGACTATCTCTCCGCCAGAGAGAACATAGCTTTGATTTTCGCTTTTTTCATCGTAAATGTTATTAGCGCCTTTGCTATTGTTATAAATTGACACTGTCGCAAGAGGATTGAACGCCTCAATTGTCACACTGTTGGAATTTAGACCTGATTTATGATTGAAGTTAAAGGAGGTAAAATCTCTAAACTCAACACCGTTTAAACTTACGGTTACCTTTACAATCATATACTGCTCTTCAACCTGCCCTGAACGCCTGTATTCTTCCATAGAAATATTGAAATTTTTATTATTGCTTTTTTCTAACGAAAGTCCTTCAATGGATGAAATACCACTGATTTTAAAATAGTATTCCTTCGCATCAGCAACACCAAGCGCATTTCTAGCTGAGGAAATATATTTAGTTGCCGAATAATCATCTGTGGAGCCAGTCTCTTCTCCTTGATCGTCAAAGAATACCTCTTCAACTTCCATAGTAGAACCCATGGTTATATGATAGAGATTTGCTGTGATAGTTTCTGTGGCAATAGCAGGATTTCCAGTTGCTATAAAGTTTATTTCAAAGCCGTTAATCGAATTTTTTCCGCTCAAATCACCACTTCTAAAATATAGCGCTGTGCCGTTTGGAATTTCTTTTGTTATATAAGTAGACGCCGAACCGTCTACGCGTGACCACTCAATTTCTACGCCTGTGTTTCTATTGTAGATATGAAGAACATCATCCACACTATCAATATTAGTCAATCCACCGATATTCACTCTCACCTGATAGGTGCTGTTAGTTAAAGGAATGTCATCAGGATAAACATTGCAAGAAAGAAGATAGCCTTGAGAGTTATAATACTCCGAATATAGGTCGATGACTTGTCCACCAACATCATTACCAGCACTATCTCTAATTACAACGCTTTCAGGAACAAAAGAAAGATTTAAAATTGCTTCTTTTTCTAGTTCATCTCTTGTGTTAATTGAATAGATATATTTGCTGTAACCTAACTCTAATCCAAAATATAACTCGCCAAAACGCTTTTCCATAGTGAAGTCATCATAAAGAGCATTGATAGTAAAATCAATAGTCAATGCAGAATTTACACCATCATAGCTTCTTTCAGTAATTGTAAACTTGAAATATTCTCTCGTGTCCACCTCTCTGCCACTGTCTTTAAGATATGCTTTTGGAGTAATTGTCATCTTTTCATCAAAAGTATTTATAACAACTTGACCTGTAATCTCAGAAGGAGCATCATCGGTTGTTGAGCTATTGTTTCTAACAAGGTCAATTTCGACATTTTTTCCTTCGCCAAGCAAAGAGTTTCCATTAATTGAAAAAGCCCCAATTGTAGAATTTTCGATAACTTGAAAGTCTATCTCTTGCGACAACTCTTCATTGCTTTGCACAATGGCGTGAACGGTAATTTTAGGGTTAGTATAGCCATTATATACATAAAGTTTATTGTCTTCTATCTTCGCAGTTGTCACAACCTCTGTTCCATTACTTTGAGCAAACTCTGTCACATATTCACCCGTGTTCACATCTTTTAACATCCAAACAACATCTTTGACATTTGCATCAGCTGGTGCAAAAGATATGTATTTATCAACATCAAGAAATGTTCCACTACCTTCCTTAACAACAAAGAGTGAAGTGCGTCCGTCAGCGTCATTTTGGTCGATTATGCTTGTGGAGGTAGGAATTGTCAACACGCTGACATCAAGATAATCATAAACGCTTTGGTTTGCCATAGCATAAATTTTAACCTTTGCATTGCCAGACTTAATTGCTTTAAGAGTGACAGCATAAGAAGAAGCGTTCTTTTTAGATGTGGAATATGTAACAACATCACTGCCAGACTCTACCTGAACACCGATGCCGTCACTTGAACCATTTAGCGTCACTTCAACCACATCCTCTTGATAGTTATCTTTATCAGTGTCGTTAGTGTAAATTTCCATGTAGTTAGTAGATAACGAAAGAGAAGGATTTTCTTTTGAGCAACTCGCTAAAAGCATCCCTCCAAAAAGCATGAACACGCTAAGAATTCCTAGTGCAATTTTTCTCATGACTCCTCCTTAGATAATATTTGCATTAAGCAAATAAAATATTTAGATAAATTCGGCATAATATATAATATATTATAAACTAATAATTTTTTAAATCAAAATATTTTAACAAAAATAATTCAAAGTTACGAAATTTATTTTTTTATTTTAATTTAATAAACATATAAAATTATTTCCTTTTGTCGACCGAATGCAAAAACATGCACATTAAAAAATACAAGAAAAAATAAATAAAATAGCAAAAATTTATTAAAAAACAATAAAAAATAGCCTTTTTTTAATTAAAAAATGATTTTTTGGGCTATTTTTTATAATTTTTATTTTTTAAAATAATATCACAAAAATTAAGCATCATTTATAAGTCTTTTCTCTTCAAACTTTTTTCGTGTTGACTCGCCACCTCGAATATGCTTCTCTTCAAAATGTTTATCAAGTATTTTCTTAATTTTTTCATATAAAACATAATCCACTTTTCTCAATCTGATTGAAAGGTCATAATGAACGGTGCTTTTAGAGAGGTGGAACTTTTTTGCACTTTCTCTTATCGTGTCATGCGTCTTTAAAACATACTCCCCTAGTTCTCGCGTTCGGCTAACTATATAAGGCTTCATAAAAAAATCCTCCCACATACAAAATATGAGAGAATTTGTCGAAATATGATAAAGTTTGTCTATTTTTTACACTTTTCGATAAGCTCAGCAACCTCTTTGACAGTCTTGACCTGATTAATTTGGTCATCAGGAATAGTTACGCCATACTCATCTTCAAGCGTCATCAACATCTCTATGATATCAAGTGAATCAGCGCCCAAATCTTCTAAGATGTTTGCATTATCGCCGATTGTTTTTGTGTCAATTCCAAGTTGTTCTGCAAGTAATTCTTTTACTTTTTCTATAATCATTATATTGCCCTCCGATAGGATTATAATATCATAATACCTTATTAAAAATCAACTTATTTTACGATAATTTCAACATTTAATTAAATATTTTTAATATTTATCAAAATATATAGATTATTGTAAAATATTTCATTGTTTTTAAATTAAGCTTTTAATAAAAGACCTGCAAGCTATTTGCAAGTCTTTTTAGTTTTTAAATCGTTAAAATTACTTGTTGCCTAAATCTAAATAATTGTTTGGGTCAACTTCTACGCCGTCTTTAAAAAGAACAAAGTGAAGAGCTGTTTCGTCATCAAATTCTCTGCCTGCCGAATTTGAAGCATCGCCTATTTTGTCGCCTTTTTTAACCTCATCGCCCTCGCTTACAAGCACATTGTCGTTCAATGAAGAATAGACGCTGACAAAACCATTATCATGAGTAATTTCCACGATATTACCTTCCAAGCTGTTGCTAGAAACACTTGTTACCGTTCCATCAAGCACAGACATGACACTTGTGTCAGTTGAAGATGTAAAATCTATGCCGAGGTGAATTTCCCATCTATTTAAAATGTCGTTGTATTGCAATTTTGTGTCTGAATAATCCTTAATTATTTCCGCATTATTCATAGGCGTCTGAAAGGTTAAGTCAGTGGTCGAAACCTCACTCGCCTTACCTCCAACCGTCAACGCAACAGTCAAGGCTATTGCCACCGTAAACACCCCTGCAAGAGCAAGCGCGCCGTATCTTTTGAAAAAGTTTTTAAATTTATTTGTTTTTATTTCCATGTTTTCCTCCATGCCTATGTTATTGTCACAAAATTTAAAGTTTAAACATGAATTTTTCAAATTTTTTTAATAACCCGTGAGTATCAATGGAAATCCAGCTATAACTTCGTTCCCCTTAAGGGCAAGTTGCAAGTTGACCTTTTTGCCGTCAACTATGACGGCGTCTTGATAGAAAGGTGAGTATGCATAGATTAATCTAATCTCCTGCACTTCGCTTTCTTCTATAATTGTAGCTTTCAAAATTTTCAAAATTTCATCAGCACTTACATTCTTTAAATAAAACTCTAAGCCCGTAACCGGCACTTTTTTCACCATGTTCAGCCCCTCCTCTTTTGTGCAATAAACAAAATCAACATCTCCGCAAGAGATTATTTCTCCCTCGTTTAAGCTATCGTCCTTCACAATTAAACATACCCTATATGTTTCAGCAAGCGTAAATAAAGGATTATAGGTATCCTTAGCAAAATAAGATGCACCTATCATCAAGGCAATAAAAATAAATACTAAAATTTTTTTCATAAACTGATTTTTGCCAAAAAATAAAAATCCAACAGAAAATCTGCCGAATTTTTAAACAAGTTTTATCAAAAACACAATTACTATTAAACAAACATCATTTTAATATCACTTAAATAATTTAACTTTACAACACTATCAAAAGAACAAGAAAGGTCAAAAATAAACATCCACCGCCTATTATACCGGTTAGCGACAAGAGTTTTACCTTATCAACTTCTTTTTTTGGTTTTTTTTCTTTCTTTTCGTTGGCGACAATTTTTATATTCTCTTTTTCTTCTACGCTTTCCTTTACAACATCAGGTTTCGGTGGTAAATTTTGCGATAAAGGCTGAGGTGCTTTAACCTCTTCACTGATGCTTTTTTCGCTCCCCACCTTAGATAAGTTAGGTGGCGGAGGTGGAAACTTTTTTGGTGGCACAGGAACCTTGATTTTTTCTTCCATTTTTACCTCTTTATTTCATTTTAATAAAATAAATGATAAAAGTCTAGCAATTTTACGCAATTTCAAAGTCACCCCAAATATTTTCTAAACTCGCGTCAATATTTTCAACAACAATTGTCAAAATATATTTCTCTTTGCTATTTAACTTTGCTTCCGCAGGAATGACAATGTAGTCGCAGAATGTAACTTTGTTCCCGACTGCTAAATTGCCATTGAGATAAAAGTAACCGTCAGTTGCTTTTAAAAAATTTTGATTTGCCACAAAGTCAATAGGAGTGAGATTATCTCGTGCAAAAATCTCAGCCTTAACTCTCACTCTCATCTCCTTATCAACATCAGACGCCCTTATTTGAACCACCTGCGGAATTTTCTCATTCGGAAGATATGAGCCGTCAAGCGTAAACGAAAGCACGCTGGTTTCATTTGGAGAAATTTCCACCTCCACCGTTTCGCCCAAGCTTAAATCTGAGGAAATGTTGTTCATTGCCACAGAAAAAAGATAGCCTGAAAAACCTAGGTATAGCGAAATTCCAAGCAAAACAACTAAAATAACGATTGTAAAAATATAAGGATATGACTTTTTCATATCCTTAGTTTAACTTTAAAGATGATTAATTATTCAATAATTTAGCACTTTTTTCACGCTTGCGACGCTTGTTTCTCTCTGCTCGGAAAAGTTCTATTTGCTTAGCCTTAAAAACTTGACTTTCCTGTTGAAGAGCAGCGCGCTTTTTTGTCCACTTCCACTTTCTGTTGCCGTATAGTGTGTCATAAGCTATTACAAGCAAGCCTTGAAGTAGGTGGAAATAATATGTCGCAAATCGCCAAAGTAGTAACGCCCAAAAGGTCTCTCCGCCTAACCCTCCGATGTTGCTAAAAATAATTGTGAAGGTGATTTCATTCATGCCCGAGCCTCCCGGGAGAGGAATAAAACTTGAAGACAACTCAATCAACGCCGCCGCCATAAAGAAGGTCGAATAAAGTTCGCCTGCCCCTGTCGCTGGAAATCCCTTAAAAATGCAATAAATAAAGAAAGGAATCGACTTTGTAACCACATTTGCACAAGTAACAAGTAGCATTTGATAAACGATGTCCCAACCAGACTTGCTATATTCTTTCATAATAGCCTGATAGTCATCTACAACTTTCATTGTGCTTTGATATTTTTTTTCATAATTTTTGATTAAATGAAGTTTATTGCCTAATTTTAACAGCCAGGAAACAAGTTTTTTGCCAAACTTTGTCAGCGACACCAATAAGATAGCGGTCACCATACCCAAAGAGAGGATTAAACCTATGATACTTGTGACAGAAATAAAAGTAAAGCCCGATAACGCAGTGTTGAAACTTGCGCTAATTAAGCACGCCAAGCACACAGTTGCCCAGACAATATCTGAAAAGATAAGCTTCGCCATAGGAATACTTAGCGCAGTAGACGCTGGAACATCATGATTTATTAAATATGAAGTCATGAAAGCCTGCCCGCCTGCCGCAAGTGGAGTTACATCATCATAATATTTGCAAATAGCTTGCGCTTTATATGTTAAGAGCCACCTTGATTTATAAGTTTTTCTGTAAATCATCCTGTGAACACCAAAAACATTAAATGAAAAAGCTAAAAAGACAAAAACAAGATAAACAAGCACAAACTCCCAATGGATTTCAAGTTGGCTTAATGGCGTAAAGCCTTCATCCGAGCCCAACAAATTCCAAAGCAAAATTGCAACAACAAGAACTATATTAAAGATAAGAAAACAGATATTGATAATCTTTTGCTTTTTTGTGTTGATTTTTTTTACTTCTTTGTTGACCTCTTCCAGCTTTTCCTCAACAACCTCTTTATTTTTAACATCTTCTTTCTTAAATTCTTCTAGTTTTTCTTCTACTTTCTTGTCATGTTTTTCTTTAAGGCGTGAAAAAAACTTGCCCTTCTTATTTACCTCAGGTTCTTCTACTTTATTGTTCTCAACGATTTCTTCCACAGCCTTTTTGTCGTCCATATAGTATTATTTTAACAAAAAAAAGAAACATTTGTCAATAATTAACAAAAGTTTCTTCTTTGTAATAGATTTTTAATTGAAAATCAAAAGTTTTTGACCGCTTTATTAATATAAGTCCTTATACTTATCAACATGCTTAACGATTCCGTCATCGTTTCCTAACGTAAGAGAATTTTTAAGTCTATTGATACTGTTTTCCTCATACTCACCATACGCTGAATCAACATATAGACTTTCATAAATTTGGTCAAAGATAGTTTTGTCTGTGAATACATTAAAAGTTGTGTTGGCAAGTTTTAAAACATCCTTTTGCGTCAATGAGAAGTCCTCAGTTATTCCTGAAAATAAGTTGTTCACCTCGCCTGCATAGAAAAGAATATAAACTCCGTCACTGCCTCTAACCACATTTGAAATGTCGCCTACTTTTGCATTGCCGTCATTGTAGAGAGCCTTTATTGCCTCTTGAAATTCGTTATACATCTCATAGTCTTTCATGCTTTCATCGCTGACATTTGCACTTGAATATGTTTCATTATATAGCACTTCACCAGAATTTGAAATTCCAAACACTGAAAGTTTATCTTGATTTAAATAGGTTGTGTCATCATTATAATAGTAATAGTAATTTAAGAAAGCTTCTGCTTTTTCATGAGCTATTTCTGTGTTGTATCTTTCAACATAGTTCCTAACTGTTTCTTCTTTTATTTCTTCTGAGGCACTTTGTGAAACACCACTCATGTCTAAAATTTCGTTTACTTTTTCTGTATCATTTATAACCGTGTCATAATCAAGATAGTCACGCGTTTTTAATAAAGCATCTTCAATTTGAGATAAAAGATTTTCGGCTCCTATCGTCTTTCCTGTCGCCTCGCCGGTGGAAGCGTCTTTTATTTCAACATTTGCTGATGTATATAATTTCAATAATTCGCTGTAATATTCATTTATATCCATGCCGTTCGTTAATTTTGTGTCAAGAGCTTCTTTCTTTCCCTCTTCAAAGGCGATTTTGATAACTGCAACATTGAAATATTTTGCTTCGCTTGAATTAATATAATTTGGAGAAGTTGATGATGACAAGATATCTGTTTCAAAAGTTTCTGCATCACTCTTATACTTTTCATAATCTGCAACCACATTGTTTTCATAGTATTTAACAACATCAGCAACTTTCACATTGGTGACCGTCGAGCCAGAGCTTGCAAGTCTATTGTAAATCTGTTCGTATTTTTCCACCATGTAATTGTCTTTTAAAATGTCATAAATCCTGTCAAGTTCAAATATAAAACATGTTTTTTCATCATCAAGGTCAAGATAAGAATAATTTTCTCTTACCACGCTCATATATTCATTTAGCGCCGACCTAAAATTGGTGCTTCCTGTGTTACCTTTTTTTGTGTATGCTAAGATATTATCATAAATTAAATCTTTAAAGATGTAGTTTCCTTCATCATCTTGATATTCAACATCATAAACAACACCGCCTTCATTTTTTAAAACATGCTTGCTGTCGCGAATATTTGTGACAATGTCCACCTTTTTAATGCCGAGAGAGCCATCTTGCTTAGTGTAGAGAGTGGCTTGTTTATCATACGCCTCATAAATAGTGCCAGAAGTTTCTTCGTCACCGCTTGCCGTATCGTCCTCTATGCCTAAAATTTCGTTGTAATAAGTCCTAAAATTGTCATAGATAGCTTCATAGGTTTCTTCCCATAGGTAAGTTTTTTCGGCGTCATTTAAAAGTTCTTCGCCAGCCTCTTTATAATAGCGTTCAACTTCTGTTATCATCAAGCTTCTGTTAATAAGACTATCAAGCGTCATTTCAACTGCGTCTTCTTGTGAATATCCGTTTTGAGTGTAGCTATAGCCATAACTGTTATACGCATTTATTAAATCGCGTTTAGTTATGTCCTCAACGTAAGAAAAATTTTCTGCACCAATCGAATACTCATAATTAATTTGTGCAACCACAGTGTTATAATATGTTTCAAGGTCACGACCGAACAAATTGCATCCGGCAAGCACCGAAGCACACATAACTAAACATAGCACAAGTGAAAATACTTTTTTCTTCATAAAATCTCCGTAAGTTAGTTTAACTCAATTATTATAGCTTAAATATCAACAAATTTCAAGTAAAACAAGCTAATTTTTACATCTTTTTTCTAGCCTAACGCCTTAGAAAACATTTCAATGAGAGTTTTCATCTTATTTTCCACACTTTCATTGCTATTCAGTTTTAGAATAGGTAACTCTTCAAATTTTAAACTAAAACTATAATATTCTCCCATTTTCGACAATCTTTTGTCAATTATTTCCTTGGATTTATAGAAATACACCAAGCATTCTTTTTGATTTATTCTTATCAACTTAACATTAAAATTCTGTGCAAGGTTTTTAAGTAGGGCTATTTCACAAAGATTTTCTGTTTCCTTAGGCACATCGCCGTTTGAAAGTGAAAGCTCCTTTAAAACCTCTTCCTTTTCTCTCTCAGAGGAAATATGGCTTATCTTATCATAAAAGACAATTCTCTCTTCCTGAGAAATAACATAATCTTCGTTTATATATGCATCAATCGGCATTTCAATTTTAATCTCTTTCGCCTCAACCTCTTTGCCACCCTTCAAAGAGCGTGTAACTTCGTCTAAGAGTCTAAGATACATATCGTAACCAATTTTTTGCATATGTCCGTGTTGTTCTTTGCCTAAAATATTGCCCGCGCCTCGAATTTCAAGGTCACGCATAGCAATCTTAAATCCGCTTCCAAGTTCTCTAAACTCTGTGATTGCTTCCAGCCTTTTGTAAGCATCCTCTGTCAAAATCTTTCCTCTGTCAAAGGTGAGATACGCATACGCCAACTTATCTCCGCGTCCAATTCGACCTCTTATTTGGTAAAGCTGGCTCAGTCCAAGTTTGTCGCTGTCAAGCACAAAAAGCGTGTTTAATGACGGCAAATCTACGCCATTTTCTATTAGTGTTGTGCTTATAAAGATGTTGTATTTATTGTTATATAAGTCGTCAATAACTCGCGCAAGTTCTTTTTCCATCATCTGACCATGCGCCACGCCAATCTTTCCCTCTGGAAGCAAATGCTTTACATGAGAGGCGAAGTTATAAATCTCTAAAACTCTATTGAAAAGAATAAGCACCTTGCCACCACGCGAAAGTTCTCTACGCGCCGTGTCTACAAGGAGTTGGTCGCTGTAATCTGTGACATAGGTCTGAATAGGCAGTCTGTCTTTCGGAGGCGTGGCAATCACACTGATGTCACGAATGGAACTAAGCGACATATGAAGCGTGCGTGGAATAGGAGTTGCAGAAAGCGTTAACACATCAATATTTTGTTTTAACTTCTTAATTTTTTCCTTATCTTTAACCCCAAAGCGTTGTTCTTCGTCTAAGACAAGTAGTCCAATATCTTTGAACTCCACTTCCTTGCCTAAAATCTTGTGCGTGCCTATTAAAATGTCGATTTCGCCATTTTTTAGTTTTTGTAATATCTCTTTTGTTTCTTTTTGCGATTTAAATCTATTTAATACCTCCACTCTGACACCAAAAGGTTTAAATCGAGCGGTTGCCGAACGAAAATGCTGTTCTGAAAGTATCGTTGTTGGACACAAAAACGCCACTTGCTTAGAGTTATAGACAGCCTTAAAGCACGCTCTAAATGCCACCTCTGTCTTGCCAAAGCCAACATCTCCGCATATCAACCTGTCCATAATTTTATCGCTTTCCATATCTTTATCAACATCGGCTATTGCTTCTTGCTGGTCAGAGGTGAGCTCATAAGGAAAAAACTCATCAAACTCATGTTCAAGTTCTTCATCGCGAACGAATTTAAAGCCTTTTATGGTGGCACGCTCTTTATAAATCTTCGCAAGTTCAATCGCAACTTCCTTTAAGTTTTCTTTAACTTTGTTTTTTAAATGCACCCATTCTTGCGAACCTAACGCGTTTAGTTTTGGATTTTCGCCTCCAATATAAGCCGAAAGCACATTTGCTTGCTCGGTTGGAAGATATAGAAGTGCGCCATTTTTATATTCAAGCACAAAGTAGTCTTTTTCAAAGTTGGTAAGCTTCAATCTTACTATGTCTTTACATATACCAATCCCATAAAAAGAATGGACAACATAATCGCCAACCTTTGGCAAAAATGAAAGTTTCTCCTTCCCCTTTTTAAACTCAACCCTCTTTGCTTTATATAAGTCATCTGTGCCGATGGCTATAACCTTTTCTTGTAAAAAACTGAATGAAAAAGGAAAATATTTATCTACAATATATAGCTTCCCTTTTTCAAGCTCACCATCAAAAATTTTAAAAGCGATTTTGTTTCCAAGCAAAAACTCTTCCATAAGTTCGTGAAAGCGACCGGCAAATAGAAGAATGGCATTGCCGTCAAACTTATACATTTCAATATCTTTTTTGAGCGCATTGAAATCGGTCAAATAACTTTTTTGTCCTATCGTCTTATTGTCATAGCCATTCTCTCCAAAATTAGAAAATGTATAATGTTTTTTCTCTAAAAGTGTCGAAAATTCTGCAAATAGTTCCTCCTTTGTCCACGACAAATTCTTGCGACTTTCCTTTAAAATAGCGCACTCATTTTCAATCTTTGAAGGTTCATCGATGACGATGTTTTCGCTTAAATCGGTCACCACATTTTTGCCAAATTTTAAAATTAATGGTGAAATTTTAACGCTATCTAATTCCCTTATAGTTTTCATGGAAGACGCTTCAAAATGTATAATTCTCTCCACTTCTTCGTCAAAAAACTCAATACGCGTAGGACTTTCTTCGCCAAACAAAAAGATATCTAAAATATCTCCACGAAGAGCAAACTGCCCCTCAATATTGACATACTCCGTTCGCTCATAGCCATAAGATATAAGCAAAGAAGATAAATTTTCAAAAGAATATTCTTCTCCTTTATTAACAAAAAAACTTTCCTTTAAAAACGCCATGTCAAATTTAGTTGTCATGGATGACGGCAAAAAGATAAGATAATCAAGTTCGCCTTGTAAAAACTTTGACACGGCACTAGAAAACGGAAAAAGATTGGCATCTCTTTCATCCTCTACCTCTCTTCCACATGCAATAATCTCCGCCTTTTTATCCAGCGATGATAAAGCATATTTAAGCTTACTAGCCGTCACAAAATCGCCACATAGATATAAAGCCCGCTTTAACGAATACACTAAAACGGACTTTTCGCCAATCGTAACCCCGCCGATGTCTTTATGGTTTAATATTTCAGTCACAAAATTCATTTAAGTCTTTCTAATACCTCGTCAGCCACCTTTTCTATTATAGGAGCAAAGTATTCTCTATCATATTTTGATAAGACGTAGTCAGCTAGACTCATAAATATATCTCGTCCTATACCCACTCTTATTCTTTCAAAATCTTCGCCGATTTGTTCAACAATATTTCTTAGTCCGTTGTGCGTGCCACCGCTTCCATGTTCCTTATACCTAAAATTACCTTTTGGAAGGTCAATGTCATCGGCGATAACCAAAATGCGCGCGTCTTTATACTTCTGTTTTAGTTCTTTAACACAATAACCGCTTAGGTTGACAAAGGTTTGAGGCTTGACAAGAAGTATCTTTTCTCTTCCAAGCCTGCCCTCAGCAATCAAGCCCTTGCACATCTTTTTATCGAAAGAGATATTCAACCTTTTGGCGATTTCATCTAAGATATCAAAACCTATATTGTGATAGGTATGGTCATATTTTGGTTCATAATTTCCTAACCCTACAACAATCTTCATACATCCTCCTAAATGGTTTCATTTATTAAATTTGCGCCATAAAGCACCTTTCCTTCTGGCACTTTGCTGTTTTTAATATAGCTATGTCCAACTTCCGCATCGTCACAAATAATTGAACTATCAATAGTATTACCACTTTGAAGAACCACGCCCCTGCAAATCACGCTTTCGCCTTTAATGACATTGTTTGGATGAATGACAACTCCACTTTCTATCTGCACATCGGCGTCAATAAAAATCGTATTTTCTCCAAAAAGCACAACTCCTTGCGATTTTTGAAAATCAATTATTCTTTTACTTAAAACTTTGAAAGCATACGACATAGAAATGGCGTCATCGACAACATAAAAATCGTCTCGTCCGAAATGGTCAAGCGGTGTCGATAAAAGCGAAGCAAAGTTTTCAATATAGTCACTTTTTATCACAAAGCCACGCTTTAATGGCAAGAAATTCATCTTTTTTGAAGCGAAATATTGCATGATTTCAAAAAAGGTCGCTTTTTGAAGTAATGGGGTATCACTGTAAAAAACAGCAATCTGGTTATATGAAGGCGCATATTTTAAAAGCATTTCAAAAATTTTATCTTCGCCCTCGACAAATTTTTGCGTGCAGACAGAGGTAGCAATCCCGACATAGTCTGCCATTTTTTTGCCTAACAAAAGAACATCGGAAAACTCGCTTTTGGTTTTTACTATCAAAACAAGCGTTTCCTCTTTAATCCATTCAAGCGACGAGGAAGACACAAGTGGCTCAGCATTCATCTTTTCCACCAACTCCTTCAATTCGTCATTTTGAATTTCTATTTCTTCTTTTTCTTCAATTTCAATATCCATATAATTATTATAAATTTAAAAAAAATAATTGTCAAATAAAAAAATATGCAAAATTCATTTTTAAATTTATTAATTATGTGATAAAATAAACTTATGACAAGAAAAGGAATTTATAGTTTAATTTTTGCAAGCTTAATGCTAATACTTAGCATCTTTGCCTTTATGCCTATACTTAGTACTAAGGCGCAAAACGATAATAGTCTATCGCGTTCGGACAGCAACTTCTCTGTCACTTACACAGGTTACCACTCTTCATCAAGCGCACTCCGCCCAACCTATAAAGACCCTGTAACTATTATTGATGACGAACATGGCAGAACGGTGAATTATGCCTACTACAATTGGTCGGAAATAAAATTTATCAACATAAACATTGAAAATTACATCTCTGGAAGTAGCGATACTTTCGTAGACTTTAAGCTTATCTTGTCATATAAACAAACGGAAAATTGGAATGAAAACACCACAGAAACACGAATATTATATGAAGAAACAATTAACAACAATGTGCTTGAAAACAAAATTTTAACCTTTCATATAGATGAGCCAGAAGAAATTATTGAAAACGTTCTTTATGGCGACGGCTTCGGAATTTACAAATTTGATTTTGTTTATAGTTATCTAGATAGTGACAGCCCTCAAATTTTGACAAAAACCCTAGGCAATATGTATTTTGCCATTGTTCCAGATGACATAGACACAAAAAGCAAACAAATAAGCTTTGATATTGAAACTTATAGCTCCGATAAATTTTTAAATACATATTATATCACCATAAAAGAAGATGATTATAAATATGTCAATCCAAGCCACATAGTATGGTCGGTGACGGGCATAGGCAAAGATAACACAAGATATGTGATGCGGGAAGCAGATAAGGCCGGCGAAGATGACTATCGAAACGCACTTTGGCCAAGTTATGGCGATAACAATGAAAAAGACACTGAACGAGATATGTATGGAAACGACTTTTTGTTTGATAGTAATGATGTGGAAGGAAGATTTGATATAACCTGCACTATCTATAACACAAGTGGCGATATCATCACTTCATATGTCACCACAGTAAACACTATCAAAGATGAAACTTATTCTTACTTGTGGCTCATTATCGTTCTAGTTATTTTGGTTCTTATAGTTATTGCAGGCATCATTTTAATTGTCGTATTACGAAAAAAAGAGAAAATGTGGTAAAACCTTTTTACCACACCTTTGACATGAAAGTTTATTCTGTCATGTTGAGCCATGTTGTTAAATTATGTCGAATTCAAAAATTTGTCATTCATAGCCACGCCACAAACAGCACACCATTTCCTAATTTGCTTTTCATTATTTATCTTTCGTTTGTTTGCTCAAAAGTGCAGTTTTCATGCATTTCTGAGAAAGAGCATGAAATGTCCGCCGTCGAAGAAACTTAGAAAATCGGCGTATCTTTTTAGGTCCTTCGACTTCGCTCAGGATGACATAAATATGCTTATTATGTCATGCTATCGCAAGTAGCAGAACGCTACGCTGTCGAAACATATCAGAAATCAAAACTATATTGTCATTCTAAGCAAGGATATGGAATGTCCGCCGTCGAAGAATCTCAGAAAAAGAGGATTGAAAGAAATTTCCTTCCTTTTTTTAACGCAAAAAATTTTAATTTTTATAAAATATTATGAAAACTTGCGCCCATAAAGTGGTGATATTGTTCTTCATAGAGTTTTATAAGTTCAAGCGATGCCATGAACTCCTTGCGGTCGCCCTCCTCCATATATGTTTTTATCTTTGAAATTTCCACCCCTATTTCTTGTATTGATTTGTGATTGACCATATAGCACAATTTCCATTCGTGTTTAAACCACTTATCCTCCATATTGTCGACAAGCATGGCAACATCATTATTTAAAATACCGTCATGCGTATCTACCGCTTTTTCTATTTGATAACAATAGTTTAGCACATCTGAAAGGGCATTTGTAACAAGCCTGTCCTCGATTACGCAAACGGAAATTAAGATTGCTAAAATAGTTAAAATTGAAATTAATTGAAACCACATAAACTTTGTCATTCTCTCACCTGCCCAAGCGGATGACTGTTAAATGTCACATACTTTTTATTATACTCCTGTGCAAACACCGCTCCCGCCTTGTCGATAGACAGCACAAGACAATCCTTAACTCTTTTTATTCCCGCTTTCTTTAGAAGTTCTGTAACCGCCTCACTATCTAATTTGGCAATGTTTAGGTTTTCCTTCATAATCTTTCCTTCGCTTACCAAATTGATAGGCAAGGCACTTTTGTCAACCTGTATATTCATATCGCCAACCGTCAAAGGAGAACATTCGCTCTTTGGAAAGACACTCAGTTTGCCATTCGTTTCCATGATGGCATATTGCACTTCCTGCAATTTAAAATAGCCCGCTCCACGCATCGCTTCCATTATGTCGTCAATGGAAAGATTAAGATTTTTAAGCGCTTTATAATCTATTCCGTCAGGATTTATGACAATCACGGGTTTACCGCTTATAAATCGCGAAAATTTAGAAGATAATTTACATAGAAGAGTTAAGGCAAAATGAAGTAAAACAAGTGTCAAAAGTGGCACAATGCCATGCAAAACAGGCACAGAAATTTCTGCCATAGGAATGGTGGCTAAATCTGCAATGATTAAAGTTAGGACAAGCTCAAAAGGTTGCATTTGTCCAAGCTGTCTTTTTCCCATTAAACGATAGAGAAAGAGAACGACAAGATATATCAAAATTGCTCTTAATACTATGGTTAACATATTCCTAGTATAAAGAGAAAAAATATTTTTAAACAAAATATTTATATTTTTTTAATAAAATTAATAAATTTAAAAAACAAACAAAATTAAAAAATTAATAAAAATAAGTAAAAAATGCAAAAAAAATGCAAAAAATTTACTTTTTTACTCTTTTTAAACCTTTTATTTTAACTTTTTCCTTAAATTTAACAATATATGACTGAATATTTACAAGATTAAAGGTTAAGCATAACGATATATAAATCGTAACTCCCAACCCTCCGCTTATTATTAGATTAAAAATTAAAGGAAGGAAATTTGAGAGAAGATTGCTGACAAACGAAGTGATAGCAAGGGTAGGAAGTGACAAAAGCGCAAAAAGAGTTAATTCTTTTAATATTTTTACTTTTATTCCTAGCTTTCTTTTAAGCATAATTATATTTAAAATCATAGTGACAGTTGTGCTGACACCCATGCCAAAAGGAAGCGACAAAACTCCCATAAACTTTGTCAACCACATCACAGAAATAAATGTAAAAATTCCGCCTATGATATAGTTGATAAACGATTTAACTTCCAGCCCAACCGAATTTAAAATGGCAGATGTTATGTTTGTCACGCCCATAGGTATCATAATCCAACTTGAAAATTGAAGAAGCGTTCCACTCAGTGCTTCGCCATACAAAAACACACCTATCTTATCTCCTATTGCCACAAATATCGGCACAACAAGAAAGGAAATGAAGAGGGTAAAATTAATCGACGCCGTCACCCTTTTTTGGATGTGCGAACTATCATTCTGAGCCATAGCCATAGATATATCTGGCACAAGCGCAGTAGAAAGAGAACCTGTCAGTGTGGTCGGCAAAAAAAGCAGTGGAAAGGTCATGCCGAGCGCAATGCCGTATATGCTCATGGCCTGTGACGCCGTATACCCCGCCAGCATGAGCCTTGCTGGGAGAATTAAGGCAATGAGCGGTTGCACCAAACTTCCAGCAATTCGCACGCCCGTAATCGGTGCCGAACGCGATAATATTGTCCTATAAATCCTTGTGGGTTTGCCCAGCTTGCCACCATAAAAAAAGTATAAAATGACAACAAGAACAGCAGAAAAAACACATGAAAGAGTAAATGCCCAAGCAACAGTGGTTGCACTTTGAAGCACACTCATACTCGCATTTAAAAGCAAAACACTAAAAGCAATCTTTATCACCATTTCAAAGAGTTCTGTCACGCATAGCGCAAAATAGTTATCATACCCCCACATGGCGCCACGAAAGACAGAATAAATAGCTGAAAAAATTAGCGACGGCAGAAGTATAATTAATATATTTACACAATTTTCATCAGTAAACAAATGAGCAAACAGATTTTTAAATATTAAAATTATCGCACACAGTATAACGCTGACAACAAGCGCTAAGAGTAGTCCAGATGTTATTAAACTCGCTGTCGCTTTTTTATCTTGCGAAACGCGATACGAAGCGGTCATTCTAGAAATGATGAGTGTTAAGCCACTTGAAACAACCGTCAGTAGCACCATAAACACAGAAAGCGCCACTTGATAAAGCCCTATCGCTTCCGCGCCTATCGTTCTAGACAGAAAAATCCTAAGCAAAAAGCCGAGCAGTCTTGTCAAAACTGAAAACATCGATATAAGCGCTACACTTTTTAAAATTGATTTCATACATAATAATTTATTGTAATTTTTAAAAAGTTATGACAGTAAAATATAGTATTGTGGAGGAAGTCATGAGCATAACAAAAATTCCTTTCCCTTATTATAGAGTTAAAAAAGGCGAAAATTTAAAAATCATAAGTGAAAAATTCCAAATTGACAGCACAAAAATTTTACTCGACAACAACCTGTCACCAAAACAAATTAAAGAAGGTGTTTTTATAAAAATTAAAAAATAACAGTAAAACACAAAAAAATCAATAAAAATCGCGTTTTTTATTGATTTTTCAATTATTTTTCATCTTTTTTAATTTTTTCGTTGTTTATCTTAGTTTTAAACTCGTTTATTTCTTTTTTCTCACTCGTTTCTTTTATTCTATCTCGCGGACTCACTCTGTCTTTTATTTCATTATTTTTTAATATTTCTTCTCTGTCAATTACATACTCTTTCTTTTTGTTTTTGAACAGATTTAAAAGAAAGTTTTCAATTTGTTTTTGATACTTATATGACAAAATTAAAACTGCAATAATAAGCACAATTAATATCGCCCAAACAATAAGCCCCCAGCCATGATACGGAATTAAATGTCCACTGCCAAAATAACTTACTGTGAAAATACCAATAGGTCTAGCGATTAAGTTGGTGACCGTAAAGAACGTCCAACTCATATTTGTTAGTCCTGCAACAAGACATAAAACATCATCTGGAAAGATAGGCAATAACATCATAATGAAAAATGAGTATTTAGCATTACTTAAAAAATCTGCCCATTTTTTACAAGTCTTTTCGCCAACCATGAACACAACCAGCTTTTTGCCAAACACTTTACCGAGAAGAAATGCCAACATACTGCCAAGAAGTATTCCAGCAAGTGACAAAAGTGATGCTTGAAGAGGTCCATAAACTAATGTTCCCGCAATGATTGTAACGGTCGATGGAAGAGGTATGAAAGTAACTTGGAGTAATTGGAGTAATACAAAACCAAATCTACCCCAAAATCCCCAGGACAAGATGATGTTTTGGAGTTTCTCAACCGAATTTATCTGTTCCCAAACTCCTGTCCAATTTAATATATAATATCCTAAGACAACAATTCCAGCAATAATCACACAAACTAAAACAGTTCGCAAGATTTTTGCTTTTAGAGATAATTCCTTTTTCTCTTTAACTTTTTTCTCCATATTTATATATTATACTATTTTTTTATAAATTTGCAAACTTATAAAATAATTTTCCTGAAATTTGATGCTCAATATGACACGAGCGAAAATCATCCACAATTTTTCTTTTTTCTTTTTTATTTCTGCTAGGCTTTGGTCAACCTTTCTCTCGCGCTTTCCTCAGCCTTTTTCGTCACTTTCTGCGGACTACAAATCGAAACATCACTTGCAGGAAGCGTCATTCCAACGCCTAAATCCTCCACACCTTCCATAACGATACCATCCTGAGGCTGATAATAATCGTGCCTGATTTCTTTCTCTTCCACAAATTCCCCGTCCTTATAGTATCTCAAATAACCCTTGCTTTCATAACCTTCTTTCGGCCATTTCACACGATAAAACTCGCCTTTATATAAAATCTTGTTTGCATATTCTCCCTTTGTGTCTGGAAGTATTTTGTCTCCATTATGTGGTAAAACTTTCACAAGCTCGGCGCGCCTAACAATAGACACTCCTTCCATATTCTCGCCGTAAATTTCTACTGTAACCCTCTCTTCATCAGCAAGCGTTCTAATGTAAATTGGTTTATCTAAATTGTTTGTGAACACTAAATCACAGGCATTTCCCGACACCATTGCATCAAAAGACAGTGGCACATAGGAAGCAGGAAGTGAATGATGATAAACTTCATCTATTTGAATTCCTGCAAGTAGTAAGGCATTATATAGTGTTGTGGAGGCTTGACACACCCCTCCGCCTACGCCGTCAACATAGACACCGCCGTAGATAATGTGTGCATTTTTATACCCATTTTCCTCAGTCCTTGCGCCCGTCACCTCATTAAAAGACACCGTTTGTCCACTTTCTACGACTAGCCCATTGAAACTTTCAAGTGCCTTCTTGACATTGTTTTTTCTATCTTTTGAACTGGTCGCATAACTTGTAGAAAATTCACTTCTTTTAACTACGGAATTTAATAACTCCTCTTCGCTAAACTCTGGACTTATCTCAATGATAGGTATTTCAACATTTGCCACCTTGCCACCCTGCAAGCCTTCATCTATCCTTTTATATAGCTCATCGCGAAGCACGGTTACACTACTCTTACCTTCATCTACATGGAATATTTTTTCCTCATTTGGCGAAAAGACAAGCTTAGCAACCTCTTGTGACCTTTCAACCTCACCAATTATTTCCTCTATTTTTTCATCCACATCGGCAAGCACACATTTATATGAAATTTGAAAATCTTTTCCATTTTTCTTAATTTCTTTCGCCTTGCTTAAATTTTGAAAATAATTCCCTGTTTTGCCATATGATGCCACTTTTTTTATGTAAGGCTCAATCTTGTTTGTCACTTCAAAATCCGTGCCTTTAAGCTTCCACTCCTTGTCACCATACGATAGATTAATTTCAATGTCTGGTCGGCTTGTCAACATGTCAGTAAGCACCACATTTTCCGCCTCTGCCATTGTCATATTGCTGACATCAATGCCGTTGATTTTTGTGTTGTCATAAAACCTTGAATTTGTTGTTAACGAATTTACAAAGAAGAATTGACAGACAAACAAACAACAAACCGCCACAGCTGATACAGAAAGAAACCAAAGAAAACCGCTCTTTTTTTCACTTTTTACTTCTTTTTTTGCAATTTTTTTGCTATTTTTCTCTTTTTTTCTTAAATTTTTCTTATTTTCGTCTTTTTTCATAAACCTAGTATGTTCAAAAAAATTTTCTTTATAACATTAAAATATTTTGTCGCTAGGCATAGAAAAAAACTTTAAATTGATGCAAAAAAAATATCAAAAAAGCATGCTTTTGCATGCTTAAAAATTCCATTTATCAACTTCTTGAAGAAGAGCCTCTCGCTCGTTAGGTAACTTCCCGTCAAATACTTTGCTAAGTAAATCCTCTAAAATTTTATCATAATTTCTGTTGTCTATTTTAGGAAAACTTTTTGAAATGTCTTCCTTATTTATCTTCAAATCATTAACACGAATGGTAAGTCCATAACGAATAATGTATTTATAGAAAAACATATATTTGTTCATTAAACGCTTGCTCTTTTTTGCTAAAAGTGGAAATATCACATGGACATCGTCAAAATATTTAAAGAAATATTCCTTATTTTTCATCTTGTTTATGGCGTTATAATACCCTGAAATATATACAAACACCTTCTGCTCTTGCTTATTAGTAAAGCCAAATTGTTTTTTTAAAAACTCTTCCAAAAAGGTTTCTAAACATTCTGGTTTTAAAGTGTCTATGATGTCGATTATAAGTCCTAGCAACCTGTCTTCTGCCTTCTTCACCATTTTGTATTTAATTTTTTTACATGGCAAGCCAAAATATTGCCAAACATTTAATCTATTTAAAAGACTTAGCGCTTGCATATAATCGCTTTTAATTTCTGGATAACGCTTGTCGCAATATATGATTTTTTCAAGCTCTGCAAACTTTCTGTTTGGTGACAAATCTCCGATGTTTTTTGTCATTAAAAAAGCTTGTTTAAGCGTTTTCTTGTCAATTTTAAGTCCGAGTTCGCCGACAATTCTGACCATTCTCAAAATTCTTTCACCGTCATAATTCAACACTTCTTCTGCCGAGCCGATACAGCGAAGAACCTTTTGCTTTGCGTCAATCACGCCATGATAGTAATCGACAATCTCATCTTTATTTATATTGTAATAAATGGCATTAATAGTAAAATCTCTACGCTTGGCATCTTCTTTTATGTCCGAGGTTCTTTCCACTTTTATCGGACAATGTTTGCCATTATCTGGATAAAAATCCTTTCTAAAAGAGGTGAATTCATAACTTTCCGCATCCTTAGATATACTTATCGAATTGTACATGGAATTTTTGACTTTAACCTTGTAGCCATTAGCTTTCAAAATTTCACTAATCTCCTCAATGTCTACATCGCTTGCAAGATCCACATCTCCACCCTTTATACCCATTAGGCAGTTGCGAACATAGCCACCCACGACATATAAATCCTTAGGAAAGATTTTTGAAAGTTTGATTAAATTTGCAGATACAGGAATAAACATGTTTCCTCCTAACATAAGAAGTTTTTATAAGTAAAATAATTTTCAAAACAACGCAATCAAAAAAATTTATCTAACTTTATTCTTAAACAAATCGCTTCTTGTATTTATCTTACAATTAAAAACAAAGAAAAGTCAAGAAAATAGCTTTAATATTTGACAAATCAGGCAAAAATAACTATATTAATATATATAATGAGAAATAAAAAATTTAAAAGCAAAAAGAATAAACAAAATGCGATATCTATTCCTGTCGTTCGATATCAAACTGATGTTGAACATGGTCTTTCTGAGGAACAAATTGCCGAGAGAAAGGAACATAAACTTATAAATGACACAAAGATTAAGACTTCAAATTCATACCTTTCCATAATTTGCAAAAACATTTTCACTTTTTTTAACTGCATTTGGCTCATCATTGCCATCGCTCTTATCTGTGTCAGGGCGTGGGGAGATTTGCTATTTTTGTTTGTCGTCATTGCAAACACGGCTATTTCTATAATTCAAGAAATTAAGGCTAAAAAGATAGTCGAAAAACTGTCGCTTGTCACCGCTCCAAAAGTTAAAGTGATAAGAACAGGACTGCTTCAAGAGGTCAAAGGTGATGACTTATTACTTGACGATATAATAATACTTGAAAACGGAAATCAAATCCCTGCCGACTCAATAATCGTCAGCGGAAATGTGGAAGCGAATGAAAGTTTGTTGACCGGTGAAAGTAATTCCATAAAGAAAAATATCGGCGATGTGCTTTTGGCTGGTTCCTTCCTTGTGTCTGGGCAATGCTACGCCCGCGTTGACAAGGTCGGCAAAGACAACTATATTCAGACAGTCGCAGAGCGCACTAAGGACTTTAAACCACAGACTTCCAACCTTTTTAAGGACTTAAACAACTTGATTAAGGTTATCATCTTGATTTTGATACCTGTTGGAATATTGACCTTCTTTAAAGAAAGCGTCCTTTTAGGCACTTCAATCACAGACTCCGTAACAAGCACAAGCGGTGCGCTCACAGGTATGATACCGGCAGGCATGTATCTGTTAATTACAGTTGGATTGTCGGTAGGAGTTATTAAACTTGGCAAAAAGAAGACGCTTGTTAAAAATCTATATTCCATCGAAATGCTTGCTCGTGCCAATGTTCTATGCTTAGATAAGACAGGAACGATAACTGACGGCACTATGAATGTTGTCGATGTCATTCCTTTTGATACTAAAAAATCAAAAGTGGAAAGCGTAATGAAGGTTGTCTTGCAACACCAAAAGACAATGAACGCTACAAGCGTTGCCCTTTTAAGTTATTTTGGAAAAGATACTGAAAGCATAGTGAAAGAGGTTGTTGAGTTTTCTTCTCAGAGAAAGTATAGCGCAACCACTTTAAAAAATGGAAAAACCTATTTTCTCGGCGCTCCGTCATTTTTGAAATGTCCAATTTCCTCTGAACAAAAGAAGATTATGATTGCAAACATGGAAAAGGGCTTTCGTGTCATCGGACTCTGCGAAAGTGACGGTGCATACGATGAAAAGGTTGCAGGAAAAAACGGAAAACTTGTCGCCTTTTTCGTCTTAGAAGACCACATCCGCAAAGACGCCGTGGAAACTATTGATTGGTTCAAGAAAAACAATGTGAAAATCAAAATTATCTCTGGCGATGACGCAATAACAGTTTCTAAAATTGCTATGCGCGTTGGCATTGAAGGCTATGATAGATATGTGTCGCTTGAAAATGTCAGCCTTCAAGAAGTAGCTCAACTTGCAAACAAATTTACCGTTTTTGGCAGAGTGACGCCAGAACAAAAACATATTTTGATTAAAACCTTGAAAACGCAAGGAAACACCGTGGCTATGACCGGCGACGGCGTCAACGATACTCTCGCTTTAAAAGAAGCAGATTGCTCCATTGCTATGGCAGACGGAAGTGAGGTGGCAAGAAACATCTCACACCTCGTCCTTCTTGAAAGCAACTTTTCCGCTCTTCCAAACATAGTCAAAGAGGGTAGGCAGATTGTCAATAATGTGCAGAAATCCTCTGTGCTTTACCTTATGAAAACGCTTTTTACTATTATGCTTTGCGTGACAACCTTGGTGCTTAGAATTTCCTATCCTTTCACACCTAGACAGCTTTTGCTTCTTGAAATGTTTGTGATAGGACTTCCGTCCTTCATCTTAACCTTCCAACCTAACAACGATATAATACGGGGAAATTTTATTCCGCAAGTTTTGAAAAAATCCATTCCGTGCGCGCTTATTTTGTTTATAAATGTGCTTATAGTTGTGCTACTAAACGCCAACACCGACACGCTGTCGGCTGACGAATTTTCCTCTCTTTCCACCCTTCTAGTTGTGCTTACAGGCTATATCAACCTTGTTTGGACTTGTTGGCCACTCAACAAACTTAGAACAACTTGCATTGTGTTATCCGGCGTTCTAATTCTTGCTTGCCTATTAGGTATGAGTCAGTTTTTCTCTATCACCACATATTCCGTTCCTGTCATCATCACACTTATTACAATGCTGTTATGCACTGCCTTAATAATAGTCCTTGGCTTCTATATCAAAGAGTGGTATATGCGTAAAAAATATGGCTTAACACCTAATGAAAAAGGTATCATAGAAGTGCCAGCAGATGAACTTACGGGAGAAACAGAATTCGATAAAAAATTTAACAAACTCCTGAGCAGTTTCAACAGAAAAAAGAAAAAAGACAACCTTTCGCAAATGAATGAGGAACAGGTCGAAGAACTTTTAGAAAATCTTAAAGCAAGCGGAAAAGCGCATCTTGACGAGGATGAAAATAACGAATTTATAAACAGATTAAAAAAGAAGTATTATAAATAATAAATTTATCCCTTGAAAAGTAAAAAAGACATATCAAAGTGATATGTCTTTTATCTTAAAACCGTTTAATTATGACAAATTACTATTATTAATTTTATAACATCAATGAAAATGTTAAAGAAGTTTTTAAGTTTAAATAACTAAATTTTGCTTAAATCATAACCGTCGCGAGTATCTTTCACTAAATAGCCTAACTTTTGAATTTCCTCTCGGAGGCTGTCAGCCAATTTAAAATCTCTGTCTTTCTTAGCTTGCCAACGCTTCTCGGCTAAATCTTTTACTTCTTTTGGCACGTCTATCTTTGTTTTTTCCTCCACTTTTTCTAAGAATTTTTCAGGGTTTTCTTTAAATAAGCCGAGTAGAGAATAAGTTGTTATCACGCTGTTAAGTAGTGCCATAACACTTCTATCGTTGTTTTGCAACTTTTCTCTTGCCTCTTTAAAGATATTAAATAGATAGGATATTGCCTTTGATGTGTTTAAATCATCGCGCATAGCGTCATCAAAATTGTTTTCAACTTTTTCATCCTTGCCCTCAAACGCGCCAAATTTTTTTTGTGCATCGTTTAAAACGGTATAGAAATTATATAGATGTTTTTCAGAGTCTTCAAAAAGTTTGTCGGTTATATTTATATCTGTGTGATATGAATTTTGAAGTAAGGCAAATTTTATCACCTCAATATGGTATTTTTCCCTCAAATCTTCCATAAGAAGAGAGTTGCCGAGGCTTTTGCTCATCTTTTGACCGTTGACGCGAATTAGCCCATTGTGAATCCAATACTTTGCAAAAGGTTTGCCTGTAAAACTTTCTGTTTGAGCAATTTCGTTTTCGTGGTGAGGGAAAAGTAAATCTCTACCACCGCCATGTATGTCTATCTGCTCACCAAAGGTCACATAGTTCATGACAGAACACTCAATATGCCAACCCGGGCGCCCTTTCCCCCATGGAGAAGTCCAATAAGGTTCACCCTCTTTTGCCGACTTCCAAAGTGCAAAGTCAAGCGGAGACTTTTTAAATTCATCGTTTTCAATTCTAACGCCGTCAAGCGCCTCTTCCGTGCGCCTACCAGACAATTTTCCATATTCCTTAAATTTATCTACGCTGAAATATACATCACCATTTGGCGTTACATACGCCTTGCCTTTTTCTATCAGCTTAGAGATAAACTCAATCATATCTCCTATTGTCTTCGTGGCATATAGCCAAATATCAGGCTCGCCTATTTGAAACGCCTGCATTTCTTTATCTATCTTTTCTATCATTTTTTCGGCGTATTCCTTTGCCTCGACATGAAGTTCGTTTGATTTAGCTATGATTTTATCATCGACATCGGTATAATTTCTGGCGTAGATAACATTATATCCCTCTTTCACGAGAAATTTTCGCATAATATCATAGATGAGTGCTTGATATAGGTGTCCGATATGCGCTTCTGCCGAGGGAGTGATGCCACAGGCATACATCTTGACAGCCTTAGCATCTATCGGCACAAAAGCTTCCTTTTGCCTAGTTAGAGAATTATAAAATTTTATATTTTTGTTCATATTAAATCCTTTAAATGATAATAAAAAAGCAATACATCTTAGATTTTTTTATTCAAATAGTAATTTAATTGTTCGATTGCTTTGTCAACTTCATGGTCTTCTTCGCCAAAAAACTTTTTCATCTCGTTTAGATAAGTATCAAGTTCTTTTCGACCTTTTTCGGTTAAATATAACATTCTGTTGCGCCTATCAAACTCACCATGTTTAACACTTACTACGCCCTCTTCTTCTAATTTCTTACTCAATAACGCAAAATTAGATTTTTTAACTCCGAGCTTACTGATAATCATGCCGACAGACAAATTTTGATATACACTGACAAAATATAAAAACTTCACCCTCAAAAGGTTGTTCTTAGCAAAATGTTTTGTGATATTTTCAAGCAAAGCTTCTATTTCAATCAATTTGTCAAAATTTTTCATATACATTAATTATATCTAACCGTCTTTAATTTTGCAACTATTTTGCTTGCTTTTTAACTAAAAAGTTATTAAAATAGTGATATGGCATTAGTAGGAACGATTGAAGATATTGTTTTTCGCAATGATGAAAATGGCTACACTGTGGCAAAACTAGAAAAAGATGGTTCGCTTGTCACAGTTGTAGGTAAATTTATAGATGTGAAAGTGGGTGCTATGGTAACTTTGGAGGGCAAATTTGAGCGCTCCAAGTTTGGCGTGCAATATGCTTTTACCTCATATGAACTTACTCAGCCGAAAACTATTGCAGGCTTGGAAAAATACTTAGGCAGTGGACTTATTCGCGGAGTTGGACCGATAACTGCAAAGCGCATAGTAGAAACTTTCGGCACCGACACCTTAGAAATTTTAGAATATACACCAGAAAAACTTTCGGCTATAAAAGGAATAAGCGAAAAGAAAGCGCTTGAAATAGGCATGAGTTATCGCGAACATAAAGAGGTGCAAAACACAATCATGTTTTTGCAATCTTACAACATTTCCACAAATATGTCGCTGAAAATATATAATGTATACCACGAAAAGACAGCGGACATAGTTAAAAACAATCCATATAAGCTAATTGAAGATATTGACGGCATAGGCTTCACAACCGCCGACAGAATAGCAAAAAGTATCGGCATACCGCAAGATAGCGCTTTCCGCGTAAGGGCTGGGCTTATTCATGTCTTAAAGATGAGTTGCGAAAAGAACGGCAACACTTATCTTCCTAAAAATATGCTTTTTGGCGAAACGGAAAAGGCTCTTGATTTAAACTATGAAGAGCATACCGAACTATTTAACAACACCTTTGACACTCTCTGCCTCGACAAAACTTGCGTCACCCTCTGGAACGACAATGTTGAAATCGTCATGCTTTCAAAGTATTATTATTACGAAAATTCCATCGCTCAAAAGCTTACATGGTTGAAAAATGTCAGCAAACAAAACGAGAATGATGTGGATGAAGATATCAAAAACTTTCAAGAGCGCAATAAGATTGAACTTCATGAAGAACAGATTAAAGCCGTTAAAGGTGCGGTGAATAATGGCGTATATGTGATTACCGGCGGACCTGGAACAGGCAAGACCACAATCATCAAATGTATCTTGGAAATTTTTGAAAACATGAAGCTTAGAGTTGCACTTGTTGCTCCAACGGGGCGTGCCTCAAAGCGTATGAGCGACAGCACCGGCAGAGAAGCTAAGACTATTCACAGACTGCTTGAAGTTAATGTCATTAAGACAAACGAAAGTTATTTTATGCACAATGAAAGCAACCCGCTTAAAGTGGATGCCGTGATTTGCGATGAGGTGTCCATGGTGGACTGCGCGCTCATGTGCAACCTTTTAAAGGCATTACCGCGTGACTGCAAGCTCATTCTAGTCGGAGATAAAGACCAACTTCCAAGCGTTGGCGCAGGCAATGTGCTTGCTGATATTTTGGCAAGTGGCACAATACCTTTCTGCATGCTGACAAAAATATTTAGACAGGGCGAAAAAAGTTTGATTATCACAAACGCTCACCTTATAAACGACGGAAAGATGCCGTTAATTGACAACACAAGTCAAGATTTCTTTTTTGAAAGCAAAGGCGACCCTGAAAGCATTAAAAACACGATAGTAAACCTTGTCACCACCCGCCTGCCAAAGTTCCTTAAAACCGACCCGCGTGAAATACAGGTGCTTGCGCCAATGAAAGCGGGAGTCTGTGGAATTGAAAGTTTAAACAAAACCTTGCAAGAAGTGATAAATCCACCAAGCGACACAAAGCCACAAGTGGAAGTAGGTCAAACGATTTTTAGGCTCGGCGACAAGGTCATGCAAATCACAAATAACTATGACCTTGAATGGAAAAAACATGGCAAATATGCCGATGAAACAGGGCAAGGAGTTTTTAATGGTGACATCGGCTTTATCACTCTCATAGACCCGAATAGTGGCGAGGTTAACGTGGAATTTGAAGACGGCAGAAACTGTCTTTACACTCGCCCAGACCTACTAGATCTTTCATTATCTTACGCAATTACCATTCATAAAAGCCAAGGCTCAGAGTTTGACACTGTCATCATTCCTGCAATTGCAGGCCCAAGCATAATACTAACAAGAAACTTAATCTACACCGCCGTCACCCGTGCGAAGAAAATGGTGGTCATTGTCGGCGAAAAACAATATTTAAAGCGAATGGTATCTAATAAATACACAGCAACCCGCTTTACTCTACTCAAAAAGTTACTTTTGAATGCAGAAGAAAAAATGGCAAAATTGTTTGATGAGAACTAAAAGAAAAAACAAAACTAATAATACAAATTGGTTAGAAAACTTTTTAAGATTGATATTTCCGCCAGATATCAAATGTATCTTTTGTGGCAAGGATATCAATCATTTTTACGAGCGCCCATTTTGTGATAGTTGTGGTAAGACATTAAGTTTCAATGTCGGCAATCGTTGCAGAATTTGTGATGAACCTATTGAAAATGAGGCACTAGTGTGCGACAACTGTCAAAAACGCAAGCATTATTTCAAGCATGCCTATTGTCCGTTTGTGTATGTCGATAAGGTTAGACAAAATCTACTTTCCTATAAGTCAGACAACAGACGTTATCTTGCTCTAGGTTATGCACTTTTAATTGTTAAGTATATAGGAGAGGACATCAAAAATTTTGACCTAATAACCTATGTGCCGATGACTAAAACACGAGAGAAGGAGCGCTCTTTTAATCAATCAAAATTGCTAGCCGAAGAAATAAGCAAATTGACCGACCTGCCTGTTGTTGAAAGTTTAAAGAAAAATTATGACACAAAAGCACAAAAAGAATTGAATTATAATGAACGATTAAAAAATATTCAAAACATCTTTTCTGTCATAAATAAAAAGGAAATTAAAGATAAAAACATCCTACTGATAGATGACATAATCACCACTTGCGCCACAGTAAACGCCTGTGCAAAAGAACTGTCAAAATACGCTAATAGTATCTCTGCCTGCGCCATGGCAAGAAACAAATTACATAAAAAAGCCGAAAATAAATAAAGGCTAAATTTAACTATTAACATAAAATCAACAACAAAACAAAATAAAGAAAAATCGCTAATTTAAATTAAAAATAATTTAAAAATAGTAAAAATACAATTTTTTGCTATTTTTTTTGATAAAAAATTGATTTTTTTGTCGTTTTTTTTGATTTTATTGCTTTTTTCTTTTTTTATTTATCTTATAATTAACTATTTTTAAATTTTGTTTTATAAACTTTATGAATTTAATTTTTTTATTTTTTATTTTCTAGCAAAAACTTTTCTTCTATCTTGTCATCCTTTTTCTCCAATTCCTTAATCTGCACTTTAAGTATATCAGCGCGCTTGATGTTGTATCTAGAAAAGATAAGAATAGCAATAGATATAGCAATGCTACTACCAAAAAAGACAATCTTTCCTAGGCCCGCCTGAACGGACAAGGCTTGCAGTGGCATGGTAGAATCAAATTTAATTAAGTCGAGAAGCACGCCGATAATTAAAAGCGTTATCGAGTTTGTGAAGTTGTAGGTAAAAGTATAATAACCTGTAAAACGCCCTGCGTTATTTTTCTTTGTCTTATACTGCTCCATTGTGACAACGTCGGCATACATCGAGTGAGGAAGCGAGTATAGCGCGCCTGAGCCTAACCCACATATAAATATGCACGGAAGCACGAACCAAAAGATAAAATCACTTGTGCAGTAAGTGCGAAAAAGAAAAGTCACGCTTGTAAGCCCTATTCCGACCAAAAGCAAGCAAAGCGCAAAGATGAGCGTTTGTTTTTTATCGTATTTTTTTACCAAATTAACCCAAATGAGTTGTGAAAGTATCGCGCCACCGAAAAGACATATCATAATCACCGATATTTGAGTGGAAGAAAAGTGGTAGCAGAATGTGAAAAGATGCATGCCGACCGAAGTTATAAAAATGGAAGCGATGAGAGAAACGGAATAGCCAAGCATAACCGTTCTAAACTCCTTCTTTTTTAGCGTTTCAAGATAGCCACCAATTATCTTTTTGAAGCCATGTTTCTCTTTTACCACACCCTCTTCTTCAACTGCACTTTTGTCGTAATTAGGCATTGATATCACTCTTTTGCGTGTGCCAAACACTGAGATAAGTCCGCAAATTATGACGAGTGCGGAATTTACAAGTGCGATATGGATATACCCCTCTTTATTAAACTGTGTTTGAACGCCAATGCTTGCTGACGGCATAAAAATATACATAAGAATGCTTGGCATAATCATACCCAAAATGTAAAATACCGACTTAAAACTTTGCATCTTCGTTTGGTCATTATAGTCTGGCGCAATATCTATGCAGAGCGCAGAATATGGCGTAGCAAAAAAGGTGTTAAAGGTTTCCTGCAAGAGTAAAAATCCCATGAGCCAAAGAATGGCAAGGTTTGAACCTTTTTCAACAGGGCATGACCAAAGCAAAATGTTGCATAGCGCAAGCACAAAAGATGCTATTAACATATGGAGAAGTCGCCTGCCAAAAAATTTATTTTTCGTTCTATCTGACAAATAGCCGATGATTGGGTCAGACACACCGTCCCAAAGCGATGTCAGCGCAATTGTTGCGCCAACAAGCACACCAGACAGCCCCATAACGCTCGTGGCAAAGAACATGATAAAAGAACTGACGGTTTGTCCCATACTGCCATACCCTAGATTGCCAAATCCATAACTCAATTTTGTCCAAAAGGAGAGCTTTTTCTTTTCCACATATTAATATATGAAAACAAACCTAGCGTTTAGAATTTTATTTAATGACAAAATTAAAGGCTTATTTTATCGTGCTGTCGGGAGAAATTTTTGTTTATTCGCCGAAAACATATAAAAAAGAGGAATTAAAATTCCTCTTCGTGCTTGTTTTTTTCTTTTCTCTTTTTCTTTTCTTCCAACTTGCGTTTCTTTTCTTCTGCTTTATCAACCATTTGTGCGTTTATCATGGTTTCAGCAATCTCAAATCTATTTTTAATAACAGGCACAAGTTCCTTGCAATAACGCGATATAACCGCTTCAACATGTTCTCTTTCTCTTTCATAATCAGGGTCATCTTCCATCTCCAAGGAGAAGATACGCTTTTCACCCTTTCTTCCCGTTCGCATATCGCGAATGGCTAAATTTTCAAAAGTTGCCACCACTTCATAACCTGTTCCACTGACAATTTTATACTTATTTCCACTAATTCCTATTTTAATATATGGAGTGGAGTGTTTAACCACATCCACCAAATTTATAGTAAACACATTGTTGAAAATATTATTGACAGCATCAGCAATCTGCACAGGAAAATCGCTTGGACTATCTTCACGCTCGCACTCTCCAAGAAAGGATTTTTTTTCATGCAACTGATAACTATCAGTCAGGTTGTTTATTCTAACAAGAGAAAAATACGCACGCGCAGGAGTCAACTTTTTTCTAAGCACCAAGCCAACGCCTGTCAACAATTTCTTGTCAGTGTCATAAACAACTTCTTCCTCTTTAATTACGCCATCGCTCACAATACTATAAAAGCCGAGATTGTTTCTAAGCTTTCTTGTGGTCATGCGCTCATCATCAATAATAATATAGTAGTTTTTTCTTATGGTGCTATACTTTGTTGGCTTTCCTTTATCTGGCAGAAGCATATCTTTCCTCCTTTGACATAACAAAATTTACATCATGCTTATATAGATATATTGTAAACAAAAAAAAATAAAAAAGCAAATGAATAATAAAATTTAATCTGTCAATATTTCATGAGAGGAGATTAATATGGATTTTAATGAAAGCGTAACAAAAATAAACCTTGCAAGGAGCTTTTCCGCAGAATGCCAAGCAGGAGCGCGCTATCAATTTATGAGCAAAATGGCGTTAAAAGACAACCAAAAGTTTATCTCAGACACCATGAAAACGCTTGCTAAAAACGAAATGGCGCACGCAAAAGTCTTCTATGACTACATCATAGAAAAGGGTAGTTCAAAAAATATCGCCATTGAGGCAGGTTATCCGTTTGAAACGCCAGAGCTTAAATCCTCGCTTTTAGGAGAAGCTTTGATAGAACTATCGGAAGCAAAAAACATCTATCCTTCTTTTGCAAAAATAGCGCAGGATGAGGGCTTTACCGATATTGCGAAGTCTTTTGAAATGGTGGCACGCGTAGAGGAAACACATCATAAGATGTTAAACTATCTCGGCTCGCTATACAAAAATCATACCATGTATAAGAGAAACAAAGACACAAAGTGGAAATGCTCTAACTGCGGACTTGTAGAGATAGCAAAAGAAAGCTATAAAACATGTCCTCTTTGCCATTTAGAGCAGGGTTGTGTTATTATAGACTTAGAGCACGAAATAAACGATGAATGCTGAACCTTCGGCATTTTTTACATATAATTTATACGATTTACACAAAAACTATGCCTTTTAGTAAAAGTTTTTTATAAGAATAAGTATAACACTTAAATTTAGTCTTAATTATGAGTCTTATTTAAGACAAATTAGCTTGTTAAACTATCGAAAATAAAAAGAGCATGGAATTTCCATGCTCTAATTTATTTAATCATTAAAAATTGCTTTAAAGCTCTTACCAAACTTAAATTTTGGTTGTTTGCAAGCTGGCACCTTAACCTTTTGCTTTGTCATTGGGTTAACCTTTGTTGTTGCCGCCTTTTTAACAATTTCAAAAGAACCAAAACCAGGTATAACAATTTTGTCATCACCTTTAAGAACTGTTACGATGGTATCAACCATAGCGTCAAACACAATTCCTGCGTCCTTTTGTGTGCAATTTGCTTTTTCTGCAACTGCTTTAATGAATTCACCTTTATTCATAAATATTCTCCTTTTTGTGATATTTAGCAATTACTGCTATCTCTATAATAGCACAAAAATTAGATATTTCCAAACAATTTCGCTATCTTGCAAAAAAATCTTCAACCTGAGAATAATAAAATTTAATCACTTCAAGCACTCGATTGCCAAAAGAGTAGTCATAGACAAAAAGTTCCACATAGCCAACTATATTATCATATGACATAAAACCATATCGTCTTGAATCCGCGCTGACGGCACGATTATCGCCCAAACAGAGGGTGTAACCTTCTGGCACACACACATATTTTAACCCATCATCTGAAATATAATAATCAAAATTTGAGTTTGTCATGTTAAGCAGAAATTTCTCATAAAACTTGTATTCATAAATTTTATCGCCGTCATACTGAATAGAAGTTTCATCCCAAACAACATCATAGCCACTTGAATTTTTGTTTTCTACAACCATGGCGTCGCTATCGGAAATCAAGCTCTCCTTTTCCCCCTCTAAATTTAATGCCATCATGCTGGCAGGAATTCTATAAAGATAAAAATCCTCGCCACTTTTAGCAATCGTCACATAGTCACCGCTCTCTGCCACAACCCTTTTAATGATAGACGAAGATGAAATATTATTGATAACAACAATATCGCCCACCTCAATCTTCCCATAAAGATTAACATAAACAGCATCCATAGCACTATTTTCGTCATGGTCTGATATCTGCGCGTTTAGTGTAGGCTTCATGGAAGGACCATATACAATATAGTAACGATGAGTGACAATGAAATAGGTATACCACGCAAAAAACACAAGAAAAAAGAGTAATATAACATATAAAGTTATATGCGTTGTCAAATACCACGCAATAGATTTCGTTTCTTCCTTTTTCTTTTTGTTATAACTCACAAAATTATCGTCACTATATTTCAATTCAACCCTCTTAAAATTTTATGTTTTGATAAAATTATAAAAATTTTGCCTAATTTTTGCTTAAAAACGCGAAAAAATCATATTTTTTTGATGTTTTTTGCGATATTTTTAAGCAATTTTAGTTTTCTTTTCTTAAAGAAAATCTGCAACCGCAATAATTTTGCCTGTATAAAGAAAGCTCTTTTGACAAATTTATACTTCTTAAATAGCCGTCTTTTTTCTTGAAAGATTCTTCTAAAAATTCCACCTGCCACTTTTCTGAAAGCTCCTTCCCTACGCGGTTGATAATAGGAGTGCTTTTGTGAGGACTGACCGTCAGCGTCGTTCCGAAGATATCAAAACCACCCTCCTTCGCCTTCTTCGCCGTTTCTTCTAAGCGGTAATAAAAGCACTTTTCGCATCTCGCCCCACCTTCTCGCTCGCCCTCTAAACCTTTAATATATTGAAGCCAACTTCCTTCGTCATAATCACCGTCAATAAAAGGAACATTAAAGTGAGAACATACTATCTTTTCATTCTCCTTTCGCTTTTCATATTCTTCGCGTGGATATATATTAGGATTATAATAAAAGATAGTGACACCATAGTCATCCATAAGCCTTTCAATGCATACAGTTGAACATGGACCGCAACAAGAATGAAGCAGTATCTTCTTTTTCATAACGGAGTAATTATAGCACACAAATTGTTAAAAAGTAAAGCAAAAACATAATTGGTTTAATTATAAAACATAATTATAAACTCATCCACAACTTTTCACTTTTCGTTCTTCACTTTTTTGTCATCCACAATTTTTATTTTTTATTTCTTATTTACACTAAGTCCTGTCATCCTAACAAGAGGCTTATATTTGTCATCCTGAGCGAAGTCGAAGGATCTAAAAAGATACGCTGTATATAAAATCATCCACAACTTTTATTTTTTCTTTTTTATTTCTTATTTCCGCTAGGTTTTGTCATCCCGATCCGCGTCGCAAACTGCACTTCATTTCGCGTTTCGGCATGAATGCCAAACCGCTTACCATTCGTTTGTTTGCTCCTCTTCCCCAAAAGTGAAAGTCACTTTCGGGGACCCCACATAGGATATAAGAAAATACAGCTTGGTTTTGGAGATTCTTCGACGGCAGTCGCTTCGCTTTACTCCGAGTAGCGATTAGGAAAATTTATTTTTCATGCCCGCGTTAAGCGTAGTTAGTGTCTGTCCCAGCTATATTACATTCACCGCATACATCATCATCTCTTGCACGCTTTCCGCTTTTAATCTATATATAAGCACCTTGCCCTCACGCTTAAAATCAACGATATTTTGGTCTTTTAGCGTCTTTAACTGATGAGAAATGGTTGTTTGATTGATGCCTAACAAACACGATAAATCATTGACACACATATCCATAATAGATAAACAAGACAAGATTTTAATTCTCGTGTTATCGGAAAAGTTTTGAAAGTAAAGAGCAAGCTTATTAATTACTTCCTCATCTGGCAAGACATTTAAAAGTTCATATTTATTTCTTTCATTTAACCTTAATAATTTCTCCATTACACCTCCTTGTAACAATCTAAATTTTTTAAACATATAAATTAGCATACCACCTTTAATTATTTTGCCTTACATATGAAGAGGAAGTCAAATGAACAAAACTTTAAATTTTGCAATATTTGACTTATTAGAGAAAGTTTTGTTGAAAAGGAGGAAAATATGTCACAAGAATTTTTATGGGTGTTTTTGCTGTCGGTTTTGGCATCAAATAATGACACCAACCTTGCCACTAACACAAATATCTTACTTTTGCTCTTACTTGGACTAAGCGGAAACAATTGGAACAACGGCTGGAACAACAACTTAGGCGGATGCTGTTGTGGCAACACTAGACAATTTATTTAACCCTCCTTTTAAAATAGGCGTTTGCCTATTTTTTATTTGTCATCCTGAGCCACGAACGAAGTGAGTGTGTCGAAGGATCTAAGAGAGTGCAGTTTGAGTTACAAACATCAGACATCCAAGCATTGCTTGGTCGAAGGTTCTAAAAAATATGCGAATAAATTTAACCAAAAAACCTTTTTAATATATTCATTAAAAATTAGATAAAAAATAATTTAAAAAAAATTTAAAAAAATTATTAAAATCGTTTGCCAAATATTTTTTTATGTGTTATTATATGCATGTAATCAAATTAAAGAATAAAAATTCTTGTTTTGATAATGATAATAATTAATGGGAGGAAAAAATTATGACATGGTCTGAAATTGCAGCTAAATTACAAGGTGGCGGAAAATGGCTACCTAAATTATTAACTTCGATTGAATGGATTTTGTGGGTAGCACTCATCTTGGTTGGTGCTTGTGGTGCGATTTACGCTATTTATGTTGGCGTTAAGATGGCAAGAGCAGACAGCTCTGAACAAAGAGAGGAAGCAAAGAAAAGATTGATTAATATCATTGTGTCAATCGTTGTAACTATCGCCTTAATTCTATTCTTTAACCTTATTCTTCCATTGATTTTAAATAGTTTAGGCGTATTTGAAAGCTATCAAGGTGGTGGCGAAATCCCTGACGGAGACGGTGGAACTGGCGGTTCATCACTAAACGCAATCATTAACACAGCAAGAGTTTTAATTGGTAGATAATTTTAACAAAATAAAAAAACGAGTTGAAATTCAACTCGTTTTTTTGTGTAAGTAAGAGTGAAGGGGAGCCATCGGCTCCCAGTGAAGGAAAACCTACAGTTTTCAGTGAAGAACGGTGGAAAGATTTTAAGAGATTAAAAAATTGTATGATTAAAAACTCACACATACATATATGATTATTTGTTTGTATTAAAAAAAGTTTAAGGGCGGACACAGGAAATAAATTTTGGAACAAAATTTATTTGTTGGACTTGCTCTTTTTTCTTTTTGTCTCAGTGTGTTGTTTTGCAAGTCCAACAGCGCGTTTATAACGCGCCCTGCGTCCGCTCCTTTTCTAACGAATTTCTATAAAATATTAAAGTGTTTTAGTGTTGAATTAAAACTATTCTAAAACTTTCCACAACTCTTCACTGAAAACCGCAGGCTTCACTCTTCACTCTTACTTCTTTTCGCTTTTCACTCTTCCTTTAAAGGTTTTCTAACATCTCCTCTCTTTCTTTTAAAATCATTGCTTCGATAAATTCATCAATATTTCCATTCAAAACGCCTTGCAAGTCATAAGAAGAAAGGTTTGTCCTATGGTCGGTCACTCTGCCTTGCGGATAGTTATAGGTTCTAATTCTTTCGTTTCGATTTCCACGCCCTACCTGACTTTTCCTGTTTTCGTCATATTCACTATCACGCTGTTCACGATAGAAGTCATAGAGTTTGCTTCTTAAAATGTTCATTGCCTTTTCTTTGTTTTTAAGTTGGCTACGCTCATCTTGGCAAGTCACCACAATGCCCGTTGGAAGATGTGTAATTCTAATTGCTGACTCTGTTTTGTTGACATGTTGACCGCCAGCACCACCACTGCGGTATGTATCGATTTTAAGGTCGCTGTCGAGAATTTCAAAGTCAATATCTTCAATCTCAGGAAGTACAGCAACGGTGGCAGTTGAAGTGTGAATGCGTCCCTGACTTTCGGTGTCTGGCACGCGCTGAACACGATGCACACCACTTTCGTATTTAAGTTTCGAATATGCGCCCCTGCCTTTGAAAAGCACTGTGCACTCCTTAATTCCACCAAGTTCCGTTTCGTTTATATCTAAAATCTCCGTTTTCCAACGATTTTTATCGGCATAGTGAGTATACATTCTAAGAAGCTCCAAACCAAACAACGCACTTTCTTCGCCACCCGCCGCGGAGCGAATTTCGAGAATAGCGTTACTCTCATCGTTTTCATCCTTTGGAAGAAGTAAGATTTTCATCTCTTCCACTTTCTTTTCAATCTGCTCTTTTAGTGAATATATTTCGCTCTCATATAACTTTTTCATCTCCGCATCACTTTCGGTCTTAACATCCTCTTCGCATTTGTCTAAGTTATTTGAGAGCGATAAAAGTTCTTGGTAGGCATTTGCAATATCCTCCAAAGAATTTCTCTCTTTAACCAACTTTTTCCACGCCCTGTTGTCCGCAATAACCTCTGGCTTCATAACCTCTTCGGTCAGTTCGTCATAGCGTTCTTTTGACTTTTTCGTTTTTTCAAGTATTTCTTTATAGTTTTCCATAAACCACCCTGTCAATTTTATTATAGTCTTTCACGACTTTAATCTCTTTAAAACCACATTCCTTCATAATCTTCTTAACTGCACTTGCCTGACCTTTGCCAATCTCATAAAAAAGCATGCCATTCTTTTTAAGATGCTTGACGCTTCCGACGGTTATTTCGCGATAAAAATTTAGCCCGTCCTCTCCACCGTCAAGCGCAAGTTTTGGGTCGCAAGTTTTGACATTAATATCAAGCTTATTTAGGTCCTTTGTTGGAATATATGGCGGATTTGACACTATTATATCAAATTTTTTTCTTTTTTTCAAGTTTTCAAAGAGGTTGCTTTCAATAAATTCCACTTTGACATTGTGCTTTTTCGCGTTTTCCATGGCAACTTGAAGCGCCTGTTTTGAAATATCAAGCGCCGTAACACTTGCATCACCAAACTTTGCAAGCGTTACCGCTATCGTCCCACTGCCCGTTCCAACATCAAGTATCTTGTTTTTTCTTTTGAGGTTTTTAAGCACCTCGCCCACCAAAATTTCCGTTTCCATGCGTGGCGTCAACACCTTTTTGTTGACATCAAAGCGAAGTCCGTAAAACTCAGTGTAACCAAAGATATTATCCACACTTTCGCCGTTTGCACGCCTTTGGACAGCCCGCATGATGTCGCGATATTCCTTGTCGGTCACACTTTCAACCAATTTTACCTCTGCTCTGTTTTTGCCTAAAACAGTGGCGATTATCCACTCAATGTCACTCGTGTCCACCGACTGCAACTTGTTTCGCACCTCTGCATACACCACCGAAAAAGGTCTTTTCTCATCGTTTTCCATAATTTTTCTATCCTTTTGTGAAGTTAAAAAACTTATCTCTGTTTGTGCGGTAAGCACGGTTTCCACATGCGTAAGCGAAGGTCTCATTGTCACAAAAAAGGAAGTGACGAAACACAACGATTTTAAATAGTTCCACCCGCTTAAATCAATTAGATAAAGAATTTCATAGCAAAGCATAATAGAAAGAAGCAGAACCGCTAAATTAATTAAAAAATTAAAGAAAAAGTTATAACTTGCACCTATCAATGTTACCACAAAAATATCTAAAAAGAAAACAAAAACAAGGTAGTTTAAAAAATTTAATGGTTCGCAAAGCCCTGATTTATACTTCCCTCTCGCTCCCTCGCCGTAAATAGACACAAGGTCGCATGCCCTGTTAAAGCGAAAAAACTCTCGAACCACCGAAAAACTTTTAAGCATGGTTAAGATAATTGCAAGAAGTATCAATCGGAAAAAGGCGATGATAAAGTTCCTCAAAAGTGTGCTTCCGCCTGCTCCAACAATAAAGTAACCAAATTTACCCGGAAGATAGCCAATAACAACCCCCGCAAAGACAATGCCGATAAGTCCGCTTAGTATAGACAAGATGACAAGGTAATCTTTTTTCTTTTTTTTCACACTCACTCTTTCCGACCAAAAGAGCGAATGAAAAAGCAAAAGCAATCCAAAGATAAAAAACTGTAAGCCTCGCGCAAAAGGAAAGTGCCAATAAATTAGCTTGTTTTTGTTTCTATTGCTCCAAAGTTTGCGTGTGCCTCCTGTGTCTATACTTGACAACGCTTCATAACCATTTTTCGCACAAACAGCACCATTTGAAGTCGGAAAAAACATCATTTTTTCTTTCTTTTTCATACTTTAATTATTCACTTAAATTTATTTATTAAAAGAAAAAATATGTTATTTTGCATAAAAATCATATTTTTTATTAAAAAATTAACATTTTTAAGCTATTTTTTCGGATTTTTCTCAATAAATGTAAAATGTATGTTTTTTATCTTCGCTTTATAAATCTTGTTTTCTTCAATGTCGCCACGGTAAAAGATTTTTGCTGTTCGCTCCTCTCCTGTTTCCTTGTCTAGATAAGTTATATCATAAAAATTGTAACCTAAAATATTTAAAAGCGGATTAATATAATAAAGCGAGTTGTTTATATAGACAATGCCGATAAAGATAAGTATTACAAAGATGACACAAAAGACACTGACCTTTTCAAATTCTAACGGTATGGCAAAAAAGACAAAAAGAGAAAAATAACCTAAAAAATGCTCGTCGGTTATATTTTCTTTCTTCAACACCACAATCTCTTTTGTCTCCTCATGGTTGAGCCAAACATTAAAGATAAGTCCAAAGACACCACTTGATATTAAAAGAATTAATAAAATGAAGTTTATGGTGTTGAGAGCATTAAAAGTGAGATTGCCATTCATAATCTCGACAATAAGTTTCAAAAGCACCAGAAAATACATCGGCACAAAAGCACTAATATATAAAAGCAAGTTTTTTAAAAATTTCACCATGCTTTTATTATGCCAAAAATTAAAAATTTAATTAAATTTTAATTAAATTATTAAAAATCAATAAAAATTACACTATTTTTAATAAAAAATTAATTAAAAAATGGTTTTAAACTAATTTTTTGCATTACAAAATGGTATTTTTGGATTTTTTCGATATTTTATTATTAAAAAATAGTTTATGATGAATTTTTATTTTTTCTTTATATGTATTAAATATTAATATATATTTATAATAAATTTAATCTATTTATTTTGAAATATTTTTAGAGTGTGCTAAAATTATCTTAATAAGAGAGGTGTTTATGAAAACTTTAAAATCTTTTATGCTCACACTTGCTTCCGCTTTCATGCTTGTTTGTGGACTTGTTCTTTTTTTGCCACAAAAAGAAACAGTAACTGCTGAAACCAACCTTGTGGAAAGTGTTGAGAATAATGTGCAAGACTATGTCGGTATTGAAGCTAGTGGCGACGCTGTTTCACAAGAGTTAATTAAAGACGACATCTTTCTTTACAATGGAGATAACACTCTAAGCGTCTATCTTAAAACTAATGGCGACACGGTTAACCCTAACGGTGGACAAATCTATGACTATGTTTATTATCCTGACGAAGATAATCTCTCTATGTTTTACTTTTATCGAATAAATGGTGTCAATCTAAGCATCAACGGAGTGGAACAAAGTTTAGAGCAAGAAGAGACTTATAAATTCAACCCTCCTTCAAATCTCACTTTTGAAAATTTGCCTGATGTTATTCCAGAAAACTTTAATATAAATTTCGGAAACACCTCTGACACCAACACCTTTAAGATTACAGATGATAGTGGTAACTTAATTGAAGGCTTATACACCTTGCAAGTGGAAATAGATTTATGGCAGGCACTTGACGGTAGAAGTGACCAACAAGAGTCTGTCTTTGACAACAAAACTGACGAAACCTTGACTTATTCTTTCTTTGTCTTAAAAGAAAATTCCTATATTGTAAACCAAAGACCTGTATTTACACAAAACAACTTTGACAGCACAACCACCATCTCTACAACAGTAAATCCAAACTATGGCAATTATCTTTACAGTAACTATTCATACGCTGGAAATAAAATTGCAAGCCTTACATATGACCAAACAAAATATGATGTTGCAATCACAAAAGAACTAAACTCTACATATCAATTTGCCACCCTTTCATATATCGCTGAAAATGACAATGGCGAAACAAGTGGCTATACCTTAGATGGCGACAATATCGTTCGCTATCAAAAAAATGGCTCGCGCACCACAATTTACTTTTATGATATCGGAAATTACTCAGTTTCCTTTGAAGCCGTTGCCACCTTCTCTACCGCTTCAAATGTCTATAACAAATATTCGCTTTCCGCTCTCGCCGATATAACCAAAGATATTATGGTGTATGTTTATGGCTATCAAGCAACTCACATCGACTATGACAACAATCGCAACTTTGTGGAATTTAAAACTTTCGAAAATTCTAGCGGTGCTTTTGACGGTTCTTATTATCATAGCGCAGACATCACGGCAGACTTCCTCGCCTCAGAACCTAGTTTTGGTCAAAACACTTCAGGTTCTGACACAATAGGAAGTGAAACTTTTGTTTATACAAATGTTTTAAATTATCTCAACCAGCAAGATGAAGAAAACAATTATCTAATAACGCCTGAAACCACAAATCAAGCCCTTGTCCGCTTCAACTTAAATGCTACCGCCTTACTTAGTGGCAATGTTAGGTCCTATGTCTATTCCACCTCTGCGCTTCCTGGTTACCAATCTTTAGCAGGCTCAAAACTTCAAGGTCAAGAGCTATATTATACAACCTATAACGGTGGTTCCATAAGCGACGCCGGCACATATATCTTCATCCTCGCCTACACCTTTGACCAATTCTACACCACCAACGCACAGCGTGACGCCAACACAATTTTCTATCAAGTGTTCTTCTTTAAGATTGACACCAATCCTCCTTCTGTTAATATTAAAAATGAAAGTGGAAAGACAATATATTCCGACACCTACACAAACGAAAGTGTGACTATTTCTAATCCTAATGCAAACAATGTCCATGACAAAGATGTCACCGTTCAAGTTTATGCTTATGACTATGTAAACAATCAATATTTATCTAAATATGGCGGAAGATATGGTGTTGACATGCGCTCTTTGAACAATAATTCTGACACCTTGACTCTTACGGAAAATGCTCACTACACCATTAGACTTTACTACACCAACGAAATAAACGACACTGACATTGATATCGTAAACAACAGAATAATCAAGCAGTTTTATTTCACTATCGATAAGATAGATATAGAAAATGTTTCGGCTAGAAATGTTTCGCTGATTTCTGGTTCTTCAAGATACAACATTCTTCGCGGTGTGGAAGGAATTTCCACTAACCAAGACATCATCGTGTCATGGTTAGACAAGGCAAGCTCGGCAGAAACCTTTGCTTATTACAGATATTTTCCTATCGTTTCCGAAAACTTCTATCAAGAAGGACTGAACACTTCAAGAATCTTGCAAGAGTTTTTAAATGGGACTATGGGTATGTCATATATGCCTATCAACTACTCAATTGACCTATCAAGCGAAGGAAAGTGGACAAGATACGCAGGAAACACAAACGGACAAACCTCCACAACCACAAGCCAATATGTGCTTTCCGAAACAGGTATGTATGTCTTTGATGTCTATGATGAGGCTGGCAACCATTCCGTGCAAATCTTCATCATTGATGATACTTCACCTATGTTTGCTTTACAAACCGGAAGTGAGTTCTCTCTTATACCTTCCTATCACTACATATCTGAGGCGTCCACGCTCTATTGGGGAGATTATAAAACAATCGCTATCAACGATGCCAATGGTGCTATTAATTTTAGAAACATTTCAGATATAAACCATGTGACAGAAGCAAATGCCAACTATGCTATATATAAAGATTACAACGGAAACACATCTCTTGATATATATAAGGCGTTTTACAATATACTATATCGAAACAGCTACATTCAATACATCAACTGTTCTGCACTCTCCGCTCCAACAAACAGGGCATATTTAACCTTTGAAATAGATGACCTTATCTATGAAACACCTATCGGGAGCAATAATTACCAACAGGCAACCAACAAAAATTCTATTAGCTTAAATGACGATCGCGAATACACCTATCGCATTCTTATAAGAGATGAAAGCAACACAAGATATGATTACGCATCAAGCACTACATCACTTATACAATACACAAATTATTATAGCGCAAGACAAAATATTATAGTCAGCCATGACACCTCAGAATTTAGACTGTTTTATGAAGAAACAACTAATCAAGGTGAAGAAAATGTTTATCTATCAAGCAACTTGATGATGGTAAGTGAAGATGGCGACACTCTAACAACTTACTTAAATCCTATCAATGTCAACAAACTTATATATGTTTCCTTTATTCCAACGGTCGCAGAAGAAACAACAGTGCAAATAGATAGTGTTAAAGTGGACTATTACGCCTATGTTGACAAAGAGGTTGAGGTTAATGATGTAACCTACTATTATAAAGAATTAAGTGATGAACGCACCTCAACAACCGAACTATACAACTACTCAGAAGGACAATCGACAGAAACCAACATTGAAGAGCTATTTATCAACAATAAAGGTGTTACAAATGAAGGAATGTATGTCATCACAAGAACCTACAACACCGATGTCACTCCTACATTAAACGAACAAGATTATCTCACAAGAAAGTATGTGTTATATGTTGATAGAAATGAAGTTATCTCCTCTCCTGTAACAAAGGGCGAAGGAAACTTATCACACTCTGAAAGCTTAGTCGGTGGAGAAATCTTTATCAGCATGTATGACAGCGGAGATAACACAAGCCTTGTAATAACTTTCCCAAACAGTCCTGACGGGAATTTAAACAGCACAACCCTTTATGATAGCAACGAAAACTCCATACTTAGCACAAATAAGCTACCTTTAAGAGTGTATGTTCCAACTTACAAATACACAATGTATGCTCAAAAAGTGCCAAAGCAAGTTCCTGCGTTTGATGATGAAGGCAAGCCTATCATGGAAAACGGCGTGCAAACAACCAAACCTAGCGAAACAGAATACTATTATGAAGTGGTTTACAATTCTGACAACAAAAATGCTTATTACAATTTAAATGCTTTGGAGAGCGACTTAGGCACAACAGATTTGATTACTGATGAAAAAGGCAATGTCTATATAGAAGAATACCTCATATTTGCCGAAATTTATAAAAATCCAACAGACGGTGTTAATATTCCGCTCTATCGCACCTCCAAAACCTTCAATGACCCAAATCCAGCAAATGCTGACAGCGAAAACGGCTTTTTAACTTTCTATGACAGTAACGGCAACCCTCTCACCGCCTTGACAGAAGAAGGAACATATCGAGTTGTTGTCTATCAAGGTTACAGAAGCGACAGTTCGTTTAGACAACTTGCCACCTTTACCTTCAACATAGAAAACACCTCTCCAAATTTTGAAGCAAGAACGACACAAAGAGGTAGAGCGTTAAATTCTACAACTGAAAACGGAATGACCATATATCACACAAATCAAAACAACATACAACTTATTTGGAGCAAACCGCGTGACAGCTACACTGCTGAAATAGATACCGACAATTTCAAAGTGTCTGTAAATGGCGGAGCGACTGAAACAATGAATATGACAGAATTGTTCGTCAATAGTGGTCAATCACAAAATTCCTACTATGGCAACCTGAATTTAAATAGGCTGGGAGTTTCAGAGCATGGCAATTATATTGATATAACAATGCAATACAAAAATCACAGCGATGAATATTATGATGTGATAACCAAACGCATACTCCTAGACCGTGAAGCGCCTGACACAAACATAGACGGACTTGTGCATAAGGTTATAGACAATTTCTATATCGAAGATTTCTTGACTTACGAAGATTTTAGAGTAAAAGAAAACATAAATGGCGACATAGTCACAAATAGCTACGAAACCTCGTATAACACTAGCAGTATTTCGGGAACATTTAGATATTACTCATATGCAGTCGAAGGCTCATATCTTAGCACTTTAAAATCTACCTCAAAAACTGAAAGCTACAATATCTATTATAGAGAAGTAAAAGGCAAATACGGAGAAGAATATAATGAAACAACGCCTGAAACTTTCCTTGAAAGTAACTTTGATTTAATTTCAACCTTAAACTCTTTTACAAGCGACACTTACTATGAAATCGTAGAGAGCGACCTTGCTGGAAACTTAACCATCTACACCATTTTTGTCGTAGATTATAACACCGTAAGCGATGACTATGCTCTTATTGAATATAAGCAAAACCAAACAACAGACTACACATTCAGCAAGTCAGATTATGTTTTAACCAAACAATCCTCTCATAATGCGCTTTTAAGCGTGTATGCAAAACCGGGATTAGAATTAACTAACTTTAACTACTTTGGAAACGTTTGGATTAATTTCCGCGTTGACAAATATGTCAATGAAGTGCTTGTAACAAACTACTATCTCGCTTCTCCATGGCTCGCAAAAGGCAAGGTATATCAAATTGTCGGAACAGCAAACAATTCACTATCGTTACAAGAAGTTGATATTGATGAATTAATTGATGGCAGTAAAGATACAAGATTTAAAGACAGTATAACAGTCTATGACTCGACAAGAGGAACAACCGAAAGCTTCTACTTTAACACCAGAAACTCCGCCCTGTCTGCGTCTATGTCAAACAATTCTGAAAGAGAATATATTTCCATATCGCAACCTTCTGACAGCGCTATTGAAAGCACGGTGACCGCACAGACCTATTTAACCTATATCAAAATCTACACGCCGGCTATAACAGGCGTTGCCACCGAAGAAGTTTATTACGAAGCTTCCAACCAACTAGGTTATGCAAACGGATTTTTGAGTAATGAATTTGTCACGGTGACAACGAGTGGAAGTGCAATAACTTTTGAACTTATCGTGCGTAACCTCACTCGCGACACAAGGATTATCTATGAATTTACTGACAACTATGGAAATACTTACAGTGAAATACACCTTTATCAAGAAACTACCGGTTATCAAGAGGTAGATAGCAATAACATTCTCTACGCCTTCTACGATAAGAGAGATAACAACTTGACATATCTAACAGAAGACGGCTTTGCTTATACCTACAATGAAAGAAAGTATAAAATTGAAATATATGAGGCAGCAAATAATGACGAACTTAATAGTTATACACTGTTAACCGAAACTGACTTGATGAATGATACCAACACCTCAATTAGACTTGTTAAAAATATTTCAGGCTCTATAATTAGAAACACTTTCTATATAAGAGATACGGGTTCGGAGTATAGTTTTAAATATAAAATTCAAGTGTATGACGCCTATGCCACCGAAATCGAAGGAGAGGAAAGAACCCCGATTAAAACAATTTACTTTATGTTAAACGACCAAATCTCCACACCTAACACCACAACACAGACTACAGACCATCAATTTTATCTAACCACAAATGGTAGCAATGTTACACAGGCGGTGCTTGGACTTGATGGAAACACAAAAGTAGATTTCTATTCAAGAGTGACGCTTATATATGGTGATACTTCTGACAACTTCTTACCTATCAAATACTATATAAGCACAGATAATGTCAATTTTGAAGAGATATTAAGCGGAACAATCATCTCCTGTCCAGAAGACACTGACAGCATCACCTACTATCTTAAAGTGTGGTATGATTTAGACTATATCATGAAAAATGAATACTACAACCAGCTTTCAAATAGCGATTATATTTTTGAGATTGTGCCAACAAATCGCGTTTACTCCTTCACACTTTCCTCCACATTACAGTCCGCATTTTATGTAGAACTAACTGATGAAAATGGAGAAACTCGCATTGTTAATCGCTCAGGAAACACCTATACCTCTCCTGATGGCTCATATCAAAATCCTAGTCACTATATCGTAAATATCAACTATATCGACCGAAATTCTAGATTAAGGATTGTCACAAACACCGAGCAATATGTTTATGCAGAAGAACAAGAGCATTACACTGACGCAGACAATGTTAGAACATATATCTATCACATTTCAAACTTAGACTATATCGCAAACAATCCTAATATCAGCGGGATACCTAAATTTGATACCTTTATAGCAATCACATTCATTGAACCGACAGACAGCATTGTGGAAGGCTTCTATTC
>CALVZE010000005.1 GCA_944372445.1 uncultured Clostridia bacterium
CAAACAACATAATCTTGGGCAACAATGCTTATTATGACGGCAACATCGCCTTGAATGGAGCAACTCTCTACGGCGACGGACATATTCTTAATTTGTTTGGTGATATGAGCTTTTGGAAGAATATGATTGAAGTGAATAATGGTGGTCTTATCGACAACACAACCTTTGTGTTTATGGTGGATTTAAGTGACTTTGATTATCAAGGTGATACCGGTGACACAAATTACAGCGCTTCACTTATCTATCTTGGAGTCAAAGGAACAGGCAAGTTAAATAAAGTTAAGCTCTTTGGTGCTTTAAGAAACATCACCTCAAACACAACCGATGATGAGGGAAAGGTGCTTGCTGACGCCAGAAATTCAGGAAGCGGAACCTTATCAACAAGAAATGTATATATGCTAAGCTTTTCAAGTGGTTCAAAGGTAAATTCTGTCACCTCATATATGACCATGCAAGGCAACAGTGCGGTGGCAAATGAACATATTGCAGAATCAAGCGACAGTCTTGTCAATGGCACAAGTGTCAGCGTGGTGTTAGACATAAGCACTTCGGTCGATGCTTCAAAGAGCTTTGTGGTTCTTGGTGACGGTGCAAATGGTTCAAATGGCACGGACGGCACAAGTATCGACAAAATGGGTTATAATGGCGGAAATGGTGGGAAAGCCGGTGTAATGACACCAACCGCAACAAACGAAGACGTTGCCAAAGCCACAGTCTTTAATGGAATTGACGGTGTCGGCGGAAACGGCGGAAATGGTGCTGATGGAAATAATGCAACACTAAATTATTCTGCCTGGACAATTTCAAGAGCAAAAGGAGGCGGTGGCGGTGGCGCTTACGGCTTGGACGCATATCTATATTCAAGAGATGCTAGTTACAATCTTACTTATAAAGAAGAGCCTGCAAACAGCAAAATTCTATCTAATAGGCGTCAAGCAAAACAAGGGGAAGATTATGAAAATATTGATAAAACACAGCAATCTGCACTTGGTGGCTCTGGTGGTGCCGGCGGACTTGGATTGATTTATTACAGTTCAAATCTTGATGGTATACAAAGTGCATTTAACGGAGGTGAAGGAAGACATGAAGGAGCTATATATTTTCCTGGTGCTAGCGGTGAAGAATTGACTAATTATTTAATATACAGAGATGGCAAATGGTCTGCTTGGTATTTAACTGCTGCAGGTGGTGGTTCTGCTGGCTTACGCTATAATGGTAATGCTATAAAGGGTAGCAGCGGAAACCGTGGCGAATATTATAGTGGGTTTGATGATAGAGATAGCACGGCTAAATATAAAGAAATTTTTAGAGGGGCGGCTGGTGGTCTGTACTGGCAAAGTGATGATAATACTTATGCTAGATATAGTTATTATTGGGCAGATCATCACGGATATTTTGCAGATGAGTTTTTGTTTGGAAATTTACAATTTATTCCTGCATTTTCGCACTGGAATTTGAGGAAGTATGGAGGATCAATTGGTATAAGCCCAGATAGTTCAAGCCTAGAAATATTAAAAGGATATGGTTATGATGAAAATTTTGAAGGTTCAGGACAAACAATCTCTTTTACTTCTTATGCTGAATATTTAAAAAAATATATATATGCGAATTTAAGTGATGGGAATAGTTGGAAAGAAATATTCTATGGTGGAAACGGAGGCGTTTATAGTAATGATGAGATCATGAATATACTTGACAAAACTGATGCAGATGGAAATTTAATTAATATGTATTTGGCAGGCGGAACCCCTTATACGACTGAAATTTATGGTTGTGTCAAACTTAAAAGTACTTATGTCGGAGCACTTTTTGGGGCTGATGTTTACGACAAATACTTCTTCTCGCGAAATGATATGGTTACTAGCGGTGGGTATTATGGCACCGCTCAGGGGCTTACCGCTCAGGGCGCACCTAACTGGACAGAATAGTTCGTATTTGCTTTATTACTAAATCATATTTCTGTCTTCCGACAGCGAACTTTAAACTTGTTAGCTAAATATGATTAAAAAATTACTTAATTCTGTAAATTTTTTGTAAATTTAGTTGACTTATTGGGTTGTGTTATGGCATAATTCATTTAGATTTAACAAGGGAGAAAATTATGGACAACAGTGATGTTTCTCATGATGGACACAGAGCAAGGCTTCTTGATCTCGCCTACAACGCTGGACTTGACAGCATGAGTGAAATACAAGTGGTGGAATTTTTGCTTACATATGTCTTTCCAAGAGGCGATGTCAATCCTCTTGCGCATAGGCTACTTGACACTTATGGCGACCTTACTCACATCATAAACGCCAGCGTCACCGACCTAATGACAGTTAAAGGCATAAATGAGCGCTCGGCAAAAAGAATACATCTTTTCAACGACATTTTCTTCGCCTATGTCACGGCAAGAATGAATAAACGAACGCATATCGATTGCAAGGCGGAAATTATCGACATGGTGGAAGATGTGCTTAGATTTAGAACGAATGAATATATGCTTCTCCTTGGTTTTTCTCCTACAAACTTCCTTTGTGGAAAGAAAATTGTTTCAAGGAACCTACGCAACGAGGTGGGTATGCCGGTGTTGGAACTTTCCGGCTTCCTCTCTTCCACAAAACCTAATTCCTTTGTTATTGCGCATTGTCATCCTTTTGGTTTAAGCAAGCCAAGTCCTGATGATGACGAGGCGCTTGAAGTGGTGCAAAAGTTATGCTTTGACTGCGGTGTTCAACTTGTCGATTGTTACATCGTTGGTGAAGACGGTGTTTATAGCATGTTGGATGACAAGCTTGTTAGAGCATATTGTGATGTCGATGACCTTAAAAAGGCATTTAATCCATAAAATGACGATATAAAAGATAAAAAGGGTTAAACAACCCTTTTTATCTTTATGTAGCGATACAAACCACACTTCTGACTTTTCACTTATAAAATTTTCCACTCTTCACTCTTCACTTTTAAATCACTTTTATCAAATAGTAGGTGACAATGACGCCTAATATGGCGCCAAGAAAAGCGCAGAGGAATGATAAAACTACGATTATTGTGGTCTTGTGCTTTTCTTTTTTGTTTGGCCGTTCGTTTTCCAGCGTTTCTAGTCCATACGGAAGCACAGCAAGGCAATAGGTGTCGTCATCATCGTATTTTATCGAAATCATGTCTTGTCTTTCGAGGTGAGTGAGAATATGGCGGACGCCTTCACTGTCAGTGCGATAATGTTTTGGCAGTGCGGAAATTATATCGGAGGCTTCAAAAATCTTATAACTGCCTCCGACACTACCATTTGCTAGAATTTTTAAAACAAGCATGCTTTTACTGTCTAACATATAACTATTTTTGTGTTTTTTCATGCTTTTTATTCTTTATCGTCACAAAAACACGCTGAAACAAAAAACACTTTTTTAACATTTATTTATAACGAGCATAGAGAAGAACAAATTGCTTGTTTTTTTTGAAAAAAAGTGATAAAATAAGTTTAGTTAATTTAAAGGAGCGACTATGTTATTATACGGCGATTATCATACGCACACCACCTATTCCAGACACGGTCACGGCAAAGGAACGGTGCTTGAAAATGCCTCTGTGGCAGCAGACAAGGGCTTAAAGCAGATTGCAATAACTGACCACGGCTTTAATCATGAGTTTTATGGTATCAGGCGAAAAGATATTCCTGAACTTAAAGAAGACATCTTAAACGCGCGTGAGGTGACGGGGGTTGATATTCTTCTTGGAGTGGAAGCCAACCTCATATCGCTTGACGGAAATGTCGATGTGCGTGAAGAGGACTATGAATTTTTAGATATCTTTTTAATGGGCTATCACAGAATGGTTAAAACAACAACATTCAGAGATAAGGTGTATTTAAATTGGGCGAATGATATGGCAAAAATTTTCCGTCCAAGCATGGAGAAAATCAATCGTAATACCACTGCTTTTTTGAAGGCACTCGACAAGTATCCTATCGACATTATCACGCATTTAAATTATGGCTTCGAAACGGATACCTTAGCTGTTGCGAAAATGGCAAAACAAAAGGGTGTGTATGTGGAACTTAACGGCAAACGCATCAATTTTACCGATGATGAGATTTTAACAATGGCAAGCGAGGGAGTTAAGTTTATTGTTAACTCTGACGCTCATAGGCCAGAGCGTGTGGGAGAGGTTAACAACGGACTTGACACAATCTACCGCTTAAATATTCCGCTTTCGCTTGTGGCGAATGTGGATAAAATTCCAAAATTTAACAAGAAAAGAGGAAGTTTTTAATGAGTTTTTCTAGACAATCAAAATTAGAGATATTAGAAACAGAATTAGAGGATGATTCTTCTTGCATCGCTTTTTTGTCTGGGCTTTTTCATTCATGTGGTGAAATTGGAAAAGAGGGGGCTGATTATTTTGTTTCTATTATCTCAGATATAGAAGAACTTTTCCCTTATGTTAAAAAGATTGTAAAAAAACTCTATGGCGGAAATGTTGACGAGGAGCTTTCAGAGCAATACTCCATTAACAAAAGTAATTTTTATGAATTAAAATTTGATGTAAAAAATTTTCAACAACTTTTACTTGATGTTGGAGTTATCGATTTTTCTGACGGACTGACTTTTAAATTTGAAGTAAATAAAAGTATAATCATTGAAGACAACCCTCGAAGAGCTTTTATTAAAGGCGTGTATATCGGTTCTTCAACATCCAGCATTAAATTTTCAGAGGGAGCCAATAAGACAGAGTCAACAGGCTATCATCTTGAATTTGTTTCTAAAAATCATGACTTTTTAATAGAGTTTTCCTCGATACTTGCAAGCTATAATATCATCGGCAAGATTTTTGAGCGAAAAGGAGATTTCGTCTTTTACCTTAAAGACGCAAACGCGATTATGGACCTACTTGCGCTTATCGGAGCGAACGACAGCGTGCTTGCGCTCTCGAATGAACTTGTCACGCGTGAACTAAGAAACAAGGTAAATAGACAAGTAAATTGCATAAATGCCAACATCAATAAGACAGTGGAGGCAAGCATGAAGCAGGTGGAAGCGATAAACACAATTAACTCTACAATAGGGCTTGAAAGTTTGCCAGAGGACTTACAAGAAGTTGCCATGCTTAGGCTTGCAAATCAAGAAGAGAGCTTAGAAGAACTACTTAAACTTTCCACCATAAAGCTTACGCGTTCAGGGCTAAACCACAGATTTAGAAAGATAATTAAAATTGCAAAGGAGTTAGAAGAATGAAAGATTTTGTCCACCTACATGTGCATACCGAATTTTCACTTTTGGACGGAATTGCCAGAATAAACAAACTTGTTGAAATGACCAAGGAGAGAGGGTATTCCGCTTGCGCCATCACCGACCACGGCAATATGTTCGGCACTTTGCAGTTTTTTGAAGCATGCGTAAAGGCGGGTATCAAGCCGATACTTGGCTGTGAGTTCTATATTTGCAACGACCTACATCGTAAGCAAGGCAAGGACGACATCGGACATTTGATATTACTTGCCAAAAACGATACGGGCCTACATAACCTATATAAACTCAACGGAATTGCGTATGTTGACGGCTTTTACTATAAGCCTAGAATTGATTATGAAGCATTGAAAGCGCATAGTGAAGGTGTCATCTGCCTTTCGGCGTGTCTTGCTGGGCACTTACCACAACTTATATTACAACGCCGATTTGATGAGGCAGATGCGCTCGCTTTAAAGATGAAAGATATGTTTGCGCCGGGCGACTTCTATTTGGAACTCCAAGACCACGGCTTGGAGGAGCAGAAACTTGTCAACTCCTATCTTATCGACCTAGCCGAGCGAATAGGGGTTAAACTTGTTGCCACAAACGACGTGCATTACCTAAATCAATCGGACGCGGAGATGCAAGATGTTCTCATGTGCGTGCAAATGGGAAAATATTTGGAGGACCAAGACAGGCTCCGCTTTGACACCAATGAATTTTATCTAAAAACGCGCGAAGAAATGGAAAAACTCTTTCCAAGCGTTTACCTTGACACCACGATTGAGATTGCTAACAAGTGCGATGTGACTATTAAGACTAAGCACCTTGCTGAGGTGGCGGAAATTTCAGAAAGATATAAATTGCCAGCCAATCAAAACTACATTCCTGTCTATAAAACTTCAACAGGCGAAGAGCCATATGAATTTTTGCGAAGAATATCATATGAAGGGCTACATAAGAAATATAAGGAAATAACCAAGGAACTTATTGACCGTCTTGAAATGGAACTTACCACCATTAAAGAGCAGGGCTTTGTCGAATACTTCCTTATCGTTTGGGACTATATCAACTGGGCGACCGAGCATGGCATACCTGTCGGCCCAGGGCGTGGAAGCGGTGCGGGAAGTTTGGTAGCCTACACCTCAGGCATCACGCGCGTGGACCCTATTAAATATAACCTATTCTTTGAGCGCTTTATCAACAAAGAGCGTGTTTCCATGCCCGACTTTGATGTCGACTTCTGCACCGATAGGCGGGAAGAGGTGATTGACTATGTGCGCGAGCGCTACGGCAGTGACCATGTGGCGCAGATTGTCACCTTTGGTCGTATGCAGGCGAAAAATGCTATACGCGATGTGGCGAGAGTTTTAAGAACGCCATATCCAGAAGTGGATAAGATAACAAAGCAAATTCCTCTTAAAAAGCCAGACGGCATCAAAAAACCGCCACTACTAAAATATTATTTTGGCACAACGGGCGACCCAGCGAACGACCAATTCATCATTCCAGAGCTTAGAGAGCTGTATGACACCGACCCAAGCGTCAAGCGTATTGCCGACATGGCGATCAAACTTGAAGGCGTGCCAAGAAACACCTCCACTCACGCGGCGGGCGTGCTTATTTCGCCAGAGCCTGTTTCCAACTTTGTTCCGCTTGCAAGAAACGGCGACGATATTGTGACACAGTATGATATGATTGAACTTGAATCGCTTGGACTTCTCAAAATGGACTTTTTGGCTCTCATCACTCTTACCGATATCAAAAAGGCGTGCGACTATATCTATGAAACACATGGTATAAAAGTGGATATGTATGCGATGGAATACGACGACCCGAAAGTTTTTGACTTAATCTCTTCTGGAAGAACAGATGCGGTGTTCCAACTTGATGGCGCCGGCATGAAGAAGTTTATGAAAGAGCTTAAACCGTCTTGCATGGACGATATTATCGCAGGAATTTCACTCTATCGACCGGGTCCTATGGACTTTATTCCGAAATTTGTGAAAAACAAGGAAGACCCTGAGCATATTGAGTATGATGACCCATGCCTTGAAGGGATACTTGATGTCACTTATGGCTGTATTGTCTATCAAGAGCAGGTTATGAAAATCTTTCAGGTTATGGGTGGATATAGCCTTGGTCAAGCTGACAACATTCGCCGTATCATGGGCAAGAAAAAAGTGGACAAGATTGGCGAAGAGAGAGTAAAGTTTGTCAATGGCTGGGAAGACCCTGAGGGCAAAAAATCGATACCTGGTGCTATTAAACTAGGTCACAAGAAAGAAGTTGCAGAGAAGATATTTGATGAAATGAAGGAGTTTGCAAAATATGCTTTCAATAAATCCCACGCCGCAGCGTATGCCTATGTTTCCTATCAAACGGCATATTTAAAATGCTATTACGAGGTGGAATATCTGACCGCTGTTTTAAACAACCGCATAACAAACGCTGACAAACTGACAAAATTTATCAATTTTGCTAGAAGCGAGGGCATTCAAATTCTTCCACCAGATGTAAATAAGAGTGGAACATATTTTAAGGTCGAAAACGGCGGAATAAGGTTCGGGCTTGGCGGACTTAAACATGTCGGCACGCAGGTCATTGAAAATATGGAAAAAGAGCGTGAGGCAAACGGCGAGTTCAAGAGTATGGAGGACTTTATTGACCGCATGAGTGATTATTCTATCAATAAAAAAATGGTGGAGTGTTTAATTCTTAGTGGTGCTTTTGACATTTTTGGTCATTCGCGTTCTTCATGTATGGCGGTATATGAAAAGGTTATGCAACGCGCAAGCAAGGACAAAAAGACAAGGCAACTAGGGCAAATTTCCTTTTTCTCCACAAACGAAATTGTCGATACGGTGGAATATCCAGACATCAAGGAGTTCAATAAAAAGACGCTTTTGAGAAATGAGCGTGATATCATTGGCGTGTATATGTCAGGACATCCACTTGAAGAATACGCCGATAAATTTAAGAATTTCACTATAAACGCTGAAACTTTAAACACCATAAATCAAAGAGATGAAGACATGGAAATTCCAGAGGATGACGATAAATTCAGCGAAGAAACTGAGTTTTTGGACGGTCAAACCTTTACTTGTGGCGGAATTATAGTGGAAGTTAAGAAAATTCGCTCTAAAAGTGGGCGCGATATGTGTGCTTTTAAACTTGAAGATTTAACCGGCACAATGGAAGTCACTCTTTTCCCAAATGTCTATTCAAAATATAGGAATGAGATTGTGGAGGACGCGCTTGTAACGGTCAAAGGGAAATATAATGTGCGTGATTCTGGCGTTTCGCTGATTGGCGACAGTGTGTTTGTTTGGAAGGAAGAAGAAAAGGCGAAAGCGGAGGAAAAGTTAGGAAAGGTATATCTAAGATTTGACACTAAGGATATAGATGTTTATTCCAAGGTCAAAAATTCGCTTTTATCTTATCCAGGCGAGGCGCAGGTTATCATTCGTTGCACCTCCTCGGGTTCAGCGCTTAATTTCAATGGAAAAGTGGCAATAAACAACTATCTCATAAACGAACTTTCAGGAATAATCGGCAATGAAAACATTGTGGTTAAGGAGGCAAAATGAAAATTTTAGTTTTGTGTAGCGGTGGTGATGCGCCAGGGATGAACCGATTTGTTTACACGCTTTCAAAGAATTTTGAAGATGTCTACTATGCCTACAAAGGCTTCAAAGGGCTTGTGGAGGGTGATATACGAAAACTTGATAAGGCGGAAATTGAAAAGGTTAAAGACGAGGCAGGCGCATATATTCGCTCTTCGCGCTATCCAGAATTTAAAGAAAAAAAATACTTTTTAAAAGGCTTAAAAAATGCACTAAAATTTGACGCAACCATTGTGCTTGGTGGAAACGGTAGTCAAAAGGGAGCAAAGGAGCTTAAAGAAAATGGTGCTAATGTGCTTTTTGTGCCAGCAACCATAGATAACGATGTGGAAGGCGCGGAATATAGCATGGGCTTTGACACGGCAGTCTATCAAGGCGTTTACACCGTCGAAAATTCCATGCCAAGTTTTCACACCTTTTCCAAAACTTGTCTATATAAAGTTATGGGAAGATATTGCCCAAAGATTGCCGAAGCAGTTTTTGAAAAGACAAACGCCGACTATCTAATCGCAAGCGAAAGCGATTTAAAATATTCAAAGATTAAAAAGATAATCAAAGAGAATGAGAAGCAAGACAAAGGCACGGCAATCATCGTGAAAGAAAAAATCATAGATATGGACGAACTAAAAAATAAACTTGAAGCATATCCAACTCAAATTCGCGTGCAGACAGTTGGCTACTTGCAACGTGGTGGCAAGCCTACAAAAACGGAACTCAAAAAAGCCGACCAAATTGCAAATCAAACCTCAAAATTAGTTAAGGCACAAAACTATGGTAATTCCGTAGCTTTCGAAAAACTCGAAAAAATCGCCGTAAAACCACTTTAAAACTTAAAAAATACTGATTTTTTCGTATTTTTTAACTAAAAAAGTGTTAAAAACAATCATTTCTAGCAGTTTAAGGAGATATTATGGAAGAAATGTTAGACACTTATGATATCAATGGGAAACTTTTAAAACCACAGACTAGGGCATTTTGCCATAGTGAAAATCCTGGGTGTTATCATAAGGCAGTTTGGATTTGGATAATCAATGACAAAAACGAATTTTTAGTGCAAAAACGCTCTCATTTAAAACGAACTGCACCGAACAAGTGGGATATGCCAGTTGCTGGTCATGTTGATGCAGGCGAAACACTTTTGCAAACCTGTGTGAGGGAAACAAAGGAAGAACTTGGGCTTGATGTAAAAGAGAGTGATTTTATCTTCTTGACGGAAATGTTAAAACAAAAAAGTTGGGAATTTGCCGAAATTTATCTATTAAGAACCACGGCAAAAATTGAAGGTTTCACTTTGCAGAAAGAAGAGGTTTCAAAGGTTGAGTATTTGCCCTATAATGAATTTATAAGACTATTATACTCTTCCGATTTTGCTCCGCACGAAAAAGAATATAAAGATTGGGTAAGCACTGAATTAAAAAAGTATATTTAACGGGAGTTTAAGTGAAATTAATAGATAAGATAAACAAGGAGATTTTCCTTGTTTTTTAATATATAAAAAGTTTTTCGTAATCTATCTTTGTTACCTTTGCTATTCTAACAAGATAGTGGAGTGGAACATTTTTGTTGTTTAGTATTCTTAACAATATTCTTTTATCTATCGCGCAAAAACTCGCAAAACTCTCCACGCTATAAGCATTCTCTTTCATATATTCCACAATTAAATCTGTGTTATAAATAATTTCATATTCATCATCTTTCATATGTCGCTCCTTATTATGATGCATTCATGCATCATTTGTATTATACTGTAACATAAATGCATCAGTCAAGTATTTTGCATTAGTAAGTAATAAAATATAAAAATAAGGGTGTTATATGAAAATTTTTGCAGAAAGGATAAAAGATTTAAGAGAAGAAGAAAAACTCTCGACAAGGCAGTTGGCTGAAATTTTAGGAACAACTAACTCCACTGTCAGTAGGTGGGAAAGGAATATTTGCGAACCTGGTGTTTCAATGCTTACAAAAATTGCCAACTATTTTAAAGTGTCAACTGATTTCTTATGTGGCTTGGAAGATTAATGCAATGAAAAAATTTGATTTAAAAGTGTTTGCTGAGCGATTAGAAGAATTGCGTGAAGAAAAAAATCTAACTATCGTTGAATTAGGTAAAGAGATAGGGGTAAGTGCAATGGCAATTAGTCGTTGGGAAAGAGAAATGCGGATGCCAAACATTGAAAGTTTATTTTTGCTTGCAAAGTTTTTCAAAGTTTCTGCCGATTATTTATGTGGCTTGGAGGATTGATATGTCTGTTAGAAAAGAGTTTGCATATAGGCTAAAAGATTTAAGAATGGAAAAAGGCTTGACTTTAAAACAATTAAGTGAGCATATCGGAGTGAGTTTTAACACCATAAGTCGATGGGAGCGAGAAGAGCGTGTGCCTAATATTGAAAACATTGTGGCGCTTGCAGAGTTTTTTAAAGTTTCCGCCGATTATCTTTGTGGTTTAGAGGATTAAGTCCTCTTTTATTGTTTGGTTGAAACATCTCTTTTTGTTATGTTGAGCGTATCTTTTTAGATCCTTCGACGACGGAACGGCAAGCGTTCCTGCTCAGGATGACAGTTACACGCTATATCTTTTTAGATCCTTCAACATCAAAATTACCACTTTTTAAAAGTTATCGGCAAAAAAGATATAAAATTCTTGTTGTGAAATTGCCGATAGATTATACTTCAACGATGAGTTTTGTGTAGGAGTATTTTATTTGAGCGGAGAGTTTGTGGTCTTGTGTGGAGTTTGTAAGGTCAAGCAAAATTTCGTCTATCTTTGTGAAACTAGCGCGGATGTTTGCTATTTCACTGTTGGCGCTCGCGCTAAAAAGCGTTTCAAAGTTGTTTTTTGTGGTGAGGAAGTTGGAATAGACTTCGTTGATTTTGAGTTTTGCGGTTACTTCGTCGGTAACATTTGTGTCGAGGCTGACCGTGATGTCGTATAGATTGTTATATATGTTGTTGGTGGTGGAAAGGCAATCTTTTAATATCAACTCTTCGTTCGAGGAAAAACTGCCTTCGAGAACAACACTTTCTTTTTTAATCTTCAATATTTCTGCTTCTATGCCGTTGGTCTTTAAGTTGCTTTTGACAAGTTCTGCGTCGTTGTTATTTTTGTAGCAACTTGCAATGATGTGGTAAGAGCCATCGCTTTCGTAGATATATAAGCCGAAATTTGTGTCCGAGAAATTTTCTAGTTTGTTTTCTGCCTCTTCCAAACTTTCGGAGGAGTAGACTGAGAGAAGATAGTAGGTGTTTTGTCCGCTTTCCACCTTTTGCGTGGTTTGAAAAAGATTGGCAGAAACTATCAGCGTGGAAACAAGATAACCAAATGACACACAGGTTAAAAGGGTAAGCAACGCAGAAAAAGTTACGAAATATGGAAATTTTTTCATATTAAAATATATTGTTTTGCTCTTTTATTTATACTTTTTTGTCGATTTTTCTTTAAAAATTGGCGTGTTTACTTAATTTTTTTAGGGTGGCAAGCGTTTTTGTTTTTATTTAAGAAAGTTTTTTGATATAATAAATATATGAAATTATTTGACCTATTTAAGAAAAAAATAAAAATTGGTATTGCGTTTGGTGGCGGTGGTGCTAAGGGGATGACGCACATAGGTGTGATGAAGGCGTTTGAGGAATACGGGCTTAACTTTGACTATGTCGCAGGCACAAGCGTCGGCAGTATTATGGGAGCGGCTTATGCCTCTGGCATGAAGTCGAACGAAATTTTAAAGATAGCGAAAAGCATGAAAACAAGCGACATTAGAACAAGCAAAGTTTTCTTTATGCCTTCAAAAACAGAAGGTATTGAAAGCATGATGCGTGAAAATTTTGGCGACATCAACATTGAAGATTTAAAGAAGCCCTTTTCTTGCGTTGCAGTGGATATGAAAAGCACCAAGGAGCTATGTATATCGCATGGCAATCTTGCGAAGGCGGTGGCGGGCAGTTGCTGTGTGCCAGGTATCTTTCAGCCTGTTGTCTTTCAAGACTATCTCCTATGTGACGGCGGACTTCAAAACAATATTCCAGCGAACATTCCACGCTTTTTCGATTGCGACTATGTTATAGCGGTGGACTGCAACAGCACGCGCACCTATGGCACGGAAAGCACTAAGACTCTTGACATCATCTCCTGTGCACTTCGCGTGCTTATGAAAAGTAACTCCATTAAGGGCTATCTTAACGCCGACCTTACTATTGCGTGCGACACTAAGCGCTACAAGGCGACTGAACTGCAAGGAATAGACGAAATGGTGGAGATAGGTTATCGAAACACGATTGATATGATGCCAGAGATTATGAGGATTTTTTCAGGCAAGTATCCAAAGAAGAAAAAGAAAGACTACGGCAAGGACGACATCCTTTTCATATAAAAATGGACAATTTTATTTGGAAGATAAAAAATTTTAGGTGGAAATATGAATATAGTGTGAAGATTGTTCTTCTCATTCTTTTTTCCGCCTTATTTTTTCTTTTATACATAAATATGGCTTCAATTTCGCTTAATTTTCACAATTTTAACTCGCTTTTTGAGGACGATTTGCAATTTTATTCTTTTTATGTGGGGCAAGGCGAAAGTTCGCTTGTGATTTCTGGCGACACTGCCATACTCTACGACACAGGAACTGCGGAATACGCTGAAAATCTCTGCGACGAACTTGACGCCATACTAAGCGCGAACGATATATCCGAAATCGACTATCTCATCTTATCGCATCCACACACCGACCATACAGGCGGAGCGGAAAAGGTTTTAAGTTGTTTCAATGTGGTAAATATTTTTAGGTCCAAGGTTCTGTCGCCTTTTGAAGAATATATTGAAGGCTATGCTGTCACAAGTGATTTAGACTACATTGAGGTTATCGATGCAATCTATGAAGAAAATGCGAATATGTTTTTCATAGAGCCTTGCGTGGTTGATATAGGCGATGCTATTATTCAATTTTGGACGCCACAAGATGTTACATATAGTGACGAAAACGAACTTTCGCCGATTGTGACGATTGAGACTTTTGGAAAGACTATCATGCTGACTGGCGACGCAACAGGTGGCACAGAAGAGGAATTTCTCGAAGTTTTAGGTGAAGACGAACTTTCGATTGACTTATTAAAAGTTCCACATCACGGCTCGGACACGGCAAGTGGTTCAGCTTTTTTAGAAAAGATAAGTCCTTTTCTTGCGGTTATCAGCGCTGGAATTGATAATACTTATAATTTTCCAGCGGAGGAGGTAGTGGACAGGCTGTATGAGGCAGGCGTCAATGAGATTTTTGTCACCAAAAATGAGGGCACGATTGGACTAAGTTTGCTTTCATCTTCATATAAAGAGGCGAACGGCTTTATCTTTCATGATGACGCCCTTATGCTCACGCTCTATTTTCTTATACTCTTTATGATTATGGCGGTAAAATTTCCTCATAAAAGAAGATATTGTCTAAATTATAAAAATATTTTGCGTTAAATTGTTTGTTAAAATTAATTATTGTGATAAAATAAAATCATGGAAGAGAAAAAGTATAACAAAATTGTTATTGTTTCGTTATATGAAAAATTTTCCACACTTGTGGCAAAGAAGATATCTAATGATTTAGGTATGCTTTTTTGCAGTGCGCGTGAGCTTATTGCATACGAAATTATGGACAGAAAACTTATAGAAGAAAGGTGTTCTGTTGAATATTTAAAAAAACAAGAAGAAAGAGTGCTTAGAAATCTTGCTTCCTATGAAAATGTGTGCATCTCTATTTCATATGAAAGGTTTATGGAGGGTTGTGAGCTCTTTCAAAAAGATAGCATTGTTGTGTTTATTGACCTTCCTAAAACATATATTAAACAAAAGTCTAAAATCTCTTTTATACGTTTTGAAGAAAGGCAGGCGCGATTGGAACAAAACTCCACTTTCAGCATAAAAGTAAGAAAAGTGGATGTGGATTTAATAAAAAACAAAATTTTGAAACAACTTGGAGGAATTTTATGAATATAGTTCAAAAATCTATCAATTATTTAAAGGCGATCTCTGCGGAAACTATTTCTAACGCAAAATCAGGGCATACGGGCGTGGCACTAGGTGCTTCGTCTATTCTGTTTGCTTTTTTCAAGGACCACTACAACTTTGACGCGTCAGACAGCGACTTTTTAAATAGAGATAGGTTTGTTTTATCAGCAGGGCATGCAAGTGCGCTGTATTACACTCTTCTATCCATGTTTGGTTTTGATGTTAGCTTGCAAGATTTGAAAGAGTTTAGAAGTTATGGCTCAAAAACGCCCGGTCATCCTGAATATCGCGTGACTGACGGTGTGGAAGTTTCCACAGGCCCACTTGGACAGGGTGTGGCAAACGCTGTTGGCATGGCGATAGCAGAAAGCATAATGGAAGAGCGTTTTAACACGGTTGGGTTTAATATCATAAATCACTACACCTATTGCTTTGCAGGTGACGGATGCTTGATGGAAGGCGTGGCACAGGAAGCTTGCAGTCTTGCAGGAGCGTTGAAACTTAAAAAACTCATCATTTTATATGATGCAAACAATGTTACCATTGATGGACCTTTAAATCTTGCAAACAAAGAAAATGTGGGTAAAAAATTTAGAGCAATGGGCTTTAATGTCATTAAAGTTTCAAATGGAAATTCCTATTTTTCTTGCACAAGAGCTATTGCGCGCGCCAAGAAAAGTAATAAGCCAACAATCATAATTTTTAAAACGACGATCGGCGTTGGAACAGACAAGGAAGGCACAAGCGCTGTGCATGGTGCATATCTCACGCAACCAGAATTGCAAGCTTTTAAAGAAAAACTAAAAGTGAAAGAAAGTTTTTATGTTCCTAGTGATGTCAGAGAATATTGTATGGCAACGACAAGGCGTGGAAAACTAAATCATGAAAAGTGGAATCAGATGCTCGCTATGTATAGTAGCACTCATCCGGAACTATACAAATCGCTTATGGCGCTCTTTGATAAGAAAAAGATAAATTTTGAAAGAATTGTTAAAAACATCGCGAAATATGACGGTCAAAGCATGCGCAAGGTCAACCATTATGCTCTCAGCGAACTTGCTTATCAATGTCCACAACTTATTGGTGGAACGGCTGACGTTGCACCATCAACGCAAGCATTTATCGACAACGCAGGCAATTATTCCTATGGTTATAAGCGTGGCAAAAATATACATTATGGGGTAAGAGAACACGCTATGGGCGCTATTGCCAACGGAATTAGTCTTTATGAAGATTTCATCACCTTTGACAGCACCTTTCTTGCTTTTTCTAACTATATGATACCGGCTCTTCGTATGCGTGCTATGATGCGACTTCCAATATTTTCCTTCTTTACTCATGACAGTCTTAAAGTCGGTCAAGATGGTCCTTCACATCAACCGATTGAACAGATAGGTCAATTAAGAAGTATAATTGGCAATGTTGTTTATCGTCCTTGCGACTATAAGGAGCTTGTTGCGGGATATGAATACTGCATAAAAAACACCACTCCTGTTTCCATGACACTTTCGCGTCAAGACCTTCCACACATAGAAAAAACCTTTTACGACGGCGCGCTTATGGGTGGGTATATCTTAGAAGAAAGTAGCGCAAAGCCTCAAATTGTGCTTGTGGCAAGCGGAAGCGAAGTGGCACTAGCTCTTGAAGCACAAAAGGAGTTGTCTAAAAAATATAGCGTAAATGTTGTCAGTATGCCAAGCCTAGAAGTTTTTGAAAAGCAACCAAATGCCTACAAGACAAAAATATTGCCAAAAGAGGCGACTTGTTTTTATGTTGAAATGTCAAACGATGCAAAAGCGCTAAAAGTTTTACCTAAGAACAGCTACTTATATGGTGTGGAAAAATACGAACATAGCGGTGATGGTGACACTGTTGCAGAGAAAGCAGGCTTTACAGTTAAAGCACTTGTGAAGTTTGTAGAAAATAAATTAAATGCGAAATAAACAAAAATTAGTGAAATTTCGCCAAAAAATCACATTTTTTTGATATAAAACATAACACCTTTCTAAATACAATTAATATATATACTATGTAAGCAAGGTTTTAAAAAATCAAAATTACATCGTTGTATATTGTATTTAGAGAGGTTTTTTATGTTGTATAAAAAAAGCATAGTTTTAAGTGACCTAGATTATAAAAGCAATAAGCGTGCTGTTCTCACCTTAGAGAAAGAGGGGGAAGAGGTTAATGGAACTATAAGATTTTACAATTTTCCACTAGCCATCGAAGGAATTTTGACGCTAGGATTTTATGTGGATAATAAAGTAATCAAAAGTGGCTTAACTTATAAAAGCACATCTTATTACACCTTTAAGCTTGTTGATAACTTTATAAATGAAAAATTTTCTTGTGCAGTTTTAAATTTTAGTGATGCTGAAGTCATGCCGATTCTCTATGGTTCAAGCGAAGGGAGAGATGAGGATGTTTATGCAAGCATAATTGAAAGTTTGTCCGACGATTTTTCTAAGGACAATGTTGAAAAGGTGTTAGATAATCATGGCATAGACTATGAAGAGCATGAAAAGCGAGAAATTGAAAATGAAATTGATAGATGTATGGGGGATTGCAAAAATTGTTTCTATAAAGAGCAGTTTTATGCGAACGAGATAGAAAATGTCGAACAAAAGGTAAAAAGTGATGAAGAAAATGAAAATTTAAAAAAAGACATGGAAGTAGGCGAAGAAAAGGAGGACGAGGAAACATTTTTTCTTCGTTTGAAGCCTCAAATTGATAAGCTTTTTGAAAAAAATCCTGCCGAAACGAATTTGGAAGAGATGTTTCCTTCGTCAAAGTGGGTCAAGGTGGAATATGAAGATGACGGTGATTTTTATGTGTTTGGGCTTATATATCAAGATAATGAAGTGAAATATGTTTGTTATGGCGTTCCCGCAGTTTATGAGAAAGAACCTCCAAAAGAGCTTTCGGGGTATCCAATTTTTATTCCATTAAACAAAGAAGATAAAGAGGGGTTTGGTTACTATATAACCTATCAAGACGCAGAAACAGGTGAGCCGATCAAGGCGGTTGTGGAGTAAAGTATGAAAGTTGTAGGTTGGATTTTGCTTGCGATTTGCCTTTTTGTTATCATCGCTCTTTTATATTATCTAGTGGTTGGAAGTATAATTTTTCATTACAGTCTAGGGCGTAAAACATTAAAAAGGCGTGTAAAAAAGAAAAATTTAAGCAAAAATTTAGAAAAGTTTAATATAGATTTATGTTGGTGGGACAAGGTGCCGTTTAAAGAAGTTAAAATTAAAAGTTTTGATGGTTTGAATTTGGTTGGACATTATTATGATGCTGGTTCGAGAAAAACAGTATGCTTAGTGCATGGGTATAGTGCAAACTACAAGGAGATGCAACAGTATGCCAAATATTTCTATGAAAAAGGCTATAATCTTTTGTGCGTGGAAAACAGGGCTCACGGCGCAAGTGAAGGCAAGGTGGTGGGCATGGGTTATCTTGACAGAAAGGATTTGCTTTCGTGGTTAGAGTTTTTAGGCGATGAAAACGAAGTTGTGTTTTTAGGACTTTCTATGGGCGCAAGCGCAGTGTGTTGTCTAGCAGGAGAAAAACTTCCTAAGTGCGTAAAGGGCGTTATATCTGATTGCGCTTTTGATAATGCCGAAAGAGAACTTAGTTTTGCCATGAGAAAATTTGGTAAGATAAGAAAACTTTTGCTAAAACACTTAAAGTCATACACAAAAAGACTTCACAATTTCGATATAAATGACGCTGATATGCTACGATTTGTAAAAAACACAAAAGTGCCTATACTTTATTTTCATGGCAAAAACGACACATATGTTCCTTATAAAAACTCGCAAAATCTTTATAATGCCACGCCAGAAAATTTAAGAAATTTAGTGCTTGTAGATGACGCGGACCACGCTATGAGCTATCAAATTTTAGGCGTAGATTATGAAAGGAAGATAACAAATTTTTTTAGAAAATACCATATATTTGATTATTAAAAATTAAGGAGAGTAAAAAAATGAAAAAAATGTATAAAAATTTAATAAAAAATCAAAAAAATGAAGAAAAATCATTAAAAATTATATTTAAAACCTTAAAAAATAATTTAATTTGTGGAAAATAAGAGTGAAGAGTGAAAAATAAAAACGATGGAAGATTGTAAAAGTGAAAAACTAAAAGTGAAAAGTAAAAAAACGAAGATTTTAAAAAAACTCTTACAGATAGTAAGAGTTTAATTTTTATTTTCAAGTTCATTTATGCGTTTTTCAAGTGCCGGGATTGTGTTGCGAGTTAGATTCCAAATGATTTTTTTAAGCTCCTCAACTTCGTTTTCAAGACTATATAGATTGTTCATAATTTTCTCCTTTTTCCTATTGTATATTGAAATGTTTTCTTTTTCAATGTTTTATGTCACTTTTGGTAATTACGACATCAAAATTTTTATCGTTAAAAAGCCTGTAAGTTTTTTAATATCCATTTATTATTTTTAATTTGGATATTTAAAGATGAGTTTTATAATCGTTTTTTTTAAATTTTGTCATTTTTTCTTCTTTTTATTTTTCATAAAAAGAAGCGCCATGATTATTCCTATGCAGGCTATGGCAATCGTCACCGCGTAAATTATATATGGGTTGACGCCATCAGGAGCAACTGTGTCTGTTAAAACATAGCCATATTGCAAAGTATTCTCTCTTTGGTAGGCAACAGGTGTGAACTTCAAATCTTTGTTGTAGCCCTCGTATAGATAGACGCGTTCGCCTTTAACCAATTCAAACTCGCTTTCCTCTATCTCTTCGCCGTTCAAAAGATATAGCTTTGTGTTAGTGTTAATGGAGGCATTGTAGGAAGGGTAAGTTTCTATTTCGGTTCCGCGTGGTGCAACGAAGTCGGAAAAGATATATGCGGAACTTAGTTGCGTGTCAGCATAACTTTCTACTTTGTAAAAAATCATGCCATATTCATCTTTGTATTCGGTCGGTAATTCGTTAGATAATTCAAGCATCAATTCGTCTTTGTGATAAATTCGAAGTGGCTTGTTGTTTTCATTCATTACCTTTTGTGAGGTGAATGCTGGCTCTTCATAGATATAGCAAAAGTTTGCGGTGCAGATATATACTTTTTCATTTTCTGCCCGCACGCCAAGTGTAGATGACGAAAACATGAAAAAAAACGCCAATAAAAAAAATAGAAGCAAAATAAGATATTTTTTATTTTTAGAGTAAGTAACCCTTTTCATATTTTTTATTATCTAACAATTTAAGTTTCTTGTCAAGCAAAGTTAGCAAGAAAAAGATATTTTTAACCGTGCTTCATATATTATTAATAACATAAAAAATTTTAAACGCATGAAATTTTATTAAATTTAAAAGTTGTCTGATATGCCTTTTTATATTGCAATTTTATTAAAATAAGGAGAAATATGATATAATGAAAAAGGGTTGGGTGAAGATGGCTGGAATTTAAAGGCTTAAACGAGCAATGAATACAAAGAGGTGAATAAGTATGTCAAACTTTGAAAAAAATGAAAAATATCCACGAAAATGTAAAATTTGCGGCTTAGGAGTTGTCGAACATCCATTTGCAATATGTAAAGTTTGTGGGTGGGAGGACGATACTATACAAAACGACGATAAAAATTATATTGGTGGTGCAAATAAAATGAGTTTCAATCAATATAAACAATTTTGGAATAAAAACAAAGATGATATATTAAAAAACGACAAAAACGATTTGTTTTATGTTTTTGATAAGGCTGATGAATTTTATAAACAAAATTTTGAAGAAAGCAATTTGAATTATTTAAGAGAAATTGAACCTGATTATGATGCAAAAAACAAAAAATAAGTTTATTTAATGACTTATTTTACAAGTTTCAAGTCATTGATGTTTATTGAAAAAGTTTCACCATAATATTTATTATTTTCGTCTAAATCAGGGAAGTCGACTAATACTTCGTTTGAAACTGCATAATCTATAGCAATATAGCCCACATCACCTTTATGCAATCCATATTTTGTATATTTTTTATCTTCGACAATTAATTCAACTTTATCGCATTCTTTAAAGTTTAATGTTTGGAATTTTTGTTTGCTATAAATATTTTTTTCTTTAAGCCTATTAGAGTTTTTCATTTCATTAACAAAATTGAGAGGGAGAGAAAAATCTTGTTTTTTTATATCATTTTCATCTACATTTATTACAGCGTAATCACCTAAAATTTTGTCGTTAAAAAAGAGGATTTGTAATTTTCCATAAGGGAAAATTTTTAAAATAATTCCATTTGCATTTAAATACAAATTTTTATTTTTGTATTCCTGTTTTAAATTGATTAAAGTAACTATATCGTTTTCTTTCATTTTATCCAACCTCCAAATGGTGTAGTATTTTTTATTAAGCCTTCTGGACAAAGCAACCAACCTGTATAAAAACTGTGTCCGTTTAAATTGACGGGAATTGCTAATCTTTGTCCAAATACATCTAGCGATTTTAACACATATTTGCCTAATTTATAATTTTCAGATGCTTGCAACTCAATTATTGTTTTTAACATATTTGAGTCTTGTATTTTAAATCCCCAAGATTCAAACAAAATTTTTTTGTCTTTATTTTTAAAAATGTATTCGGTGAATTTTGTTAGTGGACAATTTGCAGACATTTGCTTTTTAACAATACTCGTAGAAATAGCTGTTCTTTTGCAATCACGATTTGGATGTAGGGGCTACTCTGGTCTATTGTTTTCCAATAAATAACAGCCATCTAATGCACTACATTTTTTACAATGACCTAAAAAGGCTAGAAACTCTCTCATAAAATTTCTTAAAAGTTCGGGCTTGTTTGGAATTAAAAAATGATCCCATTCAATCCATTTATTATAAACAATATTTCCTTCGCTATCAATTTGTATTTCATCAAATACACTCATATTTTAACATATTCTCCTTTTATTTAAAACTGATTTTAAAACAAAAAGAGAATAACATTGAAATTTTGCATTTTCAATGTTTTATGACATCTTTTTTAATTTTGTTATATAAAAAATTTTTATTTAATAAAATACAATATGAAATTTTTAACAATAAAAAAGCACGCAGTGTGTGTTCTTTTGGTGGTTTTGATTGCAATTTGTTCTGTTGCCGGTGTTTATTATACTGTCAAGGCGACGAGTTCTCCAAAGGCGCAATATACAATTGTCATCGACGCGGGGCATGGTGGGTGTGACGGCGGGGCGGTGGGCAAAAGTGGGGTGACGGAGAGCGAGCTTAATTTGGCGTTTAGTTTGAAACTAAAAGAGTTGTGCGAGGACTATGGTTTCAAAGTTGTTTTGACGCGCAAAGACATGAATGGGCTTTATTCGATTTTTGCACCGAACAAGAAAAAGAGTGAGATGAAAAAGAGGCAGGAGATTATTGAAGGAGCAAAGCCGGATGTGGTTGTCAGTATTCATATGAATAGTTTTTCTTCTTCGTCGAGCGGGGCGCAATGTTTTTATGCAAAAGGTAATGAGGCAGGAGAGAAACTAGCTTCAAGCGTTCAGAAGGCTCTTGCAAATGAAATTGACAACACTAAATTAACTGCAAAAGTTGGCGATTTCTATGTTTTAAACTGCACGGATTATGCTAGTGTCTTGGTGGAATGTGGATTTCTTTCTAATCCAATTGAAGAGCAAAAACTTTGCGATGTAGATTACCAGGCAAACTTTTGTCGAACACTCTTATATGGCATTTTAGATTACTTTGAGATGTAAATATGTGTTAGGAAATAAATCTTTATAGGCGACTTCAAAGATTGACAGAATTAAATATGAAATATATTTTATATAAAATTTAGTGAGAGTATGTATTTTATAGTTACTTTCAAACTTTGATAATGTTTAGTCAGACAAAAGAATTTTTAAACAATCAAATTATAATAAAAACAGAAAAACACATTAAAAATTACAAAAAAGTTAATAAAAAATTGATTTTTATATGTTTTTTGAGTATTTATTCTGTTTTTACTAATTTTTAGCTATTTTTATATGATTATTATAACGCATAAAAAGATGCGATTTGCTTAAATTAAATGCATGACTAAGAAAGAAAAGTTGGTCATGTCATATCTATGCGAGAGATGTCAAAAGAAGAAAACTTATCTAATCTCTCCGCAAGAGATTACTTCTGCACTTTCAAAGAAGTATGTTTTATCTATTGACGAAATTGATGAGATTATGGTGGGGCTTTCAAATTCCAATTACATCGACTTTGTTATCAGCGACGGCAAAAAGGGGTATATGTATTGTGTGACATTAAAAAAGTGTGGGCAGACATATCTCACCGATGTGAAAAATCAAAAAAAGACGCTAGGTATACTCGTCCTTCGCTCAATATTTCTTGCTACAGTCAGTTTTATTTTTGGTATCATCTTAAAGGCAATATTTAAATCATGATAAATTAAAAACATAATTTTTGAAAATATATCGATAATAAATAAAGAAAATGTGGTAAGTTTTGAAATTTAGTTGACAAATCCCCCCCCTGTTTTATAATGGCTGTGAGAGTGAATTTAAGGAGGTTAAAATGCAAAAAACAAAATCTAGAAAAATTTGGGCGGTGATTGCTGTTTCTGTTATGCTTGTTGCATTCATGTTTTTAGCAACTGCCTGTGGTGGTTCAAAGACTGAAAGCGTTTCTACATATCAGGAACTCGTTGACGCCCTTGCTGGAAATTGCGACATCGTTAAACTTGAAAACGACATCGTTGTTGAAGATGGCTTGGTTGTTACAAGAGAAGTTGTGCTTGACATGAATGGAAAAACTCTTTCTAACAATGAGGACATTTGGCATGAAGTACAGCCGGGAGAAGAGGGAGTTAGCACTCTTTCTATCATTGCAGTTGAAGCCGGTGGGGATTTGACCGTTAGAGGCAACGGAACAATTCGCGCGAAAGAAAATGACTGCTACGCGTTTGATGTTTCAGGTGGCGGACACCTTGTTATTGAAGACGGCACATATGTTGGAAATATGAGCGTTGTTTATGTTTTAGATGGTTCTGCTGAAATTGAAGGCGGAAGATACTCTATTCAACAACTCGATCCAACAAAGGACTTTCAGTTCACTTTGAATTTACAAGATAAGTGCTATGAAAATGGAACAGGAAGCATTGTTGTGACAGGTGGAACTTTTGAGAATTTTGATCCATCAAAAAACGCCGCTGAAAGTGATGACCTTTCCACAAACTTTGTTAAAGACGGATATACTTCAACTTTAACAATGGAAGGCGAGTTGACGACATACGTTGTGACAAAGGCTTAAATTTAATTGAATATTTTTATAAAAATTGTATGAGTTGCTCTCCTCATACAATTTTTTTATTGCTATTAAAACTTTTTGTTGTTTATGATATTTTGTGATATAATATAGACATGAATAATGAAAGAAGTGAACATGATTTTGAACTTGTGAGTAAGTATAGACCTGCGGGTGACCAACCAAAGGCAATTGAAGAGTTGGTGGAAGGGTTAGAAGACGGGCTTAAAAGCCAAGTGCTTTTGGGTGTAACCGGCTCTGGAAAAACCTTCACTATGGCAAATATCATTGCAAAGGTCAATCGTCCGACGCTTGTTATTGCACACAACAAGACACTTGCGGCGCAACTTTGCAACGAGTTTCGTGAGTTTTTTCCAAACAACCGTGTGGAATATTTTGTTTCGTATTATGACTATTATCAGCCAGAAGCATATATCGTTTCAAGTGATACATATATTGAAAAAGACATGAGTGTCAACGATGATATTGATAAACTTCGCTCTTCTGCGACCTCTTCGCTACTAGAGAGGCGAGATTGCATTGTTGTGGCGTCGGTTTCTTGCATTTACGGCTTAGGTATTCCTGACGAATATTTAAAATTGCACATTGCACTCAGGCCGGGAGAGGAGTTTGATAGAGATGAATTAATTTCAAGGCTTATCAACATTCAATATACACGCAATGACATTGACTTTAAACGAACCACTTTTCGCGTAAAAGGTGACACGGTGGACATTTTTCCTGCGAACCTTTCTGAGTCTGCTATCAAGGTGCGATTTTTTGGCGACGAAATTGAAAAGATATATGAGTTTGATCCGGTTAGTGGCAATCTTTTAAGAGAACTTAACTATGTTGCCATTTTCCCAGCTACGCACTATGCAGTTGGCAAAAACAGAATGGAAAATGCACTCGCCGAAATTGAGAAAGATAGAGAAAAGGCGATTGAAGATTTTACGAGAGAAGGCAAGCCTTTGGAGGCTGAGCGCATCGGTCAGCGCGTGGCGTATGACCTTGAAATGATGCGCGAGGTTGGATATTGCAGTGGCATTGAAAACTATTCGCGCTATTTTGACGGTAGAAAGGAAGGTGAACCGCCATATACGCTTATTGACTATTTTCCAGACGACTTTTTGACCATTATTGACGAAAGTCATATGACCATTCCGCAAATCCGCGCGATGTATAACGGCGACCAAGCGCGAAAAAAATCGCTTGTAGATTACGGATTTAGATTGGAGGCGGCCAAAGATAATAGACCGCTTAAATTCGACGAGTTTGAAAAAAGACTGAAACAGACAATCTTTGTTTCGGCAACGCCGGGGAAATACGAGCTTGAAAAGGCAGGACAGGTTGTGGAGCAGGTCATCCGTCCAACAGGGCTACTTGACCCGACCATTGAAGTTAGACCAATCAAAAACCAGGTGGACGAACTTATGGAAGAGTGCCGAAAGACGATTGCGCGAGGTGCGAGAGTTTTGGTAACCACTTTGACGAAAAAAATGGCGGAGAGTTTGACAACCTATTTAACTGACCACTCCTTCAAAGTGAAATATCTGCACTCCGAAATCGACACTATGGAGCGTGTGGAGATAATAAACGGCCTAAGGCAGGGCGAGTTTGATATACTTGTCGGCATCAATCTTTTGAGAGAAGGCTTGGATATGCCAGAGGTGGAACTTGTCTGCATTTTGGACGCGGACAAAGAGGGATTTCTTAGAAGTGAAGGCGCGCTTATTCAAACGATCGGTAGGGTGGCGCGTAATGCAAATGGAAGGGTTATTATGTTTGCCGACACTGTCACAGACAGTATGCAAAGGGCGATAGATGAAACAGCACGCCGAAGAAAACTTCAAATGGAATATAACGAAAAGCATGGCATTGTGCCGAAGACGATTATTAAAGAGATTAAAAACACACTTGAAATCGGCAAAAAGGTTTCTGAGAAAAACATCTCAAAACGCGATATACCGCTGGAAATTGATAGGTTAACTTCGATGATGAAAATCGCTTCTTCTCAGCTTGATTTTGAGCGCGCGATTGAACTTAGAAATAAAATCGCTTTGTTAAAGAAAAGGTTAAACAAAAAAGAAGAAATTGAATAAAATCAAAAAACATCTAAAAACCGCTTAAAAACTTAAATTTTTCTTGAAAAAATTGATTTTTTTGTTATTTTTATAACCAATTAGTATTTTAAATCTAAATATAAAGATTTTGTCGTATTAAAAATGATGTTTTCTTTGTTCAAAAAAAGAATAATAAGAGTCACTTGTTTTCTTGCTTGTTTTGTGGTATAATATAAAGTATGAAAAATCAAATAGTTATTAAGGGCGCAAGGGAGAATAATTTAAAAAATATCAACTTGACCTTGCCAAGAGATAAGTTTATAGTTTTCACTGGTGTGAGTGGCTCAGGCAAGAGTTCGCTTGCTTTTGGCACGATTTTCGCCGAAGGGCAGAGAAAGTATATGGAGAGTCTTTCTTCATATGCGCGCATGTTCTTAGGTCAAAGCCAAAAGCCAGATGTCGATTCAATCGAAGGTCTTTCGCCAGCAATTTCTATCGACCAAAAGACGACCAATCACAATCCACGCTCCACTGTCGGAACAGTGACGGAAATATATGACTATTTCCGCTTACTTTTTGCTAACATCGGCACGCCGTATTGCCCAAACTGCCACAAGAAAATTGTGCCACAGACTATCGACCAAATAGTCGACAGCATTAAATGTTATGGTGAAGGAGCTAAGGTTTCCATTTTAGCTCCTGTTGTTCGCGGGCAAAAGGGCACGCAGGCGAAACTCTTTGACAGTTTAAAAAAGAGTGGTTTTACGCGAGTGGAAGTTGATAATTTCACACACTTACTTGATGATGAGATAAATTTAGACAAAAATTTAAAGCACAATGTCAGTGTTATCATCGACCGTATAACGATAAAAGAGGGGAAAGACGCGCGTCTTGCTGGAAGTTTGGAAACAGCATTAAAACTTGCCGATGGGCTTGTGATTGCAAAAACAGAAGAAAGGGAAGACTTATATTCTATAAATTATGCCTGCCCAACTTGTGGCTGGACTCTTGGAGAACTTACACCACGCCTATTTTCCTTTAACGCCCCTTATGGCGCTTGTCCAACTTGCTTAGGCTTAGGTTTCAATAGTGACATTGACGAGTTTGCAGTGCTTAAAAACTCCAACCTTTCCATAAATCAAGGAGCGTTCAACATCACTGGTTGGAAGAGCGAAGAGGGGAGTATGGCACGAGCCTATTTTGAAGCGCTCTCACGAAAATATGACATTGATTTGGACACGCCTGTTCGTGATTTATCAAGAGACAAAATAGATATCCTTCTCTATGGCACAAAGGAAGATACGATTGAGCTTGAAGTTTCAAACGATAGGCATAAAAGACTGACAACTACTTTTGAAGGCATTGTCAACAATTTGAGAAGAAGATACAAGGAAACGAACAGCGAGTGGATTAAGTTTGAAATAGGAAGATTTATGCGTGAGCAACCATGCGTAACTTGTCATGGAAAAAGGTTGAATGAAAGCGCACTCTCTGTGAAAATTGATGGAAAAGATATTTATGACTTTTGCAATGAAAGTGTGAAGAATTTAATTCCTATAATTAAAAATTTATCGTTAAGCAAGGCAAAAGCCACCATTGCTGAGCCAATTGTGAAAGAAATTTTAAATCGTTTGCAATTTTTGGAAGATGTTGGGCTTAACTATTTGACTTTATCGCGTTCGGCGGACACGCTCTCAGGCGGTGAGGCGCAGAGAATTAGGTTAGCAACGCAAATAGGAAGCAGTTTGGTGGGTGTGACATACATCTTAGACGAGCCTTCAATAGGTTTACATCAACGCGACAACGAAAAACTACTTAAAACGCTGAAAAACCTGAAAGATTTAGGCAACACCGTCATTGTGGTTGAACATGACGAAGACACGATACGCGCGGCGGACTATCTTGTGGATGTCGGACCTTATGCTGGCGTGCATGGTGGCGAGATTGTGGCAGCAGGGACTGTCAATGAGGTAATGAAAAACAAAAATTCGGTCACTGCAAAATTTTTGCGAGGAGAGGACAAGATTGAAATTCCTTTGTCACGCCGACAACCAAAGGATTTTATCACCATTAAAGGAGCAAAGGAAAACAATTTAAAGAACATCAATGTAAAAATTCCAACAGGCGTCTTTACTGCGGTCACAGGTGTTTCTGGAAGCGGAAAAAGTTCGCTTATCAACCGAATTTTGTTCCCATATTTATCTAATCAACTTAACAACAGCAAACTGCCACTTGGAAAATGCACAAAGATTGAAAATGTGGAGGCGGTTGACAAGGTTATATGCATTGACCAAGCACCGATTGGCAGAACACCTAGAAGTAATCCCGCCACTTACACTGGTGTGTTTACGGCAATCAGAGAACTTTTTGCTTCAACTGTTGACGCTAAAACGAAAGGATATAGCGCTGGGCGTTTTTCGTTTAATGTGAAAGGCGGAAGATGTGAGGCTTGCGAAGGCGCTGGCGTCAAAGAGATTGAGATGTATTTCTTGCCAGACATCACTGTGCCATGCGAGATTTGTAAGGGTAAGCGTTATAACCGCGAAACTTTGGAAGTTAAGTATAAAGGTAAGTCGATAAGCGATGTTTTAGATATGACGGTTGAAGAAGCACTCAAATTCTTTGAGAACATTCCTTCAATTCTAAATAAAATCCAATCGCTCTATGATGTTGGACTTGGCTATATAAAGTTAGGACAGCCGGCAACCGAACTTTCGGGTGGTGAGGCTCAAAGGGTTAAACTTGCAACGGAACTTAGTAAGCGCGAAACGGGTAAGACAATGTATATCTTGGATGAGCCGACGACAGGACTTCATGTCTATGACATCAAAAAGTTGGTGACAATTTTAAATAGGCTTATTGGCAATGGCAACTCGGTTGTGGTAATCGAGCATAACCTTGATGTGATAAAATGCGCGGACTACATTATCGACATGGGACCAGAAGGCGGTGATGAAGGTGGAACGGTGGTTACCACAGGAACGCCTGAGGAAGTTGCTGAATGCGAAAAGAGTTACACAGGACAATTTTTAAAAAAGATTTTGGAAGAAAACAAAAATGCATAAATCTATGCATTTTTTTGCTTTTTTTATAAGATTGTGCTATAATGATTGGTGTTTTAAAGCAGATATGTTGTTTTGGTAAAATAAGCGAAAAAAGGTAGCAATATTAAAAAGGAATTTTTTTGCAGGTTTAATAAGTCAAACATTATAGAAGATAAAACACAATGAAAAGAGATGCGAAAAACAAGCGAAATATTAAAAAGCAATTATAAAAATAAAAGGTTGAGTTAGTAAAAAGTGAGAGTTTTTAATTTGTCATCTGGCAGTGATGGAAATGCTACATATATTGAAACAGAACATGCACGAATTCTTGTGGATGATGGTCTTTCATGCACTGAAATGGTGAAAAGGCTGAATCTTATTGGTGTAAGCGGAGAGAATATTGATGCTATCATATTGACACATGAGCATATCGACCACATGAAAGGGGTGGATGTTTTTTCGAAGAAGTTTAACACGCCTATCTATGCTCATAACGAGGTTTGGAAAGGGGTATATCCAAAATTAAGTAAGGTGGCGGAAAGCAACATGCGAATTTTTGACGGCGACTTTGATATAAAGGACCTAATCATCTCGCCGGTGGAGATACCGCACGATGTTAAATGCTTCGGTTTTACCCTTGAAAACGGAGACAGTAAGGTGAGTTTACTCACCGATTTAGGTCATACCACCGATAAGATTTTTAATAGCGTCAAGGGCAGTCAACTTGTCTATCTTGAAGCTAATCACGATATAAACATGCTGAAAAATTGTGAAAAGTATCCGCTTTCTTTGAGGATGCGTATTGCTGGCAAAAATGGACATCTTTCCAACGATGCTTCGGCGGAGTTTGCTGAAAAACTTGTGGAAAGTGGCACAAGACAAATTGTTCTTTCTCACCTAAGCCGAGAGAATAACACGCCAGAACTTGCTTACACTTACATATCAAAAAAGTTAGCAGATAGCGGAATAATTGAAGGCACGCATGTGAAAATAGATGTCGCACTGACCGTGCCTGTTAGAATTTTTAGGCTAAAATAAACCTTAAATCCTTGCCGTTTTTTGAGAAAAGAAATCTGTTTGTTTCTTTTTCCCAAAAGTGCCACTTTCAAAGACCTCAACATGAGGTCTAAGAGAATATAGTTTTAGATGTGAAATATAAAAACAGGCAATGCCTGTTTTTGATTTCTTTTACTCTTCAAGTTTAGCTATTGCATAAGAAATGTGCATAAGTTCTTTATTAGATTGAACAGGTGATAACTCAATAAGTTTTGTGCCATTTTCTATAACTGCCATGCCTTTGCTCCAACCCGTTTGAAGAATGCGATTGTCATATTCAAGAAGTTGTTTTTGTTTTTGCCATTTTCCTTTACCATTTTGATAATTTACAAGAAAATTTATGGTGTTTAATCCGATTTCTTCGCTGTCACGCTTAGCATTTAAAATTATGGCATCATATTTTTCGCTATATACGCAGTATGGCATACTGCCAAGATAATAGCCGTCCTCCGTTTCGGCACGCGTGCCTTTTTTTGCTGGGTCGCCGAAGTCGATGCCGTCAGAAGAAGTTTTGAAGTAAATGTCGTTACAAGGCGAACCTACAATCTCATAGCATAGGAAATATCCTTTTTTGGTCTTACATACGATTGGCATACCCGGTCGCATTTTTTTATCTTTAAGGGCGACAACAAGTTTTTCTTTGCTCCAAGTTTTTCCTGCGTCTGACGAAGTTACCATAACAAGCACTTGATTGTAATCTTTTTCACCGTGTAGCCTTTCGTCTGAGAACATAACGGCAATTTCATTTTTGCTGTTTATAAAAATGTGTGGTTCCCAAATAGGTCCAAGTTTATCAAAATTCTGCTCAATAGGCGCACCACCTTTTGCAACAGACGAACGAAATTCCCAAGTTTTTCCGTGGTCACGGCTTATGTAAAAAACTATTTCTGTTGAACTCATATCTTTCGGTATGGAATTGCCTGCAAAAAGCAGTGTGCCGACATCTAAATCACCACACTTTTTATCAAGTTCGTAAAGAGTTGGTTGATAACGCATGCCATAGCCGTTTGATGTGTCTTCTATTTTACTAAAAAGTTTCCAGCTGTAACCACTATCAGCGCTTTTGTAGATAGGTGCAAAGACAGGCTCTTTCTTTGAATAATTTTCAAAGGTGGCTAGAAGTTCTCCTTTACTGTGCTTCAATTCAATAACGCGCGGATACATGCAACCGGTTGGATTTCCTATTTCGCTGGCTCTCGGCGCGAAGATTATACCCTCAGCTTCTTTAATTATTTTCATTTTCTTCCTCCATAGAATGATTATAGCAAAAGAAATAGGAAAAACAAACTGAAAATCCATATTTTCAAAAAAATAGTAGCAAACGCTTTAACTATTCAAAACACTTTTAGTTAAAATAATTTAATTATTTTTTTAAAAGCGTGACAAAAATGCTTGTTTTTTGTTTCAGGCTTATGTTAAAATATACAGGAAAGTGAGGCAAAATGAAAACGAAAAACAAGATTGATTGTATTTACAAAAATTTTAAGCTTATGGTATATCAAAATGTTTTTAGACATTTGAAAGACAAGGAAGGTGGTGAACTTTCCTCATCTGAGTATTTTTGTCTTGAATGTATCTATCTTTTAGATAATCCAACGGTCACAGAATTTGCCAACTTTTTAGATATTTCTTCGCCAAATGCCACTTACAAGGTAAAACAACTCATAAAAAAGGGTTATATTAAAAAAGAAAAGAGTAAACATGATGGTCGCGAGTTTAGAATTGTTCCAACCGAAAAATTTTATGAGTTTTATGGACATAAAGCTAACTATGGCGAAGTTATTATGAACAACATTGAGAAGTCGCTTGAAAAAGACGACATGAAAAAAATGGACAAAGTGCTTGATGTTTTAATTGAAAAAGTATTTAAGCCACGAAGAAAAAAGAAGACAAGAGCGTAAAAGACAAACCTACAAAAAAGACTTTGCGAAAGAGAGTGTTTTAAATTCGCGAAGTCTTTTTATTTTATTAAAATTTATAATGAATTTTGGTTGTTTTCTTAATATTAATGTTTTTAACTTTGTTTTTTCATATTTTCATCACCAAATTTTTAATTTCCTTTGCAAGTTTTTTAGCTTTTGTCTGACTCATATGCTCCACCATAATTCTAATCTTGTTTTCCGTTCCGCTGGCTCTAACAAGAACTCTTCCTGCGGGTGTGATGGCACAGGAGATGTTTGAAAGCAGAAGTCTCAATTCTTCATTGTTCATAACCTTCATTTTGTCGTGAACTATGCAGTCTATATTTGCCTGCGGAAGCATATGTGCATCAAAAAGTTCCGCCATTGTCTTTTTTTCTTTGGCGATGACATTTGCTAAGGTTATCGCGGTTAAAATGCCGTCACCTGTTTTAATTTTGTCGCGAAGGATGATATGACCTGACTGCTCACCGCCAAGCGACAAGTTCATCTTTTCCATGGCGTCTATAACATATTTATCGCCGATATCGGTGCGTATTAGGTTGATTTTGTGTTTGTTTAGGGCGTTCATTATACCACTATTGGTGTGGCTTGTGCCGACAACAGTGTTTGCATAGAGTTTGCCTTCCTTTTTCATTTGTTTTGCTAGGATATATAAAATTTTGTCACCGTCAAAAACTTCGCCACTATCATCTACTGCAATTAACCTGTCAGCATCTCCATCAAAAGCAAAGCCAAAGTTTGCCTTTTTTTCTTTAACAAACCTGATTAAATTTTCTATATGCAAACTACCGCATTCTTTGTTTATTAATTCGCCTTTATTTTTTCCGCATGTGACAAAGACCTCGGCGCCTAACATTTTAAAGACCTTTGGAGCAATTTTATAGCTTGAACCGTTACTGCAATCCAAACAAATTTTGTAATTTTCAAGACTGACATCAGAACAAGACACTAGGAAATTTATATATATTTTAGATAAGTTTTTTTGTTTATATTTTCCTTGAAAAGGGGTCTCAATAGAGGTAGAAAAATAACTTTCTAGATTACTTTCTTCTTCATCATTCATCTTTCGCCCGTTATGTTTAAAAATCTTTATTCCGTTATATTCGGGCGGGTTGTGAGAGGCAGAAATCATCACACCATAGTCAAATGCGAGCGTTTCAGTGAGATATGACACACATGATGTCGGAACAATTCCAACATCGACAACATCGCCACCACCAAGCATAACGCCAACAGCAAGAGAGCATTTTAAAATATCGGAAGATAGGCGAGTGTCAGAGCCAATCAAAATTTTAGGTTTTGATTTCACTTGACAAAGAGCATTTCCAACATTTTTAGCAAGGCTTGGTGTAAGCGTTTGACCAAATATTCCACGGATGCCATCCGTTCCAAAAAAATTTCCCATAAAAAATCTCCTATCTAAATAGATATGAGATTTAAAATTTTATTGTGTCAAAAAAGTTGAAATAAGTCGATTTTGCAAGATATTTCGCTCGCACCCTAACGGCTGGATCAATAAACATAATAGGCTTCTAATCAAAACCTCTTTAAGTAGCGACCAATTTGCCAACGGAGTGCGAATTGCGTTTGGTCGCTGAAAGGAGCAAACAAGCGAATGGTAAGCGTTTTGGAGTTTACGCCGAAACGTGAAATGAAGTGCGGTTTGCGACGCTTATAACGGCTTTTTAAGTGTGTCAATGATGATTTTAAAACTGTTATCTTGCCTAGCCAAATTGTTGGTGTTTTCACTTTTGCGGTAGACCACAAACTTTTGATATAAAAATTCGGTCACAAAGTTGATAATCATCGAGAAGGCGGTGACCAAAATATCTTCCACACCAGCACTTTCAAGGGCGTGACCCCACAGGGTAGAAAGCGGAGTGAAGGCGAGATAATAAAGGAAAACAAGCGCCATCGCAAGCGGTATATTATTTGCACTTTTAAAGGTATAGCGTCTATTGAGAGTGAAATTCCAAACCACCGACAGCACCAAGGAAATGAGATAGGCGACCCAATAGTTCCAATGAAAAACATAGTCAAAAAGCGAGAATGTTCCAATTTGAATAACTCCCGCTGATATTGAAAAAAGTGTAAATTTTATAACCTGTTTAAAATTCTGCATGCTTTCATTATACAATACTTAAAAAATTTTAACAACTAATTTGGTAAAATTATAAAATAAATTCTTTTTTAAATAAAAAAAGTCCGCTTAATATGTGAATTAAGAAATTTAAATGGGTATTTTCCTTTAAATCACTTTAATAGTGAAAAATTTTATGATATAATTAAATTATGAAAATTATAAGTGCGAAATATTTGACAAGTGTTGTCAGTGAAGAGAAGATTTTAAATGATGATGTGGTGGAGTTTGCCTTTGTTGGAAGAAGCAATGTTGGCAAGTCATCTTTTATCAATGCCCTCACAGGTGTGAAGAATTTGGCAAAGACTTCTTCAACACCAGGACTTACAAAGATGATAAACTACTTTTTGATTAACGATAGTTTTCGCTTTGTTGACCTTCCGGGCTATGGCTACGCAAAGACGGGGCAAAAACATCTTGCAAATTGGGCGCACTTAATGGAAAAATATCTCATCTCTTCCACTTCTCTTAAAACGGTGTTTGTTTTGGTGGACAGCAGGCATGAGCCATCTGAACTTGATAAAATGATGATAGAATTTTTGATGCATTATCAAATTCCTTTCATGGTGATTGCTACAAAGGTAGACAAACTTGCTAAAAGCAAAATTCCGCAAAGCCTTTCAAAGATTGCCAAAATCTTAAATGTCCGCCGAGAAATCATCTTGCCATTTTCAAGCGTCACGCTTAACGGCAAGGATAAAATTTTAGAATATATTGAAAACAATATAGAATGAAAATTGTTAGAGGTTAAAAAGGTCAATACTTGCATTAAATTTATATCTATTTTTATTATAAAGTTAAAGCTTAACAGATTATTTATATTATCGGAAGTTGAGCCAAGCGTGGCAGAGCCACATTTGAGCGAAACTGATGTTTATACAAACTGTGATGGCGAGCAAAGCACGCAAATTCGCTAGAATTTATTAAAATTTTATGCTAATAAAATTTTTAACATCACATAGTTTATATTATAGGCGTTTTAATTATTAGATTTTATTGTTTTTTATCTAATTTTATATATTGAGAATAAAAATGGTGAAATTGCGAAAAAAAATTTGAAAAATATAGCGAATTTGTTTGCCTTTTCGTTATATTTTTTTGTATAATAAGGTCGTATTTAAAGGAGATTTTATGAAAAAATATGTTTATCTTTTTAAAGAAGCAAAAGGTGGCAACAAAGCTCTTTTTGGCGGAAAGGGTGCTAACCTTGCTGAAATGACAAGAATCGGTCTCCCTGTTCCTCAGGGCTTTACCATCACAACCGAAGCTTGCACAAAATATTATGAAGATGGTAAAAAAATTAATGACGGCATTATGGCTCAAATTTATCAAAAACTCGCTCAAATCGAAAAGATGACGGGTAAAAAGTTTGGCGATCCTACAAATCCTCTTCTTGTTTCTGTTCGTTCAGGTGCAAGAGTTTCCATGCCTGGTATGATGGACACAATTTTGAACCTCGGTCTTAACGATGAGGTTGTTGAGGGCTTAGCAAAGCTCACAAACAATCCTCGTTTTGCTTATGACTCATATCGTAGATTCATTCAGATGTTTAGCGATGTTGTTATGCAACAGGACAAGTCTAAATATGAAAGAATTTTAGACCAAATCAAAGAGAAAAAAGGCGTTAAATATGATAAAGATTTAAGCGCTGATGACTTAAAAGAAATCGTTAAACTCTTTAAGAAACTCTATAAAGAGGGACAAAAACAAGAATTCCCACAAGAGCCTAAGGTTCAACTTATCGAAGCTGTTAAGGCTGTGTTTAGATCTTGGGACAACGAAAGAGCAAATGTATATAGAAGAATGCATGATATTCCATACAGCTGGGGAACAGCAGTAAATGTTCAATCCATGGTGTTCGGTAACATGGGCGAAGATTCCGGCACGGGCGTTGCCTTCACAAGAAATCCTGCAACCGGCGAGAACGCGCTTTATGGCGAATATCTTATGAACGCACAGGGCGAGGATGTTGTTGCTGGTATTAGAACACCTCAACCAATCGCTAAACTTGAAGAACAAAATCCAGAGGTTTACAAGGAATTTGTTGCTATTGCTACAAAACTTGAAGACCACTACAAAGATATGCAAGATATGGAGTTCACAATCGAAAGAGGTAAACTCTATATGCTTCAAACAAGAAATGGTAAGAGAACAGCAAAAGCTGCTCTTAAAATTGCCGTTGACCTTGTGAAAGAGGGTAAAATCTCCGAAAAAGATGCGCTTTTGATGCTTGATCCTAAGCAACTTGACGCTCTTTTGCACCCAACTTTCAACGCTGATGCTGTAAAGAAGGCAAAGGTTATAGGTGAAGCTCTTCCAGCATCTCCTGGTGCTGCAAGTGGTAAGATTTGCTTTACCGCTGAAAAAGCAAAAGAGCAAGGAAAGAAAGGAAAAGTTGTTTTGGTTCGCCTTGAAACAAGCCCAGAGGATATTGAAGGTATGGCTGCAAGCCAAGGTATCTTAACCGCTCGTGGTGGTATGACTTCTCACGCTGCCGTTGTTGCTCGTGGTATGGGAACTTGCTGTGTTGCAGGTTGCTCCGCTATTAAATTTGCCGATGACGGAAAATCTTTTGAGCTTGGCGGAAAGAAGTATAAGGAAGGCGACGTAATTTCCTTCGACGGCTCAACCGGTAAGATTTATGACGGCGAAGTTACAACAGAATCCGCTAAAATCTCTGGCGAATTCGCCACAATTATGGAGTGGGCTGATAAATATAGAAAATTAATGATTAGAACAAACGCTGATAATCCTCGCGATGCTTCGGTTGCTTTCTCATTCGGTGCAGAGGGCGTAGGACTATGCAGAACAGAGCATATGTTCTTTGAAGCAGACAGAATTCCAGCTGTTAGAGAAATGATAGTTTCTTCCACAACCGAAGAAAGAGAAAAGGCTCTTAAAAAACTTCTTCCAATGCAGAAGAAAGACTTTAAGGGAATATTCAAGGCTATGAAAGGCCGCCCAGTGACAATTCGTTTCTTAGACCCACCTCTTCACGAGTTCTTGCCACACGAAGATGACGAAATTAGAGCGCTTGCAAAAGAAATGAAACTCTCTTTTGAAAGCTTAAAGGCAACTGTTGAAAGTTTGCACGAATTTAACCCAATGATGGGACATCGTGGACTTAGACTTGCTGTGACATACCCAGAAATTGCAAGAATGCAAACCGAGGCGGTTATCACTGCTGCTATTGAAGTAGAAAAGGAAGAGGGCTTTAAAGTTGTGCCTGAAATTATGATTCCACTCACTTGCGACAGCAAAGAGTTTAAGTATGTTAAAGATATTGTAACTGACACTGCTGATAAACTTCTTGCAGAAAAGAAAGTGGAAATGCAATATAAAGTCGGCACTATGATTGAAATTCCAAGAGCCGCAATCACTGCTGACCAAATTGCAAAATATGCTGAGTTCTTCTCATTCGGAACAAATGACTTAACACAGATGACCTATGGTTTCTCTCGTGATGATGCTGCTAAATTCTTAGATGTTTACTATGAAAAGAAGATTTTTGAAAGCGACCCATTTGCTCGCCTTGACCAAAATGGCGTTGGCAAACTTGTGAGAATTGCTGCTGAACTTGGAAGAAGCACTCGTCCAGATATCAAGCTTGGTATCTGCGGTGAGCACGGTGGAGATCCATCTTCTGTTGAGTTCTGCCACAGAATTGGACTTAACTATGTTTCTTGCTCGCCATATCGTGTGCCAATCGCACGCCTTGCAGCAGCACAAGCAAACATCAAATATCCAAGAAAGAAATAAGCAAACAAATTTCGCTTGTTTGTGCATAAAAAGTTATCTTAATATAATCAATAAAAGTCGAACTATAATGTTCGACTTTTATTATGCTATAAAATTACAAAACGAAATTTTGGTTTTATTTTATATAGTTCTTATTTTAGCCCTTTGCTCCAATCTTGCGTATACTTCAACAATTTGCTCAGGTGTGCATTTGATGCCTTCAACATCGTTTTTATAAGATGCAATTGTGCTAGCTCTATCTAATAGAGTGTTGCCACCGATAGAGCCAACAAAATCCCTACCAAGTTCATGTAATTTAGGGTCGGAGGTGCCATTCACCTTTTTAAGAATTTCACTTAAAGTGGTGTAATCTCTTATCTCTTGTGAAAAATATCGCGAGCTATGTCCTTTGTTTGTATATTTTAAAATATTTAAATCACCTTTTGCCATACAAAAATCATATAGTTCAGCTGGCGTTAGCGACCAAGTGTCGCGCTTATTTCCGTTTTTATCAATGATATATGTAGGGCAGACATCCCAGCCTTTGCTTTGTTTCAAATAGGCAGCGCCTAAATCATAATCTTGTTTTTCATCTTTTATTTCTTTTTCGCTTTTCTGATAGATTGAATAGTTCATACTTTCCTCCTTAAATTTCAATTTTCTTATCCCTATTATAAATCGGGAGGGGGGGTTGTCAAGTCTTTTTTTTAAAATTATCATTCTAGTGAGTCGAATTTTTTTACTTTTGGTATCCGCTCTATGATGAGATTGTTGACAAGTAAGAGTGGAGTGGTATAATTTGAGGGTTAGGAGGTTGATATGAAAATGCGTAGACCATTTGTGTAGTAGGTATATTATTTTATCTCCCAAAATCACTAATTTTGTCTGTTTTGAAGATAAAAACTGAGGTGTGTTAATATCTTGGTTTTCTTTATTACATTTGGCATAAACGTTTGGCGGGTCTTTAAAAAAATCAACTCTAAGATTTAGAATTGATTATTTATAGTTTTTATCTTATTGCTTATTGACGGCTATGTTCTTTGCTTTTAATTATTTGAAGGGCGCCGTCTGCAAACAAATTGCTCAAATTTTTCATAGTTGTATATCTGTTGAATTTATTAAATCGATTTACATATTCCGTTTTACTTATTTTTCCTTCGTTGTAAGCCAAAGATAGGTGACTAAAAAGCATTATTTGTGCATCTTTTATATTTTTTTGACAAGTATCCATTGTGTTTAAACTCAAATTAACGCCATGTAGCCAAATATTCGCAGCAGTTCCCACATAATCGAGTTTTTCTTCTACATTTTCAAATTTAGCATTATCAGTAGAAGTCATTTGATTATACAACTTTGAGATATTTTCTCTCCCTTTTCCATTATCAGCCAAAGCACAAAATTGATTTTCGGTTATGCCCATAACAGCTGAAAATTGAGAAATAAAATTGCCATTTAATTTATACCACCACAGTCCGCTCGGGAAAACGTGCCCTGGAAATAGGTTTTTGTCAGTAGTTGAAGGAATTTCTTTCCAAGGTTCATTATTTTTAAATTCGTTGCGAATGTATGAGTGGTAACAATTTTCTCCATTTATCGTAGTGATTCCTTCGCTTAAAAATTCTCCTTTTCGTGCGGAAATTATGTCGCCGGTTTCCTCGTTATAAGAACCACTATTATCATCAGTCCACAATCCTGTTAGCCTTTCGCCGTTATGGTTAATATATGAGCATCGAGCGTGGTCTAATTCGTGAAAAACTGTTTCATAAAGAATGAATTTGTCTTTATAGTTTGTATTGACAACCATTTTGTCGTCTTTTAGTGAGTAAAAACCAGCAGCACCATAATCTAACGGTGCGAGTTCAATTTTTAGATTTTTTAGGTGTCGTTCTTGTTCTAGCGACAGCCGTCCGTTAGCTTTGAAGTAGGCTATAAAATACATCCACAATTTACTAACTTCGGTTGTTGTTATCATAGTAACTCCTTTTTCTTATCCCTATTATAAATCGGGGGGGGTAGTTGTCAAGTTATTTTACGAAAAAAATATTGTTATTGTTTTTTACTAAATTAAATAAAAAGAAAAAGTGTCTAAAACACTTAGCCGTCAAACACAACATCACCGCAAAGCACATCAAAATAGGAAAAAGTTTGCAGTTTTTCATCTACCTTTATGGTGAAAACGCTCGGATAGACATCGTTAATTGTGGCAGTTACGATATCTATCTTCTTTCGTCCGCGGTTGATACTTAAAGTTACGCTTTGACCCTTCAAATTTTTTATTTTATCTTTAATTTCGCTTAATCCATATATTGCTTTTCTCATATTATCCTCTTTATGATTTTTGCCAAAGGACAATTTTTTAAACATTTTAGTTCTAAGTTTAAAGATATTTCAATATATTATCATATCGAACAAAGGTTTGGAGGTGTTATGTCTTTCGAAAAAAATAGTTTTAAGGTGGTAAAGAAAAAGAGATTACAAAAGAGTGAATTTAATGTGGAATGTAATATTCCAGTTGATGGTGAGATAAACAAGATTTTTTCTGTTTGTCACACTGCTATGGTTGAAAATTTAGAGGTTCTAAGTGGAGCTGTTAATTTCAATGGCAACATAGACTTTTGTATTCTCTATGAAGCCACAAACGGAGAAATATTAACTAACAATTACAGCTGTCCATTTTCATCAAAAATTGAAGATGAAAAGATTGCTGTTGGCGACAAAGTGCAAGTTGATGTGGAAGTTGTTGATTTTTCTGTTGATAATGCGACAAATTCAAATATAAAAATCAATTGTCTTTTAATGCAGAAGGGCGTAATTATCTCATGTTATGACATTGAAACTATTGACACTAACGATGAAGATATCTGTTCCAAGAAAGAGGAAATCTATCTTAGCACTTTTATCGGTGAAGCCTCAGAAGTATTTACAGCCACAAGTGAAGTGTCTATTAAAGAACCGGTCAGAAAAGTAGTGCTTTGTGATGCCTTAGTGTCAGTAAAGAATGTGGAATGTGGCAACAACTTTGTTTCAGTGACAGGTGAGGTTATCGGCAGACTTTTATATCTCACAGAGAATGACCGCTACGAAACATCATATATTAATGAAAACTTCAAAGAGGAAGTTGAGCTTGAAGGTGTTACAAGAAATTCTGTTGCAGAAGCATTTGTGAATATTAAAAGAAATCAAATGAAGTGTGAAGTTTTGGAGCAGGAAAGAGGGGTGGTTGTGAAACTTGATATTCCTGTTTGCCTAAAAGTTTGTGCTTTTGAAGAAAGAGCGTGCAGTGTCATCAAAGATATTTATAGTTGCAAGGAAGATATAGAAATTTCAACAGAGTCTTTTGACACGACAAAGGAATTAAGTCAAGATTTCTTTGAAACAAAAATTGACGGCACGCTAAACTTAGACGAAAATCATCCGCGTGTTGATAAACTTCTCTTTGTTGCAGGCACAAATCTTACTATTTCTAATTCCTATATACAAAACGGCGAACTATATGTGGAGGGTGTGGCAAAAGCAAATGTCGTATATCTAAACGATGAAGAAAATTCTCTTCATTCTGTCACCATGGAAGTGCCTTTTGTTGTCAGCGATAAAACGAGTGTTGCGTGTGAAAATCCTGAAATATCGATTAGTGCAGTGCTTTATGATGTAGATGTGATTGTAAAGAAAGGGCGCGACCTATATTTTGACGGCAAGTTGAAAATTCATGCTAGATATGATTGTGAGGAAATTTGTGCGGTGATTACAAGCGCCAACCTAACAGGTGACACTATTGAAAGAGATTGTTCGATTGAACTTATATATGCAAAGTCTGGCATGGAAGCGTGGGATATCGCAAAGCAGTTTAAAGTTAGAGAAGAAGTTTTGATGCTTCAAAATCCAGAAGTTGCCTTTCCTCTAACCGAAGACACAAATGTTATTGTATACTACCAAAAAACTAATTAAGGGATGATTTTTATCATTCCTTTTTTATCAATTTAAAATTTATATTAATTCAATTTTTAGTTTATTTTAATTTTTTCTTATTTTTTCATCTTTTTTCACGCTTTTTTCATTAATTTTATAAGTTTTTTAGTCAAAAGTAAATTTAGAGGTGAAAAAATGAAGTATTTGATTTCCTTTATAGCAGTGGTGACTATAACGCTTATATTGGTTTTTTGTGGCAATTTTGGCGGAGCAACAAACGAAGAATATTTCCGTATTCATATACGCGCAAACTCAAACAGCGCAGAGGATCAAAATGTGAAATATGAGGTAAAAGATGAAGTTGTGGAGTTTCTTATTCCACTTCTTGCAGATGCCGAAACTAAGGACGAGGCAGAAGATACAATGAATGAGAACTTGCATCTAATTGAAGGGGTGGCGAATGAGGTTTTGAAGGCACATGGGTTTTCATACAAATCAAAGGCGTATATCTCCTTTGAGAAATTCCCAACGCGGGCATATGATGACCTTGTGCTTGAAGAAGGCTTTTATGATGCGCTTATCTTAGCGTTAGGCACAGGCGAGGGAGATAATTGGTGGTGTGTAGTCTATCCTCCTTTTTGCTTTTTAGAAACAAAAAATTCTGAAAATTATGTGTATATTTCTAAAATTTGGGAAATTATAAATAATATCATCGGTAAATAGGATTGCTTGTCATAACTTATTAACAGGTTTTATACATGAAGTAATTTTCTTAGCTGTAAAAGTAACAAGTTAAAAATGACCGATAATAATTAAAATATGGAGGAAAAAATGAAAAAAAGAATTTTTGCCCTTGTCAGCGCGCTTGTTTTTGCGATTATTGGCATCGGCGCAATCGCCACTATTGCTTATACATATCATACAACAGGCATAGCAAGTGCAGCAATATCTACAAGCGAAACGCGTTTAGTTCAACAACGCCTAAAAAGCTGGGGGTATTATACGGGGAGTGTTGACGGAATTTATGGCAGTTTGACGCGTTCGGCTGTCAGAAAATTTCAACAAACCAATGGGCTTCAAGTGGATGGAATTGTCGGACCGCAAACAGCTGCGGCAATAGGTTTTTCCATCAAAAGCGACAGTGCAACAACTTCAAACAATGACCTATATCTTCTTGCCAAATGTGTTTATGCTGAGGCGAGAGGGGAAAGCTATGTTGGGCAAGTTGCAGTTGCAGCGGTTATTTTAAATAGGGTGGAGAGCGAAAAGTTCCCTAATACTATTGCTGGTGTTATCTATCAGCCATACGCTTTCACTGCGGTTAGTGACGGACAAATCAATTTAGAGCCTGACCAAACAGCATACAACGCCGCTCGTGACGCTCTCAATGGTTGGGACCCTACTTATGGCAGTCTTTATTACTATAATCCTGCGACAGCCACAAGCTCTTGGATTTGGTCGAGGAAGACGGTTGTGACAATAGGTAAGCATGTCTTTGCAATATAGGAGGTAGTTATGGAAATTATTGATAATATAGAAAAAAGCGAAAATACACAAGAAAAATTGATAAAAACGCAAAAAAAATTAGAAAATTCTAAAAAAAACAATCAAAAATGCAAAATTGAGAACGATAGGAAGGCTGGGAAAATCAATAGATTTAAAAATGCGGTGGTTGGCTTGTCGCTCGCCGTTGCAATACTTGGCGCTACCACGCTTGGTTTGGGTGTGGCGTATGGCGTGACTCAGAACAAGGTGGACACATATGGCACGCAACTTGAAAGCGTCTATCAAAAGAACTATTATGAGCTTGTTGATAATGTTAATAATGCCGACATGGAGATGAGTAAACTTTTGAATGCCACAAATTCCACATATCAAAAAAAGATGCTGACGGAAATTGCCAGCGCTTCTAAAAACATGCAAAACAATATTGCACTTCTTCCTCTCACCGGCGAAGATGTTTTAGAGAGTGTTAGATTTGTCAATCAGCTTTCGGGCTATACAACCATATTAGAAGAAAAACTAGCAAATGGTGAAGATTTAACCACAGAGGACTTAGAAATGTTGCAAGAATTACATATGGCGCTTATTAGCATGAAAGACAACTTGAATAGAATTTCTATGAATATGCGCAACGGTTATAGTATTCTTGATGCAAGCAGTGAAATGAATGGCGACCTTAACAGCTTTACTGTTGATTTTAACCAAATTAAAGCAAAGGATGTTGATTATCCAACTATGATATATGACGGACCATTTTCAGATTCTGTTGTCAATCAAAAAGTTAAAGGGCTTTCTGGCAAAGAGATTACGGAAGAAGAAGCTGGCGAAGTTTTAGGAAAGGTGATTAAAAACATTTCATATTATAAGTATAACGGCAAGACAGAGGGGAAATTTGAAACCTACAATTTTGATGTGGTCACGAGCGACAATCAAGAGCTATATGCACAAGTGACTATACAAGGCGGACATGTTCTTACTGTCAGCGGGCAAAATACAAGTGATGTCAAAAAATATGATATGAAAACAGGCGAAAAGATAGCAAAAGAGTTTGCAAAAGCTAACGGTGTAGAAAATCCTAATGTTGTTTGGAGCGAAGAGCTTAACAATCAAGCATATTTCAATATTGCACCGAAGGAAAATGAAATTATTTTATATCCAGACCTTGTAAAAGTTAAGGTAGATTTAGAGTTTGGTGATGTTATAGGATACGATGCAATTTCCTATTGGACCAACCACACGGATAGAAGTTTAGGCAAGGCGAGCGATGTAAGCGTTTCTCTTCCAAGCGGATTTAAAGTGGTGAATAAGCGCTTAGTTCTTGCGCCACTTGACTATAATCGTGAAGTTTTGTGCTATGAATATCAATGCGAAAAGGAAGGTATTACTTATTACTTCTATTTCAATGCGCAAACAGGCGAAGAGGAAAATATTCTAAAAGTGATTGAAACAACGGACTCTTCAAAACTTATGTAATAATATCTTATTAAAAACAATAACCTTTGTTAAAAAGACACAAAAATAGAATAAAAAATACAAAATGGTCGCCAAATAAAATTTTGAATGTTGTGTTTGGGTGAAAGATTTATATGAGTTCGGTCTTATTCCGGACTCATTTTAAATTAAATAATTATAAACAATTAATATGATTATTTCTTAGATGAATAACATTATATTTTACAGGGTCATGTCAACTAGGAACGCTAATTTTTCAAAAAATTTTTTATAAATTTTGATTAAGACGATAAGTTTTATAGATAGAATATTTTTCGGTAGAAAAAATTTTTTAAAATTAATGCAAAAAAAAGTTGACATTGGGGGGGGATATTTGGTAAAATAAGAGTGAAACCAATAAGGAGGGGTAAAATGGGATTAATAAAATCAAAAAAATTCTGGGCAGTGTCAATTATCGCAGTTCTTCTTGTTTCCTTTATGTTTTTGGCAACTGCGTGCTGTGGCACAAGCACAACAAATGTTTCCACTTATGCCGAATTTGTGGACGCACTTAAAGGAACAAGTGAAGTGATTAAACTTGAAAAGGACATCTTGGTTGAAGCGCCAATTGTTGTCACAAGAGAAGTTGTGCTTGACATGAACGGAAAAACACTTTCCAATGAAGTTGACATTTGGGATGAAGGTGCTAACGCTTGGGCAATCATTTCTGTTCGCGAAGGCGGAGTTTTAACCGTTGAAGGCAATGGTAAGATTCAAACAAAAGAAAATGATTGCTATGCCATAGATGTTATGGATGGCGGATACCTTGTTGTTAACGACGGAGAATTTGTGGGAAACATTTCTGCCGTATATGTTTATGAAGGTTCAGCACAAATTAAT
>CALVZE010000006.1 GCA_944372445.1 uncultured Clostridia bacterium
GTGGTTATGAAATTAAATCCTATGCCAAGAATGGACAGCGAAAAGCAGATTGATAAGGCAATTATGGAAATGGAGTCAAAACTTGGCAAAGCGGGCAGAAGTTCAACACAGATTGACTATCAAACTCACCTTGACACTTTAAGACAGTTACTTGTAAGTTTGAAGAACAATAATGAACAACTTTTTAATGTAAACACTTACATAACAAGTGAAGAGTCGGCAAAGAAAGATGTTAGGGCTATGCTAAAACAACAAGGTTTTAGATATAGCGAAATGTTCTCTCGTCAAATTGATGGTTTTATTTCTTCTAACATCTCTCGCCTTGACACCATGAAATCGACCATGCGTGGTATTCCAACAACCACTCTTGCGGCAGCATTTCCATTTATCTCAAACTCGTTGCAGGATGAAAACGGTATGTATTTAGGAGATAATGAATACCCTGTTTTTGTCGACTTTTTCAAGCGTGACCGCGAAAGAGTTAACTCAAACATGATGATTATCGGAAAGTCCGGTTCTGGTAAAAGTTATGCGACCAAGACACTTCTTACCAACCTTGCCGCGGACAACTGTAAGATTTTTATTCTTGACCCTGAAAATGAGTATAAGGCTTTGACCAAAAATCTAGGCGGTAAGTTTATCGATGTTGGCTCATCTCTTCAAGGAATTATCAATCCTTTCCATATTATTACATCACTTGACGCTTCTGAAGATGAAAAGGTGGAGTATGACGAATACGGCGAGGTTATTGAAAAGGAAATTGTTGAAAATGTCGATGACTCTTTTGCTCAACACTTGCAATTCTTAGAGCAGTTTTTCAGAGTGATACTAGAAGGTATCAATTCTGACGCGTTTGAGGTCTTAAACTCCTTGATTATTGATATGTATAAAGAAAAGGGGATTGATTACAAGACTAATCTTTCAAAGTTTAAGCCAGAAGATTACCCTATTTTTGACGACCTTTATAACCTTATCTTGAAACGCTTAAAGACGGCAAAAGACGATTTCTCAATAAGAAATTTAATGACTGTTGAAACATATATTAAGAAATTTGCCACGGGTGGGCGTAATAGTGCTCTATGGAATGGACCGACTTCCATTGAAACGAATGAAAACTTTGTTACCTTCAACTTCCAATCTTTGGTTGCGGGAAATAACCCAACGGTTACTAACGCGCAGATGCTTCTTGTGTTTAGATATTTGAATAACGAAATTATAAATAACAAAGACTTCAATGCCAAATATCATAAAAACAGAAAGATTATTGTTGCGGTCGATGAGGCGCATATCTTCATTAACCCTAAATATCCTATCGCGCTTGACTTCATGGCGCAAATGGCTAAGCGTATCAGAAAATACGGCGGTATGCAAATTGTCATCACTCAAAACCTTGCGGACTTCATTGGCACCGATGAAATTAAAAGGCAATCGACTGCCGTTATTAACGCTTGTCAATATTCCATGATTTTCTCGCTTGCTCCAAACGATGTTAACGATTTAACCGAACTTTATAAAAAGTCGGGCGGTATTAACGAAGAGGAGCAAAACTCTATTGTTACCGCTGGCGTTGGTCAGGCCTTTCTTATAACAGGACCAACATCCAGAACGACAGTGCAAGTTGTGGCAAACGATTATGTTAAACAGCTCTTTGGTGGCTGATAAAAGGAGCGTTATGACCAAACTTTATAAAAATATCATATTAAGTGTGCTAACCGCAATCGCTTTTGCCTTTGCAGGCCTCTTTTTTGTTGGTTGTAATAAGGTAGATTATTCTGATGTGACAATCGCTTCAAATATTTCATCTATAAATTTGCAAGTGGGCGAAAGTCAAAATGTTACATTTACCATAGAAAATGCTACTGACTCTTTTTATAAAGTTTTAAGATTTTCGGTAGATAATGAGAGTGTGGTTAAAATATCAAGTGTTAAATATGATGATAATGTTGCCACAGTTTCGATTGAGGGACTAGCTGGCGGAAGTGTCAATTTGATGGCGACATCAGAAGAGGGATATAAGTGGACAACCATTAGAATTAATGTCATAGAACACTCATCTTCATTGTCGTTTGACGGAAGTAAATTGTATCTTACAAGTGGCAATGAAATCTCTGAGGCAAGCGCATTAAAGCTTACAAGCAGTAACTATATCTTTGACGCCAACACAACAGACAAGGCGCTAACTTTCTATTATCTATATCAGAGCGAAAACGCAGATTCTGTAAATATCGGAACGCTTACTTTTAAGGGCTTTGCCAGCGGAACCGACTTCGATTTTAGTGATGTTAATAATATAGGTATGCCTAGCGAGCCGACTTTGGAGTTTGAAGGCGAAAATACGGTGGAATACAATTTGAATGCGCTTAGATTTGATCGTGCTGAAATTGTAAACGGGGTGCTTAACCTTTATTATAATGGCGAAATTGTGGCAAATAGCGATGCAAACAGCGAATTACATTTGTCTAGTTTAAGTGAGGCATTACGCACTCAAAAATTTCACATCATTACATTTTATAATTACTCTATTTATGAAAATTCTAACTTGTTGGTCAAGAATTATCTTCATTATATGCACGAAGTGGAGATTTACCAAAATTTAGGTGTTAAAGTCTATGGAGGTTATTTAAAAACAGAAGGAACAGGTGTTGAAGAAAGTAGGACTGTTGACTTCTCTTCGGAATATGATGTTGATAGTAAGATAAAAATTGTAACAAACAATAAGGATTATAGCACTTATATTTTAAAAGTGACAACGGCTGTTGAAATTGAAGATTTGGAGTTTGGTATTGGTAATGTTGGAGAGTTATTATCTATTGAAACCTACACCCGTGAAGCGTGGGGAGACCTTAAAATTGGCGAAATCAATTCTACTACTACAACCGATAATGTTTTTTATATAATGATTAATACTTCATCTTTTGCAAACAGCGAGCAAAAATTTGATATTTTTGTTAGATATGAGGGGATGGAGAGCGTTGAAAATGACTTTAATGTCAACTTCAACCCTGAAATTTCTGTCGATGTGAACCTTGTTGCAACGGAAATTCTTTTAAATGATGTCAGTGCAACATCTTATAGCTCTGTAGATGATCGTATTTTAATTTATAACTTTTATAGATATCCTGAATTTGGTTGGCGTGAACTTAAATTATCGCTTTCCACAGGGCTGGATGCAGAAGCGGTATATTCTTATGCGACTATCTCATTTGACAGTGAAATAATTGATTTTAAACAAGGCACAAATGGTGAAGTTGTAGATGATGGCAAAATTTTTGATATTTCCACGAGTTTCTTTTATAGAGGACGCACAGATGCAACCGAAAGTTTTGGTAATAAATTTACAATAACAATTTATTATTTAATTAAAGAAAACTCGCTTGATGAAAATTCGAATGAGTTGATAACGGTTAGCTGTGATGTCTATTTTGATATAATAGCGGGCGCTAACAGTATTGCACGTGATGAAAGATATGGCGCTGGCGGTGAAGTGATTTACATAGATATGCAGTCAGAGGGGACGACAAGCCTTGGCGATTATTTACACACCCAAAATGCCTTTCAGGCTGTCACGGTGAGCCATGCATCAGGCGAAAATGTGGTTTCTTTCATTGTTGATGAAGATTGTTGCCTTCCTAAATATGATGTAAATAATCAAGAGCTTTTATATTACGCTCTTAATCTATCTGTTTCACCTATTAAAACAGGAACGGGTATGTATCGTGTTATGCTTGACAACGGCGTCTTTGTCAGTGTCACAATTAATGTTATAAACACCTTACAAACGGATAATTTTGGGGTGGAACTTGTTTCTTCCGATTATGTTGGCTATTATGAGTATAAAACGACAAGATTTGACGAAGAGGCGACAGAAACTTATACCAACACTTTATTGCTTGAAATTTTAAACAACACAGATGATTCCGACAATACTTATAGCGTTGTTTATGGCAGTGAGGTCGGCATTAAATTTTATGGCAACATACTATCTGATCCAATTTATACTTTGGAATATGGTAATGTGCTTTCAGTCGGTTCTAACGGAGATTTGTCATATGTTATAACCACGAGCGAAAACGGTGAGGCATTAGTAACTTTTGAAGTTGATGGTTATAAAGTTGATGGACTTTTAAATCGTGGCACTATGTCGGTAAATTATTACATTGAAGCAAAATCCTATTCGCTTTTAGATGAATTTTACCTTATGAATGAAGGAAGATATGCCGTTGACAACATTGTTTATTATGGACAAAATCAAAATTCTAACCTTCCACCTGAGGCAACAAGTGTCACTTTTGAGGTTTATGCTGAAAATACGGAAGCTTTTGGCTTTTATAAATATAAAATCAGCGATAACTTTATTCAAGATATAATAGACAGCATCGAGATTAATGAGGGAGAACTTTCTTCATCTAATGCTAACGGTCTTGCTATTGCTCAATTAATACAAGAATTGATTGAAGCGGGCAAGGCTGGGGTGACTAATCCTATCGTGGAAGAAGAAAACCCGGTAATCCTTGAAGTTGATGAAAGTTACGTTACATCTGAGCTTCAATATAAGAAATATGATAGAGATTACATTTACTTTTATGCCGATGCTAATTCGCGTTCTCTCACCACTTACGCAATAGCGCAGATTAAAATAACTCCAAGTGCAGGGGGACTGACTTCTACTTATCCTCTTTACTTAGAGTTTGACAACGGAATTATGTTTGACCTTAAAAACAGCATAACAGAGATTTATACTTATAACTTTAACAACATAGACTACAATATCGAAATTAGTTTTGATAACACATATAGTCTTTCGGGAGATTTTGGGCCACAAGGTGAATTTGATTTTAGCACCTTTACTTACACGCAAACCGCTGCTGTCAATAGTGATTTTGTTTTGCACTCTTATATTAGACAAAGAAATTATACCGAAATGCAATACGATGCCAATATTGTCACTTCTGAATATATTGAAATTGAAAGAGTAAGCACTGCGTCAAGTATTGACGAAATTGCCTTTACCAACGGCTATTTAAGTGATACCTTTGTTGTGTTTGTCAGCCCAACTGACGCCACAAACATCGACTTGAAAGCACAATTTGTTTCAACAAATCAAATATCGCGCGACCTTATTACGACCAACATCGTCGAGCAGGGCGTAGGTGTATATCTAGTGGAAATTTCAGTGGAAGATTTCTACAACGCAAATAGCGCTATAATTAATACTATCGAAACTGCATTGTCTGGAACGCTTTATATTTACCCAACCGAATGGGGAGAAGATTATTCTGTTTTGGGCGAGCATACGCCAATCAAGATAGATATTTCTTATCGAAATGGCTCGGAGGCTAATAGATATATCTTAGACTCTCCGGAAGATGTGCTTGCGATAAATAATAACGAAGAGACGCTTTCAAGTCACTATGAAATTAGGACTAACATTGATATGTCAACAGTGAAAGGCGAAACAATCGGCTTTGTTATTAATGCTGACGGCAGTCGACAACTTATAGGTTTTTCTGGCTCAATCGTTGGAACAACCTCACAAGCTGGTATCTCCAATTTTAAGCTGACGATGACACCAAGCAAGGACGCAGATGGCAGTATTTCGGCATTAGCACCGGGAGAAAATTCTTCTTATTATTATGCTGGACTTTTTGCTCAAATAAATCATGACGGCTACATAAAAAATCTGACGATTTCTGGCGTTATGGATATGAATACGACAGGATATGAAAATCCTAACTTCTATATCGGACTACTTGCGGGAGTAAATTATGGCAAGATTTCAAATGTTAGTGCAGTGGTTTCTGGTGCCTCAGAGGTATTGGTTTGCAATAGCGGTGAGTTTTGCATAGGCGGACTTGTCGGCTTAAATGGTGTAATAAATTATGACGTTATTGAACATAAAGCTGGCGAGATTGTTCAAAACTTTAACTCCTATGTAGAAAAAGAAAGCGAGGAAGAGGAAGGAGCTAAGTTTACGATAGAAGATAGGGTGGGCGAATTTGCAGGACAATCACCAAAGAATATTGCTAACTTTAATGCTAAACTCACTATAACGCTTGATGGCACAGCAACGAGCGCAAGTGTTTATGCAGGTGGTATTGCAGGTCTTAGTCGAGGCGATATTTATCGAATAGACAACAGCGGGCTTAATATCTATGGCTATGCTTCTTATTCAAGCTTTACAAATATTGAAGTGGATGGCGGAACAGCAAATGAAATATTTGCAGGCGGAGCCGTTGGTTATTTGCAAGCGGAAGGAAATGTGACCTCTAATATAATTAAGACAACAGAGAATTCTAGTGGACCTTTCTATGTGAACGCTAATCCGATTGAATTTAATGACAATGCCTTGCCGAGAGTTACGCTTTTTAACCTTCTAGTTGGCGGAGAAGTGGATGTAAAGAATAGCGCAGACTCTGTTGCAGTGGGTGGAATTGTGGGCTACGCAGGAGAAAGTGGTCAGCAATCCTATATTCTTGGAAATATTTCTAGGACTTTTGTTCGTGGTGGCGTTAACACGGGCGGTATCGTTGGTGTTGAAAATAATAATGGCGTTAATGTAAATTATTTACTACATAAAACCGACGAAAATGGTATGTTTGTTCAAACCGACGAATCTTCACGCGTTGTTTTAGAGAATACTATAAATAAAATTGAAGCCGTTGATGACGGCAGAGGTGCTTTTGATAGCTCCATGATGCTTTTAAGTGGAAAGATTAAAAAACTTGAACTTAACGATGAAGATTACAAAGACGGAGTAACAGAGAATGTTATCATTGCAATAGGTAATTCTTATGACATTGAAAGAAATTATAAATCGGATGGAATTGTATATGCTCTTTTTGATGTTTGTTCGTATGTCGATAGAGGGCTTAATAATAACGATGAAATTAATAAAAATGACAATTCTCTCACAAGTTATTATGGCGACTATCTAATGTATGACGGTAGTGCTAAGTTTGAGCAATTTGAGTTTAATAAAGCTGAGGCAAATCTCGGCATACAAGACAGTATCTATGCCATGAAGGCAGAAAGCGGAAAAGAAAATGTCTTTGTCATGTTTAACTTCAATGGTATGTTGACAGATGATGCAGAGGGAGTTGCACAGGACTATATTGATGCTTCAAACATTAACAAATTTGCTCCTAATTCTAGTCTTTATCCTTTTGCGTTAGATACGCGTGACGCGCAAATTTTGTCCACCTCTACAAATCTTTTAAAGGTGGATGCGGACGGCAGTTTGACAACATATTCAAAAGGGCTTGCAAGTGTTAATTTGCAATCAATTCTAAATGTTCAAAAATCAATTAACATCTATCTTTATATAGTAAACTATATGGACACGCAGTCTGAAAATTCTATCTTTTATTCGTCAAACACCACTGATTCGCTTAATATTATAAGCGGTTCGCAAGTCGTGGTTTATGGCACAAGACAAACCTCTGTCTATGCTGTTCCTACATATCGTCTAGGTGAAGGAAACTTGTCTTATGAGGTGGCAAATGGCGAAAGACGAGATGTTGAGATAGACCCTGACGGCACATTCCTACTTAATAATGTCGGCATAAGGCTTAACACAAATGACAGTGTGGTTGTGGATGCCACTTGCGAAAATCCTCTTTACACGACCTATAATGTCAATGGTCAGTCTATTCTTTTCTACGGTAAAGGAGACAATTTGCAGGGCACTGACACTTACAACCTCACATCTTATTTAGAAACCACTGTTGGCGATGATGTTTATAGGCTGGCTATTGGTGCATCTAAAAATACTGAAAATCCTGGCGTTGACATAAATGTTGAATATAAGGAAACGGCGACAGGTATAAATGTGTCCTCAAACCTCATCTCAATGAAAACAAATGATGTTTATAATGAAAAAATTTATGTGACTTCAAGAAACAATGAGTTTGTTTATTATGAAATTTTCTTTACTGACAATGATAATAACGAGTATAAAATTCAAGAGAGAATGAGTAACAGCTGGGCAGGTAATATTATAGAAGACGAACTTGACGATAGTGAATATGAAAATTATGTTCAATCATATGAAAACTATATAAAAAATGGCGAAAATGAATATAATGAAAATCTTTTCAATTTAGTTATTGATAAGGATGATGTAAATAGGAATAATAATGAATTTTCTTTTGCAATAAGTGTCAACAAGAATAGTTCCATGTATCAAAACAGGAAAAACGTAAACATCTATGGCACATATCGAATTGTCTTTTATGCGAATGAAATGTATGACGGGGTTCACACAAATTTCATCTTCTATTTAAGTGAAGCAGAAATTACAAATGTGGACGCGGTTAATTACTCTAAGATGACCGATATGAGCGTGCGAGATGACAATATTGTGCCTTCACAATATGGACTTTTAGAGATTAATATTGACCCGATAGAAGCGGAATTTAATACATTTAAAATTGAAAACGACAGCATAAATTACTTAGAGGGCGCGGGTGAAGTTGACTTTACATTCATGTATCAATCTACAACCGACGGCGTGATAAGATATCTTCCTGATGTCAACTTCGGTTTAAATATAAATGGCTCATTATCATTCTCTTATGAAGAATATATTGACTATCTTGACGCAAAAGGAGAAAGTTATAACGGCAAAATCTATGTGCGTTATCTTCTCGGTTCGCTTGGTGTTCAAGATGAGATGCCTATTAGATTTAACATTGAGGTTAGTTATCTAAGTGGTCAAGTGGAGTATGAAGAAGTCAATTTAACAACAAAGCTTGCTCATTATGCTCACCTTTCCTTTAATGACAGAGAAGAAAGCGACATTTATTATGTTGCGCGCGGACTTGATTATGAGATGACTCTTGACTTTTATGGTTTTGGTCTTAATGACATCTCAATTACAATGTCAGACGGAAGTATTGCTACTCTTGTTGGAGAGGGCAGAGAGCGTTCTTTGAAAATAACTGACAGTGTCATCACTCCGACAGACGATATAGGTTACAAACTTAATATCTATGTCAACGCGAGCAGAGTGGTGGACAATGTCACTGTGCAATATTCGGAAATTTTGACCGTTTATATCATGGAATTTGTCTTTGACTATCAATATGTCATAGGACAAAATGAAGATTTGGTGCGTGGCATGGAAGAGGGCGTTATATCTACCGCGGTTGGCAACGCCTACTCACTTGAAGTCGATATTTGGGACTTCCTTGAATATGATGACACAAACAATTCTGTTATTAGGAATGTTCAAGAGTTCATCAATTCTTTGACAAGCAATGCAGAGTTTAAAATTTATGACGCGTCAAGCGGGCGAGATGGATTGTTGCTTTCCTCTGACACCAATATAAGAAGTGATTATTATTACATCAACGGCTTGACTTTTACAGGTATCAGACTTTATGAGCCAGAACAAGATATATATCACTTTTCAATGGAAGCAAAGTTTGTAAGACGAAATGGGTTATATGTTGTAGATGATGACGCCTTAGACAGTCAAACAATTTACACCGAATTTTCCTTCTATATTCATCAGCAATCGACAGATGAAAGTCCGCTTCCGATTGAAACTTACGAAGAGTTTATGAATATGGAAGATGGTCAGTATTATATCTTGCTTAACGACATTGTTCTGCCAAACTCTGACACAGCACAGCCATTCACTCCAATCACCGCGAATGTGGCAGGATTTGACGGAAATGGCTACTCATTACTTCTCGGAGGAAATTACACTTTCAGCGGAAGCAATATTGGTGTGTTTGAAACTATTGGTGCGTCAAACGACGATGTTGTGGTTAAAAATCTCACTGTTGAGCTATACTTAAACACCATATTCACAGTCACAAGCGGAAACTTTACTCTCGGTCTTATAGCTGGCGGTAACAACGCTGTAATCACAAATTGTGAGGTTACAACCAACAACAACTCGGCTCTATCGGTGTCCTGCACGGCATCAAGCTCATTTGTTGCGGGCTTTGTTGGAAGAAACAGTGGAATTATCACAAATTCGAGAAGCAGTGTAAGTATTTTTACAAATGTCAACTTATCAGGTTTTGTCGGCACGAACACAGGCACCATTTCTTCCTCATATTTCCACAAAGGAAGTCTTAGAAATGAAACGACAACAACCTCGGAATACACGGCAGGCTTTGTAATCAACAACAGCGGAACGATAAACACCTCTTATGTTTCTGGCGAAGTTAATGACAATGAAGAGGTTTACAGCAGAGATGAGAATAGTTTTATAACTTCACACAATGCAATATCTGGCTTTGTGTTCACAAATTCAGGCGTTGTTACTAATTGCTATTCAAACATCTATATGAACAACACAAGTTCTTATGCTTCTGGTTTTGTCTTTATCAATGAATCAGGCGGAGAGGTAAGTTCTTCTTTCTCAACCAGTGTTTTAGCTAGTAACAGCACGCTTAGTTACGGCTTTGCAAGAGCAAACTCAGGCTCTATCCATGATGCATATTATTTAAAAGATAAAAACATCAACGAGAGCGTTGGAACGGTGGAAAATGGTCCTAATACTTCTATTGAAGATTTGACTATTGATGAATTTAGTAGTGGCGATGAAAATTTTGCTGAACATTTCCAAAACTTCGTCTTTGTAAATAGCAGAGGTTATAACGCCGTATGGTTCTATAACAACACGAATACTTCGGCATATTATAACGGGCAAAACTTTAATTTAAATAGGCTAGAACTTGTCGCTCCAAATATCCTCGCGTTCTCTCAAAGATATCTGTATTCCGCAGAGGAAGTAGTTGACCCTGAAACCGGCGTCACAACCGTTGTGTATCATTATGTCAACACCGCCGAGAGTGGTGAGAGTGGCTCTATAAACAATCCTATAGTTCTTGATAACGCCGAAAATTTTGAAAACTATATTTTAAATGAAAACAACAACAATCATTACAATCATTCTTATTATAGAGTGATAAATAATATAGATTACTCTGAGTATGATAATAACAGCGAACTATTCAAGACGCGTTTCATGGGTTACTTTGAAGGAAACTTCTTGACAATTTCAAATGTTCACATGGTCACAAGTGAGAGGTTGACATATGCAGGATTTTTCGCAGAAGTCGGCTCTTCGACAAGAGAGGGCGCTATCGGAACGGTTATGAACTTTAACTTAGAACCTTCTGAAATGGTATTTACAAACACTCAGGTTTCGGGCGGTATTGCTGGACGCGTAGATAATGGCGTGATTGCGAATATCAATATCGTGAGCGATGATAATATCATGGTAACGGCAAACAATATCGCAGGCGGTATTGTGGGGCTTGCTGTCGGCAATTATGATATTGAAAATGTCAATTCTGATGCCTCAGCTAAGGCGACATATATACCAGAAAACGGCAGTAGCAACACCTTTAATGAAAGTAGCACTGATTTTTCAAGAAATTCCTATGCAGGTTCAGTTGTTGGTGTGGCAAGTGGCAATGGCAGTGTCAACAAGGTGAATGTAAATTCGGGCGTGGCAGTTATTGGTGGAACCTCGGGTGCCATTATTGGTATGTTAAGCCGTGAAGCTCGTGCATCCAATTTAACACTTACTGTTGATACAGATTTAATGATAAATGCTTACTATTATGGCGGTTTAGTAATAGGTGAAAGTGCAGGAATGGTTGATAATGTGTCTGTCATAGGAACAGGGCTATATGAAACCATCTTCAATAACATTCCAAATGACCCTGTGGCAGTTGGCGGTGTTGTCGGCTTAATGTCTAATGGCTCATTAAATAATGTTGAGGCTAATCAGAGTTTAAGCCTGTCAGTTGCTACTAATACCTCTGGCGTATCATATTTAGGAGGACTAATAGGCTCAGTCGCTGGAAGTGTTGATATTTCAAATGTCGACGTTCAGGGCTCATATATCGGATTTAGCGTGGTCGGAGGCTTGATAGGTAGCGTAACCGAAGATAATGTGGTTGTTAATTTGAAGAATATTAGTTACACTGACGGTTATCTGGCTGTCCTTTCTACTCAACTATCGAATGCGTCAATTGGTGGAGTAATCGGTTCTGCCACAGATTCGGCAAGTATCAATATAACGGCAGAATTGTCAACTTCTTTGAAGACAAATTTAACAGCGTATGCCAACACTTTGATGAGGGAAAATGATGCTGATAATACCTATCTAGAATTTACAGAAGTATTGAATGCTGGTGAAAATTATGCACTATCTACTGATATGTTCACTAATGACGATAGAACCACTCTCAACTCTCAATATGTGAGTGAAGCAAACAAAATCGAGTTTGAAGCTCACGCTCTCGCATATGTATATGGAACCATACTTGATATATATCTAGGCGAAATTGTTGGAAACACTTTGAGCAGTATGGTCAATGTGAATAATACTATAAGCGTTATGACAGCTAATATTGAAAGTTATAATATGGGTTGTGTAAATCCTGGAACTTATACAGAGAGTGCATACATTACGCAAGGAACCTATAATTATAAATTGCACACCAATAGCGAAACGCTTGACGGCACGGGCTACATCTTCACTGATTATCTTGACTTCTCTTCAACAGCCTCGGAAAGCAATGTTGGTCATATCATTCAAGATATTGAGACAACCTATATTCCTTCAACGGCAGTAGCTGGCGAAGAAGAGGGAACGGTGATAACAACGAATAGCTTTGGCGCAAATTTTGGCGACGATTTCTATGTTTTGCCGATTTATAGTCATAATGTAAGTTACACTTTCTATATGGAAGGCGGAGAGTCTGACCATAATCTTCACTTGACAAATTACGGAATGGGAGTGAGTGCAAACTTTACTACGCTTTAATAATTGAAACGCTTTTACTTTCGACAAAAGAAAACAAAATTTTTGCTTAATGACAATATTTGGGTAGATTTATATTATTAAATTTTATATCGAATTTCGTTGAAAATCTAAGAATATGAAAGGCTAAGTTATAAAACTTAGTCTTTTTGTATATAAATTTCTATACTTTTTATGAAAATTACTTGCTTTTTATTTGCTTTCTTGTTAAAATCTTATTAATTAAGTAGTTTTTTGCTATTTTTGAAAATTATTTTTAAAAAACTATTGACAAAGAGCTTTTATTATTGCTATAATTAAGTGGTTATTATCATAAATGTGGAAGAATATCGCGATTTTTAACTTAATATAGGAAACATGGTGGCAAAAGTTTTTTTTGCCATATTGTTTCCTTTTTTTAGTCTTAATTTAAGGAGTATGTTATGTCAGTTGCACTAAAAAAACAAAAATTTGGAAAAGCCGAAAGATATACCTTTGCAAAACTTAAAGACTATATTCAAATTCCGTCTCTTCTTGAAATTCAAAGAAAGTCTTTTAAAGATTTCTTGGAGCATGGTATTCGTGAGGCGCTTGATGAGTTTTCTCCTATCGTTGATTACAGCGGAAAGGCAAAACTTTATCTTCTTGATATCGTCATGGACAAAGAGCCTAAATATTCCACAAAGGAGTGCAAGCGTAGAAGTGCTACTTATTCTATTCCTTTAAATGTTAGGGCTCGTTTTGTTGTGGAAGAAACAGGACAGGCGGTTGAAGATGTTGTCTTTTTGGGCGACATTCCTTATATGACTGATGACTGCACCTTTATCATCAATGGTGTTGAAAGAGTTGTAGTTAACCAAATCATCAAATCACCAAATTATTATCTACTTAGAGATAAAAATCAAGACAATTCCACACTTGTAGGACAAATTATTCCAAAGCGTGGTATGTATATTGAGGTTAAACAGGGTGCTAATGAAGTTTTGAACATTGTGCTTGATAGGCGTAATAGAATCACCCTCGGTTTGTTCTTAAAGTGCTTTGGCTATAATGCCGATGAAATATCTAAGCTTTTCGGCGACCATAGACTTGTTAAGCATGTTCTTGAAAAGGAACCTCAGCAAACACAAGAAGAAGCGCTCCTTGAATTTGCTAGAAAAACTCGTCCTGCCGATGTGCCTAGTGCTGAAACTACGAGAAACTATCTTAACCTTTGGTTCTTCTCTGACCAATACTACAATCTTTCAAGAGTAGGCAGATATAATTTAAACAAAAAACTCTCTATTGCAAAGCGTATTGCAGGACAAGTTTCCGCAGAGGACATTGTAACTGAGGATGGCGAAATCTTAGCAAGAGCTGGGCAAGAGATTGACGCAGAGACAGCAAATAAGATTAAGGCAAACGGCATTAATGAAGTTTGGCTTCAACTTCCAGACAAGAAATATCTAGTTCGTGGAAACAACCGCGTTCGACTTTCAGATGTCTTCCCTTGCAATGAAAAGGAACTTGGTATTTTAGAGGAAGTTTATTATCCTGTTCTTAAAGAAATATTAAAAGAAAACAAAACAAAAGAAAAGAGAATGCAGGCTATTCGTGAGCGCGCAAAAGACTTAATGATAACCACGCTTACTATGGATGATATTTTGGCTTCTATCAGTATGTATTTAGATGTTATCGAGGGCATTGCTAAGACTGACAAGATTGAACACTTGTCAAACAAGAGAATTGCAACTTGCGGTGAACTTTTCTATGACCACTTCCGTTCTGGTGTCACAAAGCTTGTTTCTAATGTTAGAGAAACATTACAAGGTAAGGAGCTTTCTGAGGTTACTCCAAGACAGATTGTCAATCCTAAGGCTGTAAATAGAGCGCTCCGTGATTTCGTTGCAACTTCTCAGCTTTCGCAATTTATGGACCAGGTAAATCCTCTTTCAGGTATCACTCAGAAACGCCGTGTTTCCGCAGTTGGACCAGGAGGTATCAGAAAGGAAAGAGCGGATGCCGAAGTTCGTGATATTCACTACACTAACTACGGCCGTATCTGTCCTATTGAAACCCCAGAAGGTCAAGCTATCGGACTTGTTAACACTATGACAAGTTATGCGAAGATTAATGAATATGGCTTCCTTGAAACCCCTTATAGAAAGGTCGATAAAGAAACAGGTAAGGTGTCTGATAAGTGCGAATATTACATGGCTGATATTGAAGATACGGCTTATATCGCTCAGGCGACTGAGCCTCTTGACGAAGAGGGTAGATTTGTAAACAAGAGAATTATCTGCCGTCACAAAGACTATGTTGTCGATGTTCCAGCAAGACAAGTCGATTTTGTGGACGCTTCTCCAAGACAATTTATCTCCGTTGCAACATCTTTGATTCCTTTCCTTAACTCAAACGAGGCTAACCGTGCGCTCATGGGCGCAAACATGCAGAGGCAAGCTGTTCCTCTTTTAAGACCAGAATCTCCTGTTGTTGGAACGGGTATGGAAGAGGTAGTTGCGCGTGACTCTGGTTACTGCACACTTGCAAAGAACGCTGGCGTTGTTGAATATGTCAGTGCAGACGAGGTTAGAATTAAAAATAACGAAGGAACGGTTGATATCTATCCACTTACTAAGTTTGAAAAAACCAATGACGAAACTTGCATAAATCAAAAACCTTGTGTAAAGAAAAGTGAGAAAGTAAATAAGGGTGATGTTATTATTGACGGCTATTCCTGCGAAAATGGCGAACTTGCTCTTGGTAAAAATGTGCTTGTTGGCTATATGAACTGGGAAGGTTACAACTTTGAGGATGCTATTATCATCAACGAAAGACTTGTTAAAGACGATGTTTACACTTCGATTTGCTTGAAGGTGGAAGAACTTAAATGTAGAACCACAAAGCTCGGAGACGAACAGATTACTCGTGATATTCCAAACCTAGGTGAGGATGCTCTTAAAAATCTTGATGAAAATGGTATTGTCAGAATCGGAGCTGAGGTGCGACCTGGTGATATTCTTGTTGGTAAAGTGTCTCCTAAGGGCGAAACAGAGTTAAGTCCAGAAGAAAGACTGCTTCGTGCTATCTTCGGCGAGAAAGCAAGAGAAGTGAGAGATACATCTCTTCGTGTTCAACACGGTAAGGGCGGAATTGTTGTCGATGTTCAAGTATTTTCAAGAAAGAACAAAGATGAACTTGAACCGGGCGTAAATGAACTTGTTAAAGTTTATATCGCTCAGAAGAGAAAACTCTCAGTCGGCGACAAGATGAGCGGACGCTATGGTAATAAAGGTGTTGTTTCCATAGTTATGCCAGAGGCTGATATGCCATTTATGGCAAACGGAAAACCTCTTGATATCGTGCTTAACCCTCTTGGCGTTCCTGCGCGTATGAATTTAGGGCAGGTGTTAGAGGTGCATTTAGGTCTTGTGGCAGGTAGCCTTGGTTGGAAAGTGGCAACTCCTGCTTTTGATGGCGCGAATGTTAATTCGATTAAGGAACTACTTAAAGAAAATAATTTCCCAGAAGACGGCAAGGTTCAGCTTTATGATGGCAGAACCGGTGAGCCTTTTGAGAACAAAACCACAATCGGTATTAAATATATGCTTAAACTTAACCACATGGTTGACAGTAAAGTGCATGCTCGTTCAATTGGTCCATACTCACTCATAACTCAACAACCTCTTGGCGGTAAAGCGCTCTTCGGGGGGCAGAGATTTGGTGAAATGGAAGTTTGGGCTCTTGAAGCTTACGGCGCAAGCCATGTTCTTCAAGAAATGCTCACAGTTAAATCTGACGATGTTGTGGGAAGAGTTAAGACCTTTGAAGCAATTGTCAAAGGTGAACCAATTTCTGAACCGGGTATTCCAGAATCCTTCAAAGTGTTAGTTAAGGAACTGCAAGCTCTCGCGCTTGATGTTAAGATTTTAACAGAAAACGACGAAGAAATTGACCTTCCAGAACTTTCACAAGATGAGCATGATAAGCCTTCAATGGAAAAAGATGTGGAAAATGACCTTAAAAATGTCACACTTGACCTTGATGAACTTATAAATGACCAAGGCGAAGAAGAAAAAAAGACCGACCTTGAAGAGGCGATTGATGAACAAACTTCTACGCAAGGTATAGATGACATCGACCTGTTTGATGATTTTGGAGATTTTGACGAGTAATGATATTAACTTTTGTAATGTCCAAAAGTTACAAAAGGAATTAGGGAGTTTCAATTCTCCCTAAACCACTTCAAACGACTTACTTTAAAAAGTAAACAAAAGGCGTTGATAAAAATGGTTATCAAACAAAAATAGGAGAAAAATCAAATTTTTAAGTCTAAAATCGCAATTAATAGCGGATAAAAAATAACGAGGTTTTATCTAAACAAGTTTGACAATTTAAAATGTTAAAATTAAAAAAACTAAACATTTGCACAAATGATGATATATACAAATTTAATTTTAGGGGATTGTTATGTTTGAACTTAATAACTTTGAAAAAATTAAAATAGGACTTGCTTCACCAGAAAAGATTAGAGAATGGTCACATGGTGAGGTCACTAAGCCAGAAACTATCAATTACAGAACTCAAAAGCCAGAAAAAGACGGCTTGTTCTGTGAGAGAATTTTTGGACCTAAAAAGGACTGGGAATGTCACTGCGGAAAATACAAAAAAATCCGTTATCGCGGTGTTATCTGCGATAAGTGTGGCGTTGAAGTTACAAGAAGCAAGGTGCGCCGTGAAAGAATGGGGCATATTGAACTTGCTTGCCCTGTGACACACCTATGGTATTTCAGAACAGTGCCATCTCGTATCGGCATGCTTCTTGACCTTACTCCGAAAACCTTGGAGCAAGTAGTTTATTACATCAATTATATCGTAACAGACCCTAAATCAACCGACCTTGAATATAAACAAATTTTAACTGATAAAGAATATCGCGATGCTCTTGAAAAATACGGCGCTGGCAGTTTTGAGGCTGGTATGGGCGCTGAGGCTATCAAAAAACTTCTAGGCGATGTTGACCTTGAAAGAGAGGCAAAAGAACTTAAAGAAGAACTTAAAAATTCCAAAGGGCAAAGAAAGATAAAGGCGGCTAAAAAGCTTGATATTGTGGAGTCTTTTAGAAAGAGCGGAAATAGTCCGACATGGATGGTGCTTGATGTCATTCCTGTTCTTCCACCGGACCTTCGTCCTATGGTGCCACTTGACGGCGGACGATATGCAACAAGCGATTTGAATGACTTATATCGCCGTGTTATCAACAGAAACAACCGTTTGAAAAAACTTATGGAACTTGGCGCTCCTGATGTTATTTGCAGAAATGAAAAGAGAATGCTTCAAGAAGCAGTTGATAACCTTATTGATAATGGTAAGCGTGGCAAGGCTGTTCAAGGCTCAAAACAAAGAGATTTGAAGTCACTCTCTGCTATGCTCAGTGGTAAGCAAGGTAGATTCAGACAGAACCTTCTTGGTAAGCGTGTTGACTACTCTGGCCGTTCGGTTATTGTGGTAGGACCAGAACTAAAAATTTATCAATGCGGACTTCCTAAGGAAATGGCTTTGGAATTATTCAAGCCTTTCATTATGAATAGACTTGTTGAAATGAATTTGACAAACAACATAAAAACTGCAAAGCGTATGATTGAAAGAGAAAAGCCTGTTGTTTGGGATATCTTAGCCGATGTTATCAAAGACCATCCGGTGCTTTTAAACCGCGCTCCAACACTTCACAGACTTTCTGTGCAAGCTTTTGAGCCTGTGCTTGTTGAAGGTAAGGCTATTAAACTTCATCCATCTGCCTGCGCTGCTTTCAACGCTGACTTCGATGGTGACCAGATGCCTGTTCATATACCTCTTTCAATTGACGCAAGAACTGAGGCAAGAACCTTGATGCTTGCTTCTAACAACATTTTAAAACTATCTGATGGCGAGCCTATTGTTTCTCCATCACAGGACATTGTGCTTGGATGTTACTATTTAACTCTTGTTCGTCCAGGTGCTAAGGGCGAGGGTAGCATCTTTGCTTCGCGCAATGAGATGATTTATGCTTATCAGACAAAGAACCTTGACTTGCAGGCTGAGTGCACCGTTAGACTTTCTAAGGAAAAAGACGGAAAGACATATACAAAACGCGTTGTAACTACGGTTGGTAGAGTGCTATTTAACAATATCGTGCCACAAAACCTTGGCTATGTTGATAGGACTATTGAAGATAATATCTGCGAGCTTGAAATTAACAAGCCTGTCATGAAAAAAGAGCTTAAAAACTTGGTTGGCGATGTCTATGATAAGTTTGGAACAACAGCAACCGCTGACCTTGTTGATAAATTGAAAGAAATAGGTTACAAATATTCCACTCTTGCTTCTATCTCTGTTAATATATATGATATTGAAGAGCCAGAAGAAAAGAAAGAAATTATGAAAGAAGCGGAAAGTCAAGTGCTTGAAAATGAAAAACTTTTAAACCGCGGTCTTATCACTATAAATGAAAAATTGGACGCAAATATTGATATTTGGAACCATGCGGTTAATAAGGTTCAAGATGCTGTTGTAAAATCTCTTGACCCATTCAACCCATTCTCACTTATGGTGCTTTCTGGTGCGCGTGGTAACACCGTGCAGTTGAATAGTGACTGTGGTATGATTGGTATTAAAACTACCGCATCTGGAACAAAGATTGACACTCCTATTAAGTCATCATTTAGACAGGGGCTTACACCTATTGAATATTTCGTAAACTCTCGTGGTTCCAGAAAAGGTCTTTCCGATACCGCGCTTAAAACAGCGGACTCAGGTTATTTAACAAGAAGACTTGTTGATGTTGCACAAGATGTTGTGATAACGAGCGATGACTGCTTTGCTGAAACCGGCGAAAAGATAAAAGGTGTTGTGGTTACCGACCTTGTCACAGATGGCTTTGTGCAAGAAACATTGGCTGAAAGAATTTATGGCCGTGTGGCTGTCGACGATATCGTAAATCCAAAGACAAAAGAAATTATCGTTCATTCAAACGAGATGATAACAAAAGAACAAGCCAATGAAATTACAAAAGCTGGAATTAAAGAAGTTCAAATCCGTTCGCTTATCACTTGCCGTTGCAAGCATGGTGTGTGCGCTAAATGTTATGGCAGAAATATGGCTGGAAAAGATATGGTTCCACTTGGCGAGGCTGTTGGTATCATTGCCGCTCAATCCATTGGTGAACCGGGCACTCAGCTTACCATGAGAACCTTCCACACTGGTGGTTCTGCGGTTGCTGCCGACATCACACAAGGTTTGCCGAGAGTGGAAGAAATTTTTGAAGCAAGAAAGCCAAAGGGCGAATGTATTCTTTCAGAGGTTGCTGGTAAAGTTCATATTAGAGAAGATGCTAAGAACTATACCATCACAATTTTAACTGGCGAAGGCGATGTTGATTATGAAGTTAGAAAGCCAGCAGTTTTAAAGGTTAGAGAGGGTGAAAGCGTAGAGCCGGGAACACAACTTACCGGTGGTGCAATCAATCCAACTGACCTCTTGCGCACAAAGGGACTTAAAGGACTTGAACAATATCTTCTTAGCGAAGTTATTAAGGTTTATCGCGGACAGGATGTTAAAGTTAACGATAAACATATTGAGATTATCATTCGTCAGATGCTTAAAAAGGTTAAGATTGAGGATGCTGGTGACACCAATCTTCTTACAGGAGAAATTGTAGACATTTCTCACTGCGATGAAGAGAATGAAAGAGTTTTAAGAGAGGGCGGTCGTCCTGCAATTGCAAGAAGAATGTTGCTCGGAATTACAAGAGCTGCTCTTATGACAGAGTCTTTCCTATCTTCTTCTTCCTTCCAAGAAACATCAAGAGTGCTTACAGATGCAGCTCTTAAAGGCAAGGTTGATAATCTTGTTGGTATTAAAGAGAATGTCATCATCGGTAAACTTATTCCAGCAGGAACGGGACTTAAAAAATATCGTTCTGTTGTGCCTGTTAAAGTGGAAAATGAAGTAGATGCTATTTAATTTACTTGATATGGCTTTACATTTGAAAATTTTATTGATACAGAATAAAGAAGGAACTTTGAATTTAAAGTTCCTTTTTTACTTTTTATCGTTAAATTTCACATTGTTTGATTTATTTATTTGTGAGTTGACAAGAATGTGAGTTTATGCTAGAATACTTTTAGAGAGGGAGGGAGTATGGACTATATTAGCGCTCCTAAAAACGCAGATTTGTTAGATTTTTTCAGAAAAGTTATAAAAGAAAATGCCGACGCCAAAATTTATCTAACGGGTGATATGGCGCGTAAGTTTTTGGTGTATGCAAGAGATAGGCACGCCGAAAGAGATGTAACCGGCGTAAGCGAAAGAGCGGTGCTTAGGCGTTATGAGTTTGAAAATGAAATGGGCGAAAAAATCTCTATGAAGATTATGGATGACCTTGACGATAGAGCAAAATATCAAGTTGTTTCTTTTTCTTGGCATGGTGGAACGCAGTTTGATTATAGAGTGAGCAAGTCATCAGAACAAAATTTTGTGTTAGCAAAAGAGGTGTTAATTTCAGATAGACCTTATGAGAAAGAACATTCATAGTGTATGTAAAAAGAATAGGACGAAACCCGTAGGGCTAAAATCCTATTCTTTTTATAATTTTGATGTGTAAAAACTATTTTATTTAAAAAAATCTTTGTTTTTATTTGTTTAATTAATTGGTTCAATCTTTGTTTTTCCACCCATATATTTTTGGAGAACTTTTGGCACCAAAATGCTTCCGTCTTCTTGTAAGTTATTTTCTAAGAGTGCGATTAAGGCACGCGTTGAAGCTAACACGGTGTTGTTTAAGGTGTGGACATAGTAATTTCCTTTTTCACCTTTCGCCTTGATTCCTAGGCGTCTTGCTTGTGCGTCACCGAGAGTAGAACAAGAACCAACTTCGAAATATTTTTTCTGTCTTGGGCTCCACGCTTCAACATCACAACTCTTCACTTTTAAGTCTGCCAAATCGCCACTGCAACATTCAAGAGTGCGAACAGGAATATTCATATTGCGGAAAATTTCCACGGTGTAGCTCCACATTTTGTTATACCAGTCCATACTTTCTTCTGGCTTACAAAGCACAATCATCTCTTGTTTCTCAAATTGATGAACACGATAAATTCCGCGCTCTTCAATGCCATGAGCGCCGACTTCCTTACGAAAACATGGACTGTATGAGGTCATGGTTATAGGCAATTCTTTTTCATTTACAATTTGATTTTTAAATTTGCCTATCATACTATGTTCGCTTGTGCCTATGAGGTATAAATCTTCACCTTCTATCTTATACATCATGGCGTCCATCTCTGCAAAACTCATAACACCATTTACCACATCGCTTCTAATCATGAAGGGCGGTATGCAATAGATAAAGCCTTTTTCAATCATATAATCGCGGGCGTAGTTTATCATGGCGCTCACTAAACGCGCTGGGTCACCGATAAGATAATAAAAGCCATTACCGCTTGTTCTTCCAGCACTTTCCTTGTCTAAACCATTAAATCTTTTAAGTATGTCGGCGTGGTATGGTATTTCAAAATCAGGTATTTTCGGCTCGCCAAATCTTTCGATTTCGATATTTTCGCTGTCATCTTTACCTATTGGAACGCTGGCATCAATGATGTTAGGAATTGTCATCATAATCTGTTTTATTCTGAGTGACAGCTTTTCTTCTTCTTTTTCGATATCTGCAATACGCTCATTGTTCTTTTTAACAGTTTCTTTTATGGTGTTTGCTTCTTCAATTTTCTTTTCACGCATAAGTTTGCCTATTTGCTCGCTTAAACTATTGCGCGAAGCTCTTAATGCGTCTACTTCTTGTTTGAGCGCACGATTTTTTTTGTCTAGTTCTTCAACTTCATCGACAAGTGGAAGTTTTGCATCTTGAAATTTCTTTTTAATATTTTCCTTTACCAAGTCCTTGTTTGTTCTAATTAAGTTAATGTCAATCATTTTTATAACTCCTTACGCCTATTATTTTAATCTAATTTTAACTAAAAAGCAAGTTTTTAACAAATAAAAATTTTTAGATCGGACCAAGATGGCATAACCTGGCCTATACCCGCCATGCTACCGCAGGAACGCCTAGCGTTCCGTCATCGAAACATCTAAAAAACAGGCTCTTACTTGTCATTTTTTCATATACCAAATGGTTAAATTGTATAATTATTAAAAAAAGTAAATTTTTATAAATATTTTAACATTTTGTTTGACTTTTCTTACATAAAACGATAGAATATACTTAAAAGAGGGGTTATGGCAGAGAATTGTGTAACGGTTATAGAAATAGGTTCATCTAAACTGTCATGCATGATTGCTGAAAGAGGTGTCAACAACACCTTCAATGTCAAGGCGAAGGCATCTGTTGATTACGCTGGCTTTTTAGAGGGGGATTTTATCGAGAAAGCTTATCTCGATGACGCTGTCATGACTTTATTTTCTCAAATCACTTCGATTTACAAGAAAAAAATAAAAAAAGTATATGTTGGTGTGCCTGCTGAGTTTTCTAAGGTTGTCACCAGCACCTGTCAACTTAATTTTAAAAACAGGCATACAATTTCACAAAAGGACATTGATACCATCTTTGCCAAGGTGTCTGAACAGAGGTATGCTGAAGATATGGATATCATTTCTGTCAATACAATTTCTTATGCTTTGGATGAAACCAAAAATATTCAAAATCCGCTTAAACAAAAGTGTTATTTTATATCTTGTGAGCTATCTCTTGTTCTTGCGCAATCAAGTTTTATAAAGTTATTTAATAAGATTTGGTCAAAACTAGGTATAGAGCAAGTGGAATATTTAAGTGAACCACTTGCCGAGGGCATATTTATATTAGAAGAAGAGGAAAGAGAGCGCAATTGTATTGTTATTGATGTTGGAGCAAGATCTACTAGCGTGGCTTTTATTAAAGGTAATGCAATGACAAATTTGACTTCCTTTTCTATGGGAGGCTCTTACATAACAAGCGATTTGACTGAGGCGTGTGGTATAGGTTATCCTGAGGCGCGCAATCTCAAAAAACAAATTGTGCTTTCTCTTAAAGGTGACAAGGATGATACATATGAACTTCCTACGCTGGGCGGGAAAATCCTTAAACTTCCGCTTAATTTTGTCAACGAGGCAGTGTGTTATCGCATAGGGCTTATCGCTTCAACGGTCAATGAGTGTATTCGTGTGTTTGCTAAGGAATATGTGCCGTATTATCCTATTTATCTATGCGGAGCAGGGCTGACAAAGATTAAGGGCGGGAAGGATTACCTAGCAAAATGCTTGAACAGAAATGTATCTTATGGTCGTCCTCCTATTCCGGGCATGGACAAGCCAGAACTAGCATCTATCTTAGGTCTTGTCAACAGCGCACTTAGAAATTAAATAATCTAAATGTAAATATTGTTAAAAAGTTGCAAATCACTTTAAAAAAAGTTAAAATATATAAAAGGAGAAAATTATGGAACAACAAGATTTCAATTCTACATCAGTGGTAAAAATTAAGGTGCTAGGTGTAGGCGGTGGCGGAAATAACGCTGTAAACAGAATGATTGATGCAAATGTGGCATCCGCGGAGTTTGTGGCAATAAACACAGATAAACAAGCTCTTCTAATTTCCAAAGCTAACAAGCGCTTGCAAATCGGCGAAAGATTGACAGGCGGTAAAGGCGCTGGTGGTATTCCAGAAGTTGGCAGAAAGTCGGCAGAGGAAAGTAAGACTTCAATTACTGAGGTGTTGAAAGGCGCTGACCTTGTGTTTATCACTGCCGGTATGGGTGGTGGAACAGGAACGGGCGCTGCTCCTGTTATTGCGCAGATTGCTAAGGAGCTAGGCATACTTACAGTCGGCATTGTGACAAAACCTTTTGCTTTTGAAAATAGAAAGAGAATGGAAAATGCCGAAAAAGGTATTTCAGAATTAAAAAAATATGTTGACACAATTGTCATCATCCCTAACGAGCGTCTTGCCACAATTTTACCTGAGAAGATTACGCTTGTTGATGCGTTTAGATACGCAGACGATGTTTTAAGGCAAGGTATTCAAGGCATAAGCGACCTTATTGTTTTTCCAGGCATGATTAACCTTGATTTTGCTGATATCGAAACGGTTATGAAAAATCGTGGACTTGCTCACATGGGTATCGGCAGAGGTAAGGGAGAAAATAAGACTTTGGAAGCTGTGCGCCAGGCTGTTGCTTCTCCTCTTATTGAAACCACCATTGAAGGGGCTACGGGCGTGGTTTTGAATATCAAGGGCGGAAGCGATATCACACTTCGTGAAGTGACAGAAGCCGCAAACATGGTTAAAGAGGTTATTGACCCAAGCTGTAACTTGATTTTTGGTTCAAGTATTGACCCTGAAATGCATGACGAGGTAGAAATTACAATCATTGCAACAGGTTTCAAGGGCAAGGACGATGAAGAAGCGGACGAAAAGCAAGAAGAGCCAGAGGCAGAGAATTTAAAAGAGGAAGAAAAGGAAGAGGACGAATTTCAGAGCTTTAATCCTTTTGGCTATACCGCACCAAATGAAGAGGTTAAGCTTGAACAAAATGAGCAGTCTTCACGCGTAGATGTCAATCCAAGCTCTTCTATTCCACCATGGATAGAAAAAATTAGAAGCAAATGGAAAAAATAAAATTAGAATTAATCAAAAAGAAGTTTTATCAAGGACGTTGTTTGATTAAAATGGACAACAAACAAAAAGAGAGATCATATTGAAATTGTAGTCAATATGTTCTTTTTTTGTCGTCCTGAGAGAATACGGCTTAATTTTTGAGATTCTTCGACCAAACGCATTTTGGATGTTTGTGTTTTATAACTCAAACTGCACTCTCTGAGATGTTTCGACGGCGGTCGTTACACTCCCATGCTCAACATGACGAAAGTCACATTCAAATTAAAACCTCTTTAAGTAGCGACCAATTCGCCAACGGAGTGCGAATTGCGTTTGGTCGCTGAAAGGAGCAAACAAATGAGTGATAAGTGATTTGATGAAAAGCAAATCACGAAATGAAGTGCAGTTTGCGACGCCGTCATCCTGAGCAGGAACGCTTTGCGTTCCGTCGTCGAATGATCTAAAAAAATAAGGCTTAATTTTTGAGAATTTTGCTAAGTTTAGTCTTACAGCAAAAAGATTTTTTGGTAATTTTCAAAAATCATTTTGTAAAACTGACATTTTTTATTATAATAACTCTATAATAAAGGAGTTTGTATGAGTGGAAAAATGAAAAGAATTTTAGTTTGTCTATTTTCTTTCCTTTTTGTAGGTTGTTCCATCGCTGGCGGAACAGTATTACTTTCAAACTCCTATATCAGCGATAATACCGGGGGGGGGGAATCGTCATCTCCCGAAAATGAAATAGAGAAAAACGCACCGACAAACACCGATTTTTGGACAGACGCTGGAAATTATGCTGACTCGTTTGCGGGAGGCGATGGAACATCAACAGATCCTTATCAAATTACAACAGCCGAGCAACTTGCGAGGTTGGCCTTCTTAATAAACGATTCTTCTACAAATTCTACATATAAATCGCTATATTATGATGTAACTAGTGATATTGATTTATCCCTGCACTATTGGGAGCCGATAGGAAATAGGTCTTATAATTTTTCCGGTCACCTAAATGGTAAAGAACATGTTTTTACTGGGGTTTTTACGAATGTTGAAGGTAGTAACCAAGGGTTGTTCGGTTATTTACGTGGTGCTAACATTTGTAATTTAAGTATAGCAAATTCTGAAATTGTAGGAACATATTATGTTGGCTCGGTTGCAGGTTATGCTTCGAATACTACAATTTATAATTGTCATAACCGTAGCCCGATTGCTGGGGTATTTCATTCGACAGTTAGTGATTCGTATATAGGCTCTGGCGGTGGAATTGTTGGGTATTTATCTGACTCTTCTTCCAAAGTATATAAATGTAGCAATTCTGGAACGCTAGATGGTGAAAGGGCTGGTGGAATAGTGGGTTATGCTACAGGTGATGCTCAAATTTATGACTGTTTTAACGAAGGTGTAAGAAATGTTGATAACAATAAGTTTGTAGGTGGAATAGCATACAAGATTAATTCCGCTGAAATTTATAATTGTTACAATACTGCTAGAATTAATGGATATGGCGCGGGAATAGTTTCGCAGGTTGAAAATGGTTCGGTTCAATATTGTTATAATACTGGAGTCATCGCAAACATAAACAGGTTTGGGGGCGGAATTGCACGTGAAGTTATTGGAAGTGGTACTATATCAAATTGTTATAATACAGCGATTGTTTATGGCGGTGGCATAGTTGCAGATTTGACTTCTGGTGATGTTACTAAGTGTTACAATACAGGTAATATTTATACAGACGGTGGCTTAGATTGCGGAGGAATAGTTGCGTGTTCAGAGGGAGATATTGGTTTTTATATAGCTAATTGCTATAATACTGGGACTATCACACAAAAGGGAATAGGAAATGTTGGTGGCATTATTGGGAGCGGAGAAAACGGCTCTGTGCATCTCTCATACAACATAGGAGAAGTTGTAAATTATACAACTATAAGTGTTTCCCATCCTGGAAGGACAGGGGGTATTATAGGAGAAAGTTATCATTGCAATATAATTAATTGTTTTGTTTTAAGTAATATAAGCACTAGATATTTAGAGCCGGGTGCAATAGTAGGGTATCATTATGGTCAAGATGTTGATAATACTTCATATTATATAAGAAACTGTTATTGGGGTGGAGATTGTGCGCTTGAAAATGTTGTAGGTGCTTCATCAAGTTATGTTAGCGATTGTGGAACTTGCACTTTTGAGGATGCTAAAACCTTAACATGGTTTATACACGGCAAATGGTGTATTTCATATGAAACATATAAATGGAATTTTTTAACTACTTGGCAAATTGATAGTGATATAAATCAAGGTTATCCAACATTAAAATTTCCACAAGCAATTAAACCAGATGCTTCAGAGCCAGATAATACATCAATTTTTTGGACTGATAACGGAATTTACGCAGATAGTTTTGCAGGTGGGGATGGAACAGAAGACAATCCTTATTTAATTTCAACATCAGCACAACTCGCAAGGCTAGCATATTTAATTAACAATAGTAGCACAAATGCAGATTATAGAAACCTATATTATAAGCAAACTACCAATCTTGATATGTCGGCTTATTGGTGGGATGCAATAGGAACTTCATCGGCTCGTTATTTTAGTGGAAACTTCGATGGTGGCGGGTTTACCATTTCAGGGCTCTACACACAATCAGGAATGACTTCAACTTATAATTATCAAGGATTGTTTGGATATGTACGAGGGATAAATAGTTCGTCTTATGCAGAAATTCATGATGTAGGCATCATAGATTCAAATATACGCGGTTATGATTATGTGGGGGCTATATCGGGAGGGGCTGATAGGTATGTCATTATTAATAACTGTTATAATAAGGGAACGGTAACTGGCAATGATAGTATTGGTGGCATAGTAGGCGAAAGCTGGGGATATAGGCCTATCTCTACTACTGAGCACAATCAAATATATAATTGCTATAACGAAGGTGTTATAGTTGGAATAGATTATGTTGGAGGTATTGTTGGTCGCACTCATAGGACTGCGGTTTATAGTTGTTATAATTTGGGAGAAATAAATTCTAATGAGTATGTGGGAGGTATTATAGGTTGGGCTCAAGAAGATGCAATGATATATAATTGCCATAATATAGCAAAAATTTCAGGTGGAAGTGAAGTTGGTGGGATTGTAGGATCGTTTTCGTCAACCAGTAGCGATATTGATCTATACAATTCATATAACGAGGGTGAAATTATTGGCGTGCTCGATTGTGTGGGCGGAATTATAGGTAGCTTTAGTGATGGCTCTATCTACAATTGTTATAACAATGCCAACGTAACCAGTCGGGGTGGCGAATATATAGGTGGAATTGCTGGAGAGATGAATAGTGATGGCTCTATTTATTTGTGTTACAATAAAGGTAATATAAGCGGTTATAATACAGTTGGTGGAATTTTAGGAGAAATTCGTATTTCAATCAACACTGAGGTAGTAAATAACTTTAATGTGGGTGCGGTAACTGCAAATGGAAGTTATGTTGGAGGTGTAATCGGCAGGTCTTCTCAAGATTATAATTATTGCGGAGGAAATTGCACTGTTGACGTGAACGATGCAAACATTATGACAAACGCAAAAACACTTAGTTGGTATCAAGATAGTAGTAAATGGAGTCCGGATTATACATGGGATTTTGATACTGTTTGGATGTTCGCAGAGGGGATAAATGATGGTTTTCCGATTTTTCGTGGATTTTTGATTGAAGTTACTTATTATTCAAATTTTGGAAACAACGATATGCAAAGTGTTTACTTCAATCGAGGAGATAGTATAACTATTGAAGATACAAATTTATTTACTCGCACAGGCTATCACATCAAAAGCTGGAACACAATGGCGAATGGCGGTGGGCTGACTTATATGCCTGGTGATGTTTATCGAGGCAGCAATGGTTTGACGCTCTATGCTCAGTGGGAGGCTGAGATTTATACAATTACACTAAATAAAAATGGTGGAACTGGTGGCACAAGCACGATATATCTAAAATACGAAAGTGGTTGGTATTCTAATAGTTCTTGCACAAATTCCATTACGTCAATCACAAAACCAACGTGCGCCGGGCTTACTTTTAATGGCTATAATACAGCACTAAATGGCACGGGAACAACTCTGATTGATGCCAATGGTGATATAATAGCAAGTGACACATTTTACTCTACCGATGATACAAAGACGATATACGCACAATGGCTAGCGAACAATAAGGCATACTTTGATGATGAAGGTGGATATTGGTATGTAGAGTTGGGCAAAATGCCACAGAGCAAGGTGTCCGAATTATTAAAGTCAACATTATCTTCTAATTGGGCAAGCTTATCTACTGGTGATATTTATTATTTCGCTGGGATGGCATTAACTTCAAAAGTGCATAACAGCAAAGAGTATTGTCAGTATAACGAAGAGTATTACTTAGTCATGCCGATTAGGTGGCGACTTGTATATTCGTCAAGTCAAACCTCTGGTTACGGCACAACGACCGATACACTTGCAGTTATGGATGAGATTGTCTATGTTGACGCCTTTTCAGATAGTTACATCGGAGCGGGTGCGGGTTATTCAAGTGAAAGCGTGACGGAGTTTATGAAAAATCAAATTGATAGTTCATACCTAGTAAGCGAAAGTAAGAGTATGTCGACCTTTGGCTCGACTTCGCTTAATGGCACTGCGAAGAGTGTGTCCGGTAATATGTTTGTGGCGTCATATGATGACCTTTCGAATTTTACAACAAACAAAAATGGAACGGAAAAGCTTGGAAAGATCAAGTTTTCAGACCTAACAAAAGACTACCTTAGAGCAAATGGCAAAGATACACTATATTACACACGCGACCTAGGGAAAAGCTATAATCACATCTACTGCATGAACGCCAACGGCGACAGGGTGCAGTATAAGGCACAAAACTATTTCGGCGTGCAGTTTACGATTAAAGTGACGGAATACGCCTGCATTTAGGACAGACACCAACTACGCATAACGGAGAAAATAAACATGCTAGCAAATTGCTAGCATGTTTTATATACGAATTAGACACAATCTATGAGATTCTTCGACGGCGGACACATGCTGGGCCCCCGAAAAATGCTTGCCATTTTTTGGGAAAAGGAGCAAACAAACGAATGGTAAGCGTTTTGGCACTCATGCCTAAACGCGAAATGAAGTGCAGTTTGCGACGTCGCTCAGAATGACAGTATAGGTTTGATTTATGAGATGTTTCGACAGCGTAGCGTTCAGCTACTTACTCAGAATGATAAAAGAGTTAAGCATAAGAAACATCAAGCGTCTAGGCATTGCTTGGTTGAAGGATTTCAAAGGAAACGGCTTGATTTCGAAGTCTTAAAATACACTTTTTTTCATATATTAATTTATGAAAAAGTTGAAGTCATATGGTGAGTCATATGAAACTATAAAAAAGGGTTATAAGGTTAAACTCAGAATTGTTTTACCTCTCTTTTTTATTATATCCTTTTTCATTGTTCTCGTTTGTAGGCTTTTTGGTATAGGTTAGTGAATTTGTTTTCAGTTTCTTCTTTTAATTGAGGTTAAATAATGCAAAAAATTTAAGCTTAAAAAATAAGGATTAAAAAAGGTAAAAAATGGAAAATTTGTTAAAAAATACAATAAAAATTAAAAAAAATAGCAAATTTGGAGTAAATCCTGCCATTTTTCTTATTCTTTTATGGCTTATTTTTAATTTTGGATTGATAATTTTTTTTAGTTATTTAACCGCTATCGTTTTGCATGAGCTTGGACACTATTTTATGGCGAAAGCTTTTGGATATAGCCTTTCAAAATTTTCACTTTCGCCTTACGGTGTCAGTCTTTCTTATTATGGTGAGGAGCTTGAAGAGCGTGATGATATATTTATTGCCTTGGCAGGACCTTTAACAAATATAGTTTGTTCACTTTTATGTTTGGCGCTTTGGTGGATTTTTCCTGTTTCGTATATTTTCCTTTCGCCGTTCGTTGAGGTTAGTTTGGTTATTGCGCTTTTCAATCTCTTGCCTGCATATCCGCTTGACGGCGGAAGAGTTTTCGTATCTTTTTGTGCTAAGTTTATGGAAAGAAAAAAGGCGATAAAATTGACAATGATTTTTAATTTATTGTTTGCCTTTTTCTTCTTTATCATTTTTATAGTTTTATGTTTTATTAATTTTAATCCAACATATCTCCTTTTTGCTGTGTTTTTAATTTTAGGTCTCTTAGATTTGAATTTTTTAAGTAAATATGAAAAGATTTCCGCTTTTAACAAAAGTTTTAAAAATTTTTCCAAACCTAGAATTTATATAATTGATGAAAATGTTACTCTTAAATCTATGTTAAGGCGGGTGAGAAAAAATCGAACTTGTCTGTTTATTTTGATTAAAGAAAATGGAAAGAGTATTTTGTTAAGCGATGAGGCGATATTAAAAATTTCGCTAAAAACGGACATTAACGCAAAAATCTCTGATTTGTTCCGAAAAAGTGTGAATAAATAAAATATTTTTTGCTTTTGACTAATTTTATTATAAAAAAAGATATATTGTTTTCAATATATCCTTTTTCATTTATTGTCTAAGTTTAGCATATTTTACCTTTATCAGTTTTGATAGGCAACATCTTTTGAAGTTTCAAAACCATGTTATTTAATCTTTTTGACCATTAAGAGGTTGCTACCGCTCATGCCAGCCTTTCCTCCCGTTTGCACAATTTTATCTCCACTTTTAACAAGTTTTGTGTCAATTGTGTGTGCTAAGCCATGTTTTAACACATCTTCCATATTCTTGTATTTTTGTTCAAGCACAGGAACAACACCGTATAATATGCTCATTTGATAATAAGTTTTGCTTGTTGGGGTGCAGGCTATGATTGGAATTTGCGGTCGGAACCTGCTAACATTTTTCGCTGTCAGTCCTGTCTTTGTTCCTACATTTATGGCTTTTACATTTTCCGTTTGTGCCAAGCTACAAACGGCGTAGCCGATACTTGCGGTTGTGTTATGTGTTTTAAAATCGACAGGCTCGAATTTTAAGTGTGCTTCCATTTCCTCCGCAATTTTGCGCATTGCCATTACGCTTTCAACAGGATACTTACCAGAAGCGGTTTCACCTGACAGCATGATCGCGGTGGTTCCGTCAAATATTGCATTGGCGACATCGCTTACTTCTGCTCGTGTTGGGCGGATGTTGTAAATCATACTTTCAAGCATTTGGGTGGCAGTTATAGATATTTTTCCTTGTTCATTGCATTTTTTTATAAACTCTTTTTGTAGTAGTGGAAGCTTCATAAATTCTATCTCCACTCCTAAATCTCCTCTTGCCACCATAATGCCATCGCATAAACTTAAAATTTTATCAAAGTTTTTAACGCCATCTACACTTTCGATTTTGGCTATTAAAAGCGGTGTGGTGAATTTTATTTCTTTTAAATAATTGATGACATCTCTAATATCGTTGGCGCTACTTACAAAGGACAATGAAAGAAAATCGGCGTTCATTTCTTTTGCAAACATTAAATCAGCCTTATCTTGCGCGCTTAGGTATGGCATGTCGGTTTTTACGCCAGGGATATTTATGCTTTTGTGGTTTGAAAGCGTTCCGCTTGTCATAATATCGCAGATACAATCTGTGCTTGTCAATTTTTTTACTTGAAGTTCAATCACGCCATCGTTTAAAAGAATTTTGTTGCCCTTTTTTAATATTTTTGGAAGGTTTTTGTAGGTAACGGCAACTTCTTTTTCGTTTCCTAACACCGCTCTTGTCGTGAGTGTAAATTCATCACCTTTGTTAAGAAAAACGCTACCATTTTCAAAATCGCGCACTCTTATCTCTGGACCTTTTGTGTCTATCATTATGCCAATTGAAACTCTAAGTTTCTCGCGCACACACTTCACTTTGTCAATCATGGACTTATGAGATTCGTGGGTGCCGTGGCTCATGTTAAATCTAGCAACATTCATGCCATTTAGTGCCATTTTTTCTAGTATTTCCACATCGTCACAGCTGGGACCGATGGAACAAACAATCTTTGTCTTATTCATAAAATACCTCTTTTTCTTTTATATGATAGCAAAATGAATAAAAAAACGCAAACAATTTCCTTTGTAATTTGCTCGTTGTAAAGAGAAAGGTTGCGAGTTGTTGTTTACTACACAAAAATTTAGGAAAAGTTTATGAAAAAACTAAAAAATAGTTGTATTATTTAAAGTTTTGTGCTAAAATACCTTAGCAAGGAGTTTTATATGAGTATGCTTTGCAACCTTTGGACAGATTTTCAAGATTGGATATCGCATGGTTGGTCGGATGTAACTTTCTATATTGTCATATCAATTTTGACCATTCTTGGGTTACTCGCTCTCAGCACGTTTGTTAAAGGCTCTTACAATAAAGAGGGGAAGATTAAATGGCTGAAACTTGTTGGAAGTATCATCTGTCTCGCCGTTGTTACGGTGCTTTGTGTTGCAAAATTTGCTTAAATTAAAGGAGATTTATTATGGACGGACAAACGCAAATTCCTCTTTGGATATCACAATCTTTTCCTATTATTAGGATTGTGCTTTTTTGCTTAATTTTTGCTTGCGCAATCATTATGATTATTGCAATATTATTTCAATCAGAAGACGCAGGTAGCACAGAATCAATCACCGGTATCAAAGAAAGTTATTATGCTCAAAACAAGGGCAGTTCAAGAGATGGAAAACTTAAACTTATCACCACAATTATGGCTATTGTGATTTTTGTTTGTGCTATTCTTTACTTTGTTACCCTAATTCCTTTTGGTGGGGCTGAGTCTGAAGCATCTGCAATAGTAGCAAGTTTATTAGGAGCTTAGAATGAATAAAAAAGAGCAAATTCTTTCGCTCATAGACAAAAATAGTTTGGTCTTTTCAAACATAGACAAACTATTTTTATTTATGTCCTCAGCATTAAATACTTCCGTTGAGGTGGTTAAAAAATTGTTCTATGAGCTGGTGAACAATGGCGACATCTATGAGATAAGGAAAAATAAATTTATCACAATTCCTTCGCACGGTTATGTTAAAGGTGACTTTATCGGAACAACCAAAGGCTTCGGTTTTGTTAATGTCAAAGGTATGGCAGACGACATCTTTATTCCAACCAACAAAACGTTAAATGCGCTTGACGGTGAGAAGGTGATTGTAAAAATCATATCTCAAACAAATGAGGGGTGTGACGGCGAGGTTGTCAGTATTTATGACGAATTAAAAAATATTGTTGGTCTTGTCAAACTTGTGGCAGGCAACTACTTTTTGGACCCTGATAACAAAAGAATTGTCACAGATTTTCCTATTGTTAAAACAGGCTTAAAGATTAAAAAGGACATGAAAGTCAATGCAAGAGTTGTGAGGACAGATAAAGGCAAAATTAAATGCATTGTTGATGAGATTTTGGGCATGAACGACGACATCAAAACTTTGGAACTTTCGCTCATCAGGCAACATCATTTATATGAAACCTTTCCTTCTGTTGTTGTCGAAGAAGAGAAGCGCGTTCCGAAAGAAGTTGCCGAAAAGCAGAAAAAAGGCAGGCTTGACCTTACAAATGAAATAATTTTCACAATTGACGGTGCAGACGCCAAAGATTTGGACGACGCGGTGTCTATAAAAAAATTTGATAATTACTATGAACTAGGTGTGCATATTGCCGATGTCGGCGAGTATGTTCCGCGTGACAGTGTGATTGATGAAGAGGCGTATCGCAGGGGAACAAGTGTATATTTTCCAACCTCAGTTCTCCCTATGCTTCCGCGTTCGCTATCGAATGGTATATGTTCTCTTAATGAGGGCGTAGAGAGGTTGACATTGTCTTGTATAATGAAAGTCAATTTCCAAGGCGAAGTGATAGATCATAAAATTTGTGAAAGTGTTATTAAGAGCAAAGCGCGCCTTACCTACGATGAAGTATACGAAGCCTTGTCGGAAGGAAAGGTAAATGAAAAAACAAAGGATTTGCTTTCTCATTTCAAAACCATGCGAGAACTTTGTGATATTTTAGAGGCAAATGCAGTTAAGCGTGGTTCGCTTGACTTAGAAGTGCCAGAAGTTGAGTTCATCTTTGACGATCGAGGTATCGCTGTTGGCATCAAGCGTAGAGAAAGAAATGAGGCGCATAGGCTTATTGAAGATTTCATGGTGCTTGCAAATATTGTTGTGGCTAAGGAATTTGATACTCTTAAAATACCATTTGTTTATCGCGTGCATGAAGCTCCGACAAAAGAAAAGGTGTTTGCGCTTTGTGATTTTATCAAAGGGTTAGGCGTTAGGTATCCGAAAGTGCCAGATAATATCACACCTTCTTATTATCAGCAAATCTTGGAGTGCGCAGAAGAAAGTTCGTCAAAAGATGTTATAAACAAGATGCTTTTAAGAAGCATGCAAAAAGCTAAGTATATGAATAAAAATTTGGGACATTTTGGTTTGGCACTTGATTATTATTGCCACTTCACTTCACCAATTAGACGTTATCCAGATTTATGCATTCATAGGATTATCAAAGATTATCTTCACAAGAAAATTGATACAGAAGAAAAGGATGATTTAGAAGTCTTCACTTTTGATGCAAGTGAGCAATCTAGCGAATGTGAAAGAAATGCAGACATGGCAGAGCGTGATGTTGATGACCTTTGGAAGGCATATTTAATGAAAGATAAGGTTGGACAGGTGTTTGATGCAACAATTTCATCGGTTACAAATTTTGGTGTTTTTGTGGCGCTTGATAACACCTCAGAAGGACTTGTCAGACTTGAAGCGCTACCTGATGACACCTACATTTATCTTGAAAAACAACTTAAATTAAAAGGCTCATCCAATGTTTTTTCGATAGGTGACAGGGTGAAAGTTGAACTTATAAATGTCAATTTATATAGCAGAGAAATAGATTTTAAAATGGTATAAAAGTTAAAATAATGCAGAAAATTTAAGAAAAAATTGAAAAATTGGCGAAATTTGAGTGATTTTTGCCGATTTTTTTGATTTTTTCGTTTTTCAAATCCATATTGTTATTTATTATTTTCTGGCTAAGTACTTGCAAAATATCATATATTTATGATATAATATACACGAACGCTTTAAGAGGAGGAAATATGAAAATTATAGCTAACAACAAAAAAGCATTTCATGATTATTTCCTTTCAGACTTAACTGAAGCAGGTGTTGCTTTGGAGGGAGCGGAAGTAAAATCGGTGCGCGGTGGTGGAGCAAGTTTGCTTGACAGCTTCGTTCAAGTAAAAAATGGCGAAATGTTTTTAAAAAATGCATATATTAAACCATACGAGAAGGCAAATGTTTTTAAAAGCGACGAGCGTAGAACGAGAAAACTTCTTCTTCATAAGTCTGAAATTTTAAAGTTTGAAAAGGCGGTGAAAGAAAAGGGATTTTCCATTATGCCAACCAAACTCTACATCAATGATAAGGGCGTGGTGAAAGTGGAAATTGCTCTTGCCAAAGGTAAAAAACTTTACGATAAAAGGCAAACTTTAAAAGAACAAACGATAAAGCGTGATATCGCAAGACTGTCTAGTCGTTAAACATGGGGGCGATTTAGTTTCGACAGGGTTTTATTTAGGGAATGTAAAGCATGTGGCGAATGTCCTGACGCCTTAAACCGGACAAAAAATTAAACGCAGACAAAAATGACAATGTTGTTTCAATGAACGCTATGCCTTGCGCTGCCTAGTTGGAATAATAGCCTGATTAGAGCATAATCTAATTCGCCATGTTTTGAGTTGCCGACAAAACTTAGGTGTCAAATAGGCAAAAACTTTATGCAAAGTTCTTCCTTATATGCATAAAAAATTTAAAGGAATAGTTATGATAACCTGTTTGTGGGTGACATCATGATGAAGTTTAAACATAAACTAAACATGTAGAAAAGTTTTCTAAAAGAATTTTGGACTCGGGAGCATAACCCGACGCCTCCACCAAAATGGCGAAAACTGCGCTTTTGCTCATTTTCGAAACAAGTTCGAAAAGTATCGCTTTAACGCTTGTTTTCGCCATTCCGCGACCAAGCGAAAATCGCATTCACATCTGTTCATTGGCGATTTTGTCGCGACTTAAAGTTGTATTGATTGTAGAACAACGCTCCATTTCGTGGGTTGTCTTTTGTCAACGCACTTATCATTCGCTTGTTTTTGCCTTTGGGGTTCCCCGAAAGTGACACTTTTGGGGTGGATAAGCGACCAAACGCAACTCGCACTTTGTTGGCGAGTTGGTCGCTACTTAAAGTTGTTTTGATAATAGAACTACGCTTTTGCTCATTTTCGAAACGCAAATGGAAACCTGAAAAACATTTTTGTTTTTTGGGAAAAGGAATAAACAAGTGATAAGCGGTTTTATTTAAAACCACGAAACAGAACGCAGTTTGTGACGCCGTCGCGACGCGAAGAATGATTAAATTAGAGTATATTTCTTTTATTTCATGATTGTTTTTTTGGCGTGTTATCGTAGGGACACTTTTGCGTTCAGTTGTCACATCATCTTTTAAATAAGTAAGTCTTTCTTAGATCCTTCGACAAGCTTAGGATGACAAATATGGGCTTATAAAAGATAAAAAACTTAAAATTTTGCCTTAATTTTAAGCAAAAAACTTAATTTTTAATGCATTTTTGCTATTTTTTATTAAAAAATAGAGATTTTTAGATTTTTGCTATTGACTTATTGTTTTAGATATGATAAAATATGGGTGAATAAAAACTTTAAAAGGTAAGGAAGGTGTATTATGTTAAATTTGTTAAGCGCAAATGTAGAATCGACCTTGATGGAAGTGTTCATAATTCTCGGTGTTGTTATTGCGGCAAGCTTAATCATCTATTTCATTTGGGAGGCTGTTTTAACTTATACTGCAAAAAAGAAAGGCGATGACAAGAAAACAACATCTAATAACAATACAAATGAAATGAATGTTCAAAGTTATACTTTTGAAGAACAACCAAAATTACTTGAAAATACTAACATTGTGGATGTTGACACAGATAAGGCTCAGGAAGAGGAGCAAGAAATTGAAGAGGCAGAGTCCGAAGAAGAGCGTTTAAATCGCGAAAGAAGAGAATATCTTGAAAGACGCCGTCAAGAACTTATAAGAAAACTTCAAGAAGAACAAGAAGAGCAAGAGGAAGAGGTTGAAGAACCTGAGGAAGACGAAGAAGTTGAAGAAGAAACAGTTGTTGACGATGAAGAAGAGGAAGTAGAAGAAGAGCAAGAAGAACAAGAAGAGGACGATAGCGCCGAAGAAATTGCAAGACTTCAAGCTGAAAAAGAGGAGCTTCTTAAAGAGAAAGAAAGATATGAAGAAATGTGCAGAGCGCTTGAAGAAGAAAAACAACAACTTCTTGAAAGCGTGGAACTAAACAGCAATCTTCCTGTTGTTGTGGCACCAAAGCTTACCTTAGAAGATTTAGAGGAACGCTTGCGTGAAGCTGAAGAAAAGTTAAAAGCTAACGAAAAAGATTTGAAACAATGCAAGAAAGATTTTGTTCCTCTTAACAGGATCTGGAAAACGCACGAGAAAGATAAGAAGAAGCTTGAAAGAAAAGAGGCTAAGGTTGCTAAGCAAAAAGTTATGCTTTATGGCGTAAATAACTATGAAGATATTGACGAAGAGAAAGCAAGAAAGTTAGCTGAGGATTTAGACCTCTATGATGGACTTAAACTTTCCGTGCAACATTGCGAAGAGGTTATGGAGAAGAATGCAGACAGATATCCACTTCTTAAAAAGATGTATGAAGTTTTGAAGCGTCAAAACACTGAACTTAAAGATGAAATTAAGTCATTAAGAGAACAGATTGCGGAAATTGAGGCTGAACAAGAAAATCCTAGTGAAGGCGAAGAAGAATAATAAAAATTTAAAGTAGTCGTTATTTACATAACGGCTATTTTTTATTGATTTTGTTTAACTTTTTTAATTATTATAGTGATTTTATTGTAAATTTGTTAAAATATTTTGTGAAAATAAAAATATTTGCTATACTAAATATGGTAAGTATTTATAAGTAAGCTAAAAATCGGAAGTTCCAAAACAAAAACATTAACTACATGATTTTGTAAAACTAAAAATGATAAAACTATACTAACTATAAACAATAGAACTATACTAACGAAGGTGAATGATTTTTTATAACAAGAAGGAGTTAAAGATCGTGAAAAGAATAAAAAATATGAAAAGATTTTTAATATGTCTATTTTCCTTTTTATTTATAGGTTGTTCCATCGCTGGCGGAGCGGT
>CALVZE010000007.1 GCA_944372445.1 uncultured Clostridia bacterium
CGAAAGAGTGTGTGAAAAGTGAAGGGACGTAGTTAAAACAAGCGTGAAGAGCGAAGGGACACTTTTAAAAGTGAAGATTTTTTTCTTCAATCGGTAGATATGCATCAAAATCTTTGTAATTTTGAAGTATAAGTCTGTGGTCAAAGGCATAAAAACATTTAGTGTTGCCCTTTTCTATCTTTATTAGCTTGCTGGTGGTTTAGGAGGCGAGGTTGTTGTTTATGAAATAAAAAAACTTATAATTTTTTTCAAACAATCCGTTTAATATCTGTTTAAATTTTCGTTTTTGTGTGATTTCCTCATTAAGTAGCACTAGGCAATGAGAGAGTTTTATGAACAACAAATTGAGTGAAAATCGCAAATTTTTAATTAACCGTCTAGGCTATTTCAGGGTGCGTGCAAAACTGAGCGCGCGTGATTTGTCGCTAAGAATGGGCAAGTCGCCAGGTTACATAACTAAGTTTGAAGCGGGTGGTATCAATTTACCAGCTGATGTTATTTGATATTCTTGATATTTTGAATGTAAGCAAGGAAGAGTTTTTCTCGTATGAGCCAGAAAAGTATGAGAGTGATAAGAGATTTATTATGAAATTTCGTAACCTTTCCAAAGAAAATCAAGAGTTAATCTATAATATCATGGAAAGTTTAAAGTGATTTACTTGACAATCTTTAACTTCTAGTGATAAAATTACCACTAGGAGTAATTCATGAAAAGAGTTTTAACAGGTATTAAGCCGACAGGGTATGCGCATATCGGAAATTACTTTGGTGCTATTAAGCCCGCAATAGAATTAAGTAAGCAAGACGACTTTGAATGTTTCTATTTTATTGCCGACTATCATGCTTTAACAACGCTCAATACTAAGGCGGAACTAAAGGAGTATTTTTATAATATTGCTTGCACTTGGCTTGCCTGTGGTCTTGACCCTGAAAAGGTGGTTTTTTATCGCCAATCGGACATTAAAGAGGATTTTGAACTTAATTGGATACTTTGTAATGTGACTCCTAAGGGGTTGATGAATAGGGCGCATGCCTATAAGGCGTGTGTTGAGAAAAATGAGGCTAATGGACTAGATAGAGATGACAAGGTCAATATGGGGCTGTATAACTATCCTATTTTAATGAGCGCCGACATTATGCTTTTTGATGCTGACTATGTTCCTGTTGGACTTGACCAAAAGCAACATATTGAAATAGCGCGCGACATTGCACATAATTTTAATTTAAAATATGGCGAAACTTTAAAAGAACCTATGGAGTATATTGACAAAAACAACAACACACTTGTCGGACTTGATGGACGCAAGATGAGTAAAAGCTATAACAACACAATAAAACTTTTTGGTGATGAAAACGAATTAAAAAAAGCTATTTTTAAAGTGGTAACTGATAGTCGCATGCCAGGTGAGCCAAAGGACGCAGATTGCACCGTTAATAAACTTTTTAAGCTTTTTGCAAGTGAAGATGAAGCAAAAGCGTTTGAAGAAGAGTTATTAAACGGCTTAGGTTGGGGCGAGGCAAAAAAGCGTCTTTTTGAGGTGGCAAACAGATACCTTTCGCCGATGAGGGAAAAGTTCAATTACTATATGGCACACAAAAAAGAAGTTGACGCGATTCTTGATGCGGGTGCTGAGAAAGCTCGCATGGTCGCAAGAAAAGTGCTTAGAAGAGTCAGAAAGGCTATTGGCGTAGAATAGGGCGCTAGGGCAAGCGTGAACGCTTGCACTCGCGCGAGCGAGTTTTCTAGCGCGCTAAGGCAAAGTGAAAAAAGATAGAAAAATTTTTGGCGCGCTAGAACCTTGCGCCCGTATAACATTAACTTAACAAAAACAATTAGGAGAAAAACATGATAAGCGATGTAGAAATTAAAAATAAGTGGTTTGAGTTTTTTGAAAGCAAAGGCTTTAAACGCATAGACAGTTATTCAATAATACCAGAAAATGACCCGACAGTTTTATTTACAACTGCTGGTATGCATCCTCTTGTGCCATATCTTCTTGGGGAAACTCATCCGAAAGGTAACAAGATTTGCAATATTCAAAGATGCATACGCACGACCGACATTGAGGATGTCGGCGATGACAGTCACTTGACCTTTTTTGAAATGTTAGGCAACTGGTTTTTAGGCGAATGTGATAAGGAAAAGATGATTGAATATTCTTACGAATTTTTGACAAGTCCAAAATATTTAGGTATTGATAAGAAGAGGCTTGCCACAACTGTGTTTGCAGGAGATGAACTCGCGCCTCGCGATACTTTTTCGTATGATGTTTGGAAAAAGTGCGGAATTGAAAATGTCTATTTTTTAGACAAAAAGCACAATTGGTGGGCGTTAGGTGGCGGAGTTGGTCCATGTGGTCCTGACACTGAGATGTTTTTGGATACAGGCAAAGAAAAATGTAGTGAAAAATGCTCGCCAGCCTGCGATTGTGGAAAGTATCTAGAAATTTGGAACGATGTTTTCATGCAATATGTTGTAGAACATGAGGGTGATGCTGTCAAACCATTAAAAAAGCCTAATATAGATACAGGTATGGGCTTGGAGCGAACGGTTGTTGTTATAAACGGCTTAAAATCTGTCTATGACTGCGGTGTTTTAAAGAAAGCGATTGATTTTATCTCTTCGCACGCAAAAATTTCTTATCTTGAAAGCGAAAAATCAAAGCGTTCATATCGTATTATTGCCGACCACTTGCGTTCTGCTCTTTTCATTCTTGGTGATGAAAGAGGGGTGGTGCCTTCTAATGTTGGTCAGGGTTACATTTTAAGGCGCTTAATTCGTCGTGCGGTAAATTGTGCTAGAAACATCGATTTAGACACAAAATATTTTAATGATATAATCGACATCTATGTTGATAGACATGGCGAAGATTATGCGGACATCAAGCGAAATAGAGAATTTGTCAAAGTTGAACTTGATAAAGAAGTGGAAAAATTTTCAAAGGCGCTTGAAGAGGGTCATAAGGAATTTGACAAGGTCATCAGAGGCATTGAAAAACACAAGGAATTTGCATCGAAAAATGGCGAAGTGGTGGAAAATGTTATCTCTGGCAAGGCATGTTTTAGACTTTATGATACTTTTGGTTTTCCTTTTGAACTCACAAAAGAGCTTGCAAAAGAAATAGGCTACGATGTTGACGAAGAGGGCTACAAAAAGGCATTTATGGAGCATCAAGAAAAGAGTAGATCAGCATCCGCTGGAACATTTAAAGGCGGACTTGCCGACATCTCTGACGCGAGCGCTCATCTTCACACTGCAACACATCTACTTATGGCAGGGCTTAGGAAGATGTTTGGTAACGGCGTTATGCAAAAGGGGTCCAACATCACGCCTGAACGCATGCGACTAGACTTTAATGTTGACCATAAACTTACACCAGAGGAAATTAAAACGCTTGAAGATTTTGTCAACGATGCCATTAAAAAGGAAATTCCTGTAACCTATGAAGAGATGACACTTGAAGAGGCTAAAAAGAGCGGTGCGGTTGGAGTTTTTGAAAGTAAATACGGCGAAAAGGTTAAAGTTTACACCATAGGCAACATTTCCAAGGAAATTTGCGGTGGACCTCACGCCAAAAACACCAAAGACTTGCATCACTTTAAAATAGTTAAAGAGGAAAGCTCTTCAGCTGGAATTAGAAGAATAAAGGCAATTTTAGATTAATTTATTGACATATTTTAATTTTATTGATAAAATAAATTTGTTGATAGGGTTGTAATGTCAATGTAAAACATTGATAAATTAAATTTGAGGAGGGAGCATGGCTCAGGGCGGAATTAGAAAGGGATTTTTCTTCTACTTTGGACTTTTTGTGCTGTTACTTATTGCCATATTTTTGATAATATTAGTTGTCCTATTCTTTAATCCTGGAAAAACTATATGCTGGTTACAATATTTCACGGGTGGCGAGCAGGTGCAGTTACAGATGACCACGGATGAAACAAAGACGCCGTTTGATTTTACCGCAAACGGAAATGTCAGCCATATTGAAGTTGATTGTTCATATGCCGATGTCTATGTTAAGGTGAGTGAGGACATACACAAAAATTGCGTGCAGATAACAAACGAAGCATCTGGCTTTGCTACATATAAGCAAGCTAGACCTTATAAATATTCGGTTACGCTTGAAGGCTCCACATTAAAGATAAGCGTTGAGGAGCCTGTTGGTTTTCTGTATTTTTCACAAAATATCTCTATTGTTATCAACATTGAAGCACGCTATTTCGACGGCAGTGTTTCCTTTGACGGCAAATTTCAAAATATAGATTTCAATATCAACACAACAAACGGCGATGTGTATTTTGGCACAGCAAGCTCGGACGCCTATGAGATTATGCCAGGAAATATAAATGTTGAAACAACAGGCGGAAATATTTACCTATCTAAAAACTTAAATTTAAATGGCATAGATAAACTCTCTCTTGAAACGGGAAGCGGTGAGATAACTACTGATAGCTACAATGTTTCACTTGATAACAGCGGTAACTTAAACGGAAAAGGTATAGTTTTAAACTCAGGAACGATAAATTTAACCACTGATACCGGCTTAATGGACTTTGACCTAATTAAAATAAATAACGGCGGACAGCTAAATTTCAGCAATGAAAACGGTAATATGTCGATCGGCGAGATTGATGTTCAAAAGGTAAATCTGAATGCGCTTGAAGGAAATTATTATTTTGATAAGGTTACAGCAGAAACACTCTCTTTTACTCCGTCTGAGGACAGGATTGAAGCACCAAACATAAGAGTGGGTGCGCTTTATGGTGATTTTGTAATTTCATCCTCTGAAAATAGTTCTTCTCCAAATATTAATATCGACAAACTTGTAGGCGATTTTGCATCGACAGGTGTAAACGGAAGTTTTAATATCGGTGAAATCGAAGGCGAAGTGCGTGTAGACACAAAGAGTGCTGATATAAATGTTAACTATGCAAGTTCAACCACAAGTTATACTGACAGCATTGTCACTGAAAGAGGTGATGTGACACTAGGATTTTTAGGTGCATGCAACCATAAAATAGAAATCTTGACCGATAGCGGAAAGGTGACAATAAATGTTGTTGATGAAACAGGTTTTACTTCAACTGTGTATGATTATGCTGAATACTCAAAGGGTGAAGCGGAAAGAAATCCATTATCTAACGATACCGACAGAATAACCGTAAATGTCGGAACGCATGAGGCTACTAAAAATCCTCTTAATATAGAGCCTTCACAAGGTTCGGTCAAAGGTAATTTTGTAATTTTCACAAATGACAAAGTTGAATATGTTAAAGCCTAATAATAAAGCAGAAGAACTTACATTTAAATTAAATTTTCGTAAAAATTCAATACATTATCCTTGTTAAAGCAAGGATAATTTTTGTTATAAGCTTAATAAATGCGCAATAAAAAATATTTTGCTAAAATATTTGGAAAAATATATAAAAATGTGTTATTAATATAATGTAACTAATAAAATTTTTATTACATATAAAACTAAGTTTGCTATACATTATAATTTAAATTTAAAGAATACTAATAATACTCACTATGACACATAAAGAGAGGGTATGATGAAAAAGACTTTAAAATTTTCTATAATTTCGTTAATTGTTTTTCTTGCTTTTTGCGGATTGTTTCTTTTTTCTATGCCATGTATTATAAATAACGTGGATGCTGAAATAACAAAAAGCTCGGCAACGATTTCAATAGGATCGCCAGAGGATTTACAAGCTTTTATCAATGGTTACTCTGAGAATGCCTCTGACTGCACCGTGCTATTAACAAAAGATATAGACATGTCTAAGAATTCCGTTGAAAACACAATCGGAACAAGTGAAATTCCTTTTACAGGTGTTTTTGACGGTGATGGTTACACTATCAGTAATTTAAACATTGATTTTTCAAATACAGCAAAAGATTATGTTGTGCCTTCCTATTTAGGACTCTTTGGTGTGACAAATGGTGCTACTATTTTCGACCTTAAAATTTCTGGCGTTACTAATATTACTGTATCAAATTCTCCAAATATATTAGCCGTTGGAACTCTTGTTGGTAAAGCGCAAAACACAACTATTGAAAACTGCGATATTAACGCCACTTTAAATTATGTTGACAATAAAAATCAAGAGGGAGTCAATGAAGAAAACAAGGGCATAAAAACAATAAATGCAGGCGGTTATGTGGGAGAACTTGTTGACTCTACCATAAAAAATTCTTTATATCGTCCTGATAGCAGAAATGGAGCATCTAGTTTCTCTCTTTCAAGCATATTTAAGCGAGATGCTAAAATAGGTGGTGTTGCTGGCGTTGTGCAGAATTCCACTATAATGTTCATGGTGAGCGCACCAAGATTGAGCGTTGAGATTGCAAGTGAAAACTTTACAGGAACTACATATATTGGTGGCATTTTTGGAACAATTAGCCAAGGCAATAGTAAGGTTATTAACTGCGTTGTAGAGCCAACAATAACCATTAACAACAACTATAATAAGACGATATATAGCGGTGCTATCGGTGGATATATTTCACTTCCAGCACCATACGAAAACAACATTTCTTATGTTTATTATAATTCTAGCTTAATGGCTTTTGGTGATACAACAAATTACAATGCAAACAACAATGTTACAAGCGTTAGCGACACGATAATAAGTCATAAGGCTGGTGCGCGTGATTATTTTGAGTCGAAAAAATGGAATGGACTTTATGGCGACCATTGGGATTTTGCAAACACCTTTATTATTCAAGACAACAACATAGATTTGCAAGCGTTTCAAGGCGATTTTGCTATCAGAGTCACAACAAGCAGTGTTAGTGTTGATGATAATATAATTATTCTCTTAGATACTAACGAAGCTGGCGAATTAGTGCCAGCAACAAATAATGAGCTTGAACTCACAAGTAGTGGTTATAATGACACAGTTCAGATTAAATTTAAATTTAATGCTAATGTTAACGCGAAGATTGGAAAATATTATAGTTTATCTAGTTTAACTCTAAGAAGCGGAGAAACCAAAACAGTAGCTTCTTTCCTAGAAGGTGATAATGGCTATCGACTAGACACAATGGATGATTATGACAGAATTAGTATGTCGACCATTAATGACGAAGAAGAAACAATTTACACAATAACAATTTCGGGTGTGACAAACAACTACACAGGTTTATACCAACTAAATATTGTTGCTAATAAATTTGTCGGAAAATTTGAATATAGACTTTTTGCTAAGGACGAAACAACCGAAATAGATGAAGGTGTTGTGCAGACGGAGTGCTATGTTTATAACAAAACAGGAGGCAACCAAACATCTCGCAGTTACACCATTGATGATATGACTTATAACAACTCTTACACCATAGCAACGCGAGCTGATTCGCGTTCAATATATGAATTTCGTGGCTGGTATTTAGAAACTGATGACGGAGATATTCCGCTTAGCGATGCGGACGAAGAAGGGGGAAATGTTTTTTCAAATAGTGATCTCTCTTTTACTTTTGGGCAAAAAGATTTTGCTTTAACTGATAACTTTGTTGTGTATGCAAAATATGTTGATAACTCTTGTGAGATAACTTTTGACTTCGATGAAGGCATTGAAAGAATAGTAATTTCGACAAATGAAGATGCAATCACAACAACAGGAACAACGATTAAAGTTAAGAAACAATCTAATGTCAAAATGGAGCTATATTTAAAGGAAGATTATTCCTTTGATGTTCAAAGATTTTTGGATATAGTCAGCATCTATAAGGGTGTCTGTGAGCGTGTTGACGATGGCTCGAATGCTCGTTATTATCAATTCAATTTAGATATGACACAGCTTAACGATCCTAGCTTCAATAATGTATTAAATCTTTCTTTTGAAACAGAGGTTGAAGATACAACCGATTGGACGCTCATTTGGACGATAGTTGGCTCTTTAATAGGTGGACTTGCTTTAATTGCGATTATAATTGTTGTAGTGGTTATTGTGAAACGAAGAAAAGGTGGCGGAGGCGGTGGAAGAACTCGCAAGGCTTCCTATAAAAATATGTATTATTAATCAATTTCTAAATAAATAGATTTACTTTTAATTTATAGTATTATGTCACAATATGTTGTATATTTGAATGCGTAATACACCACATATATTTATTGAGGAAATATGGCAAAAAGATTATGTTTGGTAATATTTGTCTTTATGATTGCGCTTTTTAGCTCAATCATTTTTCCATTTAACACGGTAAATGCTTTATCTATTAAAGATAGCAACATTGTCTATAATAGCATAGATAAATTAATTGAAGTAGGAGAAGATAAAGTTCTAAATATCACCGAAACCATTGTTCTAACCTATAAGAATTCGGGTATAAATGTAGGTTTGTCAAGACATAAGGCTAAATAAGGTTACTCGCATAGTAAACGGAGATAAGATTTCTAAAACTTATGTTCATACTTTGAAATTAGAAAGCGTTACCATGAATGGAGAGGAAGAATATAGCTTTGTTGAAAGAGAGGGCGATTATTATATCATCAATATAGGTGCTGACGGAGATTATAAAAGCGAAGGACAATATGTTTATGAAATCAAATATACTTATGATTTAGGAGAAGATTTCATATCTTCTTTTGATGATTTTACCTTTGATTTGATGGACTATGACTATTTAACTTCTGTGGAGAATTTTTCTGCCACGATAATTTTACCAGCACTTGAAGGCGACTTTCTTGACAATCTATCGTTTAGAACTAATGACTTTGAGGGACTAGGTCATGAAGCGGTCAATTTAGATGTTTCAAGTCTAATTGACGAAAATGGATTTACAAAAAGTGTTTTAAAACTTAGCATGCGGGATATTCCAGCTCAAGCAGGGCTCACAATTCAGCTTTTACTTCCAAATAATTTTTTTGACACAAATTTTGTTCCGCATCCTCTTTATTATGTCACCATCGCCGTTTCAATAGTTGCAGTAATAGGAATTATTTTACTACTACTGTCGCACAAATTCCATAAAAAAGAAATTGTAACTGTGGAATTTTATCCGCCGAAAAATTGCTCGGCGATAGATGTTGCTAAGATTTATCGAGGTAAGGTCAAGCCAAAAGATTTCACTGCTTTGATATTGGAATGGGCGAGTAAGAAATTAATTAAAATTGAACTTGTTGACAAAAAGACGGTAAAACTTGTGAAACTACAAGACTTTCCTATGATTGAAAATGTTTCAGATGAGCTTTTAAATGGCAAATTAAATGAAAAAAATTTGTTTGAAGCATTTTTTGCTAATAGTGATACTTTTGTGGCGAAAAAGAATGTTGCGATAAAAAATACGAAACTCGCTATGGCTTCACGAAAAATCTACAAGCAAGACGAAAGTGTAACCAAAAAATGTTTGTTGCTAAGGCTAGCGGTGTCAGTTTTAGCCGTTTTACCTATATTTTTTCTAATAATTTGGTATGAAACCTTTGTTGGCGGAGTGTTTCTTAATTTTATTATTCTGATATTTCCTATCATAGCGCTCATAGTCTTGACATATACGCCTATTCCGTGGTGGTTTAAGATTTTGTGGTGCGGGTTGTTCGGAGGTGCTCCGCTCGTAATTATGATATATAGCATGCTTATTCCATACGATTTTTTATATCTTTCAATAATAACCGCAGTAATTTTGATAGTTGGATTTTGTTTAGCTCCGCTTGTCAAGGTATTTACTAAATTTGAGCGCTCAATGCAAGGGAAAGTTATAGGGTTTAAGAATTTTTTAAAAGTTGCAGAACTTGATAAGTTAAATGCGCTTGTTCAAGATGACCCTGAGTATTTCTATCATATTCTTCCATACTGCTACATTTTTAATCTGACGGACAAAATGGAAGAAAAGTTTAAAGCATTGAATATAGAATATCCTGAGTATTTGAACGGAAACAGCACTGTTATTGTTGCTGGGTGCATCGGAAGTGTCATCACACGCAGAATATCAAGTTCTTCATCCTCTTCATCTTCTTCGTTTAGAGGTGGCGGAGGCAGGCGTGGTTCGTCTGGTGGCGGTGCTGGTGGCGGTGGCGCGCGAGGACGCTAGATAACTAAGATTACTTTTCCGTTCAATAGATATAGTAATAGCGTTTCGGTTAAATTTAAAAGTAGCAATATCAAAAGTCCAAAAAGTAAGTATAGAAATCTGTTGCACTCAGTTCCGCCATAACGCTTACAATTGCCGTTGATTTTGCTTAAAATTAGATAGAACATAATAAGCACAAAAAGCGTTAAAAGTTGGCAGGGTAATATCACGACAATGGCAGTTAAACTTCCACCAAGTCCATATAGAATAAAAATTAATGCAAAGTTTAAGCCAAACAAATAACCACGGTAGACGATTAAAATTTCAGCTATTGGAAAGAGAAAAGGCACAAAAGAAACGCCAAACAGAATAATAGCGTTGACTGACAGCGAAAGTAGGCGTGAAAAGAAGGCAGAAGAAGAACCGACTAGCCTACTTTTAAAGTCATCCAGAGATATCTCTTGTAGGCGTGACAAGCTTTCACTGCCAGAGTATTTTATTGCCACAAAAATTCCTGCGAACATAGCTACTAAAACTAGAATTATCGTTAAAAGAAACTTTCCGCGATTTTCTTTTAAAGTGCGAGCGCAGGAAAAACGCAGTCCGTTTATAAATGAGTGTGATTTATATGACTTTAACATAGATAATAGTATTAAAATTTTTGACAAAAAAGAACAATAATTGATTATGCTTGTTGTTTCTTATTGAAAATAAAATTTTAATATGAGTTTTTAGATTTCTTTTTTATAACTACCTTTTGTTTGACTTTTTTTTGAGCAAGTAGTAAAATTTTAGGCAGAGGTGAAAAATGAGACTTGTCGGCGATATTTATGACAGCAATGTTTTTGTGGAAAATATAGATAAAAACATTTTTATTATAGATGCAGGAGCAAATTTTGACAAGATAAATGATGTCACGGAAAATGTGAGGGCAATATTTCTTACACATGGGCATTTTGACCACGCATATTTTGTTGAAGATTATGCTAAAAAACTAAATGTAAAAATTTATGCCAGCGAAAAAATAAGGGAGTATTTAGAAGAGCCGAAAAAGAATTATTCCACCGATTTTAATTGCGATTTGTTAAAGATTACTGACTTTTCAAATTTCGTCTTTTTGCAGGGGGATGGAGAAGTAAAGATAGATGCTGTCGTGATAAAATATTTTCAAATGGGCGGACATAGTAAAAGCGATATGTGTTTCTTGATTGGTGAAGATTTGTTCGTTGGTGATTTGATTATCGGTCGTGGCATCGGCAGAATGGACTTGTATGGCGGGAGCAAGCAGGAAATGATTAAAAGCCTGAAAAAACTTGCAACTTTAAATTATAAGACTATGCATTGTGGACACGGCGAAGATTTATCGAAAGAAATGGCGGATAAGGTAATTTCAACATATTTAAAGTTTTTGACAAGAGGGTAGGCGAAAACAAAAAAGCAACTTAATTTAAGTTGCTTACTTTTTTATTTTGCAAAATATACCATGCCATAAACACCGGGACCTACATGTGTTCCTACCACACATCCAATACCATGATATTCAATTTTATCAGGGTTAACATCAAGTTTATCTTGATATTTCTGCACAAAATTTTCGATATTCTTTTTTATAGCAGAATATCCAAAGTAAATAGGATATGACTTGTCACGATTTTTCACGACTTCATCCACAATATATATATTTGCTTGTTCTCCACGCTTTTTAGCTTTATTTGCCACTCTGCCATCTTCTAGGGTGATTATAGGTTTCATATTAAGCACTGTTCCGAGGGCGGCAACGGCTCCGCTAATTCTTCCGCCTTGTTTAAGGTATTTTAAATCACTTACAACGGCAATTAATCGCACTTTCTTTTTTAGGCGTTCAAGTTCCTCAATCGCTTCTTCTGGTGATGGATTTTTCTCTTTTATGTATTTTACGATTTCCATTATAAGCGCGCCTTCTGCAAAGGTGGTTAATTCGGAGTCGCAAATATATACATTTTTCATCTTTAAGGCTTCAACTGCATTTTTTGCTTGCGCTATTGTGCCTGCGAGATTTGAAGAGATGACGATTGTCAAAACAAACCAATCTTCTTTATTGCAATAAGGCGAGAGTGCGTTTTCAAACTTGTATTGATTTGGCTGACTGGTTTTAGGAATTATTCCTGTTGTTCTCATTTTTTCATAAAATTCATTATTAGGAAGCCCCTCAGGAAATAGTTCGCCTGCGAAGTTAAGCTCAATAGGAAGAATAGTTATATCATTCTCTTTTACAAAACTATCTGGCATATCAACAGATGCTTCGGTAACAATTTTAAACTTCATAAACGCCTCACTTTCATTTAATAAAATTATATAAAAAAAGCCTGCATAAAGCAAGCAAAAAACAAATAAATTTAAAGATTTTTAAGTTTTTTATAGAATTTTTTTGTATGATTTTTTTAATTTTTAATTTTAAAAACAAATTAATTGCGTTTAAAAAGTTGATTGGTGAAGAAATACATGCCTACCATCAAAACAAGCGTATAGCAAATGGAAATAAAGAAATTTCCGCCAGAAATAAACGCTGTGTTTAAGAAACCGATCGAGGAGTTCGCTCCACCAAAGAACGAGAAAAGGTTGGCGTGTGCAAATGGAAATAGCGCATATACGAAGAAGCCACTTAAAAAGGTATTTAATGTGAAAGCGACGGCAAAGATGCCAAGAGATATACCAAACATTAACTCAAATTTTCTTGACACATTCATAAGAAGAATGGTGATTAGCGTGTAAAACATAATTTCAAATTCTATGCAGAGAAGCTTAAAGAATAGACAGATAAGAGGGTTAACAACATACGAAGACGACAGGTTAAAAACGGCAAGCACAGGAGCGAATGTGACTCCATATATGAGATAGCTAATTAAAATTATTAGAATAGAAAAGACAATAAGCAGAGAGAAAGTGGCAAGTAAAATAGCAAAAAATTTACCTGCAAACACAGAGTTAAATGAGGCGTTTTGAGCCAGCACAACATCAACTTTACCCTTTTTGCGGTCGCGCCCGAAAAGTTTGTATGCAAAAAAGATACTAATGAAAATTAAAATAAATCCTATTATAGATATTAGATAATAAGCGAAATCGTAGGCGTTAATAGTCCCACTTGCACTATTGAAATTCATAGGTTGAAGATAATGTGTATAATATAGACTAGCTTCTTTTAATATATGGTTGTTCTGTATTATGGTTTGTTTAAGTTCCAATTCCTCTTGACTTTCATAGCCGATATAGTTTGCGTAATTTGGTAAACTTTTTGATAGGAGAAGGAAAAGCTCTCCTTGCATGTTGTAGCTTGCAAAAGTCACAATGCGTTTGTAATTAAGGGCAAGGCTCTCCATATCGTCTAAATTTTGTGAACCATGATAAACATTTTCAAATTCCTCTAAAATATCATCAAGCTTTTTCTCGGCGTTAACCACATAATTTACTTCTAATTCCACTGTTTTGTCTTTGTCAGTTTGCCAATTTATAACTTCAATGTTCAAAAAGTCACGAAAGAGTTGTCGGCTTTCTAGTAAAATATCGTACATTGCTTTTACATCATCTCGATTTGTGGTGTAATAAAGAGTGCTATCTAAAAGGTCAACTAAACTTTTTATCGTATTCATTTCGTTGTCTGTGAAATAGAGAGGGCTTTCAAAATCTTTTAAAGAGGCGATGGTGTCATAGAAATTATGAAGTTCTGTTTTAAGATTTACATCAAAAGCATTATCTTTGAACGTGCTAGCGTCAGGATAATCGTCAGGGTAGGCGTTGTAAACCAAAAGATTTTCATAAAATGTGCTTATGTTAAGGGTAAGGTTGTCGTAAGTGTCAATCAAGGTAGTATTGCGCTGTCCGTCGATGATTTTTTTATTCTCCATAATCTTGGCGTCAAGATTGACAACACTATCTTCAAAATTGCCGTTTATAAAATTGTTGTATAATTCTTCTGTTGTTTCATACTCAAAACTCAAAGATAGCGCTGGCGAAACAAAAGGTTTAAAGCAAAAGCCTGCAACTACGCATGCTACGATTGCGATAATAAAACCACATAAAGTTATCGGATTTAGTATTAGTCTTCTAAAATCATACATACAAATTTTAAATGATTTCATAATATCTCCTTGTTTTTGTGTAAAAAACTTATATTTTTTCAAAAAAAATTAGAAAAAGTGAAAAAAACTTACTTTTTAATGCTTTTTGTCAATATTTATTTTTTTAAATAGAGCGTCAAATATTTAGATATGTCGATAGTGAGCAATTTTTATAAACTTTCAGTTTTAAAATAAGAAGACAATTTGTCTACAACTTTTTCTTCGTCTTTATCTTTGTGACCAGCAGAATAAATGGTTACCTTTTTTGTTTTCAAAAATTTTAATATCTCTTCAAGGTCATCGTCGCTAATTTTTGGAATCAGGACTTTTTGATTGTCTAATAAAACATCCATTCCTTTTTCTTCTTTCAATAATTTACCTAGATAATTTGGTTGTTTTGTAACTAAGAAAGTGTATCGTTTTTGGTTAAAGTTTTTCCATTTTTCATTTGCTTCAATATTTGTTATCTCTCTATTATTCATATAGATAAATGTGTTTGCGAAATCGAAATCGTTGGTGCTTGTTCCTGTTAAAAGAAAGGCGCAATCTTTTTTTGTTTTTAAGTAAGAGGTAAAGAGTTTTCTGTCTTCTTCGTTTAATTCAAGGAATGGTTCGTCAAAAATATAAACTTTGGCATCAACCGCTAACGCCACCACAAGCGAAAGCTTCTTCTTTTCACTGTTTGTTAGCGAGAAAACGCGATTGTTCATCACATCATACATATTAAAAGCTTTTAATGTTTCTACTACCTTGCCTAAGACATATTTTCCTTTTAATTTGAGGAGGTATTGTATATTTTTTAAAACGGTTTGAAATTTAAAAAACATAGGAGGGTGAAGTGCGATGCTTATTTCACTTTGAAGCGCTCTATGCTGTTTTAAATTTTTGCCTTCTAAAAAAATACTACCATTAGAAAGCGGAAGGGCGCCAGCAATAAGCTTGCACAAACTTGTTTTTCCACTGCCGTTTTCACCGATGATGACAGCGACTTCGTTTGCATGTAAATTTAATGTCACATCTTTAACTAGATATTTCTTGTTTATAAATGAAGAGATGTTATCAATTTCTAAAACAACTTTATTTTCCATAATAATATTATAACAAAAAGCACGAGATTTGTAAAGTTAAATCTCATGCTTAGAAATTCTTTTGACAAATTTATGTAGAACTTCTTATATTTAATCGGTGTTAATTAGATTGTCAAAGACATATTCATAGATGTTTGGAGCTTGCTGACGCCATTTTTTACAACACTCTTCTGCGCTTTGTCTGGTCGGTGCTTTAACCTTTATCTCAAAGAGCGGAGTGGCAATTAAACTTTCGTAAATTCTCATTGTGACAAGATATGAGCCGTCATCGCTGTCTGTGTAGTTAGCATAGTATTCTTGCGATATCTTAATATTTAGGCGATTGTTTTTTGCGTATTCAGTGATTTCGTCGCGTAGGGCGTTTGGTATTCTCTTGTAGAAATATGAAAGACAATCTCTGCCTTCAAAGGTGAGAGTGTAGCGCATTTCGCCTTCTTTACATTGTGTTTTGTAGATGAGTTTTGCCTCCGAAAGTTGATATAAAAGGTCTAGGCAGTCCATATAATTTATCCAATTATTTTTAACTGCGCAGATTTCAATTATTGAATTTTCAGTTAGTGGCATTTCCACCTTATCCATAACAAAGAGGATTATTAATTTGTTGGTGACTGCGTCGTAATTCATTTTTTTCTCCAAAACAATTTTATCACTTATAAAGTAAAAAATCAATTATCTTCTTATTTTAATTTGAATTTTTTTTAAATTGTGCTATTATATTGAGTAACGAGGGGGCGATATGGAAAAGAATGTGAGAAAAGTGGAAAAATTTGTTGCTAATTGCAACGATATGCTTAGCGGTAGATTTTTAGATTTTAATAAAAAAATTGAAAATATAGCAAATTCTATAAACGACAGTGATGATATTTTGTCATATCTTGCAACAAAAATGTTAGACAAAGATAGAGAGGAAATTTTCAGTCATGCGTTTACTGTTGACAACAAAACGAAGAATGGTAAAATTTCTCTTCCAAGTGAGGAAAAGGAAAAGTTGACGCTTTTTGTGACGGTGATTAATGATTTATATAGCCATAAGTTAAACGCCAATAAATTTTTGGAAACATATTTTAGAAGTGGACAAGGTTCTCCGACGCAATTGTTTTTAGAAAAAATCATTGAACCTTTTAAGAATATGATTGCAGATTATTTTAAAGTTGACAAGTCCTTGACGCTTGCTGATTTAAGTAAGAAGGAAGAAGAAATCTTAGAGGAAGAGATTGTTGCTGACGAAGAGGATGATGAAGTCAATTTTGAAAGAGAATTTGAAGAGGAGGACACGCTTGCTCTTTCATTAGGCAATGTAGTCCGTGTTTGCGATGAACTTGAAGCAAAATTAAAATTTGAGAAAAAACATGAAAGCATTGTGGAAGATTTTAGCTTTATGATTTCCGCTTTAAGACATGCTTGTGAGAAAAAGGATATGCAAAGCGTGAATGGTTTGATACTTGGCATCAACTATGTTTCGCAAAAGATTAAAAGTGCAAAATATTTAGTGAATGAGTTAAACGAAATTGTTTATAATATCTATCAATCAGAAAATATTTAATAAAAATCAAGAAAAACAGCAAATTTTGTTAAAAAATGGTGATTTTTGGTTAATTTTTGCCAAATTTCATCTTTTTTCATTTTTAAAAACTAGCTCACATAAAATGATAACATGAAAATATGGACGCTTAATTTGCATAGACAATTTATCAATTTTTTAATCATTATAATGCTTGTGGTGGTTTCAATGCTTGCTGTTTTAGGAGTGGGTTTATCCACGACATCCTCTGTTATAAATGGAGTTTATTACAGCGGAAATACTGAAAGTAATAAAATTTCACTCATGATTAATGTTTATTGGGGAACAGAATATCTTGACGACATGCTGGAAATTTTAGATAGGTATGAGGTAAAGACGACATTCTTCGTCGGTGGAACCTGGGCGGTAAAAGAAAGCGATATGCTTAAAAAGATGTATGATGCCGGTCATGAAATTGGCAACCATGGGTATAGTCACAAGGACCAAGATAAATTAAATAGAGAGCAAAATAAAAATGAGATTTTAACAACTCATACTCTTGTCAATGATTTAATAGGAGTTAATATGGATTTATTTGCTCCGCCAAGTGGTGCATATAACAAAACGACCGTAGAGGTGGCAACAGAACTAGGCTACAAGATGATAATGTGGACGCGTGATACTGTTGATTGGAGAGATAAAGATGAAGAGGTTATTTATAAGAGGGCGATAAAAGATGCGAAAGGAGGCGACTTAATTTTAATGCATCCAACCGCTTGCACGCTAATTGCGCTTGAAAGAATTATCGTCAGTTTACAAGAGCAAGGATTTGTTTTGACTACCGTCAGTGAAAATTTGGCAGAAAGTTAAAAATTATAAAAAATAGGTCGAAATTTAGCAAAAAAATCAAAAAATATAGCAATTTTTTGTCAAATTGTGGTTTTAAAGCTAATTTTTGACAAAAATTTTGTTAAATATTTTTCAATAAAAAAATTGAAAAATATACTAAAAGTGTTTTGAAGAAGAAAATTTAAGTGTTATAATTATTATATAATAATAAGAGGGGAGTATGGCGGTTTATAAGCTTAATTCAAAAAAGAAAGGGAAGAGAGATGTCAAAAAGATTGTAGGTTTTACGCTTATTGGCATTTCCTCTGTTGTCTATCTTTTCTTGACAGGTATTTGGCCTCTTATGCTTTCCTTTCTACTCGGTGTGTTTGGAATTTTTGCCTATCCTCTTTTTCTAATTTTGTTTATTGTTGGACTTGCTCTCGTCAATAAAAGAAGATATGTTATGCCAAAGCGTTATATCATCTCTATGGCGCTTATGGTGTATTTCTTTTTAGCCATCCTTCAACTTATCATAGTTGGCGGTAGGGGAGAGCTTAATTTTTTTCAATATCTCGGTCTAAATTATTCTCGCACATGGACGGCAGGTGGAATACTAACAGGTATAATAACTACTCCTCTTTTGTATCTCGCAAACAGTGTCGGAGCATATATCATTTTGGCGCTTGCCTTTTGCCTATCACTTGCTATCTTTCTTGATAGTCTTAATGTGTTTAGGCGCGGTTCCGGAGTTTCAGTGAAGAAAGAGACGAAAACAATCAATCGCATTCAAACTACTGTTGAAGAAAAGAAACAAGAAGAGATTACTCTTCCTAAAAAAGAAGAGTTTAATCCTGTTTTAGCTGGCAAACTTGAAGAAGAAAAAGTGGAAGAAAAGAAAGCGTTGTCGGCACGCGAGTTACTTGGCTTAGACAAAAAACGAAATAAGGCGTATGAATATTTTAAGGAAGATACGCCAACTGTTACGAAAAAGAAAGAAGAGCCAAAATCCTTAAAAGAACTTATTTTAACTCCGCCAGAAATTAACTATGAAGAATATTTTAAAGACTATAACACTCCAAATAAAGAAGAGGTTAAAACAAATGTTGAGATTTTGAAACAAGAAGAAACATCTTTGCCTGTGGAAGAGGAAGATGTTCAGGTTGTTAAAGAAGAAGTTAGAGCGGACGAATTTCAAAATGTCAATAATCCTTTTGCAAGAAATGACGATGAAGATATTGTTCGTGAAGCCGACGACATCATAAGAAGTGCCGTCAATGAAGAAAAGTTGGAAAATCCAGAGATATATGAGAATGCAATAGATAGCCAAGAAGCTTTCTCTGACAGAATAAACGATCGAATGGGCGACCGTTCGTTTGAGCGTTCCTCTTTCGACTCGATAAGGCGTGACAACAATTTTGCGCCAGAGTTTCCAGAAAGAAATGATAGAAACAATATCTTTACGCGCGGTCAAGTGGAGGAGGAAGAGGAAGTTGTCGAAGAACCAGAAGAGCCTTATGTTTATGAAAAGCCACCTCTTGAATACATCACCACAAAGTCGGTTGACTTATCAACTTTAAATGAGGATGTGGCAGAGAAGCGCGTGCTTCTTGAAAATAGCTTGGAAAATTTTGGAATACCTGCAAAGGTTCAGGGAGTTGTGGTAGGTCCTGCGGTAACAAGATATGAGCTTGAAATGCCACAGGGAATATCTGTGTCTAAAATTAAAAATCGCGCAGACGACATTGCTCTTTCGCTCGCGGCTGAGGGGGCGATAAGAATTGAAGCGCCTGTTCCGGGCAAAAGCGTTGTCGGTGTCGAGGTTCCGAACAAATCCATTGCAACCGTCAGCCTTAGAGATGTTTTAGAAAGCAGGGAATTTAAAGAGAGTTCTTCTCCGCTTACTTTTGCTCTTGGAAAAGATATTACAGGAAACATTATAACTTGCAATATGCAAAAACTTACGCACCTTCTTGTTGCGGGTTCAACGGGTTCAGGTAAAAGTGTTTGCCTTAACTCTATCATTTTAAGTATCATCTATAAAGCTTCACCTGAGGATGTGAAAATAATTTTGGTTGACCCTAAGCGCGTGGAGTTTACCTCTTATAATGGCTTACCTCATCTCATCATGCCAAATGTTGTCTGTGAAACGCAAAAGGCCATCAACACTCTTGCGTGGGCGGTAACAGAAATGGAGCGCCGTTTTGAAGTTTTGGGTTTTGCACGCGTTAAGAATATTGATGAATATAACCAAACGCCTGATGTTGTTTCAGGAAAAATCAAAAAGATGCCATTTATTATCATCATTGTTGATGAGCTTTCTGACCTTATGATGACAGGGAAAAAAGAGGTGGAAGAAAAGATTATTCGTTTGGCGCAAAAGTCGAGAGCGGCGGGTATTCATCTAATCTTGGCAACACAGCGTCCGTCAGTTGATGTTATCACGGGACTTATTAAATCGAATTTCCCTTCGCGTATTGCCTTTGCTGTGACAAGCGCAGTAGATAGCATGACTATTCTTGATAGAGTTGGCGCGGAAAAACTTTTAGGTAAAGGAGATATGCTTTACTATCCTGTTGGCGCGCAAGAACCTAAGCGTGTGCAAGCTTGCTTTATAAGCACAGGCGAAACAAATCGAATTGTTGACTATGTTCGCGAAAACAACAAGCCTATCTTTGACAAGGAAGTTGAAGAGCAAATAAATAATCCAAACAAAAACAATAAAGAGGGTGGAGTGCAAGTGAACAACGAAATGGACGAACTTTTGCCTCTTGCTCTTAAAGCTGCGATTGATTGCGGGCAAGCTTCTGCAACTATGATTAGGCGTAAGTTTGCTATTGGTTATCCGCGTGCTGCGCGCATTATCGACCAAATGGAGGCAGCAGGCTATATCTCCACTGCGGACGGAGTTAAAGGTAGAACTGTCTATACCACTATGGACGAATTTAGGGAAATTTTTGGCGATCAATATGATTGATTTGATTGTTAGTCTATTCTTTATTACAAAAATCATAAACCTCAAAAGTCTAAAATAAAGGAAAAAAACTATGGATGAAAAATTGAAGGACAAAAAAGTGTCGGCTATTTCACTAGGTTGTGACAAAAATAGAGTTGACCTTGAAAAAATGCTCTTTAAACTTAGTGATTATGGCTTTAAAATCGTAGATGATGTAAATGACGCCAATATTGTCATTGTCAACACCTGCGCTTTTATCACGCCTGCAAAGAAAGAAGCGCTTGAAAATATCTTTGATGTTTGTCTTTTAAAAGCAAAAGGTAAGGTGGAAAAGGTTATTGTGACGGGATGCTTGCCAGAACGGCACAAAACGCAATTAGAAAAAGAGATAAAAGAGGTCGATGCCTTCTTAAATTTAAAAGACAATGACAGGATTTGCGAGATTATAGAAGACCTATATAAGGTTGGGCATGAGCAAAGTAAATCTAAAAATGGACGCATTTTTACTTCGCGTGGGTCTTATGCGTATCTTAAAATTGCCGATGGATGCAGTAATGGCTGTTCCTTCTGCACTATTCCTAGAATTAGAGGAAGATATATAAGTTATCCTATGGAAGATATTGTTGAGGAAGCAAAATATCTTGCTTCAAACAGCATAAAAGAACTTATTTTGGTGGCGCAAGATGTTTCAAGATACGGCGAGGATTTATATAAAGAAAACAGGCTTATTCCATTACTTGACAAACTTTCAAAGATTAAAGGAATTGAGTGGATAAGACTTCACTATATCTATCCAGAAAAGACAACGACTGAGCTTTTGTCTTATATAGATAGCAACAAAAAGATGTGCAAATATGTCGACATTCCACTTCAACATATCGACAATAACATTTTAAAAAGCATGAACAGGCGACTTGATGAAGATAAGACCAGAGCTTTAATACATCTTATTAAAAATCAATATCCATCTATTCATATTCGTTCTACCTTTATTGTTGGATATCCGACAGAAACAAACAAAGAGTTTAAAAAGCTTTGTGATTTCATAAAAGAAAGTAAATTCGATTATGCTGGCTTTTTTCCATACTATCGTGAAGAAAACACAGCAAGTTATTACATAAAGCATCAAAACAGCGAGTGGAAAAAGAAAAGACGGCTTAAAAAGATACAAAAGTTGCAGGCAGAAGTGGCATATAATAGAGCGCGCATACATCTAGGAAAGAGCTATAAGACTCTTGTTGACTACTTCGAGGATTCGACAGGATTATTTGTTGGACACACAGAATTTCTCTCTCCAACAGTTGACTTTAATGTGAAAATAGTGGATAATGGAAATATTAAGGTGGGCGATTTTGTCATGGTAAAATTTTTATCTTTTGACGGCGCTGATTATAAAGGAGAAGTATATGAATCTTCCAAATAGAATAACGCTTTGTAGATTACTTTTAATACCTGTTTTTGTCTTTTTCTATCTTGCTACATTTATTCCTTATGGCAAACTTGTGGCGACTATCATCTTTATGGTGGCATGCCTCACTGACTTTTTAGATGGACACATTGCGAGAAAGCGCAATATGGTGACGACATTGGGAAACTTTTTCGATACTGTTGCTGATAAGCTTTTAGTGATGAGTGGTTTTTTGCTTATCGTTGCTTATCCTGTGACTGCGAATGGAGGAAACTTTTCTTCAAGTCCTATCATTTATCCTGACTATCTAGGCATAGTTATTGCCATAATCATAATTGCGCGCGAACTCATGATAATGGCACTTCGTTCTCTTGCGGCATCTAGGGGTATTGTTTTGAAGGCTGATATGTATGGCAAAGTTAAGGCAACTTTTCAGTTTTTAACTCTCATCTATTATTTTGCATACGCGTTTATCGTTGAAGAATTCTATTATGCAATATCAGGGGTTGCAAACACTGTGCTTAGTCTTATAGGCTATGTCTTCCTTGCTATAACGATAATTCTTACCATTCTTTCTATGATAAATTACCTTGTTAAAAATAGGCATGTTTTTAAAGAAGAAAAACAAGTTGTAGTAAAAGAAGAAAATATTGAGAAGAAAGATGATGATGCGAAGGTGTAGAAGCCGAGCTATAAAAGTTAATTTAGAAGAAGCATAACGCAAAAAATTAATTTGCACTTAAAGTAGGCGAAAGCCTATTTTTATTTTTGTAGATTATCATCATTAAGACAGATAAATGCACAGTTTTTGTCTTCCTTGTAAAAAATTCCTTTAAAATCGTTTTGAGATATTATTAGAATTTAGTATAATATAATTGAAAATATGGAATAAGAGGTAGATATGGAAAAAGGAAAAGTTTTAACAAAGGAAGAGTCGCTTGATCAGGCACTTTTGCAAATTGAAAAACAGTTTGGTAAGGGCGCTATTATGAAACTTGGCAAGCAAAATTATCAACAGGTGGAAGTTATTCCAACGGGTTGTCTGACACTTGATATTGCACTCGGTATCGGCGGTGTGCCAAGAGGAAGAATTGTGGAAATATATGGACCTGAGTCCTCTGGTAAAACAACGGTTTCTCTTCACATCATTGCAGAAGCTCAAAAATTAGGTGGCACATGCGCTTTTATTGACGCAGAGCATGCTCTTGACCCTATTTATGCGGAAAAGTTAGGCGTCAACACAAGCGAGCTTTATGTTTCACAGCCTGACAACGGTGAGCAAGCCTTAAATATCTGCGACACCTTGGTGCGTTCGGGTGCATTTGCACTTATCGTTGTTGACTCTGTTGCCGCTCTTACTCCAAAGGCGGAGATAGACGGTGAGATGGGCGATAATCATGTGGGACTGCAAGCCAGAATGATGAGTCAAGCTTTAAGAAAGCTTACTTCTGTCACAAGCAAAAGTAACACAACAGTCATCTTTATCAATCAACTTCGAGAAAAAGTTGGCGTTTTGTTTGGCTCTCCTGAAACAACAACAGGCGGTAAAGCACTCAAATTTTATGCTAGCATTAGGCTTGATGTAAGAAAGGTTGATGTTGTTAAAGACGGTCAAAATATCATCGGCAATAAAACTAGGGTTAAAGTTGTCAAAAACAAGCTTGCTCCACCTTTTAAAGTGGCAGAATTTGAAATTATGTATGGCAAGGGCATTTCAAAATCGGGTTGTATCGTAGATATGGCTGTTGCCTATAACATCATTAAAAAATCAGGAGCATGGTTCAGCTATAATGACGAAAAAATCGGGCAAGGTAAAGAAAATACCAAACTCACTTTGGAGAAAAATCCTGAGCTTATGGCGGAAATAGAAGCTAAGATTAAAGAGGCAACCAAGACTAACACTGAGGTTGAACTTCCTGTGTCAGAAGAAAAAGATATAGACGAATAAAGAAAATCCTAATCATATTGAAAAGTCTTTATGGTTAGGATTTTTTGTGCTTGCATTTTTTGAGAATTTTAAAGTTATTTTACTTAAATTGCTAAAAACAATAAGGAGGTAATCATGTTTAAAATAGCCATCGATGGGTATATGGGTTCTGGAAAATCCACTCTTGCAAAAGGTTTGTGTGAAAAATTAGGCTCTGACTTTAAGATGTTAGACACGGGAGCTATCTTTCGTGCAATTGCATACTCTTATTATGCTAGCTATGGTGATATTGTGGAAGAAAGTAAAGTTAGAGAGCTTGTCAATACTAAAAATATTGAGGTGAGGTTCATAGACGGCAAGCAAAATGTCTTTATCAATCAAAAGAATGTCACTCCTTTTCTTAGAACAGAGGTTATAAGTCAAATGGCTTCAAAAATATCTATCTTTCCTTTTGTGCGCGAAAAATATCTAAAAATAGCAAAGGAATTTGCAATTCGCAATAATTGTGTTATGGAAGGAAGAGATATCGGCTCAGTTGTCATGCCTGATGCAGATGTCAAAATTTTTTTAACCGCGAATGAGAACATTCGAGCCATGCGCAGGTTTGAAGAAGCGAAACTAAGAGGTCAAAAGGTCAAATTTGAGGATGTGTTAAAGGATTTAAGGGAGCGTGATTTGAGAGATACGACAAGGACAGAGGCGCCGTTAAAGCCATGTAAAGACAGCATAATAGTTGATAATAGCGATATGAATTTAGAGGAAACAATTGATTATTGCTATGATATTATCACAGAAAAATTAGATAAAAACAATGTGAGTATTGCAATTGATGGTTATGTTTGCTCGGGCAAAAGCACCATTGCAAAGGAGCTTGCAAGACGCTTAAAATTTAACTTTTTTGACACAGGCGCTGTCTATCGTGGCATAGCATGTGCTTTTAAGTATCTTAATTTAGATGAAAACAAAATTGACGAAAGGTATATTGAAATGTTTGCCAAGCAAATTTTTGTAGAAGTTAAATTTGTTAATAATCAAGAACATGTGTATGTAAATGGAGTTGACCATACAAAAAATTTGAGAAGAGATGATATCACTGTGCTTTCTGCCAAAATTTCACCATTTGTTGTAATTAGAGATAAGGTGCTTAAAATTCAACGCAACTTTGCAAAAATTCATAACGTTGTTATGGAAGGAAGAGATATAGGAAGCGAGGTTATTCCTGACGCTGATTTTAAATTTTTTATCACTGCGGAGGAATCTGTGCGAGCAGAAAGGCGATACCAACAATTTTTAGAGCGTGGCGAAGACATCACTTATGAGAAGGTGTTGGAAGAGTTAAGAGATAGAGACTATAAGGATATTCATAGAGAGCATGGCGCGATAAAGATGATGCCAGATGCATATCTAATCGACACAACAAATCAGACGCTGGATGAGAGCGTAAATGAGTGTATTGATGTGATTTTAAAGAAGAAAAATCTTAAAATTTATAAATAATATTTGCTATAATCCTCGAAAAGATAGTATAATGTCCATGTTGAAAAATTGTCGAAATTTGTTAGAGGACGATGATGAAAGAAGCATGGAAAAAGAGTTGGAAATATCTTTTAATTTTGCCGATAGTTATTGTTGCGGTGGTGGTGCTTATAGTGACCTTACCAAAGGAGGAAAATAATCCACTCATGGTCACGGCGAGAGATATAGTTTTAACGGTAGGCGGAAGTAAAGAAATTGATTATGATGTAAACATAAAACAAGCCATAGTTTCCTTTGATGTAAGTGATGAAACAAGGGCGAATGTTGATGAAAGTGAAAAGAAGATAGTGGGCTTGTCAGAGGGCAAAACCGCATTAACTGTGACGGCAAAGTATGGCAATGAAACAAGTGTGGTTACGGTTGATGTCACTGTTTTAGACAAAAATTCAATCATACCAGAAAATCCAGATTCACCAGATGAAATAGAGGAAGAGATAGAAGAGTCTGACGACATCAAAGTGCTATTTGATAATGTTGAAGTTGATGAGTTAGTGTTAAATATAGGCGAAAATTATAATTTTACGCTTAACAGCGACGAACCTTTTTATTCTTTCAGTCATAATTATGATGAGGTGCAGATTACCAAAATAGCAACAAATACCTATAACATCGTGGTGAGCGAAAGTGGGCATTATTCTATTATCATCCGAACACCATCATACAAAAAGACACTTAACATTATTGTAAAATAACATCTTTGCTCAACATGACATCGGCGAAAACTGCACTCTTGCTCATTTTCGAAACAAGTTCGAAAAGTATCGCTTTTACGCTTGTTTTCGCCTCTCGCGACCAAACGAAAACCGCATTACATTGGCGGTTTTGTCGCGACTTAAAGAGGATTTGATTGATAATTCTGTCATCCTGAGCAGGAACGCTTGCCGTTCCGTCGTCGAAGGATCTAAAAAATACTGCTTGGTTTATGAGATGTTTCGGTGGTGGAGCATAAATGTTCCTACTTGACATGATGCGGGTATAGGCGTGATAATTAAAAATATAAATTGTCTTAAACTTTCATTTTTTATTTGTTTATAATCTAAAATTTTGTAAATAATAAAAACATGAAGAAGATTTTGTTATGTTTTTTAACTTTTATACTTTTATTTTCAGTTGGCTGTGACAATCAAGGACTTATATGCGCACATCTTAGTGATGCTACGCAGGGGTTAAGCACAAATTATGCGGTTAGAATGGTGCTTGATGACGAATCGCGTGTAGAAGAAAAGTATGTAGAGCTTCAAATAAAATCGACTATTGAAGGTTTAAAATTGAATTTTGGAGAAGAGGGAGAGGAAAAACAAGAAATTGTAATTGACAAGGCGGATGAGTGGTATAATATCACAGTTTTGCAGGCTTCGGCTAATGGCATGAGTGGTAAAGAAACCTATGAAAAGTATTCTAAAAAGGGGAATATGACTTATCTTTTTACTACATCAGATGAGGCTAAACTTTCTTTTAGAGTTGTGGTTGGCGAGGCTATTCAAAACGATGACAAAACAGGCTATATCTTAACCGCAACCGAATGTATTTCTAACGAACTCAAAATTAGTGTGAAAAAAGCGGAAGAGTGATACTTTTCGAGCTTGTTTAAAAATGAACAATAGTTATTTTCGTCATAGTTCAATCTGAGCAAGAATACGAAGCACTCGAATCTTTGACCGCTTACTAATTTTTTTTAAAGGAAAGTTATTAAATTGCTTTTCTTTTTTTTAGTTTTAATGTATCATATATTTATAATATTTGTTGTTGAAAGGTAAGGGGAAAATATGATATCAATTAAGAATTTGTTTTTGAAATATACTAAGGAATATTATGCTTTGAACAATATCAATCTTGATGTGGCAGAAGGAGAAAGCGTCGCTCTTGTTGGAGAGCAAAATAGTGGCAAGACAAGTTTGTTGCGTGTTATTGCCAAGCTTGAAAATTACGATAGTGGCGAGATTTATATAAACAAAATACCGCTAAAAAAAGTGGATTTTAAAACAGATGTCAGTGTTGGCTATGTGCCGTATTGTCCGGTTTTTTTGGAAAATAAAACTGTATATGAAAATTTCAAATATGTCCTATTAAAGAAAGGCGTCAAAGAAGCCGAAGCTGAAAAAATGATAAATAATGCAATAATAGAGTTTTCCATAGAAAAACTTAGGGATGTCAAGCTTAAAAATATAAGGATTGAAGATAAATACATTCTTTCACTTATTAGACTGTCGTTTAGACCGATAGATCTACTTTTAGTCGATAACATATTTGACGAAATTTCAGGCGCATATATAGATGCAATTTTAAGCATGGTTAAAAAGTTGAAAGCTCAGAAAACCACTTTGATTTTAGCTACCACAAGACCAGAGATTGCTGATAAAATTTGCAAGCGTAAAGTTTTCTTTGAAAATGGTTGCGTTGTGGATGATTAGCTTTGTCATTTTTAGATGATGTTTTGACGGACGCACTATTGGGTTGCCGAAAAAACCTTCGCAACTTTTCATCTACTTGTGATCTAAGAGAAAAAAGCCTGATTTCTGAGATGTTTCGACGGCGAATATATATTGGCACCCTGAAAATTGCTTGTTATTTTTTGAGCAAACAAACGAATGGTAAGTTACATTTCATCTAGGTAATTTTGTTTTTTTAAAGTTACTTTTTTTTCGTCTTTCTTACTCTTTTCTTCTTTTGTCATATTGTTCATGATTTGTGAAAACATTTCATTTTTGTTTAACCCTTTTCCAAGAAGAAGAGGTAACAGGTCATTTATATTTTTATTTGAAAAAAGATTGCTCAAATTTGGAAGATTGCCAAGATTTGGGAAACTGTTAGGTGTTGAGGTGTTTGTTTCTGATTTGTTCTGTGACAAATTTTCTTCACTTATTTTTCCGTCTTTTATTATTATGCCTTTTGGGTAGTAGCTAAAATTATCCATATACTATTTATATGTTAATTATTTTATAATTTGTGTAAAAAAAGAAAATTTTTGGCATATATTGTAAGTAGAGAGGAAATATGAAGCTTAGTGATTTTGTTAAAAATGGCAACTTAGAGGAAAAAGAAAAGGAAGATATCAATAAAAAATATGGAGAGCTTAAAGATTTGTCGCATGATGAGTTGCTATTGCGTTTGAAAAGTGAGATTGAAAGGCAAAAAGAGGCGGGTGAATTTAATTACGACGCGCTTATTTCTTCATTAAATGCTATAAAAATGTATTTACCTAATGAAACATATGAAAATATGATAAGGATAATTGATGAGATAAATGAAAAAAATTGATAAAAGACTGTTTGGATTAATTTCTTGTCTATCGCATGAGAAAAAGATAGGATGTTTTATCTACTACAACAACAAAGAGCGCTTAAAGCGTTTTCTTGAAACTAAAAATATACATATAGAAAATGAATATTTATTCATTAGAGCTTTTTATTGTCAAGCTACAAAAGACGATATATTTTCGCTGTCAAGGCTTGAAACTGTCGAGTATATTTCCTCATTAACCATTGCAAGTTATCAAATGAAGATATCAAAGGAAATTTTAAAAACGCAAAGCTTTAACCTCACAGGTAAAGGTGTCGGCGTTGCATTTATTGACACGGGAATTGCTCCGCATTGTGATTTTATGCTTAGTGAAAATCGCATAAAATTTTTTAAGGATTTTGTGAAAAATAAAACACAATTTTATGATGATAATGGACATGGAACCTTTGTCTGTGGCGTGTGTGCGGGAGGTGGGTATCTATCAAATTTTAGATATAGTGGTATAGCTCCAAAAGCAAACCTATATGTTTTGAAAGCGCTTGGCGAAACAGGAGAAGCAACGGCAAACAAAATTTTAGATGCAATGGAATGGGTCTATGATAATCATGATAGATATAACATAAAGGTTGTCTGTATGAGTTTTGGTAGCGAACCAATAGGTTATAATGACCCGATTATGCAGGGCGCCAATGCTCTTTGGAGAGATGGTGTTGTTGTGGTGGCAGCTGCTGGAAATAGTGGTCCAAATGAAAACACAATTATGTCGCCAGGCATTAGCCCAGAAATTATCACAGTCGGCGGATTTGACGATAATCGTTTAGATGAAAGTTCGTATAATAAAGATTTTTTTGAAATGGCGTCGTTTTCCTCGCGAGGACCAGCTCTAAGACATTATAAGCCTGATGTTGTTGCGCCGAGTGTTGATATTATCTCATGCGGTCGAAAAAATTTTTATACCCATTTAAGCGGAACAAGTGTGGCAACACCGATGATAGCCGGTGTTATATTATTGATGTTTGAGCGTTTTCCAAGGATGAAGCCGAATGAGGCAAAGTTCAGACTGCTTAGAGGTTGTCAAAGCATTGGTTTTGATGCTAATAGTGAAGGATATGGTGTGCCAAATTTGTCAAGAATTTTAACTTGAAATATCAATTTTTTTTGATAAAACCAACAAAAAAATGAGCAAATTATTAAAGCTCATATTTTTTAATTAATTCCAAAATCTTCTCATTTGCATCTATTTTTTCGCTTTTTTTCAAATTTTTTACCGTTTTTTTATTGTTTTTTAGTAAATTTAATAAATTTTCTTTAATTTTTAAATAATCAGCATCCTCTTCTTCGATAAATTTCGCATAACCTTTTTCTTCAAAATATTTCGCATTTTCTATTTGGTCGCCTCGTGAAATTTGTTTTGAAAGCGGAACTAAAAGCATTGGTAAATTAAGAGTTTTTAATTCATTGATAACACCACTGCCAGCTCTTGATAAAACGACATCTGCTGTCGCATAAAAATCTTCAATATGGTCGGTATAGGGAACGCCGTAATAATTTTCATGCGCAACTTCCTTTCCGTTTTTGCCGTAAATATGTAGCACAAAAAAATGTTTTGTAAAGTCATCTATATTGTCATATATTAGATTGTTTAAAAAGCGCGCACCACTGCTTCCGCCTAGCACCAACAAAAAAGGCAAGTCGCTATTTATAGGCAACCTCTTTCCCTTTATTATCTTTTCGCGAATGGGCTGACCGGTATAGACGCACTTTTTTCTTTTGGCCGTCTCGGGGAAAGTGGTGCACATACAGTCGCAATATTTTAGTATCACTTTGTTTGCTAGCCCTAAACTCAAATCACTTTCATGACTTATGACCGGCACTTTTAATTTGTGTGCAGATATAGCGACAGGGACCGAAACAAATCCGCCCTTGGCAAACACAATATTCGGCTTAACTTTTTTAAGTTCTCTTTTTGTCTGTCTTATTGAAGAGATGAGTTTAAAGGGAAGCATTAAGTTTCTAAGAGTTATCTTTCTTTCAAGTTTGACGACAGGAATTTCGTGATATAAAATAGAGGGATAGTTTTTTAAAATTTCCTTTTCCATTCCGCTACTGCCAAAGTAGTGTATTTCGTGGTCTTTTTCTAGGTCGCTGACGAGTGCTAAGGCGGGGTAAACATGACCTGCTGTGCCTCCACCTGTTAAAATTATCTTTTTCATATAACCTCAAATTTAGTTTGTTTATCTTTTTAATTTTTATGATGTTAAACATTGTTTTTGTTAATATATTTAAATTCATATCTTTTGCTAGCACCAAAAATTTCTATGTTTAATTATACACTTTAATGCATAATAATACGCATCATCTAAAAGTGATTTTGCTCCATAAATGAGTTATAGATTTGAAATTAAAGCAAGATTTTATGAAAATTGTCAAAAATCATTTTTTTATTTTTATACTTTTGTGATATAATCTAATAGGAAATTATTTGCTTTTTATCAAATTGCTTATATAAGTTAATAGTTTATACATATTAAAAATGGAGAACGCTATGGCAGAAAAAAATTATGAGTCAAAAGATATTGTGGTTTTAGAGGGGTTGGATGCTGTCCGACTTCGTCCAGGCATGTATATCGGAACGACGAGTGCGCGTGGTTTTCATCACATCCTTTGGGAAATTGTTGACAACGCTATTGATGAAATCAGTAACGGCTATGGCGACACGATTAAAATAACTATAAATGATGATGGCAGTGCCACTGTTTCGGATAATGGTCGCGGTATTCCTGTTGATATGCATCCAACTTTAAAAAAGAGCGGTGTTGAAGTTGTTTATACCACTCTCCACGCAGGTGGTAAGTTTAATAACGATAACTACAAATTTTCAGGCGGACTACACGGCGTGGGCGCTTCGGTTACAAATGCTCTATCGAGATGGTGCAAAGTGACAGTTTGCAAAAATGGAAAGAAATATTTTATTGAATTCCATTCTTATGAAGATGAAAATGGCAAAATTCATAGCGGTGTGCCTGTTGCACCTTTAAAGGAAATAGGAGATAGCACGGAAACAGGAACATCTGTTACATTTATGCCAGATGATAGGGTTTTTGGTGAGCAAAAATTCAATATAGAGTCAATTATTAGGCGTGCTAGGGAACTTGCGTTTCTTAATAAAGGTCTTAAAATTGAAGTCTATGACAAGCTTACAGGCGAAGACTATAAGTTTCACTATGAAGGTGGTATTTCCGACTTTGCGCTCTATCTTGTAGAGGGCAAGACATCGCTTTTTAAGGAGCCTATTTATTTTAGTGCTGAAAGCAAAGTGTTGCAATTAGAGGTGAGTATAATTTACACGGATTCTTACACAGAAAACACCTTTTCTTTCGTCAATAATATTCCTACAACCGAAGGCGGTATGCACGAAACAGGCTTTAAGTCAGCTTTTACCAAGGTCTTTAATGACTATGCAAGAAACAATGGATTTTTGAAGGATAAAGAACAAAATCTTTTAGGTGAAGATTTTAGAGAGGGTTTAACCACTATCATAAATGTCAAGATGAACAATGTTCAGTTTGAAGGTCAGACAAAGACAAAGCTAGGCAACATTGAAGCTAAGACAGAAGTGGAAAATTTAACACTAAGAGAATTAACTAGAATTTTGGACGACAAGAAAAACTCGCCTACTGCTGAGATAATCATTAATAAGGCAAAGCAGGCGGCAAAAGTTAGGCTTGCTGCTAAAAAAGCCAAGGAGCTTACTCGCGCAAAAGCAAATGCAGAGAATTTTAATCTTGTTGGCAAGCTTGCTTCATGCTCTTCAAGAAATAGAGAAAAAAATGAGTTATTCATTGTTGAGGGCGATTCTGCGGGCGGTTCGGCAAAGCAGGGCAGAGATAGGTCATTTCAAGCCATCTTGCCACTTCGCGGTAAGCCTCTTAATGCAGAGAAGAAAAGAGTTGACCAGGTGCTTGCAAATGAAGAAATAAGAACGATTATCTCGGCACTTGACACAGGTTTCGGGGAAGATTTTGACCTAGACAGTTTGAAATATAACAAGGTCATCATCCTTTCCGATGCCGACCAGGACGGCGCGCATATTCGTGCGATACTACTCACATTTTTCTTCCGATATATGCGACCATTAATAACCGATGGACATGTCTTTATCGGACTTCCTCCTTTATATAAGGTATATAAAAAAGACTATGAAAAATATGTGTATAGCGATGCAGAACTTCCTAACGCTGTTAAAGCAGTCGGCAAAGGCTATATGATACAGCGCTATAAAGGTCTTGGTGAAATGAACCCTGAACAACTTTGGGAGACAACTATGGACCCAGAAAAACGCACGCTAATTCAGGTTACGATTGAGGACGCGGCAGAGGCTGAAAAGCTCATCACCACACTTATGGGCGATGCGATTGAAGATAGAAAGGCGTATATCAACGAACACGCTAACTTTGACCGCGAAGATACTTTCATGAAAGATTACAGCAAGATTTAATGAGGAAATATGGACGATAGGGACAACGAAGAACAACTAAATAAGCCGATAGAGGGGCAGATGTGCTATGATGAACTTTTGCTGCCTGAGGAGGAAAAGGAGGAGGAAGAACCTGCGCCTATCGTTTTGGACGGTCAAATAGATATTTGGTCGCTTGAACAGCAAAATAATGAGAAGAAAGAAATAAAAATTGAGAACGACAATAAACAAGACACTTCTTTTGTCGAAGAAGAGAATGTAGCTGAAAAAAGTTATGAAGAACCTATCAAAGAAAAGGAACTAATTAATGCTGAAAAGTCGCAAGAAGATTTAGAAAATGTCGATGATGTAATTGTCGATAGCGACAAACCTCATGAAACAGGAGTTGATAAACAAGACATTCAAAAAATAGCCGAAGACGAAAAAGAAGAAAGATTTAAAAGCGGACAGAATGCTAAGCGGTTAGTAAACGAAGTCAAAATAAAGCAAAAAGACGAAAAGTTAGAAGTCAATGATGAAAGTTTTGTCGAAGAAAGTAAAGAAGACGAAAGTATAGGAAATGTTGAAGAAGATATTGTAGATGTTGCTTCTATAAGCGATATAGATGAGGTTGAAGAAAATATATATGAAAATGCTAAGATAGTAGAAGATATAGAGCAAGAAAACATCGAAAATGAGGAAATATCAGACGAGGCGATTAAACTTCATGAAAAGTTTGAAGAGAGCTTGAAAAAAGTCGAAAGAAGAGAGAGGGTTATGGAAGATAAAAGTTTTTACGGAGATGGCGGAAGTGGTATCATCACTAAAAATCTTAGTGATGTTCTTCACGACTCTATGATACCTTACACAGAGCATGTTGTTATGGATAGAGCGCTTCCGAGAGTGGAGGACGGGCTTAAACCTGTTCAAAGGCGTATTCTATATTCTATGATGGAGCTAGGCTTAACGCCAGATAAACCATACAGAAAATCGGCAAGAATTGTCGGCGATTGTATGGGTAAATATCATCCACATGGCGACTCATCTGTGTATGATGCTATGGTGCGTATGTCGCAAGACTTCATTTTGCGCGCGCCTCTTATTGACGGACATGGCAATTTCGGTTCGGTTGACGGTGATAGTGCGGCTGCTATGCGTTATACAGAAGCCAGAATGACGCCACTTGCATTAGAACTACTCCGCGATTTAGAAAAAGACACCGTAAGGTGGAGTTTGAACTTTGATGACACATTGAAAGAACCAGATATCCTTCCTGGACGCTTTCCAAATCTACTTGTAAATGGCGCTTCTGGTATTGCGGTTGGCGTTGCAACCAATATACCTCCACACAATTTAGGAGAGGTTATAGACGGCGTTGTCGCATATATCAACAATCCGAATATTACACTTAAAGAGATGATGAAGATTATCAAAGGTCCCGATTTTCCAACGGGTGGCGAGTTAATCTTCGGTGACGGCTTAAAGAGTGCATACGAAACAGGGAAAGGCAAAATTGTCATCCGAGCAAAGGTTGGTATAGAGCAGAACGGCGACAAACAAAGTTTGGTTATCACTGAACTTCCATATCAAGTAAACAAAGCGCTTCTGCTTCAAAAAATTGCCGAGCTTAAAGAAAAAAATAAAGATAAATTGCAAGATATCAGTGAAATTCGCGATGAAAGTGATAGGTCGGGGATGCGTGCGATTATCAGGCTGAAAAAAGATGCAAACGCAAAGAAAATTCTTGCATATCTCTATCAAAACACCAATATGCAACTGTCCTATGCTATCAACATGGTGGCAATAGCTGGTGGAAAGCCAAAGCAGATGGGGCTAATGGAGATAATTGCCTACTACACTGCTTTTCAGCGCGATGTTATCGTTCGTAGAACAAAGTATGACCTTGATATTGCCAAAGAGCGCGCGCATATTGTGGAAGGGCTTTTGATTGCCATAAAAAACATTGACGCGGTGATTAAGATTATCAAAACCTCTGCAAGCGTGTCAGAGGCAAAGACTAGACTTCGTGCTAAATTTGCTTTGAGCGAAAAGCAAGCGCAAGCAATACTTGATATGCGTTTAGCGCGACTTGTTAATTTGGAAGTCAACAAACTCCAACAAGAACTTAAAGATTTAAAGGCAAAGATTAAGGAATATGAGGCAATCTTAAATTCAAAGAAACGCCAGCTTGAAGTGGTTAAAACGGAAATACTTGAAGTAAAACGCCGATTTAATAATCCTCGCCGTAGCCATGAAACGAAAAATGATGATATTGTTTTGAAGAAGGTGGAAGAAGAGGAAGTGGTTAAAGAATATTATCTTCTTTTAACCGCGGGCAAGACTGTTAAAAAGGTCAATATGTCAAGTTACATGAAGTCCACTCGAACAGTCAGCGACGGCTCGACGCTATTTGACATTGTCACACAAAAAGTAAAAGTAAAATCCACTGACCAAGTTTTAATCTTGACGGAAAAAGGTAACTGTCTGAAAACAAACGTTTCGCAAATTGCTGAATGCAAATGGAGAGATAAAGGCGTCACGCTTAAACAAATTGATAGAAGTGTAGACATCATGGAAACGCCTATAAGTATTCTGCTTGTTTCAAGCCAAGAAATAATAATGATGACTAAGAAAGGTATGATAAAACGCATGAAAAACGAGGACGCAGTGATAACTAAGTCCTATTATCAAGTTTTAAAAGTGGCAGATGATGATGCGCTAATTAATGCAGAGCTTGACGAAAAAGGAAAAAACATCTTGATGTTTACCTCTCATGGTTACACTGTCAATTTTGACAAGAGCGAAGTTCCACTCCAAGGGCGCATATCTGGTGGCGTAATGGGCGTTAATCTTGAAAAAGACGACTATGTAGTTCTCGCTTGTCAAAATCATTTTGATAGCGTCATGGTAATTACCGACAATGGTTTTGTTAAAAAAATAAGCACACATCAAATTCCGACTTGTGCGAGATATAGAAAGGGTGTAAAATACATCAACTTTACTGCTGGTGGAAAAAATGTCTTGTATGTTGGAGGCAGTGATAAGGCAGTCATTGACCAAGGTTTACAATTTAAAATTGTTGAGGCAAAGAAAGTGAAATTGTCAAATGACCGTTTGGCAAGTGGTGTGCAAGAGGTAAAGAATAAGGTTCTTGATGTTTATAGTTTTGTTGACTAAAATGGTTATGAAAGAGAAAGCAAAAGCTTTCTTTTTTGTTTATTATCTTATAAACCAAGCTGACAGGCATTGCCTGTTTTTTGATGTTTCTTGTGTTTAACTGTGTTTTTTAGATCCTTCGACCAAGCATTGCTTGGATGTTTGTTGTTTAATCTTTTTTGTCATGTTGAGCAAGGGAGTGAAACGACCGCTGTCGAAACATTTCAGAAAATCTTAGATGATGAATTAGAGTTAAAAGACAGATATAAACTCAGACAGGTAGGTATAAAAAATAGTTATTTTATGATTTTGTTCTAATCTAAAAGTGGCAAAAATATACTAAAATATGTATTTCGACAAATCTATCAAAAGATTAACAAAAGTAGTTATTTTTCTTTTAGCTCTAAGCCAAATAAAATTATAAAATAAAAGCGAGGTTTGCAAATGCATTTCTGTGTTATCAAATCTAGAACCATCAAAATTATCACTATTATACTTTTGGTCGCTGTTTTGCTTGCTGTTTCTATCAATGGCTCAACATCAGCGCAAGTCTTTTTCGGATATGCACCTAGAAAGGTCCCTATTTACAGCGTTGCCACGGAGGAAAAGCGGGTGGCTATTTCCTTTGATGCTGCTTGGGGAGCCGATAAGACGGAGGAAATTCTCAAAATACTTGATGAATTCGATGTCACTGCCACATTCTTTCTTGTTGGTTTTTGGGTAGATGATTATACCGACATGGTAAAAAAAATTGACGAGGCGGGATGTGAAATAGGCACTCACTCAAACACGCATCCAGACATGGTAAAGCTCGACAAAGATAGTGTGAGGGAGGAGCTTACAACTTCCATAGAGAAAATTGAGGCTGTGACTAACAAAGAGGTTAAACTTTTTAGAGCGCCTTTTGGGTCATATAATAATCAACTACTTGACACGGCAGAGGAGTTAGGGCTTAAAACTATTCAATGGGATGTCGACACCTTAGATTGGAAGGGGCTTTCAGCGTCAGAGATAAACAATAGGGTGCTATCAAAAGTGCAAAATGGTTCAATAATTTTAATGCACAACAACAGCGACCATGTCTTAGACGGATTAAGGTTAATTTTGACAACTTTAAAAAATAAATCATACAAGATAGGTTCGGTTGGCGATTTGGTTTATGAAGACAATTATACTGTTGACAGGAATGGCGTGCAACATTCAAATTAAAGGAGAAAATTATGGAAACAAACGAAATTTCAAACATAGCAACACTTGCTGGAACGGTGAAAACGGCACCTGTTATCTCTCATCAAATTGAGGGCGAAAATTTTTTAGACTTTGAAGTAGAGGTGGAGCGTTTATCGAAAACCGTCGATGTTATACCTGTGACAATCAGCGAGCGCACAGAAAACGCAGACAACATTAAGGTGGGCGATAATGTGCTTATGCATGGTCAATATCGAAGTCACAACAAAAACATCAATGACAAAAATAGACTAATATTACATTTCTTTGCTAAGGACATCGAGAGCGCGAAAGAGCATGAACAGCTCAACGATGTCAAACTAGTAGGCTACATTTGTAAAGCTCCTGTATATCGTAAAACTCCCTTTGAAAGAGAAATTTGCGATGCTCTAATTGCCGTCAATCGCACAACCAATTATCATAGAACCGATTATATTCCTTGTATATTTTGGGGACGCAATGCGCGTTTTGTTTCAGGTCTAGATGTGGGAACAAAAATAGAAGTATCTGGGAGAATACAATCAAGAAAATATATTAAGACACAAGAAAATGGATTGATAGAAGAAAAGACGGCTTATGAAGTTTCTTGTCAAAATGTAGCAATTTTAGAAAACTCATTGAAGAAAGCGGAGGAAGAAAGGATAATTTAACTATATTTATTTCTAATAATATCTCTTAAATTTAAGAGGTATTTATTTTTTAATATGTATAATGTAAATCTATAAACACTTAAATCATATAAATTTATATATGAAAAATGTGTTATTGATTGACAGCGGATCGGGCGGGGTAAACATTTTAAAAGAATGCGTCAGGGTTTGTCCATATTGCAACTATCTTCTATATTGTGACCATGAAAATTTACCCTATGGCAAGAAGAGTAAGGCGGAATTAATTGCAATAACCGAAAAGAATTTGCGTAAAATATTTTCTTTTTTCAAATTTGAAATTGTGATTTTTGCATGCAACACTTTAACCGCTACTTGTATTGATGAAATGCGTGAAAGGTATAAAGACATAACCTTTATCGGCACCGTTCCAGCAATCAAGCCTGCGCTAAATGAATTTGAAGAGAAAGATATTCTTTTAATCGCCACAAAAACAACAATAAAAAATAACAAGCTTATCGGCAAGTATCGAGATAGCAAAATGAAATTTAAGGCGCTAAATGCTCTTGCTCCTCTTATAGACGAGCATTTGGATGAGTTAGATATGCTTTGCCCATATCTTAAAAGGCAATTAAGTGGCAATTTCAAGGCGCTTGTTTTAGGTTGCACGCACTATACGGCAGTG